>NZ_JABANE010000050.1 GCF_012844305.1 Flammeovirga aprica JL-4
CTTCCCTCCGAGGGGCGAAACAGCTTTCTTTCAAGCTGTCGGGATAGTTTGCATGCAGGGCAAACAAAAAGCATGCTGAACAAAATTCAGCACGCTTCTACCTTTTAATAACTAAATTAACAAACCCAAACTTAACTATGAAATATGTTCTGTAAGCTTATTGGATGCCTCTGAAAGCTTTTTCAAACTTTTATTGAATTTCAGTTCCAGATCTTCCTTACGCTTATTTATTTTTTTTTGTTTCTTCTCGCTTGCTTTTTCTAACTGTTGTTGCAATTCAGAAGATTTTGCTTCTGTTTCAATTTTCAAATCAATGATTTTTTGATTGATGACATCTTCCAGAACCACTGCTTTCTTTTTCACATTATCGATTTGCTGCTTTATACTTTCCTTCGATTCTTCAGAGGCATCTTTTAATTCATGTTCTAACTCATCTAACTCTGCTTGAATAGCTTCCGCTTCTCGATTGAATTGTTCTTCCTCAATTTCAGCTCTATTTCTTCGGAACAACATACCGTCTAATTCTTGCATTTTGGTATCCAAAGGAGCATTCCAACCTTCTTCTATATCAGCAATCACTGCCGTTTTTCCTTTATCCAGAGCATCAGAAACCTCTTCAATAAATGAAGTATCAACTCCCGCTTTATCAAAATCATAAATTAATCCACCAACAGAACCTGCCATTGCTCCTGCAACCATGCCTACTGGACCACCGAACATACCGATAAATGCTCCTGTCAGCATACCCACACCTGTTCCTATTGGACCTTGGTCAGATTTTTCATTTACAGTGATTTCACCTTCATCATTTTTACTGATAACTGTAGCAGCATAAAGCGTTATATCACCATTATTATTTAACTCTTTAATTGCAGATAATCCTTCAAATGCTTTCGATTGATTGTCAAAGACAGAAACTACTAATTTGTTCATTTTCTTTTTTCTTAAGGTTATAAATTTTTCAAACCTTCAATTCACATTGTATCATTCACTATGAATAGATTGTTAGGTAGAGAGTGATCGTGATTGAGAGCGTTTTATTGATGATACAAAGGTAGAGGATTGCTCTATATGTAATATTGGAGTTATTCTTAATTGACATGATTAAGTAAATTACCTAGTGGACAAACTCCAGATATGAAAAAGGAAGTTTAATTCCAAACTAATGTTAATATTAGGCGGTTTTTGAATAAAAATAGAAGATTTCTCCATCAACTATTCATTTTTTTGAGCCTCAATGGACAACTTCACAACCCAAAGACTCATAATTGCCAATATATTGGCATTCTTATAGTATTTTGACATTATTTTAATGATAATGATCAATTTTTATATATATTTAAACTTTTAAAACTCTACTTACCAGTTAGTTACATAGCTACGACACACCTCTTGTATTTCCATTGACATCAAACATTAAGTTTTAAAATTATGAATACTCTACATCTATCTACATCACCTACTATTGACAGCTCGTTTATTTCTTATCAAGATAATGGGTATATAAAATAGAGTGTTCTTGTTCTTATAATTAAGAATACAACTTATCGTTATCTAATATTCAATCTATATAAAAATATATAGGGTGAGATCATACACCCTTCACTTTAATCTCAACAATTTATCATGAAAAATCTATTCAAAACTACACTTCTTTTGTTAAGCAATTTATTCATCGTTTTTTCTATCAGTGCTCAATTACCAGATCCTGGTTTTGAAATCGACGAATACACTGCCATAGTAATGACTGATCCACAAAACGATTTCTTAAGTCCTGAAGGGGTTGCTTGGGATGTTGTTGGAAATAGTGTTACTGAGAATAATACAGTAGAAAATCTTGAAAAAATATTCCAACTAGCGAAGGAATATGGGTTGCCAGTGTTTGTATCACCACATTATTATTATGAACACGATCACTCATGGAAGTTTGAAGGTGCACTTGAAGAATTGATGCATCACATCCACATGTTTGATAGAGAAGATCAGTTGAAAGTGGAAGGGTTTGAAGGTTCTGGAGCGGATTGGTTGGATCGTTATAAGCAATACATTGAGCAGGATTATGTGACTGCAGCCACTCCTCATAAAATATTTGGACCAGAACAAAACGACCTTTCTTTACAGTTGAGAAAAAAGAAAATCGATAAAGTAATTCTTTGTGGAATGTCAGGGAATCTATGTGTAGAATCTCATATGCGTGAACTAATTGAAGACGGATTTGAGGTAGCTGTAATTGGTGATGCTACAGCCTCTGCACAGGTTCCTGGTTTTGATGGAAATGCAGCTGCACAAACGAACTTCAGAATGATTTCAAGTCATGTGTACTCTACAAAAGAATTAGAGGAGACATTAAAAGCCTCAAAAAAATAATTTCAACAATCTCTATTTATTTATCAATTTAATCTATTCAAATATCATGTACGTTTCTCAAAAAATCGACGCTATAAAATTATCTGAAGATCTTCTTCGTGCTGTAAAATTAAACAAGCCTACTTTTACACTTGAGTTTGCTTTAAAACATATTGATCTAACAGAATTACAAAAACAGTTGTACAGTGAGGATAGAAAGAAGGCATTCTGGATCAACATTTACAATGCTTTTTATCAAATCCTTGCAAGAAATTTCAGACATGAAAAAAGTCTAATCTATTCTATCAAATTATTTATGATCGCTGGACACGAATTTAGTTTAGACGACGTAGAACACGGCATTTTGAGAAGGTTCAAGTACAAATATGGTTTAGGTTATCTTCCTCAATTGTTCCCTTCAAAGGTCCTCAAAAGATTGGCAGTAGTATCTTTAGATTACCGTATTCACTTTGCATTAAACTGCGGTGCTACAAGTTGCCCTCCTATCCTGTTTTATGATCCGATTGACATCGACAATCAACTTGAAATGGCGATGGTTGCCTTCCTTGAGGCAGAGACTTCATTTGATAATGATAAAAATACAGTCAATATAACCCGCCTGTTTTTATGGTTTTTGGGAGACTTTGGAGGTATCAATAATGTAAGGAAAATCATCTCAGAGACACTAATGGTAGACATTGAAGGTTTTAAAGTGAAATTTAACCCTTACTCATGGGAAGAAAAACTCGGAAATTTCTTTCAAACTAATCAAGTCGCTTAAAACAATTTATTATTTAATCAAAAAATCTCAATTATGTGTTGTATCAAAAGTCCAATTCTAAAATTAGTAGCCGCAGGTATTTTTATGACGTTGATTGCTTTTTACTGTAAGCATCAAGATGAACAAAAAACAAGTCAAAAAAATAATGCTACTGAAGAGGTGAATTACATTCATCAATAAATAGATAAAGACAAAAACAGGATTCTTAGATCCATAAAATTTAAAATTTAACCTCTAATCAATAAAAAATCTATCTATCATGGAAATCATCAAAGTAAAAGAAAACAAAAGCATTATCAACTCATTAATCAATTTCTTTAGCAAGCCAAAATCAGAAACAGAAGGTCAAGTGCCAAAGGGATTATGCCCGAACTGTTGGGGGAAACAAGAATATGATAATAAGTTTAGAGAATTAAGAGAAGATAAACAGATCAATGTCAATAATCATAAGGAGAACTATTCTTTCATTAAAGAATTTATGGTCAATAACCTTGAGGGAATTCAACTTATCAGAGAAAAAGACAGTTTAACTTGTCCGGTTTGTCTATTAAGACATGAAAAAAAGGAAATAAAGTAGTAAATTATAACGAGGATTAGGGCATGTGGTAACATCACATGCCTTAGTGCTTTACTTCATCACCCACTTAACTACTATTTCACATGGCTCAAAAAAAATGGTATAAAGTTTTAGACCACACTTCTCAACTGAATGAAAACAGAGTAATGACAGTTGATGCTGGACATCAACAATTATGTCTTACACATTTTGAGGGGAAATTTAATGCTATAACCAATAAATGTCCTCATCAAGGTGGACCGCTTGGAGAAGGTTCTATCGAAAATGGGAAATTAAGGTGCCCATGGCATGGTTGGGATTTCAGCCCTTGCGGTGGTGATTCTGATGGATTTGATGATGGTCTTGCTTCTTTTAAAACCAAAATTGAGAATGATGCTGTTTATGTGGAAGTAGAAGAAGAGGCTCCTCATGAAACAACAGTCACTGATATTATGGCTGAAACTATGGTCAATTGGGGAGTAAATCGGGTATTTGGTATGGTTGGCCATTCTAATTTGGGATTGGCAGATGCCTTTCATCGATTGGAGGACAGTGGACAACTAAAATTTTTTGGAGTAAGGCACGAAGGCGCGGCTTCATTTGCTGCATCAGCTTATGGAAAATTGACGGGTAAACCTGCCGCCTGTTTTGGAATAGCTGGTCCTGGCAGTACCAATATGTTTACGGGAATATGGGATGCGAAAGTGGATCGAGCACCTTTATTAGCATTATCCGGTCAAGTGGCTACACAAGTAGTTGGAACAGGAAATTTTCAAGAGGTGGATTTAGTCAGAACTTTTCAAAATGTAGCTGATTTTAACCAAAGGGTAGAATCCCAAAGTAAGCATTCTGAATTGATGACCCTCGCCATCAAACATGCTCTTTTAAACAGAGATGTTTCCCATCTTACCTTTCCGGATCAAGTACAAACTATCCCTGCTGGAAATCAAAAGGCTTCTTCTCCAAAAGGAAGAATCGCCTCTCTCAAAATAGCTCCTCCTGAAGAAAGTCTTCAAGAAGCAATTGAAGCCATCAAAGAAGCCCAACAACCGGTTATCATCGTAGGTCATGGAGCACGTTTTGATATGGATAAAATCACAACTTTGGCGGAAGGTTTATCTTGTCCGGTGATGACGACTTTTAAAGGAAAAGGACAAATTTCTGATCAACATCCCTTAGGTTGTGGTGTTTTAGGCCGAAGTGGTACTCCTATTGCTTCTTGGTTTATGAATGAAGCAGATTTGTTGATTGTCATTGGTGCCTCATTTTCAAATCATACGGGCATCACTCCAAAACTGAAAACGATCCAAATCGATTTTGATCCACTTGCTTTGGCAAAGTTCCATTCTGTTGATATTCCGGTGTATGGAGAAATTTCTAGAACAGTGGAATTACTGTTGGATAATTTGGATGATTTCAAATCGAATAAAATATCAAGAATAGACGAAATTTCAGAAAGATGGTCGATTTGGAGAGCTGAAAAAGAAAGAAGAAAACTGGAAGATAATCGTCATGGTATTAGCTCCATTGAAATATTCTCTCAACTTACTCAAACTGCTCCTAAAAATGCCATTATGTGTGTGGATGTTGGAAATAATGCTTACTCTTTCGGGAGATACTTTGAAACCCAAGAGCACACATTTTTGATGTCGGGTTATCTTGGTTCCATTGGTTTTGCACTACCTGCAAGTATGGGGGCATGGTCAGCTGTTGGTGATGACAGACCGATTATAGCTGTTGCTGGAGACGGCGGTTTGTGTCAATATCTTGCGGAAATTACCACTTTAGTCAAGTACAATATGCCGATCAAAGTAATTGTTATTAATAATAATGAGCTAGGTAAAATTTCTAAAGAACAGAGAGCAGGTGGTTGGGATAAATGGGCGACCGATTTGGTAAACCCTGATTTTGCCACTTATGCTGAAAGTTGTGGTGCTTTAGGAATTAAGGTAACTGATAAAGAAAAGCTATCGGAAGCCTATCAACAATTATTCTCTCATCAAGGTGCTGGATTGCTTGAAATTTCAGCTGATGTGAAGTTGATATAAAATAGATATCCAACATCATAAACCCATGAATTAATTCATGGGCTAATGATGATGGGCTACTGTTATTTATGGCTCCAACAACTCATCAGCAAATGCCAAACACCCTTTGATTTTATCTACCTCAGGATCAGGATCTTTATAACTCCAAACAGCATTTTTAAACTCTTTTTCTCCTACCTTAATATGATAATAAGTTGCTGTATTTTTGAATAAACAAGAACTTCGAAAATCAGATTCCACTAGGTATTCAAATTTCACAGAAGAAGGAGGGAAATAAATTACACCGCAATCTTCTACAGTTTTATTACTTTCTGCAATGAGTATTTCCTAATATATCACTTTCATAGACTTAATTTTACCTCTTAATACCCCGCAAATCTAATATTGGTCAGTTGGTGTATCTTATAATCTAAAGTCGATAAATCTGAGAAATTAAAACCCTTAAAATCATTATGACCGCAGGCCCTTGCTACTACTTTCATAAGATCTGTAGAAGCTTCAAAGAAGTTGGAAAGTTGATTAGCAGATTTCATAATATTTATTCTTTGTCTCAAATGATCTTTTTGAGTGGCAATACCTACGGGGCAGTTATTCGTAGAACAAGCTCTCATTCCTAAACAACCGATGGCTTGCATTGCTGAATTTGAAATGGCGATGGCATCAGCTCCCAACATTAATGCTTTCACAAAATCATCTGCTACTCTCAAACCACCTGTAATTATTAAAGTGACATCATTTGCACCTACTTTATCCAAATGCCTGCGTGCTCTTGCCAATGCCGGTATTGTAGGTACATTGATATTGTCTTTCAGAATATTGGGTGCAGAGCCAGTTCCTCCTCCTCTACCATCAAGGATAATATAATCCACACCAACTGCTAACGCAAAATCAATATCTTCTTCAATTCTTGAAGCTGCCATTTTAAAACCTACAGGAATTCCTCCTGTTTTCTCTCTTACTTCTTCGGCAAATTTTTTAAAGTCATCTACAGATTTAAAATCAGGAAATGCTGCAGGAGAAATAGCCGATTGTCCTTTTTCTAACCCTCTTACTTTGGCGATTTCTTCCGTTACTTTACTTCCTGGCAGATGTCCCCCTGTTCCTGTCTTTGCTCCTTGCCCTGCCTTAAAATGAAATGCCTGTGCTTTTTTTACTTTCTCCCAAGAGAAACCAAACTTACCTGAAGCTAGTTCATAAAAATATTTAGAATTTTCAGCTTGTTCACCTGGCAACATACCGCCCTCTCCACTACAAATGCCTGTACCTGCCTTTTCTGCTCCCATCGACAATGCAATTTTAGCTTCTTTTGATAGTGCCCCAAAACTCATATCTGAAACAAAAACAGGTATATCAAGGACAAGCGGTTTTATCGCTTTTTTTCCGATCACAGTTGTAGTAGTGACTTCTTCCCCATCTAATAATGGGCGTTTAGAGAGCTGGGCAGGAAGAAACTGAATTTGTTCCCATTTTGGCAAGGTATTACGATCCACACCCATAGAAGAAGACGGTCCATGCTTACCAATTTTACTTAACCCCTCTTTTGCCAATTGTCGAATATAACCTGTGTAAGGTTCTGTATCCTCTGGATGTGTATCTGCATATTGACCTAAATATTCATCTCTGTTGAAAGGTTGAGGGAACGCTACTAAATAAGCATCTATTTCCTCTTCATCAACATACAATATTCCGTCTTCAATAATTTCGGTGAATTTATGCAAAGCTTCCTCATTATTATACTCACTCACTCCAGTATCATATCTGTAGTCCCAACCGTGCAATCCACAGATTAAATTATGACCAACTATAGATCCATCGGCCATTAATGCTCCCCTATGCAGACACCTTCCATACAATACAGAAACATTGTCATCATATTTTATAACAACTAGATCCAAACCGTTTACTTGAAATGCTTCAGGTGTTTTTTCAGAGAGTTGAGCTACTTCTACTAGTTTTACTTTTTTCATTAGCGTGGGTATTTTAAGTACTAGAAAAAAAGTTAGGAACCTTTTTTAATGAAGAATTAAGAATGTAGAATCATGGTTATTAGGTGGTTATTAAACCATAACAAGATCCATAATTCTTCATTTTTCCCTCATCATTCAAAGCATTCCATTTCTTTTGTCTTAGTACTTATATATTTAAAATGAGAAATTTCTAATTATTAAAATAATAAATTTCAGTTGAATAATTGATGTAATTACTTAAAATAACTTTCTATGAAGAATAGAATTTCACTAATCCTATAACATAGAATAGAACCAATCCCCATAAAATTCATTAAAACAAAAACCTAAACTTCATAAATGCCATTATTTTGGCAAAAACATAAAGTAATTCAAAAATCTATAACTATATTTACATTTATTTAATGACTTCTGAAATGCTAGAAAAAGTAGTCTGGGATGAGAAATGGTCCGAGATAGCATTAAACTTTTCTTCAGATCTAATATTTTGGTTAACTGAAGATGGACACATCGATAAATGCAATGATTCTTTCCATGAAAAATGTGGTTACTGTGAAAATGACTTAGGTAAAATATCTATTCTCGATATTGATGAAAACCTTTCTAAACGTGAATGGAAAAAGATATGGAGTGAGTTAAAAGAAAATAAAACAACAAGTTTTGAAACAACGATTATAGATAAAAATGATCGTTATCTGGATGTTGAAATAAGTTTTACAGGGGTAAATATTGGCAATGGAATTATCTGTTTTACAAAGTGTCATGAAATAACATAGATCGTTCAATTAAGAGAACAACTAAATGAAGCTTTACAAGTAATTGGTGAAATCAATACCGGTGAAAGTGCTCAGAATAAAGATCATGTTTCTACTTCAGAAAAGAAAAAAGCACTCTTAGAACAACTCCATGATTTGCAAAGACATCATGAGTCCATTCTTCAATCTGCCGGTGAAGGGATCTATGGACTTGATACGCAAGGAAGAACCACTTTTGCCAACGAAGCCGCTGTGAAATTAGTTGGTTACTCACTGGAAGAAATGATCAATGTTTCTCAACATGACTTAATTCATCATACAAAACCTGACGGCTCTCATTACCACAAACATGACTGTAATATTTATGCCTCTTTTAAAGATGGTAAAGTACACCATAGTGATGATGAAGTTTTTTGGCGTAAAGATGGATCTTCCTTTCCTGTAGAGTATGTAAGCACACCACTTTTTGACAATAATAATGAGTTGATTGGGGCTGTGGTTACTTTTAAAGATATAACGCATAGAAAAGAAACGGAAAAGGCACTTAAAAAGACAAATCTTGAACTAACAAGAGCATTAAAAGAAGTCAAAGAATTAAAAGACAACCTAGAAGAGGAAAATCAATTCTTGCAGGAAGAAATCAAACTCAATAATAATTTTGAGGAATTAATTAGTGAAAGTGATGTTTTTAAAGAAAATATTCTTGCTAAAATTGAACAAGTAGCTCCTACAAATGCCACCGTATTAATCTTGGGAGAATCAGGTACAGGTAAAGAACTGATTGCTAGAGCTCTTCATAATCATAGTACTCGAAAAGATAAACCTTTGATTAAAGTCAATTGTACTGCTTTGCCTGCTAACTTAATTGAAAGTGAATTATTCGGGCATGAAAAAGGTGCATTTACTGGTGCTGTTGCTAGAAAAATTGGACGCTTTGAGATGGCTGATGGTGGCACACTGTTTTTGGATGAATTTGGAGAAATTTCTCTTGACCTTAAGTGAAGTTATTAAGAGTATTACAGGAAGGAGAGATTGAACGTATAGGTGGTACTGAAACCATAAAAATTGATGTTCGAATAATAGCAGCAACCAATGTCAATCTCGAAAAGGCAGTAAAGGAGAAAAAGTTTAGAGAAGATTTATTTTATCGTGTGAATGTTTTCCCTATTCATGTTCCACCACTGAAAGAAAGATTGGAGGATGTACCTTTATTGGCTAGGCACTTTTTGAAAAAATATAACGAGAGGTTCAGTAAAAACATTCGATCTATTACAATCGGTACAATGAACAAATTGAAAAATTACCAATGGCCGGGCAACGTTCGTGAACTTCAAAATGTAATTGAAAGAGCTGTCATCATTTCTAATAGTTCGAAGTTGGAAATTAAAGGATTAAAAACGACCAACGTAGAAGAGGAAAAAAGTGAAGTCTTGACCTTATCTGACAACGAGTGAAAACATATTCTTAAGGTATTGAAAATGACGAATTGGAGAATCAGCGGTGAACGTGGTGCTGCCAAAATTTTAGATATTAATAGAACGACTTTAGAAGCTAGAATGAAGATGTTGGGGATTAAAAGGCCTTAGATCACGTTATTGTGTATTATCCGTTTTAGATTTACATTTTAAAAATAAATTCTTATGAAAAAAGCCACTAACTAAAAAAAATAGATAGTGGCTTAATACTGAAATCTGTTGCGAATTATTTTTTGTACATCGCAGCGATTTCATTTTTATAATTCTCGTTGATTGTCTTTCTCTTTAATTTCAACGTAGGAGTCATTTCCCCTTTATCTTGAGAGAATTCTTGAGAAAGAAGCGTGAAACGTTTTACTTTTTCAAATGGAGCCAAATCATGTTGCTGTGCCTCCACTCTCTTCTCAATCAACTTCTGAATATCATGATGATTCACCAATTCTTCAACAGAACCATATGAGATACCATTTTCCTGTGCGTATTCTTTTAAGTTTTCATACGTAGGAACGATCAAAGCTGAAACGAAATTTTTGCCATCAGCAATAACAGCTATCTGCTCTACAAAGTGATCTTTACCAATCTTACCTTCCACAACTTGAGGAGCAATGTACTTACCATTTGAAGTTTTCATCAACTCTTTGATTCTATCAGTAATCATCAAGTTGCCGTCTTCATCAAATTTACCGGCATCACCCGTCTTGAAGTAACCGTCTTCTGTAAATACTTTAGCAGTTTCTTCTGGTTTGTTGTAGTAACCTTTCATCACTACGTCACCTTTTACTAAGATCTCGTCGTTCTCACCAATCTTCACATCAACATTTGGCATTTTTGTACCAATTGTATTCGGGTTGAAAGCACGATCAATGTACCACGCAGTTACAGTAGCGGCAGTCTCAGTAAGACCGTAACCTAATACTACAGGAATACCAATAGCATGGAAGAACTCACCAATTTCTGGATCAAGTTTAGCTCCACCTGCAGGCATAAACTTAATGTTGCCACCCATCAACTTCTGGAATTTACTGAACACCAATTTGTTGGCGATCTTATGTTGGAATTTCAAGAATCCCGATGGAGTTTCATTTTTTAGTTTGTGTTGGAATACTGCCTTACCCACACCAATAGCCCAGTGGAACAACTTCTGTCTTGAAGGTGCTGCTTTCGCTACTTTTTCATGAATTGTAGAGTAGATTTTCTCGTAGAAACGAGGTACAGCACACATTACATTTGGTTTTACTTCCACTAATGCCTCTTTGATCAGCTTAGTATCTTCCAAATAGTTGTTTACTCCACCTTTATATAAAACATAAGTTGACCACGCTCTCTCGAAAACGTGAGATAACGGAAGGAAACTTAAGTTGATATCTTTATCTGTAAATTCAATGAACTCATCGTGTGCATCAAATTGCTTTCCGAAATTATGATAATCCATCATTACACCTTTTGGTTCTCCTGTAGTACCTGAAGTGTAAATCAAGGTCATCAAATCAGTCAATGAAGCATCCTCTACTCTTTTTAATAATTCAGCTTCTTGAGATTTTTCACCTTTTTCAATGAAATCATCCCAAAGGATACCCAATTTATGTCCTCTTCTATGAATACTCGGCTTCATCGCTACGATCCACTCTAATGATGGACACTCTTCAGCAATTTCAGCCGCATTGTCGTATTGTTCTTGATCCCCTACAAAAAGTACTTTAATCTGAGCATCATTCACAATGTATGCAGCCTGTTTTGATGTACTTGTAGCGTAGATAGATACACTTACCGCTCTAATTTGTTGAGATGCAAAATCTGCAATTGTCCAGTTAGGCATGTTTTGAGCGTAAATACCTACTTTTTCCTGAACACCTACACCTGATGACAAAAGACTTAATGAAATTTTATCTATTTCTTCTGAAAAATCATTCCATGAGATACTTTCCCAAATCTGATCTGCTACACGAAATCTTACAGCATCTCTCTCTTTATACTTTGAAGCTTGTTGGCGAATTTTATGTACTAAATGTACTGTCTCTTTTGTCATGTGCGTGTTTGTAAAAAATATAAATATTTATGTAATGAATTTAATTCATTTCATCTGACAACTACCTTAACAAGCTTCGCTTAAGTTTTGTGACAAAAAATCAGAAATAAAATTCTGAACAAAATTAAATAGCATTATTTTAAGATAATTTATTGTTTTAGGATTATTTATTTTACCTTTGTAAAAACTATTTACTGATACTTAAATAAGCCTAATTTTAAATATGAACCGTAAATACTTAATTCTACTAACTATAGGGTTGTTATGTTTGATCAATAACAGAACTATAGCTCAAGAAAACAAATTTCTTTTTTCCTACTCCAGTTCTCAAGGTGTTAGTGATTTAAAATACCTCAGCTTAAATGGTTTTCAGCTGGAATGGCAATATCATTTCAAAAAACTTCCTATCTCAGCAGGCCTATCTGTGGGGTATCATATCTCTGGTAATAAAGAAGTAATTGAAATTCCAGTGCTGTATGGTGTTAACAACCAACAGATGAAAAATGTTAAATCGATTCCAATTTTAGCACATATTAAATACTCCTTCCTAAAAAGTAAGTATTTAAGACCCTACATTGGTCTTGGACTTGGTTTATACAACCAATCGCATGGTATAATTATTCATACCTTAGATTACCCTGGCCAAACTATCACAAAAGAATTTTCAGAACACCGCTTTGGTATTGCTCCAGAATTAGGCATTACATCAGATCTTTTTCCTAATGTAGGTGCATTTATTAGTTTAAAATATAATTATATGCAGAGTGAGCTTGAACGTTTAAACTATAATAATGTATCTTTCAACTTTGGGATTATTTTTTAGTAAAATATTCAAATGAAGAAACTATACATTATTATTCTAGGCTTATTTTTAATGTTCAACGCATGTCAATCTCCTGAAGATTTACCACTTAAAAAAGGAGTCTCTCAACAATTAGCACAACAACGGTTCGATAATATCACAAATGTAGAATATGACTTACATCTTGTGTTGCCCAAAACTCAAAAAGAAAGAATTCAGTCTACTTTACATTTAAGGTTTGATGTAAAAAACAGTAGTGAACCTATTGTTTTAGACTTCAGAACAGATTCTACCAAAATCACCAACCTAATTGTCAACAACCAACCTTCTGAATATTATTACAAACAAGAACACATTATTATCCCCACGGATCACTTGGAGAAAGGTGAAAACAGTATTTCCTTTCATTTCGTAGCCGGTGATCAATCACTCAACAGGAAAGAAAACTATATGTATACGCTTCTTGTTCCAGACAGAGCAAGAACCTTATTCCCTTGTTTCGACCAACCTGACATTAAAGCCAAATATATATTGAGCCTTGATATGCCTGAAAATTGGGATGCCATCGCTGGTGAATATGGTACTTCAAAATCCACTAATACAGGTAGAAAAGTGATTACTTTTGGTCAAACACAACCTATTTCCACTTATTTATTCTCTTTTGTAGCGGGTGAATTTAAGCGCATCGAAAAAACGGTGAAGGGCCGGAAATATGCCATGCTTCATTTAGAAGAAGAGGATAAAATCAGGGCAAATCAAGATCAAATCTTTGAACTGCACGCCAATTCAGTACAGTGGATGGAAGAATATACTGCTATTCCCCTGCCTTTTAATAAACTCGATTTCGCATTGATTCCTCCTTTTCAATATGGTGGAATGGAACATGTTGGGGCCATACAATACAGAGCTTCATCTTTGATTTTGGATGAAAATGCTGGTCCTTCTGAAAAACTCCGTCGAGCTCAACTCATTGCACATGAGGTGGCACATATGTGGTTTGGTGATTTAGTGACCATGAAATGGTTTGATGATGTGTGGCTGAAAGAAGTATTTGCCAACTTTATTGCGGCAAAAGCGATCACACCTTCCTATCCTGAAATCAATCACGATTTACAGTTCTTCCTTTCTCATCAATACAGAGCGTATGAAGTAGACAGAACTGCAGGCAACCACCCTATTCAACAAAAACTTGACAATCTTAATCTGGCAGGTACACTTTATGGGGCTATTATTTATTGCAAAGCTCCAGTTGTGATGGCACAGATTGAATTATTGGTAGGTGAAGATAATTTGAAAAAATCTTTACAGATGTACCTTAAAAAGTACGCTTATGGAAACGCTACTTTTGATGATCTAATTGAAGTAATTTCCTCTACATCAAAAGTAGATCTAAAAGACTGGGCTAACCTTTGGGTAAAACATGAAGGAATGCCTTATTATAAATTAGAAAAGAAAAACAATCAGCTTTCTATCAGTACCAATGATTTTAAAAAATCGCAAAAGGTAGTCATTGGAAATCAAGAAGTCTTATTAGATAAAAAACAGGTGATTGTTGCTTTAAAAGAATTGGATTTCCCACTTGACCGCAGTGGTAAAAACTATGGTCATTTTCAATTGAGTATAGGGTTGATCAATGAAATTAAAGCCAATATTGGAAAATACGCTCCTACTGAAAAAGCGATAGCATACAGTACACTTTGGGAGAACTTCCTGCATGACAATGTTTACCTTGATGGATACACTAATTTCATTTGGGAAAGAATGATTCTCGAAGAAGATTTACTGCTGAAAAAACAATTATTAGGGCAGTTCAATGAGTTGTATTGGTATTATATCAGTGAACAAGAACGTAAAAATATTAGTAAACAGTACTTTCATTTCCTTCAAAAGCAGATTGCCAAAAGCGAGAATAAAGCCTTACAATCATTCTATTTTAATGTGATCACCTTATTCCAACACCAACCGGAGCAATTGGAATACCTGAATACATTTCTTTCTACCCAAAAAACTACACCTAGTTTAAATGACAGAGAGAGAATTAACCTATTGATGAAATTACGACTTCAAAATTATCATCAATCGGAAGTGGCCATTCAAAAAGTAGAAGCACTTATCAGTTCTGATTATTATAAAGAATACCTAGCTTTTGTGACTCCAGCTACAAGTAATGATGAAATAGAAAGAGATGCCTTTTTTGAAGGATTAAAAGAAGTGGAGAATAGAGCCAATGAACCTTGGGTTGAAAATGCCTTGAGTTTATTAAACCACCCACTCAATGCTAAAAGTTCATTAAAGTACGTGCGTCCTACTTTAGAATTGTTACCTGAAATTCAGAAAACCGGTGATATTTTCTTCCCTTACAATTACTTGAAAAGTGCCATTGCAAAAAGAAAAGAACAGCAGACTATTCTATGGGTCAATAGTTATCTAGAAAAAAATAAAATTGATATAAAACTTAAAAATAAAGTTTTACAAAACTTAGATCCAATACAGAGAAGACAATCTGTGATGCAATAATAAGCAGCTGTACAATTAAAATCGGAATTTTTGGATTTTTTTTATTAACCACGAACCCCGTAGGGGCAGACCTATGTGTCTGCCCGCTGTACCACAACACGCATCACCCAATACCCTTTTGAAAACCCATATATCTTCCTTTAAAAAGGGAATCGATTCGGCATTTCAATCGAAACCCTTTTTCATGGGAATGAATATTAAACTTATCATGGTTCTTGTCGTGGTTTGATGGACTCACATAGGGTTCATTATGAATATGGTCCGTGTTGTGGTTTGATGGAATCACACAGGGTTCATTATGAATATGGTCCGTGTTGTGGTTCGGCGGGCAGACACATAGGTCTGCCCCTACGTGGGATTACTCACAAAAAACAAACGATCTAGTTACCAATACATTACAACCGACACCATTCATTGAAAATAAATTTGCAATACTCATTTAAATCTATTAACATTACAAAAGCAACTATTCTCATTAAGGCAAACATAAAAGCAAGCTGACGATTTATGCCATGCACTGAGAACGATTTATTAAATAAAAGACTTAAAAATCATGTTAAATACGCAAGACAAAAATGAGCTATTTGCTCGTGTAGTTTCTTTATCATGCACTTCACAAGAAGAAACACAAACAACTTATGATGCTATTCATCAGGAATACAAGTATCAAAATTCTTCTAACGTACTGAAAGACATTTCTACGGAAAGAAAAAAGGACCGTTTTGAAAGCAGAACAACGGAACTCAATGAAAAAAAGAATCAACTTGATTATGTTGAAACTGAAATCACGAATATGCAACCTACGCACTCTAAGTATAAAGCTAAGATTGTGGAGAAAAACAAACTTGTTGCAGATATCAGTGATTTGGAACTGAAGCTAGAGCAGAATGATGGATTGGAAGTATACTTCAACCAATTGGACAACATAATGCAAGAAGCTGAAACTTATGTTCTACTTGAACTTTTGCATCACATCAAAGATCATGCTACTACAAGTAGCTGGACGTTGAATGACTATGCAATCAAGGATTTAGAAGCAGTAGTTTAAATCTTATAAAAGGTCGGTGAGTCAGCCATCGACCTTATTTTTGTGAAAAGAGAAAAAAGGGAAGAGGTAAGAGGGATGAGGGATAAGGAAAGTGGTTCGTAGTTTGGCCCAAACTCCTATCTAAAAACAACTTCCCGAACCATATCCCTCTTACCTCATCCCTCTTCCTTCTTACCTCTAAATACATGAATCTTTCCAAAGCACAAAGAATTGAATTACAGTCGTTATTAGAAGCCAAAGTAAAGAAAACAAAAATTGCAGTGGCCTTAGGCGTTCATCTGTCAAGTATTTACAGAGAGTTAAAACGCAACAGTTTTAATGGGAAATACAACGCTATAAAAGCGGATCAACTTGCGAAAGCGAGAAAGAAAGTGGCTGGTGGCATGTCGAAAATCAAAAGAAAAACAATGACCCGAAGAAAAAATAAATATGAGCTGTTTGATGATCGACGTTTTATTTATTGGAGGTCAGATACTGCCCGTGTTAGAAGGTGCTATTTCTTTTTAAAGGAAAAGTGGTCATGGAAAACCAAACGCTATAAAATTCGACTGGGATGGGAAAAGATACATCATTATCTCAATGACATTCCATTATTTGAGTTGTTGATGGCTCACTTAAAGAACAATCATTTGTTATCTGCTCCAACCCATACAACTGCTTCTTTTAAACAACTTCATTATTCTTCTAATTCTACTTTACATCAATATCCTAAACGTAAAGTGGCTTGACCCCTATTGTCTTTTTCTACTTCACCCATTAAAAACACATTTCCAAAACCTAAAATTATAGACAAAACGTCATTCATTATCGAAACAAAGTGCTTCAGGTTGTCAAAACTTGAAGCACTTTTTTATTTTCCAGCCTCTTCTAATTTATTTTCGCATTTGCTCACGAATTCATTTTTTGAGTGGGGAGACAAATATTTGATTTTATTTAGAACATTGTGTAAAATACAATTCTGTATTACCAACATTATTTTATTATCTTGGGAATCTTAAAATGAATTCTATTCTTTATCATGTCAGAAATAGCTAACAACCTAGACCATAAAGGTCAATTAGAGCGACAGTTATGGAACATCGCCAATGAGTTAAGAGGAAATATGGGAGCCGATGAGTTCCGTGATTATATATTGGGTTTTATCTTCTACAAATACCTTTCGGAACGCATGGAGCTTTTCGGGGATGAGTTATTGGCAGAAGATGAAATGAAGTTCTCAGACATTAAGGAAAATTCTGAGGAAGGTGCAGCATATTTAGAAGCGATTAGAGAGGAAGCATTAGAGTCTTTGGGGTATTTTCTGTTGCCAAGCGAACTGTTTAGGGTGTTGGCAAAAGATGGTCAAGAACAGGACTCTTTTATTTTGGAAAAGCTTCGCAATGTATTAAACCACATCGAGCAAAGTACAATGGGTACGGATAGTGAAGAAGAGTTTAGCGGTTTATTTGAAGAGCTGGACCTTACTTCTTCTAAGTTGGGAAAAACGGAGAAGGCAAAAAATGAGTTAATCTCTAAGGTGCTTTTCCACTTAAACCAAATCGACTTCCAATTGGGCAATACGGAAATAGATGTATTGGGTGATGCTTATGAATACCTGATCGGTCAGTTTGCTTCTGGAGCAGGTAAAAAAGCGGGTGAGTTTTATACCCCTCAATCTGTTTCTCAAATCTTGGCACAATTGGTAACGGTGGGTAAAGATAAACTCCAATCCGTATATGACCCTACTTGTGGCTCAGGATCATTGCTATTGCGAGTAGCAAAGCAAGTCAATGAGGTGGCCCATTTCTATGGTCAGGAGCTGAACAGAACCACCTATAACTTGGCACGTATGAACATGATCCTTCATGGTGTACGTTACAATGAATTCGATATACAGCAAGAAGATACATTAGAGAATCCACAGCATAAAGAAAAGCAGTTTGAAGCCATCGTAGCCAATCCTCCTTTCTCGGCAAAATGGTCGGCAAATCAAATACATTTATCGGATGATCGTTTTAGTGAGTATGGAAAGTTAGCGCCTAGTTCTAAGGCTGATTTTGCTTTTGTACAACACATGATTCATCATTTAGGTGAAAATGGAACAATGGCGGTGGTACTTCCTCATGGTGTATTGTTTAGAGGTGCGGCTGAAGGTCATATCCGTAGCACCTTATTGAAGAGAACAATTACTTAGATGCGGTGATCGGTCTTCCTGCAAATATTTTCTACGGTACAAGTATTCCAACGTGTATTTTGGTCTTCAAAAAATGCCGTCAAAAAGACGATGCTATTCTTTTTGTAGATGCTTCACAACACTTCGAGAAAGCAAAAAATCAAAACTACTTACGTCAGGAAGATGTGGCCAAAATCATCTCTACGTATGCAGAAAGAAAAGAGGAAGAGAAATATGCTCATGTGGCTACTTTGGAGGAAGTAAAAGAAAATGATTACAACCTGAATATTCCTCGTTATGTAGATACTTTTGAGGAGGAAGAGGCAGTAGACTTAGAGGCTGTTTCAGAAAAACTTAAAAAGTTACAAGTAAATATGAAATCCACCGATGATACATTATCAGGTTTTTGTGACCAATTAGGTATAAAAGCACCTTTTTAAGTTTTTCTAATTGAAAGTTGAAAATGGAGAATTGAAAATTAATTTTCCACTTTCAATTTTCCAATTTCAATTAATAAAATGACAGCAATAAAAAATAATATCCCTGTATTGAGGTTTCCTGAGTTTAGTGGGAAGTGGGAGAAAAAGAAACTTGGACAATTACTTACATTCAAAAATGGAGTAAATGCGACGAAAGAGCAGTACGGTAGAGGGGTGAAGTTTATCAATGTTCTTGATATTATTGAGAACAATTTCATTACTCATGATAATATAAAAGGACTTGTCGATATTGAAGAAAAAGAATTCTTAAAAAACGAAGTGAAATATGGTGATGTTTTATTTCAAAGAAGTTCTGAGACTAGAGAAGAAGTTGGTCAAGCAAATGTCTATCTAGATAAAGAAAAGTCTGCAACATTTGGTGGTTTTGTAATTAGAGGTCAGAAGATTTCTGATTATGAACCGATGTTCATGAATTATCTCTTAAAAGGTAAAACAGCAAGAAAAGAAATTACAACTAAAAGTGGAGGTAGTACAAGATACAATGTTGGTCAAGATATTTTGACAGACGTTTCAATCAAAACACCCACCCTCCCCGAACAACAAAAAATCGCCGACTTCTTATCCTCAGTAGATAAAAAAATCGGACAATTATCGGAGAAAAAATTGCTATTAGAGGAGTACAAGAAAGGAGTGATGCAGCAGCTATTATCTAGGGAGATTAGGTTTAAAGCGGATGATGGTAGTGAGTTTGAGGAGTGGGAAGAGAAGAAGTTGGGGGAGTTAACAAAAATTAATCAAGGGCTTCAAATACCTATTGATAAAAGGTTTACTTCTAAAGTAGAAAATAGCTTCTTTTATATAACAAATGAGTTTCTAAAGGTTAGTAGTGATAAAGTTTATTATATACAGAATCCTCCTAAAAATGTTATATGTGATGAATCAGATGTTTTGATGACAAGAACTGGTAATACAGGGCAAGTTGTAACTGGAGTAAAAGGAGCTTTCCATAATAACTTTTTTAAGATAAAGTTTGATAGAAGTATCTTGAATAAGGATTTCTTTGTATTTTATCTAAGACTGCCTTCAACTCAAAATAAGATTTTAAGTTATGCAGGAGCTTCGACTATTCCAGATCTCAATCATGGTGACTTTTACAGATTATTATTAGATTTACCTTCTCTTCCCGAACAACAAAAAATCGCCAATTTCTTAACTTCTTTAGATAGGAAGATTGAAGTAGTTGGTAAAGAATTGGAAGGCGTTAAGGAATGGAAGAAGGGGTTGTTGCAGGGGATGTTTGTGTAAAATTAAACGAATAACTGTCATCATTAACCCACGATTTAAATCGTGGGCTTATGATGAGTGAGTGAAATATAAATTTAAAAAAATGGAAGACGAAGTATTAATCAGACCAGGAAAAGGTATTTTAAAACACTATACCACCAAAAAGATCAAAGGCTCTAAGAAAGTCGCTTTGGAAATGACAATTGGTGAAGAGAAACTGTATGCGGTAAAAGAAAGAAATTTCTTAAAGGTGTTGAAATCTATCCATTCCTTTGAAAATGTTGTCGCTTATATTGCGGAAAAGAAACCTTCAGGGAAAGAATATATTTTGGATATGATTGGTTACCCTGATAGAGATGCCACAAGTGAGGATGAAATACAATTACTAAATAGTATACTCTAAGTACTAAGCAGTTGCACAATTAAAATCGGAAGTTTTGGTTTTTCTTTTTTAGTCTACTCTGCGTTAGAATATCATCACATAGCTTTGGCTATGCTCTTCTATTTTGCCTTGATTAGATTAAAAAATAATTATCCAACTTCTCCCCATTTTAAATGTGCAACTGCTTAAGTACCAGGACAAAAGTAAATCATAGTTAATTCTAATTTATTTTTTGTGAGTAGAACGCTAAAAAACGTATTAATAGTGGTTCTATTAAAAGTTTTTTGAAGGAAGTAATCGCAAAAAAATAAATAGAGTTAGTATAAGATAATTTTGAATTTGTACTTAATAACTCAAACCAATGGATAAAGTAAAAATCAAACAAAAACAAGCTGAATTAGAAAGTATGATTTCAGCCTTTTGTACTGAACATCTTAATGAAGAGTATAAAACGCTATGTGTAAAATTGCTTCAAAAGCTAGGGAGAAAACGAGATGTCCCTTTTGCTAGAGGAAAATTAGACATTTGGGCGGCCTCTATTATTCATGCCATTGGTTCCATCAACTTCCTTTCAGACTCTTCCTTTGAACCGTATATGACGTTAAATAGTATATGTGATATAATGGGTGTAAAGTCGGCCACGGTAGGGAATAAAGCAGGCACAATACGTAAGTTATTAAAATTGAATTATTATGATGATGAGTTTTGTACACAAAGACTCGCCGATAATAACCCCTTCCGTAAAATGGAAGAACTTTATACATTATATGCACCTGTTCAAATAGATGGACAACATTATAATTTTAAAGGTCTTCCAGAAGAATTACAACAACAAGTTATAGCAGCAAGAAAAGAAGGTCATGACATTACCTTTACGACTTATGAAAAAAATGACAACTAACCAATGACCACCCAACCAGAACAAATCCTAGAAGACAACTTAGTCAAACAACTTCAATCATTAGGCTATGATCAGGTGCAATTACCTGATGAAGATGCCTTAGTGTCTAATCTTAAAGCACAATTAGAAAAGCATAACAATACATCCTTCTCTGATGCTGAGTTTAAACAAGTTTTGAACCACTTAAACAAAGGTTCTGTATTCGATAAGGCGAAGATCTTACGTGATAAAATGCAGATCAATAAAGACGATGGAAGTAGTGAGTATATAGCCTTTATCAATCAGAAGCAGTGGTGTAAAAATGAATTCCAAGTGGCACAGCAGATCACTATGGAAGGAGAATATAAAAACCGATATGATGTCACTTTGCTGATCAATGGCTTACCATTGGTGCAAGTGGAATTGAAGCGTAGAGGTTTGGAACTGAAAGAAGCCTTTAACCAAACCAACCGCTATCAACGTCATTCTTATGGTGCAGGTCAAGCACTGTTCAATTATATCCAACTGTTTGTGATTTCCAACGGTGTCAATACAAAGTATTACGCCAATAACCGTAAGCAGTCTTTTAAGCAGACGTTCTTCTGGGCGGACAAAGAAAATAGAAATATCACAGACCTTACCGAGTTTGCTGATGCGTTCTTAGAACCTTGTCACCTCTCCAAGATGATCACCAAATACATTGTCTTGCATGAGTCGGACAAGATATTAATGGTGCTTCGCCCCTATCAGTATTACGCTACGGAAGCGATTGCGGATAGAGTAAAAAAGGGCGTCAAGAACGGTTATATATGGCATACGACAGGTTCGGGAAAGACGCTGACTTCTTTTAAGGCATCGTAGATTATGATGGAACTACCGGAAGTACATAAAGTCATTTTTGTGGTAGACCGTAAAGACCTTGATTACCAAACTACAAAGGAGTTTAATTACTTCTCTGCAGGAAGTATAGACGGAACAGACAATACCAATAAGTTGGTAAAACAGTTTACGGATGATACCAAACTGATCGTGACCACCATTCAGAAACTGAATACAGCCATCAGCAAGGAACGCTACACTTCCAAGATGAAAGACTTACAAGACAAACGTCTGATCTTTATTTTTGATGAGTGCCACCGTTCACAGTTTGGAGATACCCACCTTGCTATCACTAATTTCTTTCAAAACAAACAGCTATTTGGCTTTACGGGTACCCCTATTTTTGCGGAGAATTCTACTAAAAACGAATTAGGCAAACGTACCACCAAAGACCTTTTTGATGACTGCCTCCACAAATATGTGATTACGGATGCCATCAAAGACCAAAACGTTTTAAAATTTCCGATAGAATACGTGGGGCGTTACCGTCAGAAGGACTCTATGAATGAGATTGATATTGACACCGATGTACAGGTGGAAGATATTGATACGAAAGAATTGATGGAGTCGGAAAAGCGACTGACCAAAGTAGTGGATTATATCCTTCACAATCATGATCGTAAAACACACAATAAGGCCTTTACGGGGATGATGTGTGTGAGTAGTGTTCCCGTATTGATGAAGTATTATGATCTTCTTCAAAAGAAAAAAGAAGCGGGAGAACACAATCTTAAAGTAGCCACCATCTTTAGTTACTCCGCCAATGAAGACGATAAAGATGCCAACGGCTATTTTGGAGAGTTTGAAGGGGCAATGGTAGCAGAGGAAAAATCAACTTATGGCAACCTCCATACCCGTGAGATTTTGGATCAATATATCGATGACTATAACAAAATGTTTGGCACAAGCTATTCGACCAAAGACTCCAAATCGTTCTACAACTACTACAATGACATCGCTAAGAAAGTCAAAAGCAAAGACATTGATCTTCTATTAGTGGTCAATATGTTCCTGACGGGTTTTGACAGTAAAACCCTCAACACACTGTATTTAGACAAGAACCTGAAATATCATGGTTTGATTCAAGCCTTCTCCCGTACCAACCGCATCTTGGATGAGAAAAAATCACAAGGCAATATTGTCTGCTTCCGCAACTTGAAGAAAAACACAGACGATGCCATTTCCCTTTTCTCCAACAAAGACGCCAACGAAATCATTTTATTAGAACCCTACGAAAACTACATTAAGTATTTCGATGAGGCTCTAAAAGAACTTCAAGGCATTGCCCCTACCGTAGAAAGCGTAGATGAACTGTTAGGCGAAGAAGATCAGCTTGAATTTGTAAAAGCCTTTAGAGAATTGATGCGTCTCAAAAACGTATTAGGTGGTTTCGCAGACTTTGATTTTGATGACTTGCAGATGTCCGAACAAGAGTTTGAAGACTACAAAAGCAAGTACTTGGATATTCATGACAGTACCAAAGGACAAGGCAAAGAAAAGGTTTCCATCTTGGATGATGTGGACTTTGAATTGGAATTGATCCATAGAGACGAAATCAACGTCAGCTATATCCTTAGACTCTTAGGAAAACTCCACGCCTTAACGGAAGAGCAAAAAGCCAAACAAAGAAAAGCCATTGTGGACATGATGGCCGGTGAAGCACAACTCCGAAGTAAAAAAGGAATTGATAGAACGCTTTATCGCTGAAAACCTTCCTCAAATCGAAAACGAAGAAGATATCCCCGAAGAATTTGAAAAGTTCTGGCAAACAGAAAAGCAAGTTGCCTTCAATAAACTTGTAGCGGACGAACAACTCAAAGCAGAAATCGCAGAAAAAGTAATCGGCAACTATTTATTCACGAATAGAAAACCCTTGCAAAATGAAGTGATTGAAACTTTTGAGACCAAACCAAAACTGTTGCAACGGAAGAAGCTTGCACAGAGAGTGACGGATAAAATGGTGGGTTTTGTGGAGACATTTATTAGCGGGATGTAATCCCGTAGGGGCAGACCTATGTGTCTGCCCGCTGTACCACAACACGCACCACACAATATCCATTTGAAAACCCATATCTCTTCCTTTAAAAAGGGAATCGATTCGGCATTTCAATCAAAACCGTTTTATGGGAATGCATATTAAATTTATCATAGTTCTTATTGTGGGTTGATGAATTTACACAGGGTTATAATTAATATGTTTCTTGTGGTGGTTCGGCGGGCAGACACATAGGTCTGCCCCTACTGGCAAATAAAACAGCCTGAATGAAATGAATCACTCAGGCTGTTAAAAGTCTCTCTTATTTATGCTCTAGCATTGATTGCCTATTTTTTGATAAATTTAATAGGCTGATTGTTTACTCTTAGGATGTACTGTCCTCTTGGAAGGTCATCCAGACTTAGAGTTGTTTTTTGAATATATTGATCAAATTCAATGACTTTTATGCTTACACCAATAAGGTTGTAGATTTCAATTACTTGGATGGGTTGAGAAGATTCAACGGTAATATCAGCGAATGTTGGATTGGGATAAAGTTTCAATTCTACTTTATTTCTATCTACTGATGTTACTTGCTCTTCTGCTAGTACTACTACCTCAAATTCTTTGATCAATGTAGTAGATCCTAATTGGATAGTGGCCGTAAGGTTTGTTGTAACATCTCTGAATGATCTTGTTACTACACCTTCACTTGTAATTGTTGTACGGTCTGTGACCCATGTAATTGATGAGTTGTACATTCCCTCAGTGGCTAATGTGATGTCTTTTGTAATGCCTTCTGCATCTTCACCTTCTGCAAATACAATTTCTAAATCATCATATACTTCTTGAATTAATTCGTCTTCATCATTTGGAACTGTCAAGATAAATGTTTTTGTTGAAGTCGATGTATTCAGTGTAACTGTTGCTGTCAGTGTCACTTCAGTTACTTCAACTGGAACTGTCAATACACCTGAATTAGAGATGACTGCTTCATTGTTGGAAGCCCATGAAATTTGTACGTTTTCATACTCATCATCAGAAGTTGGTAAAGTTACTGATTGTGTTACGGAGTTTTGATCATCGCCCTCAGCATATTCAATTGCTAAACGGTCCACTACTTTATCTACAATCACATCGTCTGATGTAGGAACGGTAGTCAATGTAAATGATTTTTGGTCTGAAAAATTACCTAATGAAATTGTTGCTACGATTGATGCCGTTACTGCATTATCTGTGATCGTTACCACACCTGCATTTGTGATATTGCTGTGGGCACTTGCATCCCATGTGATTGATGTATTGTTTATTCCGTTAGTGGTAAGCGTAATATTTCGAGAAACATTATCTGCATCATCACCTTCTTCAAATACAATTTCTAAGGCATTTTTAGCTTCTTCAACTAATTCTTCCTCTGTTGGTTCTCTTTCTTCTAACAGTACTTTGATGGTGAACTCTTTCGTGGCTGTTGCTTCATTTTTTGTCAATGTCGCTGTCAGTACAACGTCAGTGTCTACTTCATCACGAGTAACTACACCTGTTTCTGAAACCACTGAAGTATTAGAAGAAGCCCATGCAATTGTTACTGCGTTTTCTCCTGATGTTGGTAATGTTACGTCTTGTGTAACTGTCATTGCATCTTCCCCTTCAGCAAATGTGATCTCTAAGTTTTCTTTTGCCAAAGCAACCAATTCTTCATCTGTTGGTGGTGGAGTACCTTCACCTAAAACTGTAATTGTAAACTCTTTTGTTGCGGTTGCTTCATTTTTTGTCAATGTCGCTGTTAAGGTAACATCTGTGTCTTCATCCTGACGGGTGACAACTCCAGCATCTGTGACTACTGTTGCATTTGAAGAAGACCAACTTACGGTTACATCATTCTCTCCTGTCGTAGTTAAAGTTACATCTTGCGTTACACTATTTGCACCTTCGTCATCGGCATAAATGATCGCAAGGTTTTCTTTTGCTGAAGCTACTAGTTCTTCATCTGTAGGTTCTCTTGCAATTACTTTTAGTGTGAATTCTTTGGTTGCAGTTGCTTCATTTTTTGTCAAAGTTGCCGTTAAAGTAACCTCCGTATCTTCATCCTGACGTGTGACTACACCTGCATCTGTAATTGCTGTAGCATCTGAAGAGGACCAGCTTACAGTAACATCATTCTGACCCACTGATGGCAGTGTCACATCATGTGTTACATTTGTAGCATCCTCACCTGAGGCATAAGTGATTTCTAAATTTTCTTTTGCCTCAGCCACTAATTCATCATCCGTTGGTCCGCTTGCTTGTACAATTTTTAATAATGGATGAGAGAAAGTAATTACCGCTGGAACACCACTGTCTGATCCTCCAAATTGGACACCAATATTCCATTGGTAAGCGTTCTTTGGAATTTCAAAATTAGTCAAGAATGTTTTTTCTGTTGACGTTAATACAAATTGGTTTGAATTGACATCATGGTTTGTAAAACCGCCATCTCCATCAGGAGTTCTATATCTGAAGTTGAACCTAAACTTAGCACCATCGTCATTTGATGCGAGTGCTTTTGCGGATAGTTCAAAACTTACGTTCTCCGTTTCTTGTGGTAAATCTATGTTTTGCCAAGGTAATGCCATTACTAAAGTACTCCAGTTTCCTGTTATAGCATCCACTTTATTGATCTGTACTTTATTGTAGTTGGTGGTACCTTCTACAGCTTGAATTGTGTTAGGGGCCGTAGCTACTGTGTTTGACCAAACTGCCAATGTAGGATTTCCTAAAGCGTCTGCAAATTTATCATCTGGGATCAAGTTATCAGGATCGCTTGGCTCTTCTGGCTTATCACTTCCACCTGTCTCTAAAGTCAATGATGGAACTGAGAAGTAAATATCACCTACTGCTCCACTTTTGCTACCACCAAACTGAACGTCAAGGTTCCATTGCACTGCATTTTTAGGTACTTCAATAGGCACAACAAAATCTTGTTCAGTACTTGTAAGGTCAAAAATATCTGAATAGACGTTGTTGTTCTTGATTGAACCATCTTCCTCTTTCGTTCTATAACGGAAGTAGAATCTGAATTTTACATCATCATCATTGGAGGCTTTTACTTTTGCTGAAAGGTTAAGTTGAACATCACCTTCTTGAGTGCTCAAGGCAATGTCTTGCCATGTAATTCCCATTTTCACATCACTCCAACTTCCAGAGACATCAGTCTTGGAAATGAGCACTTGATGATTTTCTCCCGTTCCTGCCACTGCTGTTATAGTGTTAGGGGCCGTTGCCACTGTGTTAGTCCACTCTTCTAACGATGGGTTTCCGTCACTATCTTTAAACTGATAATTTGGAACCAAGTTGTTTGAAGAAGAAAGCGAAAAAAGTGGTGCATTGCTACCTGCAAATACTGATGAAATGCAAATCAATAGTGTGCTTGCTAATAATAAAGTAGTTTTTAATTTCATGCTTAATAAGTATTCATTTCATTTAATTGAGAATGATCAAAATTATCTATTCACTTCTTTATCACGTAATTAGTATATACCTATAAACGACCAATAATTGTTATTTACCCCTAATGAATAGTAAAAATACCCTGTGTGTCTGTTTGATAGAAACTTATGAGTACTCTTGTAAAAAAGCTACCTCAACTGGTTCAAGTCTTAAGCTGAAAGCGTGACTTGGACCTATTACTGTAAAAAGTCTGTAGACTTTTAGCTTTGTGTGTTTCTATAAGTCAACAGACTTATTAAGGATAAAAAGCACAAGTGACGCTTCGCTTAACACTTGCGCTAGTTTTCGGTATTCCCCTAATGTTAAGTAAAATTACACTGTCAGCCTGTCTGATAGAAATACTAATTTACACAATCAAAAGTGAATCTCCTTTTTCATCACCCATTAATTATTCAATTGCTTCTCTACACCGAACTTATAAATGACTGTTTCCTTGTATTTCTCTCCTGCTTTTACCAAAGAGGAAGGGAAATTAGGATGGTTTGGGGTGTCAGGTAAATGTTGTGTTTCTAGGCAGAAAGCAATATGTTTTCCATAGGCGATTCCATCTTTACCTACGAATTTTCCATCCAAAGAATTGCCGGTATAAAATTGTACAGAAGGTTGAGTTGTTACCACTGTCAATGTTCTTCCTGATGCAGGATCTAAGACTTCAATTACCTTTTTGGCTTTTCCATTTTCTTTATTGAAAACATAACAAAAATGATAACCATTATTGGCTAGTTTGAAGATATTATCACCAATAGGTTTTTGTATCGTCAAATCTTTTTCTGTATTTCTAATATTCTCTAATTGACCTGTAGGGACCACATCTTTATCAATTGCGGTAATATTATCTGCGTCAATTTTGATTTGTTGATCAAGAATGTTGTTCTTCATTCCATTTAAATTAAAATAAGAATGATTGGTCATACTGATATGTGTATCCTTGTCGGTGGTGGCTTCAAAATCGATTTTGATTTCGTTATTTTTTGTAAGAGTATAGGTTACTTTTGATTGTACATTTCCTGGAAAACCATTTGAACCATCTTTCGAAAAATAAGAAAAAACAACTCCTGCTTTATGCTTGCCCTTAAATGTTTTTTCTATTGTCCACACTGCACTGCTAAACTCTCCACCACCATGAATACAGTGTTTTTCACCTTTGGTATTTAATTGATATTTTACGCCATCTATTTCAAATTCACCATTTCTAATTCTATTGGCAAAACGTCCGACAGTAGCACCAAATAAGGGATTTGGCTTTTGGTATTGAGCCAAATTATCAAAACCTAAAACTACATCATCATATTTTTGATTACGATCTGCCACTTCAGCTTTCACTAAAACGGCCCCGTAGTTGGTCAATTGAATGTGCATTCCATTAGGGCTTTTCAAATCCACTAAATAGATTTTTTCATTTCCTTCCTTACCCCATTCTTTTTGTGTAAGCGTAAATTGTTTTTTCTGAGAGAACCCCAATTGTGTTACTGCCAGAAAAAGTAATGCTATTAAATTCACTTTCATTTCAATACAATTTGATTTTCAAACTCGATTTCATAAACTCTTGCATATTTACTTGGTCGGTTTTTCGAGATAAAAATGGAAAGACCTTTTTCTGTTTGCTTCCATTCCACTTCCTCTTCAGTACCTAACAAGTTGATATGTCTGATATTTAGTTCATTGTCTTCATTTCCTAGGTCAGTCACTTCCAGTACTCCATCTTCAGAATTATTCATCAAAAAGACATAAAGTTTATTATTGTTTTTCGTGAAACGGTAACTATCCTGAGTAGAATAATTAAGGTTAAATTGTTTCGAAAAAGCACCTTTGTAGGTGGTCATCGTTCCTTTACCGTAGGTTACCCAAGTAGTTGCTCCATAAATTGCCTTCTGATTGATATTCATCCATACTCCAACTTCCTCTAATACTTGAATTTGTTGGTCTGGAATAGTTCCGTCTGCATTGGGGAAAATATGTAAAAGTGCATTACCGTTTTTGCTGATAATATCTACAAAATCTTCAATCACTCTTCGGGTCTTTTTGTGTTTTCCTTCACCCGTTTCATAATCCATGTATTTGACCAATGGAATATTGGCCTGCCACTTTTCTTCCTTGATTTCTTTCACTTTTGAGTAATTGAAATTCATCACATTTGTGCCTTTAGGAAGGGCATTGCTGTATTTATCTTGGGACTGTAAAACCACTTCTCTATTCCAATCAATCCCTTTGTTGTAATAGTAAAGGGCTAATTTTTCATGATAGGGTTTGAACTCATTTTTATTCATATAAAAATCAAACCACATCACATCAGGTTCATATTGATCGATAATATCCTTGGTTCTACCCCACCAATGATCAATAAAAGTTTGGCTCACTGCCTGAGAAGGATATTGTGATGCTAAATCTAGTTTTTGATTTGCTTTTTGTTGGTCAGAATTAGAGGTATGGAAATTCCAATTGAAAGCAAAATGAGAGGATAAACCTACTTTTAGATTTTGCTTTTTTGTCGCCTGGATGAGCTCTTGGGTCAAATCCCTTTTGGGCCCCATATTAAGGCTATTGAAATCCGTATGTTGAGAATTGTACATGGCAAAACCATCGTGATGTTCAGCCACTGAGATCACATACTTCGCACCTGATGCTTTGAATGCTCTAGCCCAATCGTCTGCATTAAAATACTGTGCAGTATATAATGGAATAAAATCCTCGTACTTTGCAGTGGGACCATACGTTTGTACATGAAAATTATGTAAAGGATGTGGAGCATTATTGATGACTTTACCATTGGCATTGTACTGCACACTATCAAAATCCATCAATCTAGCATAATAAGGCGTTTTGATTTTTGGCACATTATATATTCCCCAATCGACAAAAATACCCAATTTGGCATCTTTAAACCATTGAGGTACTTTATAACTCTGTACAGATTCCCAATTCGTATCGTAAGCAAAATACTGTGGTTTTTCGGAATGGGTTGTAATCATCGAAAAACTATAAATGGCGAAAAATGTTAAGCAAACTGCTAGAGCCTTGATCATTTTTATTTTCATTTCATAGCATATTTAATGACGTAGGGGTAGACCTATATGTCTACCCATATTTGATTTGGTGGTGGTACGTGAGGGGTAGAAACATGTATCTAACCTACATTTGATTTGGTGGGTAGACACATAGGTCTACCCCTACGAGCCGTACGGACAATTACAACGTTTGCTCGAATTCTCCTCCCAATTCAGTTTCTTTGTAGCCTTCGCATAAGATTCTAAATGCATGAGCGAATTCTGTTGGGAATGACTTTGGCCTTTTGATCACTAGCCCTTCGTCTGTTCTTTCCCACTTCAATTCTTCATTACTACCTAAAAGTGTTACTTTTTCGATCTTGTTATTCAATAGACCAATGGCCGTACTCAATGATTTAATCTTGATGTCACCTTTTGGTGTATCCATTACTAAAGCGTAGAATTCACTGTTGCTCTTTTTCGTGAAACGGATATCATTCTCTTTGTATCTGATTTTCTTTCTTTCCACTTTATGACCTCCTGCTGGAATTCTTGTTGGGCCTTCACCGAAAATTGTCCATGGTCTTGTACCATAAATTGCATCACCGTTAACCGCTAACCAGTTACCCATATCTAATAATAGGTCTTCCATTTCTTGAGGAATTGTTCCGTCAGGGTTTGGAGGTACATTTAAAAGCATGTTACCGTTTTTAGCCACAATATCAATTAAGATATCGACCAACTCATCAGAAGAAACAAATTTTGCATTTGATCTGTAGAACCATGTTCCTGGAGAAGTATCAGTAATCCAAACATCTTTTTTAGGTTGATTAGGTCTACCTCTTTCGTAGTCACGAACCGCAGTGATTTCTGGGAATGTCTCTTCTTTGAAAAGAACAGCTACTTCCTTGTTCCACTCCTCACCTTTATTATAATAGTAAGCCAAGAATTTCTTTCTGCTTTCCTCATTCATATTTTCCAACCACCAGTCAAACCAAATGATATCCGGTTGGTAGTTATCAATATATTCTTTCAACTTCGCCCACCATTCTTTGTAGAATCTTTCCGTTGGCTCATTGTTATAATAATCGTGTGGATCAGTATACAAATCATAATCTTCAGGATCAACTCCTCCGTACTCATGTGCTGGAGCGAAATATTTCCATGTGAAAGCATGGTGGAAAGAAGCGATAAACTTCATTCCTCTTTTCTCTACCTCAGATTTTAATTCTTTAGAAACATCTACTCCGCCATAGTTCATAGAGTTCCAGCGTGTAGCCTCACTGTCCCACATTGCAAAGTTATCATGGTGCATAGCCACTGGACCTGCATATTTAGCCCCTGATTTTTCAAAAAGATCAGCCCATTTTTGAGGATCAAAACCTGTAGGCTTGAAATTTTCGATCAAATATTTATAACCAAACTCTGCAGGATCACCAAATTGCTCTACATGATGCAAATAGTTAGTCGTTGGGTTATTATTTACTGATCCATCTTTATTTTTTGGTAGTTTACCCGTTCTCCAGTTTGGAATCCCGTTTTTACCATACATCATCATACCATGCCACCCTGCCATTTTCTGTTTTGGCTTCATATTTACAAAGGCGCCAGAGATGGGGCCCCAGTGTGTATAAATACCAAACTTGGCATCTCTAAACCAATCTGGTGATTTATTTACTTTCGATAATGATTCCCAATCTTCAGTATATTTTTCTGTTGATTTTAGTTCTTGCTGTTTTGGTTGCATTTGGCAAGCACCCAATGCACACATGACAGACAGCGAAAGTGTTTTCATTAATTTCATACTATCTTATTTTTTTGTGGAATACTGGGACAAAAGAAATGGAGCAAAATACCGTGCACCACGACTGAAGTCATGGGCTTTTGGGAAGCTATCCTTCTTTTCAGCTAAAATTATCAACTTGAAATGTTGCAATAATTCACAAGCTCCTATATCCATATTGATAGGCCTGATAGTATCATTTAAAGTTGATAATTGAGGTGTCTTCCCAAAAGCCCATAATTTCAATTATGGGTCTACGAAACATCCATCTTCATCTGTCTTAGTACTTAAGTCCACGACTCTTAGATTTGATTTCAAAAAACAATCAGAAATACATTTTCCGTATTGCTTGAAACAAATGTAGATTGATACGGTGGGAAGGTTAGAGAATTTTAGTAAACCAATTGGGGTAATAATCCATCGTCCAAAAAACAAGCGGTTTTTTAAAGAGATTGACCTTTTTGAAATAATCTCCCCTGATGAACTTGATTTTTAATAAATATTATCCTTTAACAACCTATGTATTCATTACATCAATAGATAATATTATCACATAAACCTTATTTTTGTGGTAGAATCATTTTTTAAACTAAATACGACTACCCTTGAATATAAAACCACTTGATTTTACTGCTGATTAGCGGGTGTTATTTTTTAAAAGTACCCGATAGGGCAAATAATAGGGATAAATAATACTAATTTCACCCTTGTAAATAATTACACTACTTGAATTTGTTATTCCTTCAAAAGGGGTCTAAACACCACTCCTGAGAAGATTTTTTGGTTCTTCGCACATACTTAATGAAATGAATTTATGAAAAATAACTACTCCATAATCAACAGGAATATAATTACTAAAATTACCCTATTGCTTTTGTCGTTACTGACATTACAATTACATGCAGAGGAAAATGAAATTGTTTTTGATATTCAATTGTACTCTACAAAAAATGGTTTAGTACAAAATGACATCACAAGCATTTACCAAGATAGTAAGGGCTTGATGTGGTTTGGTACGAATGCCGGTATCAGTAAATTTGATGGGTATAGTTTCACTAATTATAGCATGGACACCCATCAGTTGACGTCCAATATTATTAGTTGTTTTCAAGAAGATCAGTACAACAACCTTTGGATCGGATTATTGAATTCGGGCATTTGTCGTTTGAATTTGGAGACGGGAGAAATGACTTCTTTTAGAAATTCACAAGGATCAAAAATACTGAGCTCTAACAATGTTCATTCGTTAGCATTGGATGAAGATGGCAACTTATGGGTAGGTACAACAAAAGGGCTAAATTGTCTACTTGCAGAGGAATTGACGAAGGATAAAATCAAAGCAAAAAAATACTATGCTAACCACCATAATTCAAAGAGTATTTTATCCAATCATGTGACCAAACTTTTTAATGATAGAAATGGCAACCTTTGGATTGGTACCAAGAAAGGGTTGCAAATCACTATCAAACCTTCCAACAACCAACCTTCTTATACTTTTAAAGAAATTTCGAATACTAAAATCCCTCCTATCAAAGACATTAAAGAGTCAGAGGAAGGAGTGTTTTTTTGCGGGCCACATGGTATTCAGTTATTCAATGAAGAGAAATCTACTTTAAGAAAAGTTTCTACTGCACGTTTTAATACACTTTGTATTGATCCTAACAAACATATGCTTGGAGGAACCCGTAAAGGATTGATGTTTATGGAATATGATGAGGCTTCAGGGCTTTATGTACAGAAAAAACACATTGACAGTGAGAATTTTGATGCTCTGAAAATCAATATTATTACTGAAGTTTATAAAGATAAATTGGGTGTGATTTGGATTGGTACGAAAGGCGGGGGCGTGATCAAGTACAACCCGAATGGAAAGCGATTTAAGGACATCTACAAAACCAACGATAAAACCAGCATTTCCTACAACAAAATCAGATCAATTTATGAAGATCGAAAGGGTAGAATTTGGGTAGGTACTCAGGGTGGTGCATTAAATGTGTTGGAAAATACTGCTGAAGGTCTAGATCATGGTTATAAGAAATTGACGTTTGAGAAAATTAAAACCAATACCATTTTTGCTATTACAGAATGGGATAATGAATTGATTTTTGGAATTAGAAAAAAAGGAAAAGTATATAGCCTTGATTTTGACCAAGATTTAAAGGGTTTTAAAGATATTACGAAAGAAAATATCCTTACTGCTAATGAAGAATCTCCAGCTTTTTCAATTCAAAGCGATGGAAAAGATGTGATTTGGATAGGTACTTATGGCAATGGTTTGCTAAGAGGAGTGAAAAAGGAAGGCAAGATTGAATGGACCAATATTACCAATACAAAAGATCTTCAAAATGGCAAAATCAAATTAATACGCAGTATTCTGATTGATACGTATGGTAATTTATGGGTAGGCAGTTCGGAAGGTTTGGTTTTTATCTCTAGGGATCAAAAAATGAAGGAAAAACCTGAATTTGAACTTTACCAACATGATTCAAATGTCAAAAATAGTCTTTCATATAATTATGTATTACCTGTTTTTGAAGCCTCTAATGGTGAAATATGGATCGGTACAATGGGTGGCGGTTTGAGTATTTTCAACCCCAACAATATCAATGGAAGTGGTATTTCCTTTGAACACATTAAAATAAAAGATGGTCTTCCAAGTAATATCATCAAAGCAATTTTGGAAGATGATTATCAAAACCTTTGGATCAGTAGTAATAATGGTATCACAAAGATCAACTTAGATTCTAGGGAAATCAAAAACTACAATATCAGTGATGGTTTACAAGACAATGAGTTCAGTGATCTGGCAGGCTGTAAGTTGAAAAATGGGGATTTGATGTTTGGTGGCGTAAACGGTATTAATTATTTCACCCCTCACGAAATTGTAGACGATTATTTGGTTGGCGACCTCGTTTTTACGGAATTAAGCGTATTGAACAAGACCATACATGTTAACGATACATTGGATGGTAATGTGATATTGAAAAAGAATATTCAATACACTCAAAAAATTGAATTGAATCACAATCAAAATAGCTTTGCAGTACAATTCTCTGGTTTGCACTTCGGTTCACCTTACAAGAATAAATACAAGTACAAACTGAATGGTTTTGATAAGGAATGGATCACAACGGATGCTGATTTCAGAATCGCAAAATACACGAATTTGTCTCCCGGAAATTATACATTAGAAGTAAAGGCCTCGAATGGTGATAATATCTGGAACCCTAAATCATTGTTCTTAGATATTGAAATTGCTTCTCCTTGGTGGTCGACAATTTGGGCTAAAATCCTTTACGCTATCGCTATAATTTTCTTTGTTTACCTTTTCTCTAGGTTCTCTTTAATTACAGTTCAGAAGAGACATCAATTGGAGTTGGAGCAGTTTGAAAGAGAAAAATTAGAGCATTTGAGTCAGATGAAGTTGCAATTCTTCACTAATATTTCTCATGAGTTGCGTACGCCTTTGACACTGATTCATACGCCTATCGAACAGCTTATTAGTAAAGGAAGTGCATATTCTTCTTTAGAAAAAGAGAAGTATTATAAGTTGATTCATAAGAATGTGAATCACTTAATGAACCTTGTCAATCAGCTTTTAGATTTCCGTAAAATGGAGCAAGGACACATGGCATTGCAAGTGAAAAAGGGAGATTGGGTACTGTTTACAGAGCAGATCTATCATTCGTTTAAAGAATTTGCCAATCATGAAAGAGTAGATTTCTCATTGGACATTAAAACGCATTCTATTCGAGGTTTCTTTGATCAAGACAAACTCAAAAAAATATTGAATAACCTCCTTTCCAATGCTTTTAAGTTTACGTATGCTGGGCAGGTGAAAATCTTGATTGAGCAGGTCCATGAAGATGTTATTATTGAAGTGAAAGATACAGGGTTTGGTATTTCGGAGGAACATTTGAAATACTTATTTGAGCCTTTCTATCAAGTAAAAAGTCAATCCAAAGAAAAAAGTAAAAGTGAAGGAACGGGTATCGGGCTTTCGTTTACAAAAAGTTTGGTGGAATTGCATCATGGTAGTATAACAGTAGAAAGTGAAAAGAATATAGGTTCAACATTTAAAATTCAATTCCCACTCAATGAAGTGGCTTATGAAAATGATGTGAAAATTGAAGCGGTTCCTGAAGAGGATATTGTGATTGAATATGAAGAAGAAGAGGAATTATCAGCACAAGAAGAGGAATTGAGCCTTACAACAAAGCCTAAGATTGTGATTGCTGATGACAACCCTGCCATTCTTGATCTTTTGTATGAATTACTAAAAGACAACTTCAAAGTGTATAAAGCGGATGATGGAGAGAAAGCATTCCAATTGGCCAAGGAAGTGATGCCAAACCTTATTCTTTCTGATATTATGATGCCAGTGATGGACGGTTATGAATTGACCAAGAAAATCCGTGAGGATGCACAAGTTTGTCACTTACCTATCATCTTATTGACAGCAAAGAATTCCAACGATAGTAAACTGAAAGGGTATGAATACGGTGTGGATGCCTATGTCACTAAACCTTTTAATACAGAAGTATTGCTTGCGAGAATCAATACTTTGGTGGAAAACAGAAAGCGTCTGCAAAAGAATTTCAGAACCAATATTGATACACAACCAAGTGAAGTGACCTTTACATCTATTGATGAGCGTTTCTTAAATCGTTTAGTGGCCATTGTGGAGGAAAATATTTCCGATCCTAAGTTTACCGTTGAGAAGTTGGCTTATGAATATGGCACTACTCCTCTCCGATTGAATCAAAAGTTGAAAGCGTTGACAGAGCAGACCGCCAAAATATTCATTAGAAATATCCGATTAAAACGCGCAGCCCAACTCTTGAAGATGGGAAGGTATGGCGTTAGTGATGTCACCTATGAGGTTGGATTCAGTGATTTGAAGTATTTCAGAAACTGTTTCAAAAAAGAATTTGGTGTTCCACCTTCTCATTTCTTGCGCAATAAAAAGAAAAAAGAAGAGGAAGTAGAAGATGCAGAAGCGGAATAGGGTGTTGTATTAATACCCCATTCTGTTCCTTGAAAATTCAAAAAACAAACAATTACAATTCTTATTATCAATGACTTAAACATCAACATAGGACACTTCCATGAAAGTAGGGGGAAATAATTTTTGGAGCTTTTGAAAAGGGATTTTTTTATTTACCAAAGGGATATTTACCACCCCCATTTTTTAGGGGTATTCGTACGCAATAGGTGTCAGATGTACGCTTAGATTTGAGTCATTATTAAGAATTAATTTTTTTATGAAATGAAAAGAAAATTATCAGTAATTTATCAACTTCTATTTCGGAAAATGCTTTTGATAGGCATTCTATTGACTGTGGGAATGACCTCAAAACTCTATGCTCAAAAAGCCTTTCAGGTAAGCGGTACTATTGTAGATGAAGAACAGGCTCCTATACCAGGAGTAAATGTTTTGATTAAAGGTACAACTACCGGTACTGTCACTGATTTTGACGGGCGATATAACCTTATGGTGGATGAAAAAGGCAGTGTCATTGTCTTTTCATATATCGGTTATAAGCCAGTTGAAATTGAGGTTAGCAAAAAAGCGGAGCTAAATCTTCAAATGGAGTTGGATACAGAATCATTGGAAGAAGTAGTGGTTATTGGTTATGGCCAACAAGAAAAGCGTGAGGTAACAGGTTCTGTTGCTCAAGTGAAATCTGATCAGATTAACAGCTTGGCAACATCAGATCTGGCAACGGCGATTCAAGGACAAATGGCAGGTGTAAGTGTAAGTTCAGAATCAGGTGCTCCTGGTGAAAACGCTACGATTACGATTAGAGGTGTTTCTTCTTTCCAAGAGGGAGGTTCAGAACCGCTTTATGTTGTAGATGGTGTGACGTATACGACAAATCCTAACATTGCACCTCAAGAGATTGAGTCTATTGAAGTATTGAAAGATGGTGCTTCAGCGGCAATCTATGGTTCAAGAGCCTCTGCAGGTGTGGTTTTGATCACTACAAAAAGAGGTGAGAAAGGGAAAATGTCAGTGACTTTTGATTCTTACTATGGTGTACAGAAAATCACTTCTGATATCCACCTTGCCAACACCACTGACGCTATGTATATCAACCATTTGATGTGGAAAGGTGATCCTAGTACTCCCAATCCATTGGACAACAACCCGAATGCAATGCATTATAATACAGATTGGTTGAGAGAGCTTCAGGTAGATATGGCCCCTATTCAAAATCACTCTTTAAGATTATCGGGTGGTTCTAAGAATCTTACTTACTCTATTGTAGGTACTTTATTTGATCAGCAGGGTATTCAAATTTCTTCGGCTTACCAAAGAAAAACATTGAGAGCGAATACTACTTTTGAGAAAGATAAGTTGAAGGTGCAAATCAATATGGGGTACCAAAACAGTTATAAGGACAATCCTCCAAATAACATTCAGTATCAAGCACTTCGTCAAGATCCTTTTAGAGCTGGCATCAGCAGAAATGATGAATATGTGATTGAAGGTAGTAACCCTGAGAGAATGACCAACCTTTTGGCTCGTATCAATGAAACGAATGAAACTACGGGCAACAATTATAATGGTAATGCTAAAATCACGTATGAAGTGTTGAAAGGACTAAAGCTGAATGCCAACATTGGTGGTTCGTACTCTACTACGAATGATTATTGGTTTAGCCCTACTTTCGATGTTTACAGCAACAATGGAGAGTATATTACACGTGCTTCAAAACCTTTGAATGAGCTTCGCTTTATTGACACGTTCAACTTGAGAACTATTCAAGAATATACCGGCACTTATAATAAAAAATGGGGTAAACATAATGTAAGTCTATTAGCCGGTAATACTTGGGAAACAGCTGAGGCCAACAGAAGAATGGTACATGCTATGAATATGCCAAACAATATTCCTAACCTTGGTGTAGCACAAGATGTCAGAGGAGTAGACCAACGTTATGCAGCAAGTTCTAACATTGGTTTATTAGGTCGTGTGCAATACAGCTACGCTGGTAAATATATGGTCAGTGCAAGTATTCGTAGAGACGGTTCTTCAAGATTCCATCCAAGCAACAACTGGGGTAACTTCAAGTCATTCTCAGCAGGTTGGAACATCAGTGAGGAAAAATTCTTTGAAGCTTTAAAACCAACCATCAGTAATTTAAAACTTAGAGCCGGTTATGGTGAAACAGGTAGCGATAAAGCGGGTCAAGGTTTGGGTAACTTAATTGCTGATTTACCTTACGTTTCCATCATTACACCACAAGTAGATTATGTATTAGGAATTGGAGAAAATGATATTCTCTACCCTGGTGCTACGAACCCTACTTATGTGGATGAAAACATTACTTGGGAAACCAACATTTCACAAAACATCGGTTTAGATGGTGAGTTATTCTCTGGTCGTTTCTTCTTTAATTTTGATTTATACAGATCAGAAAAAAGAGATATGCTATTGCCTGTAGAACTTCCACCTTCAGCAGGAGGTACTATCACAGGTAACTACAATAAAATGTGGCAAAATGTGGGTAACTTAACCAACCAAGGTATTGAATTAGGATTAGGTTATAATACACATATCAATAAACTGAAACTGACTGTAAATGGTACGTTCACAAGAAATTTCAACGAAGTAACTGCTTTGGCTCCTACCATGGAATCCGTTCCGGGTGGACGTCCTTTAGGTAATTCTTCTGAACCTACTACTTTCTTAATTCCAGGTTATGAAGCAGGTGCATTTTTCTTAATCCCAACGGATGGAACTATTAAAACAGAAGAGGAATTGATTGAGTATCAAAAAATGATTCCTACGGCCAAAATCGGTGACTTGAAATATGTGGATGTAAATGGTGACGGTGAAATCGGTCAAGACGATAGAGTATACCAAGGAAGCGGAACACCACTTTGGGAAGCAGGTCTTTCAGTGGCATTAGGCTATAAAGGTTTTGATTTGAGCGTGATGCTATTCGGTTCATATGGTGCTAAAATTTACAACGGTACAAGAGCCTATGCACATCAGCAAAAGACAAGTAAAGAGTTGGTGAATGCTTGGTCACCTGAGAACCCTACTTCAGATATCCCTACTCCAAGAAGAAGTTCATCTCATATGAACATCAGAACTTATTCTGATTTCTTCTTAGAAGATGGTTCTTATTTGAAAATCCAAAACATCACTTTTGGTTATACTCTTCCACAGCAAACGGTAAGCAAATTGGGCATAAATAATTTCAGAGTATATGTAAGTGCTCAAAATCCATTTGTGTTTACAAACTATACAGGTTACGACCCAGAGGTCGGTTCAAAAAATGTCTTCTATCGTGGTGTTGACACAGGTAAATATCCTGTTGCCGCTACTTACAGAGCAGGTCTTTCATTACAATTCTAAAACTACTAATGATGAAAAATCTAATAAGAATAAATATAGGATTACTGATTGCTTTCGCCCTTTTCGGGTGTCAGAATTGGTTTGATATAGAAAATAAGAATACCATAGAAGAACGTGAGTTCTGGAAAAATGAACAAGAAGCATTTATGGGATTGATGGCATCGTACAGTGGTTTACAGAATCACGGTTCAATGGGTGGCAACTCTGCCGCTCAAATGCCAACAAGGTCTGATATTGGTCGCCCGAGTATTTGGAATGACCAATATGTAGAGCTTTCAAAGCTACTTTTCAACGACAATACAAGTATTGTAAAACTGAAATGGGCTGATCTGTATACGACAATACTTAGAGCAAATCAGGTGTTGGATAGAGTGCCGGACATCATTGAAATCAGTGATGAGTCGAGAGAATTATTCTTGGCGGAGGCACACTTTATTAGAGGTATTTGCTACTATTGGTTGTATAGTACTTATAATCATGGTTCCGTAATTCTTCATACAACTGTGGCGCAAAACAAGGAAGAAATTGCAAAACCATTGAGCCCTAAAGAAGAGGTACTTGAATTGATCATCAGAGATTTAACTTATGCTCAAGAAAGACTGCCTGAAACTTGGGAAGACAAGTACAAAGGAAGAGCTACTTGGGGTGCCGCTACTGCCTTTTTAGGTCAGGTGTATATCAATGAACATGAATACGTAAAAGCGCAGAATGAATTCAAAATGATCATTGACAGAGAAGATTTATATCAATTGACTTCAGACATCAGCTGGAACTTTGATAAAGAACATGAGTTCAATTCTGAATCTATCTTTGAAGTTTCTTTTTCAGACACTCAAAAACCAAATGGTGGTGGAGTTATTGTTGATGGACCTACAGGTACTGAAGGGACAAGAAGAGGTGTTTTCTTAGCCCCAAGTGGAGCCAATGGCAACCGTTTATCTATGCCATCTTATTGGATCACAATGCTTTTCCAAAAAGATGAAATGGACCCTACTGATCCTAGAAATGATGGTTTAACACATTCATTACGTTCTCAATATTCTATTGTCATGGCGGATGATGATTTTGATTATTACCAAAAAGAACCTAGAGATGTACATGGTACTTTCAAAAATAAAGAATCTTCTTATTTGAGAAAATTCCAAAATTGGTGGGATGAATATGAAGCGCTAGGTACAAAAACTGTTTCAGGTATTAATGAAAGAGTGATCCGTTTAGCTGATGTTTATTTATTGTATGCTGAATGCTTGATCAAAAATAACGGTAGTGCCGGTACTTTCGAAGCAGTGCATTATATCAACAGAATCAGAACGCGTTCGGCAGTAATGCCTTTGGACCACAATGAGTACAATACAGCAGAAAAACTAATGGATCATATCATGTATGTTGAAAGACCATTGGAATTGATGTTTGAAGGTCATGATACGCGCTGGATTGACATGAGAAGATGGGGTAAAATCAAAGAGCAATATGATCGTTTGGCGAAAAAGAAATACTACATGAATAAGCAGATCTTGTATGAATTACCTGAAGATGCCACTGAGGGGCCAAATGGTGAAGCAGTAATACAAGAATTCCAAGATGCTTCTGCGAGTTATACGCCAGATTATCACAACTACTTCCCTATTCCAATTGACGAAGTACTTTCTAATCCTAACCTATAAATTGAAGTAAAATGAAATTAAAAGGAACAAACATCTTAACGATACTTTTCTGCTTAATGACAGCCTTCTCTTGTAGGCCGGACTTTGAGTATGATAAAATCACAGATATCTACGTTTTCAGTACAGAATCTGATCCCAATGATCTGGTCACTACTGTGGGAGGAAATTTCTCCTTCACAGATGCATCTAGAGGTGAATATGTTAGAGAATGGACCATTGATGGACCATCCTATTTCACTAACAATGATGATACTGTATTGACAGAACATATTGCTCATGTGAGATTTGAAAATACAGGTGTTGTACCCGTAAAAATCAAGTTAGATTTTGGTAATGAAGAATTAAACTATGATTCTACTTTCTATGTAACCGTTTATGATTCAGCTATTACTACTGATTTTGAAGTGATTGATGTAGAGGGTGATTATATTATTTCCAACGGAAAATACATTATGGAATCAGGTGCTTTTGTCACTTTCAAAAGTACAAGCAAAGGATCTCCTGACACCTTCAAATGGCATACATCTTTAGATCAGAACTTTACTGATTCAGTGGCAAGAATGGAGTTTGTGAAACCTGGAACTTATGACATTGGTCTAACGGCTTCTCGTAAAGAACCTGTAAAAGGAACTGCCAGTACGCTTTATAAAAATAGTTTAATTGAAGTTGTTCCTTCAACAATCCCATTCAGAGTGGATCAAATGACACAGAGTGAAGAAGGAAACATCTTCGTGAAATTCAATAGAGATTTAGATTTGGATGAAATCAACGACAACACTGTCAATAATTTCTCTATCAAAGATGCAGATGGAAACGCCATTGCAATTAATCATTTAGCCCCATCAGGAGAAGTAAATAATACTTTAATTCTATTTGTTGATCCTACTTTCTCAAAGTTATATGTGACTTACACTCATAACAATCAAAGCGGAGATGTACAATCTGTTGATGGTGTGAAACTGGAGGAATTTACAGACAAAGAGGTAGAAGGTTATCAGCATAATTTCTTCACGAATGGAAGTTTTGAAAACGGTACTTACGCTCCATTTAATGATGGAAAATGGGTAGGTTCTGGTGGAATGTCTGTCATTAAAGATGGTAGTACAGCTGTAGACGGCGATCATTATCTACAAGTTGATTTTGAACCTTATCAGCACAATAATGGCAATGGATCAAAGCTAACGATCGAGATGAAGGAGGGCTACTTCCCTATCACTTCAGAATACAATTATACTTTTGAGTTCTATGCTAAAGCCATTGGAAATATCAAGGTTTTAAAAGTGACATTGAAGGATGAAGATTCAGGTAGTTCAATGAATAAAACTTTCCAAGATCAATTGGTAGATGGTGAATGGGTGAAAATCACGTACTTCTCTAATGAGCCAATTTCCAAAGAATTCATTAATGCTAATGTACAGTTTGATTTCATTGCTGAACCCAATGAAACACCACAATTGTTAGTAGATCACCTTGTGTTCTCTCAAAATTAACCTAACGTAGGGGTAGACCTATGTGTCTACCCGCTGTACCACTTGTCCTATCAAATTAAAACTAATACATCAATAATGGTAATAGTTTGTATTTGAGAAAAATGGATGACTTGTGGTACACTGGGTAGGTCGTGCTTGAAGATCTGTGGACGAAATGGACGGATTGTGGTTCGGCGGGCAGACACATAGGTCTGCCCCTACGTAAAATAACAAATGAAATGAAAAAGAAATACTTATTACTTATACTACTATCATTGGCTTCACTCTCTTCTGCTTGGAGCGATGATGGAATTCAACTTGCTACACTTACTACATCTGACCCTAAAACCTTGTTTTTCTCAGGGTTTGAAAACGATGTAGATATCGAATGGGAATCGAGTATATACAATGGTTTACCCATTTTTGAAAGATACGATTCGGATCAATTTGAAGGGAATTACAGTTGTAGGATTAAATTCAATGCTACAGGTCAAAAATGTAACTTTACTACTTTCAAAAATATACAATGGGAAGAAGGTAAAGTTTATAAAGTTTCTTTCTACTACAAAGCATTAAACGCAACAGATAACCGTAATTCGAATATTAAATTTTTCTCGGCCGATGGTACTAAGATTGGTCAAGTGAATATGGATGCGTTGGAAAGTACAGATTGGGTACAAGTAAAATTCAGCTTTACTCCCACTGTTAGTGACCCTAATGGCTACGTACTTTTTTCTTTTCACCCTCACTCCTCCGGAAATGGTGAATTATTATTCGATAATTTTTTAGTGAAGAAACTTGGAGATGATTTCTTCCAAGATCTTAAAACCAAAACAGTCACCTCAAACCCTAATGTAAAATGGACGCAGTTTGGTCCAGGTATGAGTGGCAATAATAAAGTAGCCTTCTGGCACCCGACAGATGAAAACACACTTTTTATCGGTCCTAATATGGGTAACGTATACAGGACTCAAGATAAAGGACATACGTATGAATCCATGCTCAATGCTGATGCAAGTGGTATGGATACAGGTGAACGTGGCCCTAGAGAACTTTACAGCATTGATTTTTCAAGACAAAACCCTGATTTTGGTTTTGCTACGGATAGAAGAAATATTGGGATTTATAAAACAGTCAACAAAGGAAAAACCTGGCAATTGATCAATGGTGATCCTTTTGATGGGGTTTATGTTTCATCAGTCTGTGTTGATCCAAATAATGAAGATATTTGGTATGTTGGTGGAGGAAAAATGCGTGATTTTGGTAGAGTATTATTCCCTAAAAGCGATCCTCACGGCACTTATATTGATCCTGCTAGTCAAGGTAAAATTTGGAAAAGTATTGATAAAGGTGTGACTTGGACATTGATGAACAATGGCATTCATGCTAAAACGGAAGTTGAAACCGTTTTGGTAGATCCTAAGAATTCGGCTATCGTATTTGCAAGTACAAACCGTGGTTTTTATAAAAGTACAGATGGTGGTAAAAACTGGGTCAAAAAGACGGAAGGTTTTGATCATGATGTGATGAGAGCCATGACCTATTTCCACAATAAAGAAACGAATAAATACATTCTTTTTGTGATCAATGATATTGTTTGGAAAGCAGATGGACAAACGGTCACAGACGCCGGAGGTGGTATTTTTAAAAGTACGGACAGAGGAGAAACTTGGGAAAAAATCAATGGTGATTTAGCTTTGGATTTAACCCAATTTGAATCAAATACAGGCATTAAAAAAAGCTACTACAACACAGTAGCACACTTTTTTGGCCTTTCCTATAATGATGCTGTAGCACAGTATCCTAATCTTCCCACAAAAATTACACAGCGTTTTAATACCATAGAAGTTGATCCGAATGATGTGGACAATATTTATCTCAACAATGAATATTCAAATGCTTCAAAAAACAACTTTAAACCTGGGCAACTTTGGAGAACAAAAGATGGTGGTGAGCATTGGTACATCACGCTAAGAAATGGTAAAAACTGGGAAAGCGACTCTCCTGACAAGAGCTATTGGGAAGGAAGAGGAAATCCTATGGGAAGCAATATCAGTCTTAACTATCTGAAGCATTGGATGGTGCGTGACGACTATGAAAGAAAAGGAACCAACTTTGCTCGTTTTAGTGCTGACGGAACGGTTTTACATGCCAACATGGCTAAAGTCTCATTGATGTCTTATGATAAAGGCGATACTTGGGTAGACATAGATGATATTGAAGTAACTCCCAATTCAAATAATTTTGTTGGAGCAGGAAACAGCAATGTTCCAGGACATGGTTTCTTCCAACACCCAGATTTGAATGAGGTGTATTGTATGGCAGGTGAAAACTCCCTTTGGATAACCAATGACGAAGGAAATCATATCAGAGAAGGAGCTCAAGCAGTGCAATATAAATCCCTCACTGATGCAGAGCAATCGATTAGTTCTTATGCTATTGATCCTCATGATACCGACAAACATTATGCTTTATTTTTTAGACAACATCACAGAGGAGAATGCCTAAGATCATTGGATGCTGGCACCACTTGGGAAGCAATTGGTGTGGCTATTCCAGAATGGGAAATCGCAGAAGGAGGTGGTGATCAATCTGTTCACCAAATGCAATTGACAATTGATCCTAACGATACTGACAATCTTTATTTTTGTGTTCCGAAGAGAGCCAACAATATTGAATTTGTCGGTAATTCTGTAACAGGATTTGGGGTTCATAGATCTACAGATGGAGGCGTGAATTGGCAAGAAGTCAATAGTGGTTTACCTAATGAGCCTGATGTTACAAGAATTGCATTAGACCCTGATAACACCACCACTATTTATGCCTGCGTTCAACATTCCAATGGCGGTTTGTACAAATCAGAAAACCAAGGCACGACATGGGAAAAGGTGGCTTCTACCTTAGACATTTCAAAATCATTTGGCATCAATGACATTCGCTTCAGTAACGGAAAAGTATATATCACTTCAGGCTCAAAAAATGGAGATGCTGATGATGGTGGACTTTGGGTAAGTGAAGACAATATGGAGACATGGAATAGAATCTTTGATTACCCATGGACCAACCGTGTGGAAATTGCCCAATATGATCCTAATGTCATTATGGTTTCTACTTTGGCCAACACTACTATTAATAGAAGAAATGCTGGGGTTTATTTATCAAAAGACGCCGGTGATACTTGGGAGAAAATCAATACTGGAAATGGTCAATCTGATAGAGTCAATGATATTGCTATAGATCAATTTATACCTGGAAAATACTATGCTTCTACCTATGGAAGTGGTTGGTACATGGCTTTGAATACTAAAGAAATCATCGAACCAGAAATGATTTATTTTGAAGAGGAAAACATTGAAATCAAACCCGGCGCCACAAAGCTTTTGAAAGCTGTTGTTTACCCAGAAAACGCTTACTTCAGAGGTATTGAATACTTTAGTGATGATGAAAATGTTGCGACTGTTTCTACTTCAGGTAAAGTGAAAGGAAAAGGTGAAGGTGCAACTACTATCTATGCTCGTTTGAAAGGTTCAGAAATAGAAACCATGACCTCAATTTCTGTCATTGAAGAACCTCTAAACATTCCGAATGAAATTGACATTAATTGGGTTGTTTACCCCAATCCTACTTCTGGGAAAATCTATGTTAAAGGAAATTATTCTATTGAATACCTTCAAAAAGCTACCATTTTTGATATCAATGGTCAGCTTCATAATTGCAATCAATTTATCAATAATAATAAGTTAGTCATCAACACAGAATCACTCCCTAGAGGAATGTATCTGCTTGTTATTGAAACACAAAACGATCAAAAACATTTCAAATTCCTAAAAGAATAAAAATGAGAAAAATACTCTATCCAATCCTATGGATGATGTGTTCTCTGTCTTGCTTCGGGCAAGATGGGGAACACTTTTTCCATTCTCTAAAAGAAAAAGATGTCGCATCTGACCCCTCCTATCAATGGTATCAATTTGGTCCGGGAATGAGTGGCAACAATAAATCCGCCTTTTGGCACCCAACAGATCCAAAAGTACTTTTTATTGGTCCAAATATGGGGAACTCCTATCGATCTACAGATGGCGGTTTTACGTATGAAAGTGTATTAGATCCCGATGGTCCTGGCCTGAATGAAGGTTTAAGAGGGCCTAGAGAATTTAGAAGCGTTGATTTCTCAAGACAAAATCCTGACTTTGGTTTTTGTACAGACAGAAACAACAATGGCATTTATGTAACACATAATAAAGGGGCAACTTGGCAAAACATACTTGAACCTCAGTTTGATAAAAAATTCATGGCCTGTATCACCGTAGATCCAAAAGACGATCAAGTTTGGTATGTAGGCGGAGGTAAAATGAGAGAACTCGGCAGGGCTTTATTTCCTCAGTCAAAACCTCACGGAGCTAATATTCACCCCAAAAGTCAAGGGCAAATTTATAAGACGACAAACGGTGGCAAAACTTGGAAGCTGATTGTCAACGGTATTCACCCTAAGACGGAAGTAGAATCAATTTTGGTAGATCCTAACGCTTCAAAAACCATCTATGCAAGTACTAATAGAGGTTTTTATAAATCAACAAATGGTGGTAAAACTTGGCAACAAAAATCAAAAGGTTTGGAGCATGAAGTGATGAGAAGTTTCACGTATCACTATGATTCCAAAACAAAAAAGCTCACATTATTTGTAATCAATAATGTCACTTGGAAGAAAGATGAAAAGACTGTAAAAGATGATAAAGGGGGTATTTTCAGAAGTGATGATGAAGGTGAAAGCTGGGTAAATATCAGTGGAGATATTGCCATTGATATGCGACAGTTCAAGCCAATTTCATCCATCATGAAAAGTTACTATCATGCCATTGCCTATTATTTCGGCATGAAAGATAAAGAGGCTAAAATGGCATTCCCCGAATTACCTTCTTCTATCACACAACGATTCAATACCATAGAAGTGGACCCCAATGACATCAACAATATTTATGTCAATAATGAATACTCTAATGCCTCAAGAAATAATTTTATGCCTGGGCAACTTTGGAGAACAAAAGATGGAGGGAAGCATTGGTTTGTGACGTTTAGAAATGGACAAAATTGGGAAGCTGATTCAAAAGATGCTGACTATTGGACAAAAAGAAACAATCCAATTGGTAATAATATTGATTTGAAATACCTTAAAAGATGGATGGCAAGAGATCCTTATGATCGTAAGGGCTGTAATTTCGTCCGCTTTAATTGTGATGGAAGTATTCTGCATACTCAAATGGCTAAAATTTCACTGTTTTCTTATGACAAAGGAGACACTTGGGTAGATATTGATGATATAGAAATCGGCAACGGAAATTATGTTGGAGGTGGTAATTCAAACCTTCCAGGACACGGTTTCTACCAACACCCCGACCTACCACATCAAGTATTTTGCGCTGCAGGTGAAAATAGCCTTTGGATCACCAATGACCTAGGAAAAGAAATCAGAAAAGGTGCACAATCGGCTTCTGTACATAAATTCACAGAACATGAACAATCTTTAAGTACTTTTGCTATTCATCCTAACGATACAAAAATCAGATACGCACTGTTTTTTAGACAACATAACAGAGGAGAATTATTTAGAACTACTGATGCTGGTAAAACATGGCAATCACATGGAGTTGCCATCCTAAAATGGAATGTAAAAGCACACAGCGGAGATCAATCTGTTCATCAATTGAATATCACTTTCAATATTGAAAACCCTGATATTATGTATTTCCATGTTCCAAAAAATGCGAGAGGCTTAGAGTATGTAGGCGATTCTCAAACGGGTTTTGGAGTACACCGCTCCAAAGACGGCGGTAAAACATGGGAAAGTATCAATAACGGCCTTCCTATTGCCCCTGATGTTTCAGCTATTGCCACACACCCTAAAAAAGCTAATGTCCTTTTCGCTACCATTCAAAATAAAAATGGCGGTCTTTTTAAATCAAAAGACGGCGGTGACACTTGGCAAAAAGTAGGTTCTACAAAAGAAATTTCAGGTGCATTTGGTATCAATGATATTCATTTTGATAAAAAGGGGAATGCCTATATCACCGCTGGATGCAAGAAAAGTGGTATTAACGATGGTGGTTTATGGAGGAGTTCTGATGGCATGAAAACTTGGGAGAAAATCTTTGATTATCCTTGGACGGTCAGAGTAGAAACAGCTCTTTATGATCACAATGTCATCCTCATTTCTACCTTGCCGAATGTTAGTAACAAAAGGAAAAACCCAGGCACCTACCTTTCCAAAGATGCGGGAAAAACATGGGTAAAAATAAATAAAGGAAACGGGCAATCGGATCGTATTAATGATATAGCTATCGACAATTATACTCCTGATAAGTTTTATGTTTCAACCTATGGCAGTGGTTGGTATGTGACTTTTAAAGAAGAAGAATTGTAAAATATTTTATCCCTCATCAACCCATTGATTGGTTAGTGAGGGATAAATATTAATCCAAAAGCTCCTCAAAAAACTTCTCAAAACCAGAAGAAGTCAAAGCAGTAGTTTTTCCATAGAGTACAAAATTACCCCAATATAAAGGGTTTGCTCTCATGGCTTTATTATCTTCCAGGAGTTCCAATCTTGCTTTTTGAAGTGCCTTATCTAAAGGATATCCCTTTTGAATATTTTCATAAAATGACTTCATAATTAAAGCTGAAACCTGATCATTTACTTCCCATTTACTTGCTACAATTGCTTTTACATTAGAATAAGCAAATACTCTTTGAAGGCTTAAAGTCCCTTCTCCACCAATATAGGGACCGTCTGCAGAATGACAGCTACTCAGCGTGACTAGGTCAAGATGCGAAAGATCTATTTTATCAATTTCACTCAAAAATAAATCACCGTTTACACCATTTGTAGGATAGAAATCAATCTTTGAATTCTCAATATTTTCGTTGATTGTAGTATGCGTAGCAAAATGTAATACATTATAATCCTTACTATACCGTAATGTATTTGATAATGTAGCTGAGGTATCACTCAATACAAAATCAGAGAATTCATCCACTTCTTTTTTAGAATAAGGTAGATTGATTTTGTTGTAAGGAGCAACTCCCATAATTCTTAAATCATCAGAGGCTGTTTTCTGATCAGTCACAAACTCGTGATGCAATGAGAAGCTGTATGAAGAAGCCCATTTTTCTAGAAAGTAAGCGTCATGATATTTTAGAATATCAAAAGGGATTTCAGAGAGTTCATTTGCAGGGGAGAAAACCACTCTTTCTATCTCTGAATCCAATAATGCTTTTGGCAATAAAAACGATCCCAATGCAGAAAGCTGTTTACCAATCGAGTTATTAGAATTTAAAATTGACGTTTTTAACTCCTTATGAACTGTAGCTATTAAGGTTATCCAATTCGCTGGAAAAGGCTTCAACTCCAGATCAAACTGCCCGTCGACATAAGAAATAATGACGAGTTGATTTTCTAAGGGGTAATAGCTGACAAAAGCCTTCTCATTATAGTTTTCTCCAAAAAATGATTTCATCTCAGAAGAAGAAAGTAAAGGAGGGTTGTTGGTTCTGTTCCTTAATTGATCCAAATCATCAGCCTCTAAATATTCTTCCAAAGTAATATCTCCAAACCCTTGACTTCGCTTATAAAGTATATTCGATTTCGAATTTTCAATTATTTCCAATACACGCAAAAGATCTTCTATTTGATGATCTTTCAGGTATTCTTCGGCAAAAAAGCTAATGATATTGTCTTGTATTTTTTTTCTGGAGGAGAACTGATAGAGATGGTCTTTATCTAAATATTGCTTCTTTAGGAACTGTTTAAACAGCAAATAACTATCCCAATACAACTGTTTTTTTTGTGATGTCTGTTCTGAAAAAACAGCATAATAATACTTCTGATGTAAAAGCTCGTTGACAATTAATTGTGAAGTATCTTTTAAGTTATATTCAGCGATGAAACTATCAATAAAAAGCTGAGCTGAGTCTAAATAAAGATTAGAGGTGTTCTTAATATAATCTACATTGTTCTCTCTTTCATAAAGCTCTAATTCTCGATAAATCTCAGCTGTTACAAAAGTAATTTCCACATCTTTATAATGATGTCCCTCTCTCAATACTCCTAATGACTCTTTCAAGTACTTTCCTTCATTATTTCTATCGCCCAAAAACTTGTAACATTGAGCGATTCGTTTTAATGTCCTAGCGGAATAAAACAGTGCAGAATAATATTCATCTATTGATTGAAAATAGTCTGTGTAATTATTTAACTCTCGATCCTTCTTCAGTACAAGGTATTTCTTATAAAAGTTAATGGCTTCCTCATACTTGTTCTTGCTCTGTGCGTACAGTCCTAAATAGTAAAAGTGTATGCCACTATAACCGTGTTTATTTCTCACATAATCGTTAACAAGGAAATACTCAATCTCTTGAAGAGTTTCCTGTATTTTTTCTGGGTTATCAATTTTCACCCATAAACTCAAGTGATCTGCTAGTATTGGATATTTATCATCATCCTCAATTAATTCCAAATACAAACTCACTGCTTGCTCACTAAGGTGATACTCTTTTCTTCGGTAAAAAAGATTATTCAATTTTCTCAGAATATTTTGTGAGTATTTATATTTCTCAGGACAATCAAGAAATATGTTTGCTCCCTTTCTTATATAATATTCCCTATTTACATAATCCCCTTTATGTGAATACATTTGTGATATCTTATTATGATTACGCACATACGTAAAATGATGTGTCCCAGATGTATCATTTTCAATCGTTTCTATTGATTTTTCGATCCAATAAATACCAGAGTCAAGCATTAAAAGCTCTTTACCATAAATGTGGCCAATACAATTTTGATAGAGTGATCTTTTTTCAATTCGAGGATCAGTATCAACGCACCTTAAAAATATAGATAAGGCTTCACGATATTTTCTATCCCTAAAAATATCGTAGGCATAGTTAATTTCTTTATCTATCTGTTGAGTTGTTTGAGCGGAGGAATAAACAGATAGAAAGACTAAAAAAGCAGTTAGTAATTTCATGAAATAAGTTCGTAATTAGCCTGCACAATGAGTTTGCAGCGTTACATTATAATTTAGTTTTTATCACAGAAAGGCTAATATATTACTCCCAAAGAACTTATAAAAAAGTATGGATACTTTTTTCCCCGATTTATTCAAAAGAAATGATCCTTTCTGTACTTTAGACAAAATAAAAGCTACTATTTATTTAGTACTTAACGTTTAATTCTCATTTATTTTCCCATCAAAAAAAGACAATACTGTACTATTAAATCGTTGAGGGTTTCGCATTGGCTCTTCATGCCTACCTCCTTTAAAAATATGTAATGTGGCATTTTCAATTTTTTCTGCGATGAGTCTCGTATGGCTTTCAAAAATATAATCATCCTCTCCTGCCATTACTAAAGTAGGGCAAGTGATTTTTTTCAGCTCATCTGGATTAATGTTTGGTTCTTCTTTCAAAAGATACAATAAACGCTTTTGAAAAGAATTCTCACTGCCTGAAGTTTTGATTAATTGATTCAATTCATCATTGATTTCAAGTTTGACTGAAGTTGAATCATTGTATAAAACAGCTCCCATCACTGCTAATTTATTCAAGTTTTCAGGAGCTTTCATCCCCATTATTAATGCTGTATTCCCACCATCACTCCATCCCAACACATTGACTTTATCTATTTTTAGATGATTTATCAAAGCAAGCATATCATCTGCAAATAATTCATACGAAAGTGGTGTCCCATCTTCTGTAGATTGACCATGACCTCTTGTATCAACGGCTATTACTTTATATTTTTTAGATAATTCAGGAATTTGAGCAGCAAAATCTTTAATAGATTGAGAGTTTCCATGCAGTAAAAGAAGGGGCTCTCCTTCACCATAAACTTCATAATAGAGTTTTATATTTCTGGTATTGACAAAATGGCCTGCGTTATCATTGTAGCCATGTAATATAATTTCACTTGCATCGATGAGAAGAAAGGAACTATCCGAACCAATATTCTGAACGGAAATTTTACAGTTTGCAGGTTGGGTAAATTGTTGAGTAGTATGGTTTTCGTGATTTACTTTAAAGTTTGAATTAGGTATCATAATACTTTGCCATTTCCCTCCTTTCTTTCTTAATTTTAAAGCGAAATTAGTGTAGTAAAATTTCCCGTTAAAAAAACATTGAGTTGAGACTAAAAGAAATTGGCCATTACTATCTATTTTACCCCTAAGACTATATTTTTTCCATTCATTCCCCTTAATAGGTTTATTACTTCCTTTATACGAAAGCATTTTTTCCCCCTCTCCATCAATTCTCACTGAAAGATGAGATCCTGCTCTTGGATCTAAAATATCTGATTTCGCATTAACCGTTAATTGAAATTCACCACCACTGTATTCTGAAATGTCCATTTTATAGAAAGTAGAAGAAATATAATCAATAGGGTTCTGAGCAGAAGTAAGTGAAGTTGAGACTAAAAAGATAATTAAGATTGAAAGAATATAGTTCATAGTTCTAATGATTTATTGCTTTTGAGTAATGTATTACTTTTAATAAAACACCATCTAATTCTTTTTGGTTGGAAGCTAATGTATTATTGTAAGTTTCATGTTATGAAGGGTTTAGTAACTTAGTTTTTTTATAACAGAAAAACCTCCCTACTTCCAAATAAAAAATGAAAGTAAAGAGGTTCTGATTTAATTCAAATTCTGTCGACATTGAAAGTTTAATATTGACTTTAATTTGCTATTTCTTTCTCTACTTTGATAAAGATTTGAACAACTTCCTTATTATCATCATAAAACTTCAATTCATTGTCATCAAAACGATAATGGAGTTCCGTTTTTCTTCTTCCTTCTCCAATTCGGAGAATACATCGCTCTTCGTCCAATTCCCAATAGTCTTCCTTAGGTTCCCTATCAGGACGTAATTCTAACAAAATATTATCTGATAAAAACTCTATATATTGATTTTCACGTCCTTCCATTTGCCATTTATGCATAAAAAACGCTTCTTCTACTTTTTTGTCAAAATCCATATCGATGGCAGGTGCATTACGTTCCAATTGTATTGATATGTCACCCTCTGTATTTTCAAGGTAAAGGCTACTACCTTTTGAAGAAATATTGAAATTCAACTCCTTTTGATTTTCTTGTATCAACGTAAGTAGTTGTGCTTTTTCATCTATGGACCAAGTACCTGTTATCTCTTCATTCCACTTTTCGCTCATCTTAAAAGTTTGATCCTCATTAAAAACAAGTCGATCTGATTCTGTAGCTACAATCTGCCATTCCCCTAAAAAGGTCTTACTAGTAATTTTTTGGTTTTTACTATCAGCATAAATAATATCACGAACGGCAACCACTTGTAAAATGCTATCTTCATCAAAGCAATATTTCTTCACCCAATTCTGTTTTTGATCATAATCATACTGGAAGATTCTCACTTCAGTTACCCCATTTTTTTCAACAACTATTTTCGTGATATATCCAAAATTATCACGATTATAATTGATACTATTTATAACCTTATCAGAAGGGTCCTTTTCTATAATTCTAGATAAAAAACCGTCCTTATGCTCAAAGAAAGCAGTAAGAGATAGAGTCCCATTCTGTTTTATTTCTGTTAGCTTTGAAAGCTTATCGCCTTCATATTCTTTTAATTGAGTTCTTGTGAGTTTACCATTTAAATCAAAATGCTTTGTTTCCACAATTTTATCATCGATAATCTTATTCTCGTATTTTGATTCTAATAAGTCCTCATAGAAACTAGAAGAAGTTTTTACAATACCATTATCATTATTGATATAATCAATATGCCAAACGACTCTACCATCTTGGTTTGTTATCTCTCTTTTGGTCATCACATTTTGTTCATTGTAAGTATAAATGTAACGTGAGGGAATGCCTTCATCCACCAAAACATACTTGCCTTCACTAAGTTTAGTATTATACTTTTTCTCAATGATCTGGTGAACATCTCCTTGAATTAAGGGATTCTTTTTTAAGTTTTTCTGGGAGGTCGATACGCATGATGTAAACCCTATACTTAAGAGTAGAAGTAAATATTTTGTCATTTTTGTTTTTAGCTAAAAAATAAAATTAGATTTGGTGTAAATATAGCACTTAAATAAGTATTACAATAAATTTAAATAACATTTAAGAGTTTGCTTTCTATACATTATGTAAATATACTTTGTTATTGAACTAAGACAGCTATGAATTAGCCATTACTTTTCTGATTTAAACTCCTCATCCGTCACCACATTCACACCATTTTTAAAAAGTTTATCAGCCACTACCCCATTCCCTTCAATCAGTTTACCAGAAAAAGTACCATCATAGATTTTTCCAAACCCACACGAAGGGCTTCTTGCCTGCAGAATGGCATCCGTAATATTATTTTCCTTACAGATTTTTAAAACCTCATCTGCCGCATTCAAAAACTGTTGGGTGTATTCATTCCCTTGTTTACTCGTTACCTTTATACCGTTATCTGTTTGCTGAAGTTCTACAGGTTCTCTTGGTGTCGATAAACCGGCAATCACTTCTGGACAAACTGGAATGGCCTCACCTGTTTCAATCATTTTTTCTAAATTGACGGTGGATGAGCAAGTGGCATTGTATCTGCATTTTACACCTACAAGGCATGAACTGATAATATATTTAGGAGTCATTTTGGTTGAATCTGCTTAAATTATAATGGTTAATTTCAATACAAAAAAAAGGATAATCTGTAAATAATCATATTTGAAATGAAAATCATGAGGATATTTTCTGCAAAAAAGGGTGTAAAAACTAAAAATTAGGAGGTAATAAAATTAATTGGTCATTTCTAACATAAGAGTACACAAGTGAGGTGTTGTTGTCACACTACCTTGCCAACATAAATTATTATTCTTCGAACAATTGAAATGAAATGTCGAATGAGAACATGGAATAAACTTTTGTTTGGCCTATTTGCTCTTGTGGTCTTCCATAAAGAAGTAAGGTCAAATGATAAGAAACCTACAGATAAACCTAATGTAATTATAATCATTACGGACGATCAGGGTTATGGTGACATTGCCGCTCATGGGAATAAAATCATCAAAACACCTGCGATGGATCGATTAAAAAATCAAGGCATTGCTTTTGATAATTTCCATGCGGGGTCTACTTGTGCTCCTTCACGATCAGCACTAATGACAGGTATGGAAGGACATAGAGCGGGTGTTTGGCATACAATTGCAGGTTGTAATTTATTGAGAGAGAAATTCACTGCTATGCCTCAAGTTTTCCAAGATAATGGATATGCAACTGCTCTTTTTGGGAAGTGGCACTTGGGTGATGCCTACCCTTATTTACCAGAGAATAGAGGTTTTGAAACGGCTTTATATCATAGTGCTGGCGGAATTGGTCAAACTCCCGATTTCTGGGACAACGACTACTTTGATGATGTGTACTTAAGAAATGGAAAACCAGAACGTTTCAAAGGTTACTGTACAGATGTGTTCTTTGATGAAGCCATGAAATATATGGAAGAGAAAAAAGATCAACCATTCTTTTTATACCTTTCTACAAACGCTCCTCATGGTCCACTAAACGTTCCCGAAGAGTATTATAACCTTTATAAAGACGAAGAAGATCTTTTAGATTTTCAAAAAGCGTATTATGGTATGATCACCAATATTGATGATAATATCACTCGATTAGAGAAGAAGTTGAAAGAACTTAAAATCGCTGACAATACCATTCTGATCTTTACAACAGATAACGGTACACAATACGGCTGGAGAAAAATTGATGGAAAAGAATACGGTTTCAATGCCAATATGAAAGGTTTGAAAAGTTCGCATTATGATGGTGGACACAGAGTACCGTTCTTTATGTATTGGAAAAATGGCAAACTGAAAAAGGGCAAAACCATTGATCAGTTAGTGATGAGTTATGATGTTTTACCGACTTTAATTGAGCTTTGCGGATTAGAAAAACCGAAGGATACGGAATATGATGGTAAAAATGTTTCCCCACTGATTTATGGTGATGGAAAAAATTGGGCTTCTCGTTATGCTGTATTGGATAAGAATAAAACACAACACCCTGTCAAATGGAAATTAAGTGCGGTCATGGACAATGATTGGCGTCTAATAAATGGTAAAGAGCTTTACAATATCCGTGAAGATGTAGGTCAAGAAAACGACATTGCTTCTGCTCATCCTGAAAAAGTAAAGGAAATGAGAAACGCTTATGAAAAATGGTGGGAGCATGTTTCCAAAGACTTCAGTAAATTTGAGTATTATAAGGTAGGTGTTGATGGAATTGAGGAAACAGCATTAACGGTGCATGATATTCATTCGGATAAACCATTAGCGTGGAATCAAGACCTAATTCGTGATCCATTAAGCGGTAAAAAACCGGCTTTGACTAATGATGGATTTTGGACTATTGATGTACAAGAAGAAGGATATTATACTATCACTCTATCAAGATGGCCAAAAGAGTCTGGGTTAAGTTTTAATTCAGAAGTTGAAGCCTTGGGTACCACTCAACCTTGGTACATCGCTCGTCCTGAAGGTAGATTAATGCCTCTTAAAAAAGCAATGCTCGAGATCGATGCATTAAGAGTAAAGCAAGATGTGGATATGACCTCAAAAGGAACTTCATTTAGAGTTTATTTGAATGAAGGGAAAGCAAGATTGGTGGGTAAATTCACTGATGAGGATAAGAAAGACATTTCAGCATTTTATGTTTATATATCAAAAGAAAAATAAGCAATGAAACTAAAATATATACTTCAATGGATGATTTTTTTCGGTACGATAGGATCACTATCTGCCCAAGAAAACAAACGTCCCAATATCATCTTCTTACTTTCTGACGATCACACGAGTATCGCTACAGGCTGTTATGGCAATGATCAAGTGGTGACGCCTAATATGGATAAATTGGCTGAAACAGGTGTTCAATTTATGAATCATTACAACACCACTTCTATCTGTATGGCGAGTAGAGCGATCTATATGACTGGGATGTTTGAATACAAAACAGGTTGTAATTTTGAGCATGGTCCAATGAGAAAGGCGACTTTCCAAAAGTCTTTCCCAATGATCCTTCGTGATGCAGGTTACTTTACAGGTTTTGCCGGTAAATTTGGTTTTGCGGTTTCAGATGGCACTGATCCTTCTGACAAAAATTGGGACGTGCTTCCTGTAGATCAATTTGATGTTTGGGCAGGTGGTTTAGGCCAAACTAAATATCAAACAGCCAAGAATAAATACATTAAAAAATACGCTGATAAGTACCCTCATAGTACAAGAGCGTACGCCGCTTGGGCACATGATTTTATAGCTGAAGCCAAAGATTCTGGAAAACCATTCTGTATGTCGATCAGTTTCAAAGCCCCTCACCTACCATTCACGCCTGACGTTTATTTTGATGCTGTTTATGAAGGGAAAAAATATAAAAAACCGGCCAACTATGGTGCTGAAAATGGTGAACATTTAGCTCCTCAAGCCAAAACAGGGAGACAGTACAAACAGTATGAGTTTTGGAGAGATACGGAAGAAAACTATCAAGAAGCCATTAAACGTTATAATCAACTGATTCATGGTGTAGATTATGCGATTGGTATGATTCGTAAATCTTTAGAGGAATTGGGAGTAGATGAAAATACCATCATCATTTATGCAGGTGACAATGGTTATAGTTGTGGTGCTCATAATTTGGGAGGAAAGGTATTGCCTTATGAAGAGGCTTCTAAATCTCCTTTATTGATTTTTGACCCAAGAATGAAAGCAAAAGGTGGTCAAAGAGAAACTATAACTTCTAGTATTGACATTGCTCCAACGATCCTTAAAATGGCAGGTTTAGATGTACCAAATAATATGGACGGTGAAAACCTTATTCCATTAATGAATAAGAAAAAAGGAATCAAAAGAGATCATATTCCATTGATGAACTTTTTCGGCAATGATGAAATTCAAGAGATGTCAGTAGTCACAAAAGACTGGAAATACATCTATTGGCAGTACGAAGATGATCGTATGAAGCCTACTGAGGAATTGTACTATGTCGGGAAAGATCGCCTAGAAATGACGAATTTGATTTCGGAAAAGAAATACCAAAAACAACTGCATAAAATGAGAGCGTTGTATGATGCTCAAGTGAAACAGTTGAAAGAAAATGCAGTACATTATAATGATTACCAAAAGTACGGTGTATTATTCGACAGAAATTCTTCTGCTGAAGATAAAAAGCCATTTTTAAGAGGTACTTATGAGGAGCAGATGAAAGGGAAAAAGCCTAAGAATCACTTTAATTAAAGTAAAAGTATTCTGAACTAAAGCACACAATTTTATTAGAAATCGGGAGATTTCTGGTGATCATTAGGCACGGATGACGCTTTCGCTTAACATCCGCGCCAGTGATTCGGTTTCTGTACTCCTAGCGCAAATGTTAAGCGTCAGCGTCATTTGTGCTTGAGAGATGAAATGAAGTCTCCGACTTCTAGTTGAAATATTCACCGCGTTAGTTTAGAAAAATAAATAATACACAAAACAACAGACTACTTAAAAGATATTTTTTGAAATGAAGAAGACAGTTTTATTCAATATATTTCTATTGATGACTTCGCTACTATTCGCTCAAGGGAATGTTGATTTCTCTAAGCTGGATAATACTCGCATAGAGTCTACTCCTACCGTAAAATGGCAACAATTCGGGCCTGGCGGATCAGGAAACAACTACCATATCTATTGGCACCCTACAGACCCTAACACTGTTTACCAAGGACCGAATATGGGTAACTCTTACCGCTCAACTGACAAAGGCGAAACGTATGAAGGCATTATGGATCCTGATGGTCCATCGTATAGAACTCGAAGAAGAGGACCAGTAGAAATCTATGCTCCCGAGTTTTCTAGACAAGATGAAAACTTTGGTATTTGTACGATTGAAGACGCTAATTTCATGTACTTTACTTACGACAAAGGAAAGACATGGAAAATCAATGAATTGGTCAGTGCTCAGTTTGAAAATATTCATGTGAACACAATTAAAGTTGATCCTACAAACGACAACATTTGGTATGCAGGATCAGGTAATATTAGAGATTCCAACCACTTTTTCCATACCAACAAGCATCCTCACGGTGTATTTGGTTCTAAGGTAAAAGTAGGTAAAGCAGGAAAAGGAAATGACGGCAACCCAGATTATGGACATCAAGCTAGAATCTGGAAAAGTACGGATAAAGGTCAAACTTGGAAAAGTATCACTCCTAAAGGAATTGATGCAAAAACTCAAATTACTAGAATCTTTGTTCACCCTGCCCAATCAAATAAAGTATTTGCCGCTACAACTTTCGGTCTTTACATCTCTGAAAACAGTGGAAAATCATGGAAGCTAAAAGCTAAAAATGGTATGGATAATGACATCATCCGTTCTATGGATATGTATTATGATGCTAAAACTAAGAAAGTGATTTTATATGCTATAGACCTTGTGAAGTATATTCCAAATGGAAACACAATTGCCTACAATGGTGGTGTTTATAAGAGTGAAGACGAGGGAGAATCATGGGTAAATATCAACTCCAATATGCCAATCAATAAGGCGATTTTAAAGAACCCTAACATTCAAAAAGGGTATTATAAATTTGCTCTAGGAAAATGGTTTGGCATTACTGCAAAAGAAGCAAAAGAGAAGTACCCTAAAGCACCTAATCAGTTGATGCATTCGGTGAGTATGATCCGTGTGAACCCCACTAATCCGAATCACTTATTGGTGATCAATAACTATAAATCACAATTCACATTCCCTGGCGGTATGCTTTGGCGTTCTGATGATGGAGGTAAACATTGGTATGTAACTTTGAGAAATGGCAAAGATTGGAATGGCAGAGATAAAGCGCATTGGGATGCTAGAAATAATCCAACTTCTATTAATGTGGATTGGGTTGGTCAAGATGAATGGGAAGAGCGTGATGCTTATGACCGTAAAGCGGGTGCAGTGGCAGAATTCAATGCTGATGGCACAACGATCATGTATCAAGTGGCTAAAATTGTTTGTGTTTCAAATGATAATGGAGACACTTGGTTAGAAAATGATGAGAAAGAAACGAAGCCGGGTAATCATCATTGGGTGGGCGCTGGCAACAGCAACTTGCCGGGTGAGGAGATTATTCAAGATGAGCGTATCAAAGATCACCTTTATTTATGTGCTGGTGAGAATTCAATTTTCAAAACTACAAACGATGGCGATTTAGTAAGAAAAGGTGCTCAAGCTGTTTACAAAATCAGTATTCCTAATAAACAAAAACCTGCTGAATGTTCTGTGGGAACTATGGCAATTGACCCTAATGATGTGAACCACATGTATGCATTATTCTTCAGACAGGCTTACTTTGGTCAAATGATGGAAACCAAAGATGGAGGTCAAAATTGGACGCCAAAAGGTAGAATTTTCGATCCTAAAGAATTAGGAAACCCTCTCAATATGATCATCCACCAAAGTCATTTACGCATTGATCCTGTCGAAAATGATCACCTTTACTTTGTCATTCCTCAAAAAAGAGTGGTACATAATGTGAAGTTCAAAGGAGGAAAATTCAATGATTTCGGTATCTACAGAACAAAAGATGCCGGACAGACTTTTGATGTAATCAATGACGGATTACCTGAAAAAGGTCATGTACAAAAAATTGAGTACGACCCTGCAAACAAAGGTGATTTATATGCCGCTGTAATGGGTAAAAAGAATCAACCGGGTGGATTATTTAAATTGAATAAAAAGAAAACTACTTGGGAGAAAGTAGATCTTCCAAAAGGAATCGTAAGTGTACACGACATACATTTCTCAAAAGACAATAAGCTGTATATCACAGCCGGAACGTTTGATGGAAACAACAAAAATGGTGGAGTTTGGGTAAGATCAAATGGAAATTGGAAACAAATTATTCCTTATAAGTTTGCCAGCTTAGTCACTACCGCTAAATATGATCCTAACATTATTCTTGCCGCTATTCCATCAGATGGAACTATGGGAATGATGAACCCAGGTATTTACAGGTCACTAGACGGAGGTAAGACTTGGAAAAAAATTAATACGGGTAATATTCAATCGGACAGAATCAATGCCCTTGAAATTGACTATCACAAAAAAGGAGTGTATTACTGCTCAACCTATGGAGCAGGTTACTATATCGCATATGACGAAGAACTTCGATAAATAGAATAAATAATTCTTGTGACTACTTCCCCCCTTTCTAATTCCTCTATGGTTTTCAGAAAGGGGATTTTTTCAATCAAAATTACCATCACTTCGTTATAAGTTGCTATAATATTTTTATCGTTTTACTTAAATTTACTTACATAAGATTACACTTTTAACATACCTCATCTCAAAACATTTATCCTCTACAATTATGAAAGTATCTTTCTTTATCCTTTGCTTTTTTATCAGTTACACTACTTTTGGGCAAAAAAAAGTAGGAAAAGATATAGGAATATGGACAATTGAAAATGGAAAGCTTATTGAAAATCAGACTTATGATAACACATTAGGCACTAAATATTGGGTATTTATTAAGAATTTGTTGCCAGAAACAATGCTGAATAAATATGTAAAACGCTTAAGAATCTACACTGATGGTGAGGAGGGTGATTTAGGTGGAATGACACAAATGAATGAGAGTAATAAAGACTGGCAATTAGAAATTGATATTGCTGACTTATCATTTGAGGAAACTGACAAAAAGAAGATTATTGATTATCAGCATACTTTGATACATGAATTCGGGCACCTGCTCACCTTGAATAACACTCAGGTTGAACCGTCTGAAGATGAATATCAAGATGAATCAAAAGGGTATCTCACCTCTGAGGGGTATGCAAAAAAGGACAGTTATTTAGGGCTGTTTGTTTCAAAATTCTGGCCCAATGAAATTCTTTTCCAATGGGATAAAATAGATATGATTAGAAATCAAAGGAAAAGAGAAAACAAGCTTTTTGATTTTTATCTCAATGCTCCTGATATGTTTGTTACAGATTATGCTGCAGAAAGCCCTGAAGAGGACATCGCCGAATCCTGGACTTATTTTGTAATGGATGATATTCAAGAAAAAGGCACACTAAGAGAACAGAAAGTTTCTTTCTTTTATGCATTTCCAGAGCTTGTTGCCTATAGAGAAGAAATTCGGAAAAAGTTGAAATATATTCCTGAAGACTATCTTAAAAGCTTTAAAGTAAGCTATATAGACGATAAAAATTAGGCCGCTAATGACTTCATATCTGCAAATGCACATCTATAAGCCTCATCATAAGATCTATGGATAGAGTACTTCAAACTCGTATTTGATACTAAAACTACTCCTTTAAAAAGAATATTCAAAACAAGATTAGGAATGACCATATACGCCTTCTGTATGATATGACTATAATGTTTTTCGCTATGTTTTACACCCTCTCCTAGTGCAATTCTAGCATCAGCAGGCATCCACTTTACAGAAGAAGGATCAAAAATAAGTACTACTTTCTGATCAATTGCTGCAAAAATTTCTTTTTTCAAGACTTGATACTCTTGTACATCCGCTAAAGTAGGTTCAGTTACATTCGTAGTTACTTTGATAATAGGAAAATCCTCTAAATCAAAATCACAAAAGTTACAGTGGTAGTGGTTTTTCAATTGCATAAGTGTAATAATTTTTGGTTGTCTACTATTACATACATTTTTTTTAATTTTTTAGTTCAAAAGGTACTCGAATAATTTTTTCATTAAAAAAGCAGAAAAACAAGAAGGCCATCAGAATTGATGACCTTCAAAGAGTACAGTTACGTAATTTATGAACAATCATGGAGGTCAATAAAATTAACTCTTGATCTTTTTAACAATCCCAAACATCTAAATATGTTTGTTTTTCACTTTTTCTAATCACATACAATTCTAATTCATAGTAGGCTATTAACAACGGGGAAAATCCCCATTGCTAAACATATTACTCTCTATAACCACTATATATTTATTCTCTTTTTAAGTACTAAGTACAAATTCAAAACTATCTCATACTAATTCTATTGTTTAGCCCAATTGATGGATTTATTGATCATCCATAGAAAACCAACACCTCCGTTCATATCAACTGCGGCTTCCATACCTATTTTCCAACCGTTATTACCTATTCTATAATAGACATCTACCCAAGCGTTACTTCTGTTCCAATCTTTATTGATATCATGAGTGGAAGTAAAACCAACAGTATAGTTAAAACGGTTATTTGTCTGAATATCAACACCTGTCACAAACCCAATATTCTCAAGTTTGTTCATATCTTTTCTGATAGTGAGATAGGGCATTATTTTATCAGACACCTGATAACCATATCCCAATGAAAGGGAATAATTTCCGTTCATTTTCGTAGTGTTGACATCAGACGGAACAGCAGGTGACATCCAGTCATTTACCCCTGCCCTAACATTTAGCCAGTGTCTGCAATCACTTTTACCTAATTGTTGCCAGGCTGAAAATTCAACTGAATTATCCCAACCACCTAATTGCAAAACTGTAGTTTGTGCTTGCACTTTATTCATAGTAAAAAGTGCGATCATTAGTAAAATCAATAAGATATTACAGTAAGTAGCACTGTAGTTGTTTTTCATAAAGTAATTTATTGTTCGTTCGATTGAATTAACGTCAGTTTCAAAAATTGAGTTACAGTTTAATTGTTAATGATAGTAATTTTATGTATTTATTTTATTTTCAATACCTATATCTACATTTTATGTAATTGTAAGGCCTTTTATTGCATTTATTTCAATTAGGTATATTCTCTAGATTTCGAATATTATATGAATTTACTATGTTCATCACCTTTACAATATCCCATTTCTTCTCCTCATCAATCATTTCTACTATCTCCTTATCATCAAACATAAAACGCTGTAATTGTGCTTTGATTTCTTTCTTTTCGAGTGTAATGACTTCATCTTGATGATCTCTTTTAAGTATATAGACCGCATGATCACGATAACGTACTTGATAAATACTGACAATTCCAGTTTCGATTCTTAGTCCCATCAAAGTAGTTTTCATTTTGGCTCCTTCTTCGTTTGACTTCTCCTCGGCTTCCAACGCCACCGTCACCACCTCATAAAAGTTTCCCTTTTCATCTTCAAAAGATTTACACCTGTAAGACTCTAGTCGTTGTTCAGGTTCACTTAAATCACGAGTGAAATAAATGTTCTGCTCCTCTCCCTCCATAGGAAAATAATAGGCTCTTTGTGCTGTAAAGCTTGAGGGGGTATTATAAGATAACTCATTTTGAATTTGGGTTTCTTCCAAATCATATGATTGCCTTCTAATATCTGATTTAGAAGGATTGAAACGTTTTTTTACGACATGTCCCACACTTTTATACATTCTGACATACCCTTTTAAAGTATTCTGATTGGTTTTAAGCACACCTTTAATATGATCGGTTTGCGCAAATGCATTATTAGAAAATAATAATACAGTACTGATAATGAATAAATACAGATTATGCATGAAGAGTTGTTTGTTGATTAATAACTGAGCTATCGCTCTATTAAAATTTTGAATTTTCATTTTTTTGACAGAAAGTCGATCTTTATTCTATGAAAAGATTTGATGCATTTGAACTATATAGAGATTATTTATTAGCCGAAGA
>NZ_JABANE010000051.1 GCF_012844305.1 Flammeovirga aprica JL-4
TTGACAAGCTTTTTATCTCCTTTGGCTCTACCTTGACTGCCAGCGTCATACCCACCTACAGCAAACTCATCGACCTCAACATACCCCTTCAAAGGATGCTGTAAACTACTTTGCATAGCATATTGCACTTTACGTCTGAAATTTAAACAGCTTTGATAACTCAAGGACAGTTTCTCACTTAAAGTTAAAGTGGACATGCCTTTCTTATCACAACTAACTTTAAATATGAATTCAAAAGCAGTTAGAATTGAAAATTTCAGCTTATGAAATAGGGTATGAGCCGTAACAGACTCATCATATTTACACTTTTGACAACGTCTGGAATGTAACTTTTTACCTTTCATATATTTTGTATGTTCACATTTCCTACATTTGTAATGATCACTCCACTTTAGTGTCGATAAATATTCAAGACAATCTTCTTCTTTTTGAAATGTTGAATAAAATGTTCTATCGTCAAAACCTTCAAAATTGATCATAATACATCTGGTTGTTTGGTTACTTTTACACTAATGTAAATCAGTTAACCGTAACAGAAGTACGTTTTACTATTTAGGGCGATCTAAGTTTAGATACCTAATAAATAATAAAGATACACTCTTATGTTTCAGCATAGGAAAGTAGCTTTATTTTATCAAAAAACAAAAGATTTAATCACCCCATTTCGAACGTTTTTCAAGGTCAGTTCTCAATTAAATCCAGTTGAATAAATACCTGTATCAAGGTTCAGAGAAACTTTTCACTGACTGTGCTTTATTATCAACAGCTTGACTTTTTTACTTGTTTTTTGTGTACTATTCTCCCAATAATTGGAGTGATTTTTGACCCGAAAAGCGAAATGCTTATCAACGTTTTTTAAATATCAATTTAATACTTCACGAAATACTAAACTACGTAAATTATGTTAGAAAAAGAGGATTATAGCGAGCTAATCAAACACATTAAAGAAGGGCGAAAAGTCAAATTATCATCTTCAAGAATTCTTTTCGGAAGAATATTCACAATCATCATTACCACCTTCGTTATTGCTTTATGCAGCTTATACATTGTCAATCATTTGGATGAAGCCATTCACGTACCTTTAATCACGGTCAGTTTCTGCCTTCTGCTTATATTTTTAGTGCTTAAGATTTCATCGTTTGAAATTGAAAATCACAAAATCATTGTTAAAAATGGCTTTGGTAAAAAAGAATTCAAACCCGAAGAAATTTTCACTGCCAAATGCTTCAGCTTCGCTCTTGCAGATCCCTTTAAACAGTCCTATTACACAAAATTAGAGTTTAAGAAAGACGGTAAATTCAGTACTTTTTATATCCTCAATATTTCAACTGCGTCTGATGGATTTATCGAGTTCCCTGATATTCTATATATGAAAATCAAAAACATGTATACTGAAAAAACAGATGCATAACATGAAGCTTTCATAGTGGCAGTTTATCCACTTTGACTTTTATGCTGCAAAAAAAGGGATAAAAATAGCATGCACCATGGTTAAAACTATGGTGCATGAAACCTCCCGTTTAATTCATTCTGGAAGGAACGATATTCAAGTTCAGTTTTTCACCGCTTTCCAATGTCATCTCTAAATTAAATTCCTCGGGGAAAATACCTTTATCAATAGTAAGAATGATTCTTGCTGTAGGTGCCCCTGTTAAAAATGGAATATCTTTCTGGTTCTTTATCGCTTCTGAAATATTGTATTTTTGGTAAGGCCGCTCAGGAATAACTTTGAAAAGGGCAGACAATTCATCACCTGCTTGAATTGAATTAAATTCAACGGGAGCTTTGATGGAAATATTTTTTATCGTGTCAACACTTGCGAAAATAGGTCCCGGAGAAGCATAAGCACTTTGAAAAAATGAAAATGTACTTCGCTGTGAAGTTGTTCCTGCATTGTTGATCTCACTTGATTGCACTAGAAGTAAAATGGTTTTATCGCCTTCAGCAGTCGTGTCTCCATCAAAATGAAACGTAGAGTCAGAATCGATTGCTTTTAGCACACCTACCTGATAAGTCATGGATTCAACTTTAGTTGTTACTTGCCATATTTCTCCTCCTGAACATGAAGGCTCATCTTTTAAACTACATGAAACTGAAATGAAGATAAAAGTACAAATGATCAAGACTGACTTGAAGAGTGCAGAGGAATAGATTGTTCTCATGATATAATTAGTATTAAGTTTTTATGTATTACAATAAGGACAAATAACTTCGGTTAAAGGACAAAGAAAAAGTTTTTTTGAGAAATAAGAATAGACTTTCATCAAAAGTACTTGATTATAAGGGTATTTACCATAAACACCTATTAAATTTCAATTTTGTTTAACCTAAAACAAAATAACACCGTATCAATATACTGTAATCAAAAACACTATAAATTTAAAAACCTATATTACTTTATTTAATTGTTATGAAAAACATGTATAAAATCATTGCTACAGTATTATTCTTTACCATTTCTACTTTCGGATTTGCCCAAGACAACCCACAACAATCTACTGGCAATGGTGGTCACTATCAAGGCACTGGCTCATTAAATGTGGGCATCGGTGTAGGTTTCAATCATGGTGCTGGAGGAATCAACGCTGATTATGAGTTTCTACAAATGGGACAAGATTTCACTATGGCAGCCGCTGTTTCTTATTACGGTTGGGACACTGGTTATTCTAAGCATAATACAATTGGATTAGGTGTTAGATTTAGATGGTATGCTGACAGAGTTTTAGGCATTACATCTAATAAATGGGATGTATTTGCAAGTGGTGATGTTGGATTCGGCATTACAAACTCCAGTTATTACGGAGAAACTCACGGAGGCAATAATGTATCTCCTAATTTACTGGGGATTGGGGATTGGTACTAAATTCCATATCAGTGAAAAAATTGGTCTTCATGCCATTGTTGGTACAGGTGCACAGTTTGGTGTAACTTTCGGCCTGTAAGCACTTCAATCTGAAAAGGTTAGTTCAAGGTACTCTGTTCATCGGGGTACCTTTACTTATGTTATCCAAAAATTCCTTTCCAATTAACAAGCGTTCGAAATATTGATTTTCATTAAGCGACAAAGCAAACTGCTAAAACATATCTTTGTTGGATTAATTATCAACAAATTAATTCAACAATGACCAAACGATTTATTTTTTCAATTGTATTGCTAATTACTGTTCTGTTTTCTTTAGAAAGTACTGCTCAAAATACAAAACGCAGGACATCAAGCAATTATTCAAATGGATCAAAATTCTACCTTAATACAGGTGTAGGCGTCAACACAAGAGGTGTTCCCTTTTATATAGGCCTGGATTACAATGGTGTTCATCCCGACATCTCAATTGGTGGCAGTTTTGGTATTCATAATTACAAGCATTACCACAAAAATCATTATCGTGGCCATAGAGCATGGAATTTATCATTTAATGGTAACTACCACTTCAATAGAATAATGAACATTCCTAACAATTTTGATTTTTATGCGGGTGCAAATATTGGCCTTTACAGCTACAGTGACAGGCATGATTACCCTATTGACAATTGGTCTTACATCCGCATGGGACTACAAATAGGTGGACGATGGTTTATCAATGACACCATTGGTCTGAATCTTCAGTTTGGTGGGGGTACTCAATACAGTGGTGCTAACTTTGGGTTGACTTTTAGGTTGTAATATTGTTTACAGTGAATTTTTTTTCATTAGATTTGAATAAAATATTTTGTTACGAGCTTTATGAATACATTCTATCCTATGAAAGCACTTCCTAATTCGTAACACATTAACTCAATTTTTTATTCTAAACATACAAATGAAAAAGTCAATTCAACTACTAGTCACTCTAGTATTAGTAACATTTTCAAGTTCCGTTTTCGCTCAAAACAGTGCTGATTTTAGAGGTCCTAACACTTTAAACGTGGGTATTATCTCTCATTTGGGTGTGGGTTCTCTTGGTGTACAAGCTGATTACGAAATCGCACAATTAGGACAAGATTTTACAATTGGTGCTTCGGCTTACTATCAAGGTTGGTCAGATACACATTACAATTACAGCTATTTTGGTGTAGGTGCAAGAGTAAGATGGTATGCTGATCGTGTACTTGGTATTACTGATAACAGATGGGATGTTTTTGCAAGTGGTGATCTTGGTTTTAGATTTGGTAACGCCAGCGGAAAAGGAGATTTAAGCAATGTAAGTTCTAGTACTGTCAACCCTCTTTACTTGGGTATTGGTATTGGTGGTAAATTCCACATCAATGATAAAATAAGCTTACAAGCTATTATTGGATCAGGTGCACAGTTTGGTGTAGCTTTCCAATTATAAGATTACATCCTGCCCAACAAGCAGATATATTGATGAGCTTAAAGAGGAGCAGTTCAAGAGATTGAGCTGCTTTTTTTATTGTTCTTTTTCAAGAAAAAAAGGCAGTGAAATAAGAAAATCACATAAATATTCACGCATCAAAAAGGAAATATTTAGTTTTAGTAGCACATATTGATATGCCCTTGACATGTTTCATTAAAAAGGAAATATCAACGATTGTAACTTGGTCATCAAATAGTACTGATGACCAGATAAATGACACTAATAACTCATTACCTTTAAATATGAAAAAACTATTTCTTTTTCTTTTTACAATTATTTCTTTTTGTATGGTAAACACTGCTCTAGCTCAAAGTGGCGGAGGTGATTACAAAGGGCCTGGCAACCTGAACATCGGTTTAACTTCCGGATTCAGTGATTATGGCCTAGGTGTACAAGCAGATTATGAATTTAACCTTGCAAGAGACTTCACTGTAGGCCCGTCAGTCGGACTTCAGACCTGGGACAATGCAGGTAAAACAGGTACATCTATCGGGGTGGGTGCCCGTTTTAGATGGTATGCAGATCGTGTATTTAACCTCACACACCCTAAATGGGATGTTTTTGCGAATGGTGATATTGGTTTCAATATCAATAGTTTCAACAGCTTATGGTGGGGAATTGGTATTGGTGGAAAATTCCATATCAGCGACGGTTTCGGCTTGCAAGCTATTATTGGCTCAGGTGCACAAATAGGTGTGCATTTCCAGCTTTAAAAAATATTTACACCCCAAACACAAGAAAAGCGGTCTCACAACATGAGCCGCTTTTTCTATGGCGTAAATTCTTATCCCCTAAGAACGTACTAATCATCTTTATTTTTAAATTACTGATCTCTTACTCTAACTAGCTTTTAAATAGCCTGTAAGGTTTGTTACATGAAAACCTGTGTGATATGCTTCCTCCTGCATCCATCCCTTCACTCTCACTGTAAATGCTCTTTCGGCATATCCTTTTAAAATCTTTAAGCCTACGGGCTTTAAAATCAATTCTAATTGCTGTCCATCTACTGTATTCAATACCGCAAAGGCATTATTACCATTTTCATGAACATTACTCAATATACCTCTTACAACAGTTTTCATTTTTCCTTTTGTTATTGTATGCTACAAACATAAACAATAAAATGTCAAAATAAAAAACATTGATAATATTTTTAGCTTTTATTTTTATATAAGATGCTGAATCAATACGTTAACGCATTTATCATCTCTAATTTTTGACAAAAAAATAACCATCAATGCTCTCACATTGATGGTTATTTTAATCATATCTTAAATATGTTGCTATTTTTTAGAATGAAATACTGGACATCCTTCTGTATTAAAAACGCTTAATGCTCCATTAATTAGCTCTTCTGATGTGAAATGATTTCCATCACTAGCCATTCTTGTTTCCAGTAAATCAACAATGTTATCGATATACCCTTCTGCCACTGTTCTTGTAATATCAAGTGAATCCTCTCCAATTTGTTTTTTGAAGCGATCCAACTCTCCATCGACGAAAGTCATAAACAGTGAACGGATCTCTAACTTCGTACTTTCCAGTGAAGTAGAAATACGCTGACGGTGATAAGGGCAAAGGTTTGCTAAAACCTTTTGATTGAACATTTTGTTTAAAGAAGATTCTAGACGTTGCATATAATTAGAACTAGGTGCATTATCTCTCGGTACAAAATTACAATTTTTCAGCTAAATCGCACTATTTTCCCAAAATGATTCGTTTTTATTTACATTAATTTACTGATTCCCATAGCAATAAACAATTCAAATAACTTTTATCATATAATAAAATGACTCTAAATTAAATCTAAAATGCTATTGACTTTAATAGGTGCAGATTTGATAAACCCTTCTGCAAACTGTGCTCCTACCCTCTGTCCATACTCTCTTGCTCTTGCTTCTAAAAACTGCATAAACTGAGGTGTAGAGATAAATGTCTGTGGTTCGCCCGGTGCTGCATCAGCTCCTTCTCCCACGAAAAACTGAGAACCAAACGCTTTAATGGCTTCTACTTTTGTCTCCCACTCTTCTGTTACATCTACTACAAAATCAGGCATCAAAAAGTTAGATTGAATCATATGAAAGACGTTTACAGGTCTCCAAGGCTCTTGTGACTTACCGTCTTCAAATGTTTCTACCTTTCTTAAACCACTCATAAAACAGGCATCAACAACCAATTGAGCCCCTTTACCGTGATCAGGGTGGCGGTCTTCAGGTGCATTGGTAATGATAAGATCCGGCTTATATTTTCTTATGATTCTTGAAACTTCCTTTTGATGTTCTGCATCGTTTTTAAAGAAGAAGTCTGCAAACCCTAGGTTATCTCTAACCGCCAAGCCCATAATTTTTGAGGCCTTTTCGGCTTCTTGTATTCTTAATTCAGGAGTGCCTCTTGTTCCCATCTCACCTTTTGTAAGATCAACAATACCAACTTTTTTTCCTTCATTGATGGCTTTCACTAATGTACCAGAACAGCTTAATTCTGCATCATCTGGATGGGCACAGATTACTAAGATATCTAATTTCATTTTTTCTTGATTAATAAACACCTTATTCCTTCTACAAGAAGTCAGAGTGTTTAAGTGGGTATGTTTTTTATATTAACTAGAATGATCAGCAATGATCACCCATTTGTTGTCTATTTTTTTCCAAACTAAAGAAAAGTGACCTTGTAAGTCGTTTGTCTCACGTGACAAATGCCATTTTCCTACTACCAATGCCACATTCTCTGCTAAAAGTTCAGTCTCAATTAATGTAAAGGTTAATTTTCCCATTGCTTTCACATCAGGATATCCTTTTTTATAATTGGCCAATGTTTGTTCCCAACCGTACGTCAAACCACTTTTACCTATAAACATCAACTTTTCTGATTCCCAGTAGCCAATCATAAATTGATCAAGATCTCCCGTATTCCAGGCTTTCTCTTGTGTTTTTAATACTTTATGGATTTGCTGTATTTCTTGTTCAGGGTTAGAGGTAGTCGTTTGGCATCCTATTAAGATCGAAAACAGGAAGAGGTAAATATATTTTATCATGTCAAAAAAATGTTTGCTTGAAAAAAAGACTGAGATTATTGATGTTACAATAATCTCAGCATTCTTTTTTATTCTTCGTCTAAACCTTCTCCATTATCCAATGCTTCTGCCCAATTTTCACCGTGTTTTAACCACAGCTGATTGTAAGCAAATGAATGATGGTTAGGGTAGATCTTGTAGAATTTATCAGAAACTAATTCGAAGATTTTTCGCTTTAACTCCTCTACTCCTTCACTCTTCAAGGCTGAAACAAATACTGAATTGTTTTCTTTGGCTAAATAACTCTCTTTCCACTCCTCAATCGTCGCTGGTGGATGATCTTCAAATGGCGGATATTCTTTGTCCTCAAAGCTGTCTACTTTATTAAACACTAATAATGTAGGCTTATCTGTCGCTTTGATATCTTTCAAAGTATTATTAACCACAGTCACGTGCTCTTCAAAAGATTCATGAGAAACATCCACAACATGAATCAAAACATCTGCTTCTACGATCTCATCCAAAGTGGATTTAAAACTTTCGATAAGGGTAGTAGGAAGTTTACGTATAAAACCTACGGTATCCGTCATTAAGAAAGGAACGTTGTTCATGGTAATTTTTCTTACCGTTGAATCTACCGTGGCGAAGAGCTTATTTTCCGCAAAGACATCCGCTTTACTCAACAATCGCATGATGGTTGATTTACCCACGTTGGTATATCCTACCAATGCCACACGCACTTCCTTGTCTCTTCCTTTACGACGGAGATCTGACTGTACCGCAATTTTCTTCAGTTTCTTACGTAACAAACTGATTTTATCACGGATGATACGCTTATCCGTTTCCAATTCTGTTTCACCAGGACCTTTCATACCTACACCACCACGTTGTCTAGAGTGGTGAGTCCAAAGATTGGTCAATCTTGGCAACATGTATTGGTATTGTGCCAACTCTACTTGTGTTTTGGCTTGAGAAGATTTTGCTCTCATGGCAAAGATCTGAAGGATCAATAATGAACGGTCAATGATCATTACGTCTTCCACTTCTCTATCCAAGTTTCTAGAGTGGGCAGATGATAAGTCGTCATCAAAAATGATGGTATCAATTCCCTCTGCTTTCACATAGGTCATGATCTCCTCCAACTTACCTTTACCTACAAAATATTTCTTGTCAGGATGTTCTAAACGCTGGATAAACATTTTTCTAGTTTCAATCCCTAAGGTTGAAGCCAAAAATGCCAATTCGTCTAAGTATTCCTGTGCTTTTTCTACTTTTTGATCTTTTAAGGCTAAACCTACCAAAACGGCTTGTGGTGCCTTATTATCTCGTATATGATGAAATTCTTTTTTCAAGTAATTTTATTTTTATGACCCACTGAAAGGTCAGCTTTATAACTTTATTCAACCCTAGAATATGGGATTTCAAGTTTTGTTTGAACAAATTTAATACTTTTATCCGTATCAACCTAAGTTCAACCCGTTTACATTCCCAAAAGTGTTTCTAGGTGATGTGTAGTGATACCGTGAATCTTTTTGATTTCATTGATCTGCTCTATCACTTCTGGATTTGGCGTATCTCTGATTTCATCTTGCACTCCCACTACTAAAACATTTTTTGCAGTATGTTCTGTGGCAATAAATTCAAACACCTTCGTCTTGTAACCAAACGCTTCCATGATCAACGCACGGATACCATCTGTCAACAATTCCGCTTGTCTTTCCTTCAGAATACCAAACTGCGTGATTTTACCTAAACTGTCTTGTGGTTCTAATTGCTTACGCACTTGCTTATGACAACACGGAGCACAAACAATCACTTTCGACTGTGCTTTGATACCTCTATAAATAGCATCATCTGTAGCTGTATCACAGGCATGAAGTGCAATCAATAAATCAATTGATGGAAGGTCTACTTCTTTGATGGTACCTTCTTTGAAAGTCAGGTGCTCAAAATTCGATTTCTCTGCAATTCCATTACACTTTTTCACCAATTCAGGACGCATCTCCACACCAATTACTTCTGGAGATTGCTTCACGACATTCTTCAAGTAATCATATAATGCGAACGTCAGGTAACCTTTCCCTGCCCCCATATCTACAACATTATAGTTACTAGAAAGGTCCACATTTTTCAAAATACCTTCAATAATCTCAACATATTTGTTCAGCTGACGGTATTTGTCCTGCATGCTGTTTTTCACCTTAAACTCCTTGGTCGTTACACCCAGTTCTTGAAGGTATACATTGTCTTTTGCATCAATCAATCTTCTTTTTTGCTTGTCGTGCTGTAGCTTAGGCTTCGACTTCATAGAAGCGGCTTTCACTCTCAACTTGGCAGATTGCTTGGGAGAAATCAATAAATGGAAATCGTTTTCTGTAGTATATAAATCAGCATTGAAGAAATCTTCTTCCAAATACTTCATTACTGTTTCTACGATCTCTTCAAAAGAAATATTTTTCGTAATATCATTTGTAGGGTATCTGTAGATACATGAAAGATGTAATCCTTTTTTCAGCTGTGCTAACTTTCCATTAATAGACTTCAGGCCTGCTTCTTTGTTTCTCTTATTTGACAATGTAATTTTTACAAGGGTATCATTTTTCAAACTATCCCTTAAATGCTGTTCAAATTTATCTACATTGATAAGACTCATATTCCTTCTTTTTAAAATTCAACCCACAAAAGTAATGAATTCTAATTCTAAAGTCTTGTGAATTTGAACAATAGCTCTTAATAACTGAATTAACTACTTCTTAATAAGTTTAAAATCATGAATTTTCCCTTTATCAACCACTGATAAAAAGTATATTCCAGCAGGTAATGGATTATGACTGTTGGATAAATGAAGTCCTTCAACAGTGCCATATGCAATTAAGCATCCCTTTGAATTATGCAATAGATATTGTCCTTTGACAGGATAAGAAAATTCAATCTGTTCTAATGAATAATGCGGATGATTGAATTTTAAATAGAGTTTTTTCTCAGTATCAGAAATAGAAGTTATTACTTTTTTATACTCAAAATATAGCGTTTTGGACCAATTGGTTTCAACAGTATTTAAACTATCTATACCGCGTACTTTTATAAACACTGAAGAGTCTAATACCATTGAATAAGTATTTGATGGATGAATAGTTGTTATTGCATCCTTGAATAAAGAATCTGCTGAAGATAAAATTTCAAATTGTTGAGATGCTTGAGTTGAAAAAAGTGATAGGGTGTAAGCATTACTTTCACTGCTTGTAATTTTCACTTCACACTCCCCCATTTCTTTTTCTAATTCCTGTGTTTTAAAGGAATACATCTGATCAGACTCTTGAGAAGGAAATGTAAAATACATTGTACTTACTTTGATGGTATACCAAGTATCCGCCGTAAGATTTTCTAATTTATACTCAGAGGCAGATGTGAAATAAGTCTGTGTATTCCCTAATGAATCAACACAATCTATCTTATATTCTTTTGCTCCTTTTACCTCTTCCCAAACTACCGAAGCACTTGAATCTGTTACTGTTTTAATGACAGGCAAAGGTTGTACATATGCGAATTTTTCTAGGGAAAGAATGTTAGAATAAATGGTTACATACCTATTATCTTTTACTCCTCTTACTCGAATATACTCAGCGTCATAAGAGGTAAGATCAAAGTGGTTTTGTTCCAATACAATGGTATCTTTTTCAGAGATATAAAATGTTGAATCTTTTGAAGTTTCAATTTCTAAGGTATCTAATAGTAAGCTATCAGCATCAATGGCAATAGTATAAACTCCTTCAAAGTGAGAAGCTATTTTACAGGTTATTCCCTTCAGTTCTGGCACTTTTGGAACAAAGGCTTTTAAGAATAATGTATTAGAGAAATAGGTACTATATTCTCCGTCTTTTATACCTCTCACTCTTATATATTTTGAATTCGAAACACTTAAAGTGAATTGATTATTTTTAAGATAAACGGTATCAATAGTAACAGCATTGAATAATGAATCGTCAGAGCGTTCTATTTCTAATGTATCTAATTGTAGCTCATCTACTAATATGGTATATACACTTTCAACACTGGATTGAATTTTACATGAAATTGGCATTATCTCCCTTAAAGTATAAATGGATTTTTGATGACCTAGGCTATCCAACTCTTCATAGGAATAAATAGTGATCACTTCAAAAGAATATAATGTTGAATCATTCAATCCATCTATAACAAGCTCATTAGAGGTCGTGAAAGCTTTATTATTCAGCTCCATATTTTCACCCCACTTGACTAAGTACTTTTCTGCTTCTGCCACCTGATTCCATGATAAACTAATGGTATTATGAGTAACAGCTCCAAATTCGATTTCAGGATTAAAAAACGTTTCTCTTGGCTTATAAAGTGTGATGGACGTCCATTCTGAAAGTGCTCCAATAGAATTAAACTGAGACCTTATATTGAAGTGGTAAAACTGTCCTTCTTTAAGAGGACCAATATTACTTGTTGTGTCTGATAATTGCCCATCTGCGAGTAATACACTGTCAACATCATACAATTCATATTCATATCCTGAAGCTCCAAAGACATCACTCCAAACTAACGAAAGTTCATTATTCTCTATAAATGAAAATGAATGGACTGTGGGAGGTAATAGTCGTTGTTCTCCTTCAATAGTAAAGGTTTCTTCTTGATAAAAATATTCACTTTCTACCCTTAAATCATGAGTGGTTTCCCCTAGGAACTCCGGTAAATTGACCTTTAATTGCTCATTTTGTATTGTAAAATCGATTTGATTTCCATCTATATAAACCTTCTCTACACTTGAAACATTGACTATATCCAATACCAAAACAGTATCGCCTTGATAAAGGCTATTGTAACCTCTTATAGAAAATGCATAAGGAATATAGAACTGAGATGTTTGCTGACCGTCACCATTATGAAGAAATACATTAACGCCCTTTATGGTATCTTCTTGAAGAAGTAAATGCTCTAAAGGAATATCAAAATAGGCATTAAAATCATTTGCTCTACTCAATTGATATTTGTGTACTTTATGATTTTTGGATTGATCCTCGATACTATAAGTTCCCTTCCCCCCTACTATCTCATAATAAATAAACTGATCTGCATGTAAATCGAATAATGTATTGTATTCATTCGAAACCATCAATCTCACATCATTTGAGAGTACTTCTTCCATAGTATCAGCTAGGGAAGTGATATATACTTGTTGGTCTATTATCAAAGAAGTGGGTGATGTTGAAAAATGTAATGCTTCTGATAATTCTGAGTTTTCAAATTGGGCTTGAATTGTATAATCTGACTCGGGTTTTAAATGATAAATTGGAAAGACAGATTGATTGACTGTAAAAACACTATCCCCCATCACCACTGCTATTTCTTCTCCTTTTAATAGATCTGCTTTCACATAAACCAATGTATCATAAACAGAATGTAACTCTAATTCTGGTGTATCTCTAAAGGTCTTCACCTTCGTAAAATTACTGAATAGCCCCTCTTTTATTTTTATTCTAAAACTATAATCTGAATTAGGTTCTAACCCTTTAAAAGTATATTTATTTTGATCTACATCCTCCTCTCGAATGAGTTGATTATCGCTCCAGGCTTCGAGCACAAAGTGATTTCCATAGGCAGTAGACCAAACCAAACTTACACTCGTTTCAGTAATCTTATCCACTATTAATTGAGGTGGTTTGACATGAAGGTTAATCAAAGCCTTCCACCCTTCAGCATTCACACTTCTATCAGCATCAAAAGAAAAAGTCAAAGCACCACTTTCATGATCCGAAAATAAAGGTTGTTGATTGTGATAACTTGAGGTGTATTTTTTTATTAAGTGTTCACTATTCTGAATTGTATCGGCATAAACGGTTAAAGAATCATAGTTATTTTCTAATTGAATATCGATAAATTCCACTGATAATAAATAGTCATTATTGGGTGGAAATAAGGTCTGGACAATCTCTGTCTTTTCAGTATAATCTCCTTCTAACCCTCCCGGATCAGTGTAAACAAAACCATGAGACACCACAAGAGTATCTGCGGATATTTTAATGACATTGTCAAAAAGAGTAGAAGTCTCATAAGGCCGACTCCATTGCAGGCTATCCATAGAAATTGAAAAACCATACTTTTGCCCTGCCACTAGGTCTTTTATTGATAGAATCCCTTCTGTTGTAGAAAAAGCTACTGTATCATCCACAGTTATGCATAACAAGTAAAAAGTTTCTCCCTCAAAACCTTCTTTTGACCATTCTAAATTCAGAAAATCAACTCCTCTTTCTTTAAAAGTAACAGCAGGCCACCCCTTTTCTGTTTGATAATATTGAGGAGGAGAAAAAGAAGATCCTTCTGACCTAAATCTTACTTTATAATTTGTATTGGATGATAAGTGAGGAATAACGATGGTTTCTTGCAATTGGAATGTTTCATTCAATACATTTTCATTATCATCCTCTATTAAGAAATGTAGAGTTTGACCTTTATACTTTATGGGTAAATGAAATTCTAATTCATGCTCTGATTTACTGACAAGTTGAAGTGTATCTTGGTTTTTAGTTTGAAGTTCAGGGAATAGTATAAAGCCACTTTTATTGACTCTTCGATCAGAGGTCATCTGCAATTTCAAACCTGCTGAATCACTAAAAATTTGACGATCTGAAATCACTCCTGTCAATTCCTCTGTCAGATGATCTCCTTGCATAGTACCAACGTCATGTACTCTTAAAAAATCATAGTTGTTTTCTAAATCAAAATGAAAAATATTTAACGATAAAGCTTTTGATGAATCTTCTGACACAAAAAAATGAGATAGGTTTGAGGAAGATAGATAATCGCCATTCATTCCTCCGTTATCGACTATAGTATGATAGTTTCCTACGGTATCTATTTGTTGATCTTCTAAGAGAATAATTTTATTCGTATCAATGGTTAAGAAAGAAATAGGAACTGAAGCTATTGTTTCTTCATATCCTCTTAATTGTATTGAATATTGGTTTCTTGGATTTAGATTATCAACATGAAAAACACTCTGGTTAGTGGTGTAATACTGTACTTCTCCATCATCATTTCTCAATTCAATTTCCACCCAATCTGAAGGTATTTGCTGTTCTGATTTATCGATTTGAAAAGAACAAGAAGTAGCCGTTGATAATAGATCATCAATCTTTAAAAATGATGGTCCGTTGATATAAATAGTATAATCTTCAATTTCTCCATAAGATAGGTTTGCACAAGGAGTAGGGAGTTTATTAAAAGCCATCATCACACGCATTCTTTTCATACCTGATGATGCTTGTGATAGAATGAAACTTCCAGAAACAGGCCCTTTAGATGGATTCACAGAAATAATTTCTTCTCCTTCATCATAGAAGTTTCCATTTTCATTAAAATCAATCCATACCTTCCAGCCCTCCGCATAGCTATCGGCTAAATACCCTGGGGTGAATTGAAATACCACTTCCTCTCCGTAGGATAAAGTGAGGTTTGACGATGTATCAGTAAAACTTTGATAACCGCCATTATTTCCAGAATGTGAGGTCCAATTTCCAATGTCAATTTTCTCAATCCATTCATCCGAGGTATTTCCATTAGGTTTACAATAGTCTTGTGCAAATGAAAAGTAGTTTAAGAATAGCAAAACAAGGGTGATGTTTTTCATAGTTATAGTTAGTATGATAAGTACTTATATGGGTTTTAGTTATATATAAAATACTATGATTAAACTGAATAACATACCTGCTCTGCGAATGTTACTATTCTTTCTTTTGATAAAATAAAAAAGGCCACACTTTTCAGCATGGCCTTTCAATCTATGAAACCTTTATTATTATCTCACAATCAGCTTTTTCACGAAAGCATCTCTACCTGCAACAACCTTCACTAGATAAACACCAGAACTTAATGTACTTGTGTTTAACTCGATCACATCATAGTTAGAAATAGTCTCACGTTCAAAACTATCAATCGTTCTACCATTGTGGTCATAGATAAATACTGAAATTGCTTTTGTATCAATATCGATCAACGAAAGAGTAGTATTCTGTCCATTTGTAGGGTTAGGACTTAATAAGATATCACTTGTACTTCTATCTGAATCTACTAATACGCTAATTGGTCCGAAATACTCGTATTTACCGTCAAAATCAATTTGTTTTAATCTGTAATACATTCTTCCAGCAAAAAGGTCAGTATCAGCATAAGTGTAAGATACATTGACATTACTATTACCTACACCTTCTACAAACCCTGCCTGTTCCCAATTTCGATTATCTCTTGATTTCTCAATAACAAAACCTTCATTGTTGATTTCTGAAGCAGTAGCCCATTGTAACTCTACTTCATCGTCTTTTACTTCAGCATCAAAATAGATCAATTCTACTGGTAGCTCTTCCACTGTAAATCCTACAGAAATCATTGCTTCCACAGTAATATCAGAAGCCATTGTTCTTGCATTACTAGTATTCACTCTAGAGCCTGATCCTCCTTTTTTGTCTTTACTATGTCCAGTTTTAGTATCAAAAATGATCGGGTCACCAGATGTTGATGAGAAGTAATGCTCATCATCCAATAACGCTTCACTGAACTTACTACCACCTACAATGGCTTTTGAAGAATCATTTCCTATATAAGTCCATGTTTCTGACCCTACCGCTGACTCTGCATCTGAGTACAGTAAGAATCTATTTACATCTTGGTTTTCAGTAGAAATATAATTCAACTCTGTAGATACTGTAGCTGGTCCTCCTGCTGGTACTAATGGAACTAAGTGCCATTGACCTTCCTCTACAGTCGTAATATCCTCAGGATACCTACCTACTGATCCTTCTAGATCAATCATATCATGTGTATATTCTACTGACCAAATGATCACATCCTCACTTCTCGCTACTCTAGCATTACTTGCGGTTCTTGTATTAGAAGAATTTTGTTGTGCTGCACTACTTTTCGGCAATGCTCCTTTCGCAGTCAGACTACCGATACCAATTGGTCTAAAACCTCCTTGTAATGAACCTATCGGGAAAATCATACCTCCTGCTACTTTACCATCAATAGACTTCACCTGATAGTGTGATCTACCTAATACATAACTATTACCAGAGCCATTAGACTGTAAATTGTTATTAAAGTCATCATAGAACAAGAATCCTTCATCAGTAGAGTTTACAGTACCACTGATCAACTGTAAGGCATCTCCAACATGAATTGTATCTGTTAATACAACTGATGGTGTACCCAATACATTAAAGTTATGTGTATTATTTACTTTCAAGATTGGAAGATACTCACCTGGGTAAGCACCAAACTTAGCATAAACCGTTTGTGGAGCTGTACCATTTAACTCAAGAGTAAAGTCTCTCAAATCATAATTCAATCCTTTAGATGGCTTTCCATCAACCTCTCTATCTACTTTTTCAATTGTAAGATCTCCTCCTAATTGAATCGATGAATTTAATGCAGTTAACTTCGCTTCCTTTCTTACTGTCAAATCTCCATCAATAGTGATATTGGCACCGGAAGGAAGTTCTAATTCTCCTACATTTGCTACCTCAACACCTCCACCAGAGGTTGTTTTCAAGTCTGACTCTAACTGGAATTTCACACCTTCTCCTACTTTCAAACCATCCTTACCTAAAACTAATAATTCATCACTGAATCTATAAGAAATGATTGGATCTCCATCAGTATAAGCAGAGTTCATTAACTCTAAACCTTTCACATTTGCATACTCTCCAGTTTTAAAGTCATCTGGTAATGGATAAGGAATACCACCTGCATTTGGAGAAGAAAAGTCCATGACTAAAGTACCTGCATCCACAGTATAAAATTCTCTCCAGTTATCAGGAATAGCCATGTTTGATCTACGAACAAATCGACCAGAACCTTTTACTTTATTGAACTTTGTACCAGGAATAGCAACGTTAAAGATTAATTCACCTCTCAAGTCTAGAACATCTTGCTCAAGAGGATTATTTAGAATTACTTTTGCTCCTTCATCAATCAATATATTGGTAAACTCTGGAGCATTCACTAGCGTGGAAGTCCACACCGTATCTTCACCAGCAAGCTTAATTTCAAAAATGGTATATTCCCCAATTTTATTTGAACTAGCATCCAATAAATCATATGATTTCTCTGTACCATCTGCTTTTACCCAAATAGCATCACTCCAATTTTGTTCTGTAGAGAAATCTACTGAAGAGGCTGTTTTATATGGAATTGTATATTTCTTGAAATCATTAGGATCTCCAATCATATACACTCCTGCCACATAACCATTATTGAAAACATGTAATGCATCCTTTGTAAAAGAGGTCTTGAAAATATGATCGCCTTTATCAATATTAGATCCGTCAGATAATATTTTCCATATACCTGTTTTGTCATAGTTGACAGCTTCAACATAAGATGCTTCTGCTGTACCATCAGCATCATTGACGATATCTAACTCATTATAATAAAGCTCAAAATCTATATTCAAGTCATCATTAATTTGAATCTCATCACCATTCTGATCATAAGAAGTCAAGAACCAAGTATAATCCAAAATACGGGCGTCAGCTTCTGTTTTACCATCTGCTATTGCTGGCGAGAACATTTTATCCAAAATGTTTACGTTCACACCATATACACTTGCTCCTGTTGTATACTCTGCTACTGCAGGAGTAAATTTATAAACAGCTGTTTCTGTATCTTCAACTCCTAATGGATAAATAAATGATTTACTTGTTGCTGTATTCGCAGGGAAAAGTTTTGTAACTCCTCCACTTCTTCTCTTTCCTGACAACAGAATCATATTCTGATCAGAGAAACTTGATACTCTACTTCTACCATCAGAACCATTGATCTCAGCATTTTCTGACAATAACATATGATTATCTTTCAATGCTAAAACACCTAATTCAAGCGTCAAAGCATTGTTTATGGTAAATGCATAGAAACTATCACCTATGATCTCTGTAGAAACACCAGAATTGTTGTTAATCTTCAAATAAGAAATATTGATGTTATTACTTCTTATGTTTTGAGTTTGATTACCATTCAGGATTAGAGCCTCTTTTTTGTTATCACTTACAATATCACCTTCTCCAATAAAGTCACCCGTTAAATACAAGGAGTGGTTTCTGTTTAGAATAATGGTAGAATTATCACTAACTGTAAGGTCTCCTTCTACTTTTAATCCATTTTCTTTACCTGATTCAACATCAAAATAAGCTCTATTCAGTTTCAAGATTGTACCTGCTCCAGAAACCTCAAGGTCATTTAATTGGAATGATGATGCATTATTATTATCAAATCTATCAATATTCTGCTGTGTGCCACTGTTGAATTTTACTTTACCTCCATTAGCAATGTAAGCACCATCATTCTCAATGCCGTTTTTAAACTGAACATTAAATCCATTTTGGTTAAACGTTGCTCCTGACTCAATCTGTAATTTACCAGCTAACTGATAATATTTGTCCGTTGATAAAGGCATTAATTTCACCTCTCCAGACTTGATTAATAAAATTGGCAAGTTTACATCATCTGTTGATCTAAAAGTTGATACTTCAGATAAGCCATCTGCTAATTCGAAAACGATTTTAGCATCATCACTAAATTCAGAAGAAAGTGGAGTGATATTCACATAAGGGATTGTAGGATTGATCATCGCACCTGTTTTCACAATAAATGATCTTCCATTTCCAATATTATGATCAAAGTTCAGTTTAATAGAACCCTCGTTATAAATTTCAAAAACACCTCTTTCTTGATGTAATGCAGAAGAAATACCTTGAGATCCTACTTCGAAAGCACCACCTGTTTGTTCGTAGTTCAATTCACCAGTAGTAGTTGTCAACTTTCTTCTCACTTGTGAACCTACTTTGATTATACCATCTTCAAGAAGAATCGTTGATGCTCCACTTGCACCATACTCTATATAGTTTTCCTTACCAGCATCTGCCATTAATAGTGAACCGCCGTTAACATGGATTTTTCCGTCTAATTCAATACCACCATTATCAGATGTTACTCTTACAATTGCATTCTTAGTAATCTTAAGTGTTGTACCTACTGGAATTGCAAAGTTTCCTCCACCTGAGTTAAGGTCGATATCAATATTCGAAGAATTAAATTCAACACCACCCTTCACTAACTGAATTGGCTTTTCGTCAGATGTTCCATCAGCAGGTCTAGCAAAAGAAATCTTATCTTCTACTCTTATGACCTTAGAAGAAGAACCTTTGTTGACTACAAAATCATAAAGCTTAAGTTCATCCGTATCTTTTAAGTCAATTTCTCCATCACTTTCTCCATTGAATACTAAAGATACTCTTGGTACTTTATTGATATCAATCAAATCAAGCCCAACGCCATCATGACCAAACAAATCAAATGTATCAATAGTATTTTTTGACTTTATACCTTCGTTTAAATACATTGTATGATGAGCACCAACCGTAGATACTGAGTAGCGGTCTACCTTGACCTCAGGTTTATTTTCAAATCGAATAGAACCATCTTCATTTTTCTTAATATGGTTATCAAGAAGTAAGAAGTTCGCTTCCACCGTATGATTATAATTACCATCAGTGAAGTATAAATCACCTCCGTTTTTAAGGAAAATCTGACCTTCTATAAAAATATCTCCTTCCGGTTGATCTCCTCTTACATACAATGCCACTTCTTTAAAGATGTCTAAAGTTTTTGCCTTTAAATCACTAGACAAATAAACATTAGCATTTTTCACAAGGTCATCATCATCTGTTTCCTGCTCTCTGTTCCAAAGTTCATACCTTGGGTAAACCTGAATAGAAGGATAAGTTGGAATTTCTATATTATCTCCAGTAGGTACTTGTAATTTAAATACACTACTATCATTCATAGCCCAGCTATTAAAGTCTCCTTCAATGACTGGCCTTGTGATTGAAATAATATTATCATCAGCATCATAAGTAGCATTTATATCAACACTCAATTCTGCAGTACCAGTAACTAAGCCAGGTTTGAAAATAGCACTTTCTTTGATTTTAATACTTTTACCTTCTCTTGACTTAAACTGCTGTTCGAATCTGATTTCTGCAATCGTTAAGTCATAACCCTCAGGAATTACAATTCCTTTAAATTGTTTCCCAACATTATCTCGATCATAACCTGTTTTTGGAGAACCAATAATAGCTACATCACCTTCACCTGGAATATGATATTTTGATAAGTCATCAGTAATAGGGATTAAAGTACCTCCTACTTCAACGTACCAGCTATCTTCATTGGTCCAATCACTATTATTACTTATACCAGCTCTACAGTTTTTACAGTAGTAATAAGCGGTTGGCTCACCTTCAAAAGTGTTTTGCTCACCAAACGTATAACTTGCATTTTCTAGCGCAAAGAAACCTTCAGTACCTACACCACTTTCATCCCAGACTTTATCAAAAGTGATTAAGATTTTATCTTGAGTATAATGTACAGGTGTTGAATTTAGGTTTGATTTGTGCTTTTCATAACCTGGGTTACCTAATGTACCATTATTCGAATAATTCTCATGTAAGGCTAACGTTGTTTCACCTACTACACTTCCATCTTCACCATACTCTCTTTGGTAAGATGATGAAGGATAAGTAATACCAGCGTTTCCGTAAAGCTCAACTAATTTTTCATCACCACTTAAAACTTTACCGCTTACATAACCTGTTACAACATTACCTGCTCCTAAAGTAAACTTATTAGCATCCGGGCTGAATTTGTTTTCTGTATCAGCACCATTATTGACTTGGAAAGACCACTTTACTTTTGGTAATACTGACAAAGAACTTTCATCAAAACCTGATCTCTCTACTCTCCAATTCACTTTTGCAAGATTCCCCCCATCATTATCAGCAGTTTGCAAGACTGTATTCACTGGTCTTACACTTATATAACCATCAATAGCAGAAACATCTTCTATTGATAATCGAGCAGGAGTATATTCAAAATCAGTATCACCATATTTTATAGCCAATGGGAAAAGTAATGTATTGTCTTCTCCATCATACTTATAATATTGAGCCCAAGTACCATTATCTACTTTCAATTTCAGACCACCTGAAGAAGACTTACCATCAGTAAGGATAAAAGATATAATGTCTTTATCATTAAAAACGGCACCTGATTTGACTTTTTTAAGATACTCCTCGAAACGTGGCGAGTCACCAAAACCTGGATCTGTCACAGCATTTCCATTATTGGAATCTCTAGCAATATATTGGAAAGCTGTATAACCTAATTGATCTACTTCTAACTCATAACGACCAATATCAATATAACCATCATAATATACCAAACGGTCAATATGTACATCAGAAGTGAATTCGATACCAGTACCTTCCATGAACATTTTTATGTTACCAAAGCGTGCACCTGGTTTAGTTAACTTTACACCTTGATTCGCAGGTCTTAATTTCAACAATGCATTTGAAGCCGTAACTCCTGGCACAAAAACACCAATTGTACCATAGTTGATAATATCACCTTTAAGAGGTCTTATTGAAAAATCTTTATGATCAAGAACTCCTTTCAATACCTGTAAATCTCCATGGATATCTAAAAAGTTGGAGTTGTTCTGATGGTTTCTGAAAATATCTTTATCTGAATAATCAATGGCAGCATCACTTGCTCTCCAATAAGACGGATGTGCTTTTATTGTAATTTTAGCTTCAGGAACCTCTTTATCGATGATAAAGTGACTTGTGATAAAATTATTGAACTCCGCAAGATCAGAACCAGCTGGTTCAACAAGGTATTCTTGCCCATCTATAGTTCTAGTCTCCATTTCATGATAGCCATTAGGACAACTAGAACATTCTTTCTTTGTATTAGTGACAGTACCTGATCTAGTATCTGTTCTATTTACAACATAATTTATTCCTCCCTCCTCTATATAAGGATATTGGTAGTCAATAAATAACTCTCCATTCTCACGACCATTGAAAACAAGTCTATTGTAAGTGAAATTATCTTTATCATGACCTAAAGCATCATGCTTCTTAATAATTAAACTACCACCAACATAAATATCTTTATTTCCACCTTTGTATAATGCCTCTACTTTGAAATTATTTAATACTCTCAAGTCTTGAACAGGCACCACAACATTAGGATCAGCTCCTGATACATTCCAAGTATTTCCTCTTGAAGTCACTGTCGCTTTGTTTCCTGTTGCAGGATTAAGCTCCATTAATTCTAAGTTGTAGAAAGGCGCTGTACTTGTCAAACCAAAACCTTCGTCAGTCTTAATGATAACAGTACCGCCAGTGACGTTATAGTTAGAAGAAGTAACACCAATAAATAGACCTTTATCCGATCTTCCATCTGTATCTTCAATCATCAAACGGCCACCACTCATAATAAATGTGTTGTCAGGCCAAGGCAATGATAACATACTATGGTTATCTCCATTACCTTTGAATGTGATATCACCAGCATGCTGAATAAAAGCTCCTTTATGTGCACTACCATATGTTGATGTTCTTAACATCTTAGTGAAAACTTCACCTCCATCAACTTGCAATGTACCATCTGTTCTCAGTGTAAAACCTGAAGATGGACCAACTCCATTATTATATAAATCAAGCGTTCCTTCTGTTACTAAAACATCACCATAAATTACTAATGCAGTAGCTTTCTGAGTATCTCCACCCATCGAAACATCAGCTCCAGAAATCCACAGTCTAGAGTTCTGATTGATATTTCTATTGCCTGATCCTGTTTTTAAATCATAAGTAATGTTTCTTCCTAAACGTAATGTTCCTTGAAATAAAGAGAAAGCATAATCATCTTCTTTATTAACTTCTGCATCTTGAGGTCCACCGTAATCACTGGTAGCCATAAGAGAAAACGTCACATCATTTTCTGCATATACATATAATGTATTTTCTTTAAAGGCTTTTTCCACTCTAATCTGAGCCAAAGTAGCATCTGCTGCAATTCGGAATGTTTGCTCTGAAGTTGCATTTACTGCTTTGATTGATAAATCTGGAGCATTTACCTCACCAAAGTTGGTAAAGTTTCCTTGAGTAAGAATTTTATTTCTCACCTTAAAGTTAGAACCATCATCTGCTGCATGACCGTCATAAGTCCATCCTCCATTTTTACCAATGAGAATATCACCGTCAATCGTCAATTCATCACCGCTTGCATCAAATTCAATATTACCACTAGCTATTTCTATATTTCCATTCAGTTTAAGATTTTGGATATACACTTTTTTAGAAGTATCATCCAACTTCACAGATAGATTATTGAACTCGATATTATTAGGGAATGTGATATCAGAAGTACCATAAATTTCTAATGTACCGCCATCTTTTGTAAAAAATCCTTTATCAGTCAAACCGTCTGCTACAGGAATATTATCAGATGAAATTCTTACTACTCCTTCTCCAGTAAGTTCTCCAAAAGTATTTAAATCACCTTTAAAGTCTAAAGTACCCCCCTTTTCCACTACAACTTTTGTCAATGTAGGAAGAGTAGAAGCTGTAGTGACATACTGTCCATTTAAAACATGTATTTCATCACCTGCCTCTGGTCTATTGTCTTTATTATTTGGAATAATAGACAAACCGTCAGGATCCTTCGTCCAAACATAATCATCATCCCATCCTTTAGGAATGTTATGCTTGAATGTATACCACTTAGTGATATCCAAATATTCAGATTCATAGTAATCGCGTACTAATGCCCTTTCATTAGCATCAATAACATCATCATAAATTAATATTTCGGCGATTTCCCCTTTGAAAACATGCTCTCTATCAGATGAATGACTTTTATCTAAAGCTCCAACAAAAATATCTTGATTAACTTCACCTATATATAAAAAGTTAGAATCATCTATTTCAACCCCATCATAGTTCTCAAAATATGAAACTTCCAACATTTTGAAGCTATCATTTCCCTTTGTATAAGGAACGGGGCTATTGCTTTCTGAAATTGGGCCAGTGAACGTTCTATTAAAATTAACAGAATACGATGCACTAGTATTAGAATCCTTAGCTGTAAATCTTATGGTTGGAGGATTTTTTCTTGAATCTAAAAATACTCCAGATCTAATGTCTCCAAAAAGATTCATAAATGCATTTGTTGGAGCATCATTAGCAACTTTATAAATAACAAATAAAGTCTTTGTTTTAATTTTAAGTTCAGGAGCAATAGTTGCTACCATTGCTGCATTTCCATCAAAAAGTATTGTAGGCTTATCATTAAAACCGTTTTCATTATAGTCTGGAGCTTTGTTTATACCTTCTCCAGTTCCTGCATTAAATGAAACTAGCTTATCAGAATCATATTGAAACTTAATTGCAGTTTTATTTCTGTCTCCGTCTACATGGTATCCGTTCCATGAATTATCACCAGCGTTATAATCACCGGCACTGAGTCGGAAGGAATGATTAAGTAAATCATCTACAGGCACAACTTGTCCATAAACAGCATGCCTCTCTACTCCGAGGATTAAACCCAGAATTAGAAGAAAAAATAGCCTTTTCATAATAAAAAATTATGTTTGTCGTGTTAATTGAATCAAAAAAAGGTTTACTTAAAAAATGGTGTACACAGTAATTCGTAATTAATACTCAAAGTTGATTGTTAAGAAAAATTCACCATTAATTTTAAGTAGCTCACAATAAGTTCATTTAATTGAAAATTAATAACACAGTGTAAATGTTAAAATAGAGTTAGATCATCAAAATTTTACGGAAATATATGAAAAATTTAAGATAAATACCCTAATAACTCCTACAAACACAGTGTACTTGTTAAAAGCTTTAACTTTATTCACAGATACGAAGGATGAAATTTCACTTTACTACTAACTTACCATGTATTCGTAAACAAAAGTCAACAACAAGAGAATAGAGAAATTGTTATTTCATAATTTCAAAGTTCCATATTATTCGTTTAAAAAAGAGGACACATTTTAGTCAATTTTTCAAAAAAATGACGAAATAGCCTCCCCTGCTTGAAAAGCTAGAGTACATACTCACAAAAGAGGATCTATTTTTCATACAAAAGGTGACTTTAACTGATTGATTACCATGAAAGCTCTTATTTAGAACAGTAAAAATCTATGAACTAAAAGAATAAATCGATTGACGTTAATTCAAGTTAAACTATCTAACATTCTGCTTTTTACCTATTGAAATGCTAAAGATTTAATTTAATTTCGAAAATTACGGAAAATACTTTCTGCTATTTTAAAATACTAAGTACTTACAAACGTTTCAATCCTTTATGTTTAAAAGCCTATTTTCATTAAAAAACATACTTCATTTAGTCATTATCAGTGGGTTATTCTATTCCTGCGATTTCAGTTCCAAACATAAAGAACAAGTTGACGTCCCACAGGAAGATACGTTGGTCGTAGAAATTGATTCTTCTAATTACCTTTATAAGATCAATGTAGACAGTTTGATTGTAGAGCAAAATGTGGTTAAAAAAAATCAAAATTTATCGGATATCCTTTCAGAGAATAATGTAAGTTTTCCTACTATCTTTCAGTTGGCCAATAATGCGAAACCTGTATTTGATGTTCGTAAACTGAAAAGGGGTAATGATTATACTTTACTGAAAGCCAATGACTCTCTGCAAACATTAGAATATTTCATCTATCAGGAGGACCCTATTCATTATGTAGTTTTTGACCTGACAGACAGCAATAAAGTTTATACAGGCGACAAACCTATTGTATTAAATAAAAGAGAGGTATCGGCCTCTATTAATAATTCTCTGTATCAATCACTGATTGACCTTAACGAGTCACCTGTGCTCGTTAATGCACTTTCAGATGTTTTTGCATGGCAGATTGACTTCTTTCATATTCAAAAAGGTGATGCTTTTAAAGTGGTTTTATATGAAAAAATAGTTGATAATAATGTTATTGGCATTGATCATATTGAGGCAGCTTATTTCAAGCATCAAGACAGAAAATATTATGCCTTTGAGTATGATTATGAGGGGAAAAAGCAGTTTTTTGATGAAAAGGGAAATAGCTTGAAGAAAGAGTTTTTGAAGGCTCCTCTTCATTTTTCTAGAATTTCTTCTTCTTTTTCACGAAGAAGGTATCATCCGGTACAGAAAAGATATAAGGCGCACTTAGGTACTGACTATGCAGCTCCAATTGGCACACCGATTCATAGTGTAGGTGACGGTACAATTGTAGAAGCGAGGTATTCAAAATACAACGGAAATTATGTAAAAGTTAGACATAATTCTGTTTATACCACTCAGTACTTGCACATGTCTAAGATCAAAAAAGGCATCAAAAAAGGAAAACAGGTACAGCAAGGTGATGTGATTGGTTATGTTGGAAAAACGGGTTTAGCTACTGGTCCGCACCTTTGTTTCAGATTCTGGAAAAACGGAAAACAAGTAGACCCAAGAAGACAGGAAATTCCTTCGTCTGATCCCCTTCCTGATTCGTTGCTTTCTTCATATGAAGATGTAATCAAGCCGATCAAGAAGAACCTTGACAAAATGAAAATTCAACAACCAGAAAAAGAGATAGAAATTTATGATCAAACGGCTGACAGTAAATGATGCTGCACAGGCATTAGAGATTGTAAAAAGTGTGATTGTTAAAATGAAGGCAATGGGAATTGATCAATGGGATGAACACTACCCTACGATCGAGGACATACAAAAAGACATTGGCAAACAACATGCTTATGGTTTTTATTATGATTATCAACTCGCCGGCTATGTGATTTTCAATCAGGAATATGATGTGGAATACAATGAGATAGAATGGCTGAATAAAGGTGATAATTTCTTGGTGATGCACCGTCTTTCTGTACATGCTGATTTTCAAGGTAAAGGTATAGCGAGACAGCTTGTGAAATTTGGGGAAGAACTGGCGGAAGCTTATGATTTAAAATCGTTGCGGTTTGACGCCTTTACTAAAAATCCTGTTTCCAATGTGCTGTATGAGAAAATAGGTTATAAAAACCTTGGACAAGTGACCTTCCGAAAAGGATTGTTCAACTGTTATGAGAAACTGCTGTAAATAAAAAACACCCTCATCATAAAAGCTATGATGAGGGTGTTTTCTTTCAGAATGATTCAAATTATGAAATAGAAGGAATTTCTACTACTTCGTTTACATCTGCATCATAATCTACGCCTTCTACTTTGAAACCGAACAGGTTGAAGAAGTCGTCTGAGTATCCTTTAAGATCACCGATTTCTGATAAGTTTTCAGTTGTTGCGATAGCCCAAAGCTTGTCAACTTCAGCTTGAACGTCCTCACGCATTTCCCAATCGTCAATACGGATTCTACCTTTCTCATCCAATTGCATATCCTCACCATAAATACGGTCAGCATACAAACGTTGGATTTGCTCGATACAACCTTCGTGGATTCCTTTTTCTTTCATTGTTTTGTACAATAAAGAGATGTATAAAGGAATAACTGGAATAGCTGAAGAAGCTTGAGTAACCAATGCCTTATTAACAGAAACAACAGCATTACCGTTGATGTCTTTTAATTTCTCAGCAATTTTGAATGAAGTGGCTTCCAAGTCATCTTTCGCAGCACCAATAGTACCTTTTCTGTATACTGGCTCCGTTAATTTCGGTCCGATATAAGAATAAGCAAAAGTTTGGCAACCGTCTGCTAAAACACCTGCTTCTTTCATAGCGTCGATCCACATTTCCCAATCTTCACCACCCATTACTTCAACAGTATTGGCAATGTCATCTTCATTGGCAGGCTGGATTGTTACTTCAGTAACGTTGCCTGTGTGGAAATCAACTGTTTTGTTAGAGAATACATCTCCGATTGGCTTTAAAACCGATTTATGTCTTTTTCCTGTATTAGGATTCGTTCTCACTGGAGAAGCTAAACTATAGATTACTAAATCAACTTGACCTAAGTCTTCCTTGATCATATCGATAGTCTGCTGCTTGATTTCGTTTGAGAAAGCATCACCGTTGATACTTTTCGCATATAAACCTGCTTCAGTTGCTTGTTTTTCAAAAGCGGCACTGTTGTACCATCCTGGTGAAGCTGGACGACCTGCTGATGGACCTTTTTCTAAAAATACACCGATAGTTGATGCGCCTGATCCAAATGCACTAGTAATTCTAGATGCTAATCCAAAACCTGTAGATGCACCAATTACCAATACTTTTTTAGCACCGTTAATTTCTCCTTTTGACTTCACATATTCAATCTGATTGATCACATTTTGCTCACATCCTGTTGGGTGTGCTGTCAAACAGATGAAACCTCTAGTTTTAGGTTCAATAATCATTTTTGTTCTTTGTTTACTTCCGCAATTTCAACGGAATATGACTTAAAAATAAATGGTCCTATTTTTTGAACTCCCAAAGGTAAATAATTTTTGTGATTTATAATTCAGTGCTATACATATTCCTTGAAACTATAGCATTCTTTAAATAATGAATATTTGCTCACTATTCATGAAAGGTCTTAAGAATTAGCTGCTTCGATAGAAGCAATCACAAATTTAATCTCTGCATAGCTGTATCTATCGCCCAAACTTTCCTTGATCGCTTTCAAAGACATTGAATCCGCCTCTTCCAATTCTCCTTCTATGATCAATCGTTTTTTATTAGAAAGGACTTCCTTGATATTCACTTTGCCCAAAGCAATCAATTTTGCAAAATGCGTTTCTACACTGTTCAAAGACATGCCCCTCTCTGTGGCAATTTCGTCCATCGTCATACCTTGTCTGAATAAGATATACGTCTGAATATGTGTCGCTATTTTGGCCTTTTTAGTATCTGATGCTTTTGCTTTCGGCTTATCATAAGACTTTATTTCAGTAGCTTTATGAGCAATTTTGTAATCCGGCTTGCCTACATCCTCTTTTTTCAAATCTTCATTTTTCTGATAAGATATAATCAGACGTTCGGCACGTAACAGTTTCTTTGCGTGATTATAAAATAAGGAAGACAAAGCGATCAGCTCGTTTCTATACCCCATCACACCGTTCACACCATCAAGTGAGGTCAGTTTATTCTGTACATTGATGTGTTCTGCTTTCAGTTGTCCATCAAAATATTTATTGGCTTTGCTCACCCTTTCCAATAAATGAAGAATATACCCTGGCTTTTCCTCCGTGATAATAGCGTGTACTTCATGAATAAACTTGTTGCCGATTTTCACCAGTTGTTTCACTTTCTCATGAATTGCCTTAGCCCATTCTCTATGTGCCATTTTTTTAGAAGTACCTCCATCTTTATTATAAGAAGCTACATGTTCTAACAACTGTTCTGAGAGAAACTGATAATTATACGTATTATATAAAGTATGGTAGATATAATTCTTACTCTGTTGTTTTAATATCGGAGTGAGTTCTTCTACCGTCTGATTGCTCTGTGTGAATTGACTTAAATGACGATCAATATCAATCCCTCTTGCTGAAATAGAAGAAGAAAGCACCAATCCTTCCAAACTCGTCAACCTTGATAAAGCCACATAAGTCTGACCTGCCGCAAAAGCTTTTCCTACATCAATAATTGCTTTATCGAAGGTCAGCCCTTGACTTTTATGTACTGTAATGGCCCAAGCCAGACGCAGCGGGTACTGATGAAACTCTCCAATAACCTGCTCTTCCACCTCGTTGGTTTCTTTATTAAGCACATATTTTTTGTTTCCCCAAATGTATGGCTCCACATTCACCTCTTCACCATCTTCAAATTTCACATAAACCCCCTCATGCGACAAAGAAGAAACACGGCCAATTTTACCATTGAAATATCTCGATTCCCCAGAGTAATCATTTTTGATAAACATCACCTGAGCACCTCTTTTCAGTCGTAATTCTTCTTCATTGGGATATTGATTCTCAAAGAATTCTCCTTCAATTTTCGCCTTATATTTAAACTCTTTCGATTTTATTTTCTGTAACCACCCTTCATTTTTCTCATGTGCAATCTTATTATGAGTGGTAAGCTGTATATAGCCATCTTCCAGCGACTGCTCAAAGTCAGGATCGTAAAAAGAGTTGAGTACTTTCAAATCATCCGCCGTAATTTTATTTTCTCTGAGATGATTTAATACATCCACAAACAAAGGGTCAGATTGACGGTATACTTTTTCTAATGCCACATGCACTAGTGAAGTCTCTTGAAAAACTTTTGCACTGAAGAAATAAGCATTATTGTAGTATTTGTAAAGGTGTTGCCACTCATCATTCTTCACCACAGGCGGCAACTGCAACATATCTCCTATAAATAGTACTTGCACTCCACCAAAAGCTTCATTCTTTCTTTTTCTAATCAAACGAAGAATAAAATCAATCGCGTCCAGCATATCTGCCCTCAACATACTGACCTCATCTATGATCAAAAGTTCCAGATTACGAAGAATATCACGCTTCGTTTTTTTCATAGAAAGTTGTTTGAGCAATGATTTCGGTGTGTTGATATGTGCCACTGTAGTTGCCCCTTCATTAAACTGAAGGTTTTCATCAGGGATAAATGCACCAAAAGGCAGCTGGAAAAGTGAGTGTACTGTTACGCCTCCTGCATTGATCGCAGCAATACCTGTAGGGGCGGCAACCACCACATTTTTATGTGTTTCTTTTTCAATAGATCGTAAGAGAGTTGTTTTTCCAGTCCCCGCTTTTCCGGTTAAAAAAACATTGCAGTTTGTAGTGTTGATGTAGCGAGAAACAAGGTCAGCATGTACATTTTTCATGAATCGTAACTATTAATAGGATTGCGATTAAATTATAAAAGGTCAATTTCGATAATTAACTACGAAGTACCAAACTACAATGAAGGGGATTTGAGGGAAGGGAGAAGAGTTAAGAATTAAGAATGAAGGTGGTCCGTGTTCTGGTTCGTTGGGTATTATTTGTGAGGAAGAAAAAAAGTCACACACTCTTCATTGGGTTCTCGTTTCTTCATTCAAAATAAAAACCCCATCTTAGTTCTACCTAAAATGGGGTTGAAATATTTTAAAGATCATCATTACCAATCTTCATCTTCAGTGGCCGATGTATCTTGCTCATCGTCTTTCTTTTTGTCTTTATTCTTTTTACCGAAGAGTCCTTTTTTCTTTTTCGGTTCTTCTGCTTCAGCAGTCTCATCATCCACTGCCGATTCATCGTCTGATGCTGTAGAATCATCCGTCAAGTCTCCTTCCTCTTCAGCAGTCTCTTCTTTTTTCTTCTTTTTGCCAAATAAACCTTTTTTCTCCTCTACGATTTCATTTCCTAAAGAATCATATTTTGGAAGTTGTGACAACGAATCTGTTTCATATTTCGCCATCTTATTGGCATCTTTTCCATCAAGAACTCTCTTAGGAATCATATAATGCTTCGGTTTCCAAAGCTCATACCATTTACGCTCTACCAAATACATAGAATCAGGAACAAGGAAAAAGCCTGCACGCATACTATCTTCTTTCGCCACTCTTTCACCGTATTTCTTCATGTAAACATACCCGTCATAGAGCATTGGAGGAAGTGAATCATTAGTTTCTTCATTCGGTTCATCATCTTTCTGGTCAGGAAGTTCCTTTGCCACCATGGAATCATCATAGCCCGGCCCTCCTGCAAAAAGCATATTCTCTAAAGAATCTGATGCAGAAACAAGGTAAATACTATCTTCAGGAATAAAATTAATCACAGAATCTTCAGCGGTCAGTTCCAGAGGATAAGGATTATGCTGTAAACCAATAATATAATTGGGGTAATTTGAATTGGCTCTTTTCTTATCCGTCTTCAGGATTTTCTCATAAAAACGGCCTCTAGGCTCAACCATACCATTCCATCCTCTTTCTCTTGAAGCAAACAATTCTTCCTCTTTCGTTTCTACAGAATCACGGTCTAAGAAGTAACTGATATAAGATACCTTACCATGTATAGTATAAGTTGTATCTCCAATACCTACAAAATAATCATTGATTGTATCTGGAGTACTTTTTACGTAATACAAACTGCTAGTGTCATCTTTTTGATAAAATGAACTGATATATGCTGGACAAACTTTGGGCACACATCCCTCAAAAAAGAGTAAGCTAGATAAGAGTGAAATATATAAAAAAGTTTGTTTCATATAATTAGTCGCATTTTCTGCTGAAAACACGGAAAAGAGTAATTTTTAAAGTTAAAAGATGAAATAATTTCTATTAATTACTAAGTCGAAAATAAATGATAATTAATTCTTGTCTTAGTACTTACACACCAAGAAAATACATTTTCGCTACTTCACACACTGCTTCATTTCTAACGCACCACCCAAATTTAATGCTATACTACTATATTTATCATTAGGTTATGAAGGATTAGAAACAATAAGTGAGGTTTGCTGCAGTATTTAATTGGTAATAAATGTAAAATCAATCCGATTGAACACTTATAGTATAAACCTACAAACACATAAAGTGCCAAAAAAAGTAAGTTTCAATTTCAATTGGATCTATTCATGATTTTTTGGTAATTTTGCGGTGTTTAAATATTAATATGAAGTCAATATTTTCAGAAATAAATGTTCTGGTCCAAAAGGAAGTGGCATTGGAATGGAGGGAGCGTTCAAACCTCAACGGACTTTTGTTGTATACTATAAGTACAATATTCGTTTGTTATTTAAGTTTTAACCAACGCAGAGTAGAGCTGTCGCCCATCACATGGAACACGCTTTTCTGGATCATACAATTATTCACGGCTTTGAATGGTGCATCCAAAAGCTTCACTCAGGAAGCAGGAGGAAGACACTTTTATTACTACCAATTAGTAAGCCCGCAGTCCATTATCTTATCAAAAATAGTCTACAATGCACTTTTGATGTTGCTTGTTGCCTTCCTTGGTTTGGGAGTTTACAGCATAGTATTGGGCAATCCCATTCAAGATCCATGGATGTTCGCGGCTTGTGTAGGATTAGGGGCCATAGGTTTCTCTTCCTCTTTAACAATGGTGGCGGGTATCGCATCCAAAGCCCAGGGCAATAACACGCTGATGGCAATCCTTGGACTGCCAGCTATTCTGCCCATGATACTTATGTTAATCAAAGCTTCTAAAAATGCAATTGATGGATTGGCAAGGAGTCAAACCTTGGATGAAATCATGGTCATATTAGCAATTGATATTATTGTAATAACAGTTTCCTATCTCCTATTTCCTTATCTTTGGAGGAGTTAGATAATAATTAAATTAAACAGCAATGAAAGGTGCTTGGTGGAAAATTACAGCATTAGTTCTTATAGCTTACACCATTGTAGGCGGATTATTACTGGAAGTCCCTCGCTTAGACATACTAAACGAAACAATCAGAAACTTATATTTCCACGTTCCGATGTGGTTTGGAATGATCATCGTGCTTTTAGCATCCATGGTTTATTCCATTAAATACCTGAAATCTCAGGATCTGAAACACGACCTTTGGGCTGCAGAATTGGCCAACACAGGTATCCTTTTCGGTGTCTTAGGAATTGTGACTGGTATGATCTGGGCCAAATTCACTTGGGGAGCCTACTGGAGTGGAGACCCTAAACAAAACGGAGCCGCAGGTGGTTTGATGTTTTACCTTGGCTATGTGGTCTTAAGAGGTGCATTTAAAGATGAAGAGCAAAGGGCAAGAATAAGTGCGATCTCCAACATCTTTGCGTTCGCCATCTTTATCCCTCTCATTTTTGTACTGCCACGCCTTACTGATTCCCTTCACCCTGGAAATGGTGGAAATCCAGGTTTCAATGCGTATGACTTGGATAGTAAACTTCGTTTAATATTCTACCCTGCTATCATTGGCTGGACATTACTAGGCGTATGGTTCACAAGTTTGAATGTAAGAATGAGAACGGTTGAAAATCAATTATTAGAAAAAGAGTAAATTTATATATAAGATGAAAAAGATGCTTTCAATGATCGCTTTATCATTAATAACAGTGATCAGTGCAATTGCTCAAGATAAAATTCCTATCACATCAGCAGATTATGGAAACAACGGAATCGAGATGGCTGATGTAATGCGCGACAACGGTAAAATTTATGTAGTTGTAGCTGTTATTATCGCCTTATGGGCAGGAATGACTGTTTATCTTTTTATGGTAGATAAAAAGGTAAGCAAGTTGGAGAAAATGATAGAAGAACAATAAAACACATCTAAACATACTATGAAAAAGTCTCATATTTTTGGATTGGTGATCATTGCGGTGATGATCAGCATTCTGGTAGTCACTGCCGGTGATGCAAGCCAATATGTTAATTTCTCTGAAGCCTACAGCTTGGCAGCAGACGGAAACACTTCAAAAGTTCATGTCATTGGTGAACTTCAAAAAGACAACAACGGGAATGTCATTGGCATTGATTACAACCCTGCCAAAGACCCTAACTACCTTGCTTTTACTTTAGTTGACGATAAAAACGTGGCTAGAAAAGTAGTTTGCTACTCCCCTCCTGCTTCTATGCGAGATTTTGAGAAATCTGAAAAAGTAGTAGTGATCGGCAGAGCAAAAGGCGAAGGTCAAGAATTTTTAGCGAGTGAAATTTTAATGAAGTGCCCTTCTAAATACGAAGAGACACAATTATAATACAGCGCTGAAAACATAAAAAATCCCTTCTGAAATTAAATCAGAAGGGATTTTTTTGTCTATACTTTTTCCAACTGCGCCGTATTTCTCAACCTTGTCAGGTCTTTTGCTTTAGCGCTTGTAAAAGAAAGAAGGTAATCCGCTAAAGTTTCATCATCTAAGCGGGTTCTGTCGATCACAGTATCGTGAATCTCTTCATTTCCTTTTTGGATATGTTCCAAGAAGTCATTTCTCAGCTTACTATATTCAAGCATCTTCAGTTTTGCATCATTATAGCTTAAGTTATGGTTCTTCATAATTTCAGCCACTCTGAATTGATACGTACTGTTGATTTTGATTCTTAAGGCATTTTTCAGCATAGAAGCAAAGTATCCTCCACCTCTACCCAAAATCACCACATTACCTCTTTCAAAGTAAGTATGCATTACTGCTTCCAAAGCAGAGGTTAAATGCCCGTCTAATTTATTGTAATTCTTACCGAAAGAATGAATAAGCTGTTCTATAAATCCCTTTTTCTCAAAAGGAACATATTCTTGTACATCTTTATAAGAGACTTTCAATTTTTCAGAAAGGTCATGAATAACGGTAGTATCAATCAGTTTCCAAGGTTGATCATTAAGATTGAAACCTATTTTCTGATCATTTAATTTTTGTACTAATTTTTCTCCAACATCTCTTACACCAGACCCATATTCTCTAGAAATAGTCACTACCATTCCTTTTGAATAAGGATGTTTCTTCAATTTTTTCCGAAACTGTAATTCAATGTTTTTAATTAGCTGAGAATAGATATTTGCTTCCATGACAGTAGTGTTTTACAGGTTAAAGATTTATTAACTGTAATATAAACACTTACTATCAGAATTACGTTGACGCCTATCACCAAAACGAAATGATCTGCTAAATTTCTACTCTGAACTCATTGTCTCTGCGGCAGTGATTAGCAGTGACGAACTGATTCTTTTCTTAAAGTTAGGATTGATATACTCAAAGTTGATCTCGCCATTCTGACGCACAAAGAAAACTGCAGGCACCGGCAACATTCGGTGTTTTCCACCAGTTGTCATTACAATATCCATCCCCATATTGGAATACTTGCTGAACTCTTTATCATTCAATTCAAAAGCAAGTCCAAAGCTTTTTGCTGCAGTCATATCACTGTCGGACAATAATGAGTAGTTCATCATATGCTTGTCATAAGTGAGTGATAAATGCTCCGGTGTATCAGGAGAAATTGCAATAATCTGATATCCGATACTTACAAGATAATCTGAAACTTCTCCAAGACCGGAAAGCTGTCTATTACAATAAGGACACCAACCGCCTCTGTAGAAGATAAGAATTGTAGGTTTCTTGTTCATCTCTTTTTTAAGATTCACTTCATTACCTTCCACATCTCTTAAGATGATATCTTTTGGTATATATTCTCCAATCAGTAAAGGGGAAATGTCAGAAGCATTGCCAGGCACTTTCTGCGCTGACGTATTAAATGATAAAATTCCAAGAAAGAAAATTAAAACTGTCTTGAATAATAAGTTGGGATTGAGGTTTGGGAAATAAATTTGAAAATTAAGCATAATTGTTTAAGAGTCAGTGTGTTTTATATTATAAAATGAATAAAAAGTTAAATAAATTCAGCATTAAAAAGTTTAGAAATTAATACTGAAATTTAGATCTAATTATTACATCTATGCACAAACTTAATAAGTTATTATTAAATAGCACTCAAACATACAACGTAATAACATTCTAAATTAATAAAGATAATATATGGTAATTATCAACCAAATTTTGATTAATTTATAAAAAAACTCGTCTAAACACTTCTATTTTTGTTACATATCTCTAAAAAATGTAATTTTTCAGGGTTGATTTCATTATTCCATCGTATGAGAGCTCTTATAGTTCACATTTTATTTTTGCTCATTTCCCTATTCAACACTTCAACTGTTTATAGTCAAACTGTAAGCGAGAACGCTCATATCCATGGTTTTGTAAGAGATATTGATGACAAAATCACTGGCAGTATCTTTCTTTCCAATTCAAAACTGACACTCCTTTTTAATAATTATCCTCCAAAAAACTGGTGGGACAATGATGCTCTAGTTAGAAGAGACCGCCCTAAAGATGTGATATACGTTCCGAACAACAGTTACTTGATTGGTCTTGGTATCAGCTTCGGAAATCTTGGCATCAGAGCCAGTATTCAAACACCCATTTCAGAGTATGATGAAAATATCTATGGAAGATCGAGTGTATTCCGTTTGAGGGTGGATGGTTTTGTGAAGAAATGGTATTTAGATGCTGAATATTACAGGTATTCTGGTTTTACAGATACAAATGTTGCCATTTACGACAGTACGTGGAACAGCCCCCAGAAATTGATCAGAGATGATATTATCACACGCTCTATCAATCTTCATGCGGTACGTTTTTCTAATAAAAAATTCAGTTATAAAGCCATCTTCAAACAAAAGGAAATTCAGCTCAAAAGTGCTTTTACCACCTATTTTAAATTAAGGTATCGCTCTGAAAACTATAATGCGGCAGCTCCTTTTCTCCCTCCATTAGCCCGAAACCCCGAATCTGAATTTGGTACATTGAGCAGGCTTGTCATGAACGACCTCACTGTACTTGGTGGCGGCGCAGGAGCACTGGTATGGAAAGGTTTTTATTTTGGAGCTATGATTGGAGTAGGCTTAGGCGCACAGCATCAGAATTATACCTTGGCGACTAGAACAGGAAAGAGATATGCCTTATTGCCTGCATTGGACACCAAAGCATCTGCAGGGTATAATACACAGCGTATGTTTATTACTTTGTCACTCAATACTGAAATCACTTACAGTGTTCTTCCATCTATTGTAGACCAGGAATTTTTGGCCATCAGTTATTTCACCAACTTTGAAATCAATTGCGGTTACCGCTTTAATATGGGCCCTAATCTGAACAGGACCGTACAATGGACCAATCATTTTATTAAAACTACAATTGAGACGATCATCGGAAAACATAACAAAAAAAATAAGGAACAAGATTAGTCTTGTCCCCTATCCATCTATATAACCAAGTAAAATTTAAATGTCTCTAAGTTCTAAAAAGAGCCTCTCAATTTATATGTATCCGCCACTTTCGTGATAGCCACCATATAGGAAGCGATTCTCAATGATACATTGTGTTTTTCTGCTACATCAAACACTCTTTCGAAGGCCTCTTTCATAATACGGTCGCTTCTTCTGTTTACTCTGTCTCGGGTCCATTTGTAACCTAAACGGTTCTGTACCCATTCGAAATAAGAAACAGTTACACCACCGGCATTTGCCAGAATATCAGGTACCACTACCACACCTTTTTCATGCAGAACTTTATCCGCCTTAGCACCTGTTGGTCCATTAGCTCCTTCCACAATCAATTTGGCTTTAATGGCATCTGCATTCTTGATATTTATTACGTCTTCTTTCGCTGCAGGCACTAAAACATCTACCTCCAGTTCAAGTAGCTCTTCATTCGTAATTTTTTCTCCTCCTGTAAAACCACCCAACGTTTTATAGGTAGCTCTATATTCGCTCGCTTCTCTCAAATCAATACCATCCGGATTATAAAATGCTCCAGTATGATCAGAGATTGCTGTAATTTTCAATCCTTTTTGAGCCAGTAGTTTTGCTGCGTTGCTCCCTACATTTCCAAATCCTTGAATTGCGGCGGTAGCACCATTAGGGTTGATTTTCATCTTGCGTAAAGCCTCCATTGCTGAAACCATTACACCTCTACCCGTAGCTTCTACTCTACCTAAAGATCCACCCAAAACCAACGGTTTCCCTGTCACTACAGCCTGAACTGTTTTACCTTGTGCTTTTGAATATTCATCCATAATCCAGGCCATTTCCTGAGGGCCCGTACCCATATCAGGAGCAGGAATATCAATATCAGGACCAAAGATTTCATACATCTTCACAGTGTAAGCTCTTGTCAATCGCTCAAGCTCACCTTTTGACATGTTGGCCGGGTCGCATTTTATACCGCCTTTGGCTCCACCATAAGGAATATCTACAACGGCACACTTCCACGTCATCCAAGCGGCTAATGCTTTTACTTCATCAAGGTTCACATCCATATCATAACGAACGCCACCTTTTGAAGGCCCCAAAGTGTTTGAATGTATTACTCTATACCCTTCAAAGACTTTCTTATGACCATCGTCCATCACGATTGGCAATGAAACAATTACTTGTTTTGCTGGACTTTTCAAGACTTCATAAGTCTCCAAATCTAACCCAAGTTTTTCAGCAGCGATATTGAATCGCTCCATCATAGACTCAAACGGATTCTCCTTGTCAGTAATTGGTGCAGGTTCAATGTACCCCATGTTTAATGCTTTGTGTTTATATGTGTAAATATTACGTTTATTATTGCAAATACCTTAAAAAGCATTCAAATAAACAAATATTTCACCCATTTTGATGGAATAATAATCTGTAATCGTTTTATAATCAAATGAATATTTTCTTATTTAGTATATCGGCGGTTGCTGTAAGAAAGGCAAGTAAGGAAGAAATATTGCTGGGTTTCACTACGGTTGATTGTTGAAGTCACCTTCTTAGTTCCTGTATGGATAAAGTGATTTTCATACCAGTGGCTCAGTCCTCCATTCATGTATTTTTCAACATCATTAGCAGGAGAATAGTCTTTGTAAACCACCACCTCACAATCACTTTTATATTCAAGGCGATTTGAAATTTTATAGAAAAAGCTATCTCTGCTGACATGAAGGAAAGCTACTTTTTTATGATCAGCATAGGCTTGTACAGACTCTACAGGCAGGTCATTTTTCAAGCTTCTAGCGGAATAAGTATTATCCCATTGCATTTTTCCAGTTTCAGGGTCAAAACCACAAGCTATCACTCTTTTATAGCGGCATTCTAATGGGAAAGGGTTTCCACCTGTGAGTTTATCCACATTTAAAGCATAAGGAATATACTCTCCTTTTTTTACGATCTGATTTTCATAATCTTGTACAAAGCGTTTTGGAGTAGGCACATCTGCTTTTGAGAAGAACGTTTCCGTTGTATACTTCGCATCACTCGTGAAAGGATAAATGTAATCCATTTCTTCCATTACAAAAACCACCTGACCGTTCATAAACTGAAGCTCATGTTCTTGTAATATCAGATGTTGCGGTATCACTTTGTTTCTTTCTCTCTTGTTTTCAAACTTCTCTTTAATGTGATCCTGTTCTTTTTCTGTTAAGTGACTATTGATATTATTGAAAAACAGAAAATCATAGAACTTAGGTCTTAAACGATAACCATTTCTACCCACAGCCATAGTATACACACCTTGTGCACCTTCTTCATAACTCCCTATTCCGTAAGTACCTATAAGCATCAATTCTCCCCTTGAGTTATGATAAGGTCTAAAAGTCAAATAATTATAATCTCTCTGAACTTCCTCGAAATATTGCTTATCTAAAAAGCCATCTACGGTATAATCATTTATATATACACCTCTGTGTTCACTAGACATTTCTGCCTTGATAACCACGGTCAAAAGATCAACATCATGATCCCATTTCATACAAACCACACCACCTTTCAATTGATTAATGGAAGGCAGAATCGTTCTTTTTCCATTTTCGAGATCCCATCTTGACACAAAAGGTCTTGCATCTGCAGCACCACCTAGAAAACAGATATTATTCTCAATTTCAAAGTAGTCCACTGTCATCTTTTCTACATTTCTATAGAAAAAGACTTTATGCGATCCATCTTCAAGATGAATACGCAATATTTGATACACTTTCTTACTCGAACTCATCAGATAATAAGCATAGGTGTCATCAAAATCTTCAGAGATGAAATCACCGTAATGTGACAGCTGAATGGTTTTTACCCATTTTTTCTGAAAATTCGATTTGATGTAAGTGACTTCTAATTCGGAAATGATATCCTTTTTTTCTCCAGCGTACCTATTTCTGAGAACAATCAATCCTTTTTCACCCATGGGATTAATATGATAATTACCATCATATTCGTGAAGCATAGGGAATCGAATAGTGTTTTCTTCAAAAGTTTGTGAATGACAAATAATTGGGAAATTTAATGTCAAAATGAAAATTAGGAGTAGATAAAATTTTGTTTTCATGAGGTGAGATAGTTGATAAAGGGATAGTAACTAGGTTAAGATGAGATCTAGAAAATTGTATTTTTCTATCAGTAAATATTTGAAATAAAGCGTACTTTTGCTGAATCCTAATCGGCTTGATTGATAAACAAGAATGAATGATTAGAATTCCATTTCAGGACTATTGACAAACTCTATCATTTGAGAAAAGAGAACTTTGATAAGTACTTTGTTTCCTTTCTTTTTTGATAAACTATAAATTAAGAATCCATTTTGAATAATTCACAAGTTAAAGAGTTAAATACCAATCACTTAACAAAGAAACTTTTTATTAGAGTAAGCTTTCTTTTTATTATCCTATTTCAGATAATACTGATCATTAAATTTCTATTTCCCTATAATACTAAGACTACCTATGGCCAAATTGTTTTATCTTCTGAGAAGAATATCATTGGAGCAACTCTAAATTCTACTGATAAATGGCGACTTCATATAGAGAATGATAGTATTTCCGACTTCTTCAAAAAAGCGATTATTGAGAAAGAAGACCAATGGTTTTATTATCATTTTGGCGTAGATCCTTTAGCTATTGGAAGGGCATTTTTTGATAATGCAGTGACAGGAAAGAGAACTTCAGGAGCATCAACCATCAGCATGCAAGTAATACGGCTTCTGGAACCGAATGAAAGAACATACTGGAACAAATGCATTGAAATCCTGAAAGCTATTCAACTGGAAATCACCTTTTCAAAAGATGAAATTCTCAACCTTTATTTGAATCTTATTCCATTTGGTGGAAATATTGAAGGCATTTATTCTGCTTCGTTATTGTACCTTCAAAAAAAACCGGTCCTGCTCAGTCCTGCAGAAGCAACGCTTTTGTCCATTATTCCTAACCGACCCACTTCCCTAGCTATCAATAGCTCAAAAGCACAACTAAAAAAAGAAAGAAACCGATGGTTGGAAAAGTATTATAAAATGGGGCTTTTTGATGAAAGCACACTCAATACAGCACTCACTGAACCGATCTACTTCCAAAGAAAAAAAATCAATAACCTTACTCCTCACCTCAATCAAAGGCTTTATAATGAACATCCTCTACAGCTCACTTTTCCAACGAGTATTAACGAAAAAGTACAAATAAGATCACAAAAAATTGTCAAAAAATACTCAAGGCTCATTCAATCTTATGGCATTCAAAACGCCGCGGCAGTTGTTATCGACAATAAGTCGCATCAGATCATAGCTTATGTAGGTTCGCAGGACTTTGAAGATGATCAATATTCAGGACAAGTGGACGGTGTGAAGGCTGTAAGGTCTCCAGGAAGCACATTAAAACCTCTGGCCTACGGAATGGGATTTGACAAAGGTCTGATTACACCTCAGCAGATGATCCTTGATGTCCCGACTGATTTCGGAACATATAGTCCTTTGAATTATGATCAGAAGTTTAGAGGCAGTCTAACGGTTAAAGAGGCACTGACGCAGTCGCTGAATATACCTGCTGTTGCATTGTTGGAAAAAGTGGGTGTGCATGATTTCATACAGAAATTAACGCTTGCTGAATTTGCAACTGTGCAACAACAGCAAAAAAGGCTCGGCTTGTCCACTATTTTAGGTGGATGCGGTGTTACTTTGGAAGAATTGACTAAACTGTATTCGACCTTTGCTAATGAAGGTATTTACTATACCGCTTCACCATTGATTAATAACGATCAAAATGGAGATGGGACAGAAATCATTACTAAAGAAAGCGCGTATATGATCAGGGAAATTTTGAGCACTCTAAAAAGACCCGACTTACCTAATAATCCACAAAACAGTATCAATGTTCCGAAAATTGCATGGAAAACCGGAACATCATACGGCAGAAAGGACGCCTGGAGTGTGGGATATAATTCAAAATATACGGTGGGTGTCTGGTGCGGTAATTTTTCTAATGAAGGTATACAAGAACTTACAGGAGCAGAAATTGCCACACCACTCTTATTCAGAGTTTTCAGAAGCCTGTATGCTTCCAATAATGTGGTAGAGGAGGAAGTTGAAGTACCTGACAATTTATTTGAACGCAATGTCTGTGCTGTATCAGGATTGATTCCCAATAATTTTTGTGATCATCAAGTGACGGACTGGTACATCCCTCTTATTTCTCCTTCAAAAAAATGTACGCATAAGAAAATTGTATTTGTACATCCTGACGAAACCTTCTCTTACTGTTCAGATTGTTTACCTGTAAATGGTGGTTACATCAAAAAAAGCTACCCCAATCCACCTGAAGCATTGACACAGTATTACATCGATGAGAAAATTCCTTTCCCATTTGCACCACCGCATAATCCTGATTGCCAAAGTATGATTTCGGGCAACCCGCCAGAAATAGTCTCTCCATTAGACGGAAGAACGTATTATGTATCACAAAACAATGCTGAAATAGAACTGAAATCCATCACTTCCAACGATGTGGATTATGTATTTTGGTATGTCAATGATATTTTCAAAGGTAAAATTCACAAAAAGGAAACATTCTTCTATAAACCTTCACCTGGAAAAAATAAGATTTCTTGTAGTGATGATAAAGGTAGAAATACCGATATTTCTATCTTTGTAAAATAATCGCTTAATGTAAGAGCATGTTTGAAACATCTCATATTAAGTTCTTAAGACTCAAAACTTCTTAAAAAGTAATACGCTTTTACAATATATGATCGAACTTGCAGGACTTATCGGGTTGGGATTTTTTGCACAGTGGCTTGGTTGGAGAATCAAGATTCCTGCAATCTTACCACTTATTTTAATTGGTCTATTGATTGGGCCTTTTTCTACTTTTTTCACTTCAGATGGCTCAAAATTTATTGACGGTGATAAAATATTCCATGGAAATTTATTATTCGATGTCGTCAATCTGTCTGTAGGTTTAATCCTTTTTGAAGGAGGAATGACGCTCAAATTAAAAGAGACTAAAAATGTTGGCAGTGTTATTTGGCGGTTATTATTCTTCGGTACGTTTATCACACTGATAGGCGGAGCTATTGCCACACATTACATAATGGGCATCAGTTACAGAATCGCATTTCTTTTCAGCGCATTAATCATTGTAAGTGGGCCTACTGTAATTGGACCGCTTCTTAGAAATGTAAAACCAAACTCCAGAATAAACACTGTTTTAAAATGGGAAGGTATCTTAATTGACCCTGTTGGTGCATTGACTGCCATTCTTATTTTTGATTTTATCCTTTCCGGCAAGCCCAATGAACTGTTTACATTTTTCGCTTTAAAAGGGTTTGTACTGTTGACACTGTCAGGTTTGATTTCCGGTGGAATAGCGGCGTTTATTACTACTAAAGTTTTAAACCAACGTTTACTCCCTGATCATCTAAAGAATACTGTTATACTTGGTTTTGTAATTGCCACATTTGCCTTTTCAGATTTATTGCACGCTGAATCAGGTTTGCTGGCAGTGACCGTTTACGGCATGATCCTCGCCAATTCCAAAGTCGCTTCCCTAAAGTCTATTCTATCTTTTAAAGAAGATGTAACACTGATCCTGATTTCATTCCTTTTCGTGATGTTATCCTCAAGAATGAATATCAGCGATCTTGAAGCATTGGCCAACTTTCATAGTTTATTCTTATTTATTGTCATCATCTATGTATTGAGGCCGTTAGTCGTTTTGTGCAGTACATTAGGTACTACACTGACTTGGAAAGAAAGAATTTTCATTTCGTATATTTCTCCAAGAGGTATTGTTGCGGCGGGTGTTGCTTCTCTTTTCACGCTGAAGCTGACACAAGGCATTGCACCCATCACACCTGCACAAGTTGAAGAAGCAAAACTTTTACTGCCACTCACATTTATGATTATTGTAGGAACGGTGGTTTTACAGGGTTTGACTGCTAAGCCTTTCGCGAAGCTTCTCAAGGTGACAAGACAAGAACCAAACGGAATTTTATTCTTGGGAGCGAGTGAAGTGGGACTTTTTATTGCCAAAATACTGCAGCAATATCATATTCCTGTGATGGTTTCCGATACCTCAGAACAGAACTTAAGAGAAGCCAAAAGACATAGAATTCCTATTTATGAAGGAAGTATTTTATCAGACGGTGCCATAGAAAACGTAGATTTTTCTGCTTATGGCCAACTTTTTTCAACTACTTCCAATAATGAAATTAATATTTTAGGTAATCGCACCATTTCTTCTGAACTCGGAATGAATAAGGTATTCCGTCTCGCCTCAAAGATGGAAGTGGAAATGCACAACCTTCAAAAACCACAGCATTTACTATTCAGAGGAAAGCACGATTTTATTGGATTGAGTACTTTAATCCGTAAAAAACATCAGGTAAAACACATGAAGATTCAGAAAACTATGGATCAGGAAGAGAGCATAGATTTCTTAGATCAGCTTGATTTACCGGTGTTTATCATCCATGAAAACAACTATGTGACTCCCGTTACCGACTCTCTTAATGAGATCAATGAAGGAGACGAAATTGTCTATATTAAGTTTAATGAATAACAAATCATTGAATATTAGGTTAATTAAACCTAAAATATTTTGAATAATTTTTCTCTAACATTATTTATGTAAATAATAAGCGATACTGTGATGCTATCGTAAAAGTCAGTTTAAAGCGTGCAATGAAAAAGAGAGTCGCCATTGACATAGGCAATACTTTAATGAAAGTTGGATTCTTTCAAGACAACGAATTACAAGATGTTTGTGTCTTTAAAGAGGAAGAAGAACTTATAAAAGCATTAAAAGACTTCTCTTGTGAATGTATTGGTATAGCAAATGTGGGCAAAATTGAAAATAATTTGGTCCAAGAACTAGAAAAAGAGTTTGATGTTGTTATTATTACATCAGATTTGAAATTACCGTTCATCAATCGTTACGCAACTCCTAAAACGTTGGGTGTAGACCGTATTGCAGCAGTTGTTGGTGCAATGTCTGTTTTTCCCGATGAAAACTGTCTTGTTATTGATATCGGCACTTGTGTCACTTATGATTTCATCAATTACAAAAACGAATATTTAGGCGGTGGAATATCACCAGGAATAAATATGAGATTAAAAGCAATGCATTCATTTACGGCTAACTTACCTCTTCTAGATTGGGAAGGGACTGAAGTCGATCTGATCGGCGACAGTACTGACAACTGTATGTTATCAGGGGCTGTTAACGGAATCGCAGCTGAAATTGATGGGATTATTCGCCAATATGAGGCAAAATATGGTAGAATTAATAATTTACTATGCGGTGGAGTTGCAAATACTTTTGAATCTAAATTAAATTCAAGCATCTTTGCAGACCGAAATTTGGTTCTCAAGGGAATCGACAGTATCCTGAGATTACATGTATAGACGTATTAATCATATCATTCTTACTTGCCTCTCAATTTTTGCGTTCACTACAACAGCTTTAGCGCAAATAGGCAATTCTCCTTTTACAGCATTAGGAGTTGGAAACCCTGTAGACGCAGCCTCTGTCCGAAATAAAGGTATGGGCTATACAGGTGTAGGTTTAGCGAGTTATGGGCACTCCAATTTGCTCAACCCTGCGACGTTAACTTATAACAACTTAACACTCTTTGAAATCGGTATGTTTACCGAGCAAAGAACGTTAACAGCAGAAAATCAAACACAGGCCGATTATGGAGGAGGTTTAAGTTACATGACTTTTGCATTCCCAATCAGCCAAAGATGGACAATGAGTGTAGGTTTTAAGCCGTATACGGTAGTGGGATATAAATTCTCTCAAGCTGACACTTTAAGTATTCCAGTCAATGGACAAATGACTCCAGCAAAATACTACGGTATTGAAAACGAAGGTAGAGGCGGTGTGAACCAAGTTTACTTCTCAAACGCTTTCCGTGTTGCTAAAGGGCTTTCAATTGGCCTTGAACTAGGGTACAACATTGGCATTATTGAAAGAAATACAAAAACTGAACTTCTAGATGGTTCAAGTGACTTTATCTCTGCAAGAGGTATCCGTCTGAACTATAGAGGTTTGGTTTATAAGCCAGGGGTTTACTACTCTCACCATTTTGGTGCTAAAGAAAAAGGGTCTAGATTAAACTTCGGTGCTACATATACTTTTGAACAGCAAATCAACGTAAAACGTCTAGAAGATATTCAAACACGTTCTACTACTGATTTAATTTTGAACAGAGATACTATTATTGTTGATCAATCACAAAAAGCAACAATGCCTGAAGAGTTTGCAGTCGGGTTGAGTTATGAGTTGGTTGGAAAATTAGCAGTAGCAGTAGATTTCAAACAACAAAACTGGTCAAAGTTCGTTGATTATGATGGGAAATCTCAAATGACAGATGCTTACAACATCGGTGTAGGTGTTGAGTATACTTCCAATTATTTATCAACAAGATATGTCGATAGGATCACATACAGAGGTGGTTTCTCTTACGGAATCTCCCCTTATGAACCCTATGGACCTGGAAAAAAGATTAAAGAGTATTTAGTGACGGCTGGTATTGAATTCCCTATGGGCTTCTCATCCCTATCTGTCTCTGGACAATATGGATGGAAAGAATCAGAGATTCAAAACAGCAATACTTTCGATGATCGTCACTATCAATTAAATATAGGTGTAACAATCAACGATCGCTGGTTTGTAAGGCGAAAAATCAACTAATCAATCGGATTTTCAAACATGAATAAGTTAGCAACCTTTCTATTAGGACTAATGTTTGTAGCAGGAATTGCTCAAGCACAAGAAGAAGGAACAGAGGCCGAAAAGGACAATGGTTTAACAGAACAAAATGCTGCTGATGGTAGCGTGAAAAAAGGATGTGATGCGAGAGGGTATTGCTGGGGTGAAAATGTAGAAGAGACTAAGTCGAAATACACTTTCTTCTCTGATAATATGAAAGCAAAGAACTACGGACAAGAAACACTTGACGCTTTCAATTATTTATATACTAATGCTCCGTATATCCATAAAAATTTATATATCTACGGTTTAAAGCTTTTCAAAGCGAAACTTTCTGAGGAAACAAAGAAAAAAGACACTGCAGATAAAAACCTTATCACAGAGTATGAAGACATGGTTCTTAAACTTTATGATGAGAGAGGTAAATACTTTGGTAAAGCTGACACTTGGGAATCTACAAAAGGTAAATACCTTTACAGATATGTAAAAGATCGTCCTGATTTCGACGAAAGACTTCCTGAGTACTACAACTTCTACAGAGGTATTGCTGATAGAGATGGTGAGAAAACTGATGATGCTAACATGTCTGCTTATGTTGCAATCGTAGCTAAATTACATATCTCATACAAAAAAGCAGTTCAAGGATTCAACAAAGATCCTAAAACTAAAGCACAGAAATCTGCGATCTTAACTGCAAACTCTGTAATTGAGAACAAAGACGGTAAGTACACTGACGATCAGATCAAAGAGTACACTGCTAAAAAAGAGGCTGCTGAGAAAGAATTGGTTAACCTTGAAACAGCTTTCGAACAAAACGATGCTGAGTTCAAAAAATATAAATCTTACAATGAAAACTGGTTAATGGACGAATATGATTTCGTTTCTGAAATTGCTGGTAAAAACATTGCTACAGCTGAAGCTGCTAAGAAAGACAAAGACGTGAAGTCTTGGACTCGTATCCAAACTATGGCTGACAAGTACATCATGGGTATGTTGGATATCGACTGTGACTTCATCAACGAGAAATTAGGTGCTAAATTCAAAGCTGATCCTTCTGACCTTGGTACTGCTAAGAAAATCTTCGGTTACTCTATCCGTAAGAAATGTACTGACGGTCCTTACTTCTTAGATGCTGCATTAGTAGTATTTGAAGCGGATCCTCAAGCTGCAATGGCAAGCGTTATCGCTGGTCAATACATCAAGAGAGACGATGTAGACAAAGCAATCGAGTGGAAAGAAAAAGCAATCGAATTATATGCTGAAGATCCTACGAAACAAGCTGAGACTTCAATTGACCTTGCTAAATTATACAACAAGAAAGGTTTAAAAACTCAAGCTCGTGCTCAAGCTTACAAAGCTATCGAGTTTGACAGCGAAATCTCTAAAGAAGCTTACACTTTCATTGGTGACCTTTACATGGGTTCTTACAAGCAGTGTTTCGAGTCTTCAAATGACAACGTTCACGAAAGAGCATGTTACTTAGCGGCATATGACATGTATGCTAAAGCTGGTGCTTCTGCTAAAATGTCTGCTGCTCAAAAGCAATTCCCTTCTAAATCTGATGTATTTACATTAGCTGCAAAAGGATATGCTGAAGGTAAGCCATTACAAATTGGATGTTGGATCGGTGGATCAACTACTTTAAGAGTTCGTCCATAGTTTCAATAGACATTGAAAATATTCCAAGCCTCATACTTCTAAAGTATGAGGCTTTTTTATTAAGTTCTGGGTCAGAAAAAATTGATACTTAATCTTACCTTAGAACTATCAACTAACTTATATATGAAATGAAAAAATTAGTATTCACTTTATTTACCTATTTATTATTGACAAGCTGTACCCCTTCTTCTGATAAAGTAACTGTCACTTGGAATATCAAACTTAATCACCCTGTAGACAACGAAGTCTATATTGTAGGAAATCAAGACTTCTTAGGGTACTGGAACCCTAATCAGGTAAAAATGGAGAAAGTAAATGAACTGCATTGGACTTTCAGCCATGAAGTGGCACCTGAAAAACTATTAGAATTTAAGTTCACACAAGGAGACTGGAAATATCAAGCTGCTGATAAAAATGGAACAGAAAGACATAATGATGAGTTTTTAGTTCCCCAAAAAGACACAACATTTCATCTGCTTATTGAAAAATGGACGGATGGTAAGGATAACAAAACAACAGGTCAAATCACAGGAGAAGTAAAGTATCATCAAAACTTCCATATTGATGGACTTCTAGATAGAGATATTATTGTCTGGCTCCCTCCTTCTTATCATGCGGCAACCAATAAGCGCTACCCTGTGCTTTATATGCATGATGGTCAAAATATCATTGACCCTAAAACTTCTTCTTTTGGTGTAGACTGGCAAGTAGATGAAACATGTGACAGCCTGATCAAAAAAGGTATGCTTGAAGAGATCATTATCGTTGGTTCTTATTGTACCGCTGACCGTACTGAAGACTATGGTGATACTGAAAAGGGGAAAATATACCGTAAATCTATCGCTGCGAACTTAAAAAATTTCATTGACAAGAATTACAGAACTAAACCTGAAAAGCAAAATACGGCTGTCGCAGGTTCTTCTATGGGAGGGTTAGTCAGTTTTATGATAGCTTGGGAATATCCTGAAACATTTAAAGGTGCTATTTGTATGTCGCCAGCCTTTAAATATGAAGATTTTGATTATATCGAAAGTATCAAAAGTGATCCTAAAAAAGAACTTCTACTTTACATTGATAATGGAGGCAAGCAAGTAGATGTAGTACTTCAAGAAGGAGTAGATAAAATGTCTTCCTCTTTGAAAACAAAAGGCTACAAAGAAGGAGAAGATCTTTTTGTAGTGATCGATAAACAAGCAAGACACTCTGAAGGAGACTGGGCTAAACGTTTTCCAAGTGCTATTCAGCTGTTTTTTAAGAAATAATAAGTTTCAAATCAAACAATTAACCCTTTTATTACCGTAATTTTGTGATGAAAGGGTTATTCTATATTCCCTTTTTATTGCCTAATATTCATTACAATCAAAACATACAAGAAGATGAAAAAGTATTTTCTACTACTCAGTCTTTCATTATTCTGTTTTTCTCAAAATGTATTTTCACAGCATTATCAAACTAACCAGAAATTATTAGCAGAAAAAGAAAGTCAACTCAAGCAATTACAAAAAGAGTTCAGCATTGATTCTGTTTCTTTCAAAAGCTTGATTTATGGACTAGAAAGACAGATTAAAAGTATTGAGACAGAAAAAGATTCAGTACAGTTATACCTTGCTTCGGTTAAACCTGAGAATAATGCTGTCGGCATCTTTAAAAAAGACATCAGCATTACCAACAAGATAGATAAGAAGGATTATTATTTTGATGAAGGTGAAACTGTATTCCTAACCAATCATTCTCAGCATACATATACTTTTCTAAATGAAAAAGGACTTCAGTTTACCATCAATAGAAAGTATATCAAACCTCAGGAAGGCAAGAAGAAAACGACCTCACTGATTGCTCAATATCAAAATAAAATGGAAGATTACGACGCACTTGTCGCTTCCCTCCCTACACAGGAGTGGTATCAATACGATATCAACAGAGTAAGAAAAGAAAGAGATAATTATCAGTCACAGTACGATGAGATGTTGCATGAAATCAAAAAATTAAAAGAAGAGATTCAACAGCTTCAGAGTATATTAAATCTGAAAACAACGATATAAAAGTTTTAAAAATCGAGAGTATCTCTAAGAGCATACTCTTTTTTATGCAATAAAAGCCACCAGAATTTTGGTGGCTTTTGAGTAAAATTAATTATTCGATTAATTGTAGGATTATAAGTAGAATGTATGAACGATTCGTCTACATTGACGACCAAGTTTATAATTGAATTGATTAGTATGTATGTAATATTTTTGAGGTATTTAAATCACTGAGAACGAATCAATATATTTCTTGTTATCTAATTCTAACTCGATTATATAAACACCTGCTGGAAAATCTTTTAGTTCATATTTTGTATATTTTTTTGCTCCTGCTAAGAACTTATCAGAATAGATGGTCTCACCATACTCATCTTTAAGTTTCAGCTTTACAAAACCTTTTATTTTTGTATTCAACATCAGATACAGATCCTCATCCTTCACAGCAACTTCAAACTTTTCCTGTTGTGAAGTAAGGGTATAATTCATCATAATGGCTGTTTTGGAAGGGGTAACAAAAAACTCACGAGTCATTACCTTATCCTCAAAACTCATTTGAAAATAAAACTTACCTACCGGCAATGACTTTAAATTGATGTCCTCTTTCACTTTACCTGTAGAGATAATCGTTTTCTCATGATAAATATTTCCTTCTTTATCTGATATTCTAAAGTAGATCTCCTCTCCGTTTAAGTCTTCAAATATTAAACTTACAGCCTTACCATTTGAGGAAGCTTTAAAGAAATATGATATTCCATTAAATGGTAGATAAAAATCATTTGCTAAAGCTGTAATACTAGGTAATGTTACAAAGACTAATGCGCTAATAATGATAAATTTTTTCATAGTGTTTAGAGTGATTAGTGGGAAATAATAGTAGAAGTTTTTCAATGAAATGAAATGTTTTTTCTTTACTGTTTAAAATTTATAATCGTAGTATGTGATTGATTATATGACAAAGGTAGAGGTAGAGAAATAGTTATAATATGTTGATCAACACATAAAAATAATTTTTTACACCATGTTTTAAACTGCCAAAAATCAGTTAATGTAATATAAGTATTTCAACAAAAAGCATATATCATTATTATTATCATAAAATTAAACCCAAAACACACCTAAAAATCAATTATATGCAAATCACCTTTAGAAAATACAATTATTAAACGTACCTGATACACCCTTATATAACAGTTAATTTGTTGTTCTGGATTTTAATGGAAATAAATTTTATATTTTTTAAGATTGATTTATTGATCACAAGGAAAAGTAAGTTGTCATTTATTCAAACTATTTAATTTCAGTCTATTTTTTTGATAACATGAAAACATTAACTATTCTCTTAATTCTATTCTCGTTTACAACTGTATCTGCCCAAGAAAAAAACTCCTTTTTAAAATCAATAAAATTTACTGCCCTAGGTATAGGTGAATTTGGTTCTCAGTGGAAACCTTTTCAAAGGGAAGAAGACAAATGGCACAACTTACCTCCAGATCAAAGAAGAGAAGAAGATCGCCCCCATGGGTTTGTATCTTATGGTTTAGACTTACAACTCAATTATATGATTGACGGCGCCTCTTTTGTGGGTTTAGGATATCAACATCAGCAGTTTGTGGACCAAGATATTATAGGCCCAATGAATACCTATTATCTACATTTCAGAACAGGTGATGATTTTGATAGCAAATATTGTCTTTTTGTTGAATTAGACTTGGGTGGTTGTTATATGCAGAACAACATGGAAGGTATCATGTACAGGGCAACTGTAGGTATTGATTTCAATGGCCTCAAAATTCCTCAGATTACCCCTACTGTAAATCTATATATGGGTCAAAGGGTACTGAGTAATATCTCAACAGTAAAAAATTCAGGTGGTTTTTATACAATGTTTGGGGCGAGTATTGGGATGAGAATTCATTAATAAAAGAAAAACCTCATACCCTTTCGGATATGAGGTTTAATATTTTGAAGTTCCTCACTTTCTAAGTATGGTGATGAACTGATTCTTCTAACATTGGGTGGTTTTGAGGGATCAAACCGCCTTTGCTTAGACCTGTGAAATACAAGTATAAGAAGATCGATAAGAAGATCATACCAGTACCAATTTCAGTTAAACCGAATCCTCCATTTTCTTTTAATGAACCTGGAACGATCAGTAAGCAGTACTCCATGAAGTGACCGAAAATTACAACTACTGCTACAATTTTCATCATGATAGTCTTACGCTTAGCGTCACGAGTCATTAATACGAAGAATGGGAATAAGAAGTTAGTTACTAAGATACCGAAGAATAATGGAGCGTAAGTGTCGCTCTTCAAACGGTCAATAAAGTATACTGTTTCTTCTGGAATGTTCGCATAGTAAATCAATAAGAATTGAGAGAACCATAAGTACGACCAGAAGATAGAGAAACCAAATAAGAACTTACCTAAGTCATGTAAGTGGTTCTCGTTTACTAATTTCAAATAACCCATGTCTTGTAGGATCAATACAAACAATGACATGAATGCCACTGCAGTTACTAACCAACCTGCAAGGATGTACCACCCGAATAGAGTAGAGAACCAGTGCGTGTCGATTGACATGATCCAATCCCATGAAGTGATTGATTCAGAAATACCGAAGAAAATTAAGAAAGCTACTGAAAGTCTTTGTGCTTTTCTGAAGTATTTCGTTGTTCCTGACATATCTTGATCTTCAGCCTTAGTTACTTTGTTCAAGATGAACCCAAAGAAAGTCCAAATTGAAACGAAAAGTACCATTCTGAATAAGAAGAAAGGAACGTTTAAGAAATCTGTTTTACCTGCAATGATTGCATCATAGGTAGGTGAGTTAGGGTCAGCAATTCCATCATGCGTCCAGTGGAAAATTGTATGAGAACCTACTAAGAAAGTAATCAATAATACAATACCACCAACTGGGATAAACTGACGGAAGTTCAACATTACTCTCATGATTAATGTAGGCCAACCTGAGTTCGCTACATATTGAAGAGCAAAGAAGAAGAAACCTAACAGGGCTACGCCTGTGAAGAATACTCCACTCATCCAGAAATCTACGATAATACGCTGATACCAGTGGAATTCACCGTGGTGTCCTCCGCCATGAGCGTCACCGTGAGCACCATCTGAAGCAACAGAAGCTACCTCAGTTGCATGCTGTACTGCTGCATGATGATCATCGTGACCACCACCCAACATCAAGAAGATCGCACCCAACACGAACAATACCACTCCGATACCGCCGATGAGCAACACGTTCTTCTTCAGTTTACCATCAAAAGTAAACTGTTCTTGAACATTTTTAAGATCTACATCTACGTGTGCCATATCTCTATATTTAATATAGTTAAGATCGTTGGGACGATCTAGTTTCCTTGAAGTTTTCTAACATACTTAACAATAGCCCAACGCTCTTCAGGGTTCACCTGAGATTTGTGAGGCCACATATTTCCTTTACCGTGAGTGATCACGTGGAAAATATGTCCATCAGTTGCTTTCTTGATCGATCTACCTTTCAAGTTAGCTACACCACCGTATACTTTACCTACTTTACCTTTACCGTCACCTTTTTCACCGTGACAAGGCATACAGTAAGCTGTAAATAAGTGCTCACCTTGAGCTAATACAGCAGGAGTTGCTTCTAATGGATTTTTTAAGTTAGCGGCTGCCCACTCTAATGAATCTTTTGAAACCTCCATGTAATAAAGGATTGCTTGATCCGCAGTAGGAGCTGCTTGACCAGTTACTTTTGTAAAGTTTTGACGCTTTACAGTACCAGCAACTGGATCCTTAACGTTGATTTTTCTCTTTTTACCTTCAGAGTAGTAATCATTGTAAGGTGTCGAGTTGACAAAGTCAGGGTAGTAGAATTGCTCTAATACTCCTCCAGCGATGTCATCATCTGTAAACTGTGAAAGTGGCTCGTAAGGTACTGAGTGGTACATTTGAGGTGCATATTCAAGACCAGTGAAGTTACCGTCACCTTGAATCTTACATCCTGTCATTGCCAATGCTGCTGCACCTATCGCGATTGCTTTCATTACAACTTTATTCGTTCGCATATTGCGTAATGTTTTTTCGTGATAAGATCATTAACCTTTTAACTCTCTCGCAGAATCTGTAACGCCTTTCGTAAACAAGTCTGACACATAATCGAAGAAAGAAGCTTTCTTTTCTCTTTCTGTGAAACTCTTGTTGTTTACTTCTTCAGCACCAACTTCTTGCAATAAAGCTTTAAGCTCATCTTCTGAAAGCGAATTCTTAGCTAAATCAATAGCCATGATATGCTTGTCATCTGATTGACGACGGTCGAAGATTTGAGGAACTTTGTGTGGCTTCAAGTCTTGTGAAACGAAGAATGAACCCGCCATTCCGAATGCAGAGAATAATACTGTTAATTCGAAAGTAATCGGCACAAAGTCAGGAATTGCAATAAATCCTTTACCACCAATGATCATAGGCCATTCATAACCCATAATCCACGATTGTAATAAAATCGCACAAGTAGTACCTAGAGCTCCAAATCCGAAAGCTGCTCTTGGCATCCAAGAACGCTTATAACCTAATGCATCTTCTAAGAAGTGAACAGGATACGGAGTAAATACCTCATAGATTTTTACACCTTTCTTTCTTAAAGCTTTTACGGCTTTAACCAAGATATCTTGATCACCAAAAACGCCTACTAAATAATTTGTGTTTTTTTCCATCTCTAAATGCTTTTTTATAGATCAACTGGAACTCTATCTGCCTCAGGTACTACTTCGTTTGAGATAGTACGACGAGACTTGTACACCTTAGAATCAGAATCTTTCAATACTGATTTCACCTCTGCCATGTTTACTACTGGGAAGTACTTCGCAAATGCTAAGAACAATGTGAAGAATAAACCAAAAGTAAATACGTAACACATCACGTCAGTGATTGTAGGGTTGAAGTACAACCATGATGATGGTAAGTAATCACGGTGAAGTGACGTTACGATAATTACGAAACGCTCGAACCACATACCAATGTTTACTACGATAGAGATAAAGAAGATAAACGGAATGTTTGTTCTTAATTTCTTCACGTAGAATACCTGAGGAGAGATTACGTTACATGCCATCATTGACCAGTATGCCCACCAGTATTGGCCAGTCATACGGTTTACGAATGCATATTGCTCGTATTCTACACCTGAGTACCATGCGATTACGAATTCGGTAATATATGCGATACCTACAACAGAACCAGTAATTGTAACTACTAGTGACATCATTTCGATGTGCTCCATTGTGATATAATCTTCTAATTTATACAACTTACGCGTCACCAACATCAACGTTAATACCATGGCGAAACCTGAGAAGATCGCACCTGCTACGAAGTATGGAGGGAAGATAGTTGTATGCCATCCTGGAATTACTGACGTTGCAAAGTCCATTGATACAATTGTGTGTACTGAAAGTACTAGAGGTGTTGATAAACCTGCTAAGATCAATGAAACTGCTTCGTAGTGCATCCAAGTTTTTGCTGAACCGTTGAAGCCCATTGAAAGAGCACCGTAGATCAAACGAGGAATCGGCTTGATTGCACGGTCACGGATTGTAGCAAAGTCAGGTACAAGACCAATAAACCAGAATACTAATGATACTGAGAAATACGTCGAGATCGCGAATACGTCCCAAAGTAGTGGTGAGTTGAAGTTCACCCAAAGAGAACCATAAGTGTTTGGTAATGGCAATGCCCAAATACCACCAATCCAAGGACGACCCATGTGTACTACTGGCCAAATAGCGGCACAGATTACGGCAAAGATTGTCATTGCTTCCGCTGCACGGTTAATTGAAGTTCTCCATTTTTGACGGAATAACAACAATACCGCTGAGATTAGTGTACCTGCGTGACCGATACCTACCCACCATACGAAGTTGGTAATATCCCACGCCCATTGAACTGTCTTGTTAAGACCCCAACGACCAATACCGTTCCACAGCATGTCACCTAAATAGTAACCACCTGCAAGAAGTAAGAATAACGATAACGCCATTCCTCCAAACCAACCCTTAGAAGGGTTCGCTTCTACTGGTCGACAGACATCTTCTGTTATGTCCTTGTATGTTTTACCACCAGTTACCAGTGGTTCACGGACTTTCGATACTATCTGCATTTTATCTTATGTAGAGTATGAATAACTAATTTTAAAGTGGACACCTTTTGAATTGCTTCCGAAGGTATCCTTTAATTATGCGTTCTTTTCGTCTTTGTTTCTCACCTTCGCTAGGTAGTAAACGTTAGGACGAGTGTTGATTTCATCTAACACATTGTATGCACGCTCATGCAATTCACCTTCTAATAGTTGGCGAACTTCTGATTCTGGATTGTTCAAGTCACCAAACTTGATCGCACCGCTCGCACAAGCAGAAGCACATGCAGTAGAAACGTCTGAGTCAACCAATGGACGGCCTTCTCTCTTCGCGTTCAATTTACCTGCTTGCGTTCTTTGTACACACATTGAACATTTCTCCATTACACCACGAGAACGAACAGTAACATCTGGGTTTAACACCATTTTACCAAGATCGTTATTCATGTTGTAATCAAACTCATCATTGTTATGATATTTGAACCAGTTGAAACGACGTACTTTGTAAGGGCAGTTGTTTGCACAATATTTCGTACCGATACAACGGTTGTAAGTCATTTGGTTTAGACCTTCTGAAGAGTGTGAAGTTGCAGCTACTGGACATACAGTCTCACAAGGAGCGTTGTTACAGTGCTGACACATCATTGGTTGGAATACTACCTCAGGGTTACGTGCAGCACGCTCCATCTTAGCATAATCCGTCATTGATGCATTTTCTTCTTCAGTAAACTCCTCCTCCGGACGTTGGCTGTAATAACGGTCCAAACGCAACCAGTGCATTTCACGACGGTTAATTACTTCTTGCTTACCTACAATCGGCACATTGTTTTCAATATGACATGCAGTAACACAAGCTGAACATCCATCACAAGAGTTCAAGTCGATTGCTAACCCCCAGTGGTGGTTAGGGTATTCGTGAACATCTGCTTGAATTCCGGATACTGAGTTCCATAATAATGCAGCGCCTGGCTTATCATCATTTTTGTTATGGCGGTCATCTTTGTAACCGTTGTTATTGATATCCCAAGCAGAAATATCCGTTGCTTTCTCTGGTCCAGAGTAAGTGTTGATCATCACGTCATGTCTAGCAGCAGCAGGGTTTTTCACATACTGAGCAAGTGTAGTCTCTTGGATAATCGACTCACGTGACATGATTGTTTCGTGTGTTTGAGTTTGAGCAACATCTACTGAAGCGTCAGTTGCTTCAACTGAAACACCTGAAGTTACTGAGTAGTTTGTTAAACCTTTAGCACTTAATAATGACATTGCATTGAAACCAGCAGCTTCTTCAGCAACCTTACCTAAAGATGTTTGTCCGTATCCTAGAGGAACTGCAACAACACCTTTAGCCAAACCTGGCTGCATGATTACTGGTAATTCAAAGCTACCACCTTTCGTTGCTACCTTAAGTACTTTCTTCTTCGTTTCAAACTCTTTGTGAACGTCTAATGAACGAGCGTCCTCAGGAGTAATTGCCACGAAGTTACCCCAAGTCACTTTAGTGATTGGATCTGGAGTTTCTTGTACATAAGGGTTGTTTGCTAATGTACCGTAACCCATTACAGTCGATGCATAAGCAACAAACTCCCACTCTGAAGTTGTTCTATATTTAGCGGATACTTTCGCACCTGCATCAGCTGCGTTGAATGACGCTGAGTAATCAACGCTATCAGCACCTGTGTCGTGGATTGACTTGTAGCTACCCGTATTTTCAGTTTCGAAGATACCGTTGTGTAATGCTCTTACCCAGAAAGACTGAGATGATAATTCCTTCGATTGCAACGCAAATACGTCTTTCTTCCAGAATGATTTCACTAAGTCATCATACTCTTCTTCGCTTCCAGCCCATGCTAAGAATGAATCTTGAGCTTGACGTGTATCAAAAATAGTATTGATTGTTGGTTGAGCAACACTGAAGTAACCTCTCTTGTACTCTGCATCATTCCAAGACTCCAAGAAATGCTTATCAGGAGTATTGAAAGTACAAAGCTTCGCAGTAGCATCTAAACGGTCATTTGTCGCAACTGACAATTTCGCCTTTTTGATACCTGCTGCAATTTCTTTACCTCTAGCGTAATCGTAAACTGGGTTACAGTTATAGAAGATTACAGCACCGTATTTTCCAGCTTTCAATGCATCAACAAATGCATTCATCTGAACATCGCTACCTTGACGAGTGTAAAGAGGAGTATTTAAATCAACTGTTTTACCATAATTACCAAGCATTTGGTTGATACCGTTCACTAAAAGCTGAACGTTAACATCATTAATACCTGAAACTACAACTGATTTACCTTTTGCTTTTAATAAAGCTTTCGCTGCACGAGCAATGTTAGCGTCTTTCAATGTACCTTTTACAGTAGCATTTCCAGTTGCTTTAGCGATTGCATTGTAAAGAGCAGCTACAGCTACACCTTCTTGAGAAGGTTTTAATGGTGAACGGTAGTCCGCAGCAGCACCAGTAATAGTAAGCATTGTCTCAAAACTGAATACTTGAGACATTTTCTTCTTATTAGGTCCTACTTTTCTGTTTTTAGCGAAATCTTGTGATAAAACACCTGGAGCAACCCAGTTACCTAAGATATCAGCATTAAAACTTACGATCACATCTGCTTTATCCAAAGCATATGATGGAACTACAGCTTTACCAAATTGTGCTTTATTTGCTTCAATAATTGCAGAGTTGTTGTCTTGGTCATAAGTCACCAAGTCAGCATTGTACTTACCTGCAAATTGATTTAAAACTTTCTTTGTAGATGGAGATACAATAGTATTTGATACTACTGCTACTTTTCCTGCGGCAGCTAAACCTTTGATGATTTCAGCGTCAGCTTTCTTCCAAGTAGTGGCAGCACCACCTTTAGAAGGAGCCTTAGCTCTTTCATCATCATATAAGCCCATGATTGACGCGTTTGCACGAGCAGTGATTGCACCTTGAGAGTACGCTGAGAAAGTGTTACCTTCAATAAAGATAGGTCTACCCTCTCTTGTTTTCACTACTACAGGCATTGCATCAGAACCATTGAAGAATGTAGAAGCGTAATAGTTTGCTACACCTGGATCAATGTTTTCTGGCTTGTTTAAGTAAGGAATCGCCTTCTTCACTGGAGCTTCACATGCTGCTAAAGAAACTGCAGCTACTGAGAATCCCATTACTTTTAAGAAGTCTCGTCTGTTGCTTTTGAATTCACCCTCTGAATTATCTCCGTAAGCATCTTTGATTGTCAGATGCTGAGGGAATTCTTTTTCCGCATATTTTACAAACTCAGGGTCGTTCGTTAGTTGTTCGACGCCTTTCCAATATTCTTTCTTTGCCATTTCTCTATATGTAGAAAATTGTTGAAAGCTTAGTGAACAAAAGGTTCAAAAAGCGACAAATTAATAGTGGCATTTTGCACACTCTAAACCACCAATGTCTTTTACTTTCATTGGATCCTTAGAAGTAGCTTCGTGCATTTCTACCATTTTGTCATAATACGCATTACCTTTTGCGTTTACATCTGTCTGACGGTGACAGTCAATACACCAACCCATTGTTAATAATGAGTGTTGTTGTACTACTTCCATTTTCTCGATTTCACCGTGACATGTCTGACATTCAACTCCACCAACTTTCACGTGTTGTGAGTGGTTGAAATACGCTAAATCAGGCAAGTTGTGAACACGTACCCATTGTATAGGCTCGTTGTTTTCAATCGCCGCATAGATTTTTTGAATTTCTGGAGAATTCTGACGGATACTGTTGTGACAGTTCATACAGATGTTCGCTGAAGGAATGTTGGCATTCTTAGACTTTTCTACACCTGTGTGACAGTACTTACAATCAATTTCGTAATACCCTGCGTGAAGTTTGTGTGAGAATTGGATAGGTTGATCTGGAGCATATCCTTGTTGTACTCCGACTGCGAATAAAGAATCAATAGTTACTTTAGCTACAATCATTACGAATACAAAAGAAGACATTCCGATGAAAACTTGGCTTTTGAAAATCGCAGCTAAGCTGAATTTTTCGTTAATGTAAGCTGTGTCGTCTTCGTCTAGTCCTTTTTGTTGTCTTAAATACTGCGTTAAAACATTAGCTAATACTACTAATACAATTAAAACAATACTTAATAACACTAATAGGCCGATAATTACTCCAACTAATAAGTTAGAACTAACTACCATACCCTCTTGTGGAGCTTCTGCTCCTGCGCCTGCTACATCAGCAGCTGCTTCTGGTTTTGCCGGTCCTTTTATTGTCGCATCCTTTACATATGCTAAAACCTGTAAGATCTCTGCATCTGAAAGATCTTGGTTAGGCATAATTGTAGGCTTAAACTTATCATAAAGAGCTACTGCGTATGCATCGCCACTTTCAATTGTTTTGCCTGGGTGCTTAATAAAGCTCGTTAACCATTTAACATCACGACGCTCATAAACATTTTTAAGCGCCGGCCCGACGCCTTTTTCGTGTACTTGGTGACAGGAAGAGCAGTTGCCATCGAAAAGCTCCATCCCGGCCGAGATCGACGCTTCATCAGTGGGAATGCCGTCTCCTTGTGCAAACGCTGTTACGCTTGTTAGCAGTAAACCGCACACCACAGCCAATGTGTAGCGCAACCTTAATACACTTCTGCCGATACTCATACCATTGAAGTTTTGTATACTAAAAAATTAGATGAAATATGCAATTGTACATTCGAGTGCAAAGCTAATACGGGATGGACATATTTCAAACTTGGCATCAAAACCGGCTTTCTATTAAAAAATACAAAAATATCACCACAAAACACTATATATCAGCAATTTAATATCAATAAAATTCAATAAATCATTATTTATAATCATTCCAAATTACAAAAAAAAGTGACATTAGACATCTTTTTGCCCTTAACTCTCGTCAGCTTAATATTTTAACAGGTGTTAATAATCGTAATGAATGTGAATTTTATATTGATAGAAAATAACTTTTATATCTAACAACATTTACAATCTCAGTATTCGTTTTTTCGCTCTGAACCGGTTTAAATCACTCTATTCAAGGTTTTCATGTATTTTTCAGAACAACGCTAATTATTAATAATATCTCTTAATAACTTCTTCAAAATCATCACTTTTACCCTATTTCTCCCATAATAAGTGATTTGTGTTTAGAGAAATGCGATTTGTGTTATTGGTTTCTTTTTGGGTTGATGACATTTGTAATGTAGTCAAACACACAACTTAATCATCAATTTTATCATTATGAAAAACGTAGCATTAATCACAGGAGCATCATCAGGAATCGGTAAAGAGTTTGCTAAAATTCACGCTCAAAAAGGAGGAGATTTAGTCATCATTGCCAGAAGCTTAGATAAATTAAAGGAACTGAAAACGGAGTTAGAAGGATCATATGGCATCTCAGTAGAGGTAATTGCAAAAGACCTGACTAAGATTGAAACGGCTCAAGAGATTTATGACGAGGTGAAATCAAAAAATATTCCTGTTGAATACCTTATCAATAATGCTGGTTTTGGTGGAGTTGGCAAGTTTCACGAAAGAGAATGGGAAAAGGATCTTGCAATGATCAACCTCAATATTACTGCACTTACAGCTTTGACTCGTTTTTTCCTACCTGACATGGTGAAAAGAAATAGTGGCAGAGTGCTTAATGTGTCTTCAACGGCAAGTTTGATTCCCGGCCCCCTTCAAGCTGTTTATTATGCTACAAAGGCTTATGTTACTTTCTTCAGTAATGCTATAGCTGAGGAATTACATGATACAAATGTTACAGTTACAGCACTACTTCCTGGTGCTACTGCCACAGAATTCGGAAGAGTTTCAGGAATGGATAAAACTTCTTTATTCGATAAAACAGCTAGTGCGTACAAAGTGGCATTAGACGGATATAATGGAATGATGAAAGGGAAATTGGATGTGATTTCTGGTTTAACTACTTCTCAAAAAATCATGACCGCTTTTGCTCCTCTTACCCCTAAGAAAATAATTTTAAAACAGGTTCGTCAGATGCAGGAAACGAATTAGTTTTTGAGTTAAGAGTTAAGAAAGCTATGGTATATTGAGCATTTCAGAAAAGTTTTTCTTTTTACTTAAACATATTCTTTATTTTCTTCATACAGTCTTATTTAATTGACCCTATCTTCAATATCATAATTGGGGATAGGGCTTTTCATGTAAATTTGAGCATAAAAAAAGGCCAAGATTAATTAAAATCTTGACCTTTTAGAGGTGCCAGGCGGATTCGAACCGCCGTACGCGGTTTTGCAGACCGATGCCTAGCCACTCGGCCATGGCACCCTGTTTCTTTAAGACGATGCAAAAGTAGCACATGATTTTTTACTTGCAAAACAATTTGAGAAAAAAATCTCTAAATAAAATTTAAGTATCTATAAAACATACAATTAAAATATCATTAACTTTCCATTCTGTTCTAACATTAGATATAAACACATGAAATTAGAAAAGTTCCCAAAGGATTCCTTCGTTATTAGCACGGAAATGGTCCTTCCCAATGATACCAACCCCTTACATAATTTAATGGGAGGCCGATTACTTCACCTTATGGATGTGGTTGCCGCTATTTCTGCGCAAAAGCATTCCAACAGAGTTGTTGTTACTGCCTCAGTAGATAATGTTTCTTTCAAATATTCTCCTAAACTTGGAGACACCGTAACATTAGAAGCTAAAGTCACAAGAGCATTTAACTCCTCAATGGAGGTATTTATTAGAGTATGGAGTGAAAATATTCCTAATGGCACTAAAGTAGAGACCAATACTGCCTTCTTTACTTTTGTGGCCGTTGATCAAACTGGAAGGCCTATTATTGTTCCTAAAATAGTCCCTGAGACTGACAGTGAGAAAAAACTTTATGAAGGGGCATTACAAAGAAGAGAGGTAAGATTAATGATGGCTGGAAGAATGAAGCCGAAAGACGCGAAGTCACTGCATCAGATGATGAAAGATGGAATGAGTAATGAAGAATGAAGAGGGAAGGGTTAAGAGTTAAGAAAGATATGGCTTCTTTGGTTCTTGATACTGAACTTACAGCATTTTTTTAAGAGAAATAAAAATCCCCAATTACTCTGTTTTGATACAGAATAATTGGGGATTTAATATATAAGGAGAGCCTCGAAATTAAAGAATAAGAGAACCTTAATTCTTAACTCTTAACTCAAATTAAAGTCCTTTGAACTGTCCTAAGAAACGAAGATCGTTTTCTGTGAACAAGCGAAGGTCATTGATTTTGTATTTCAACATCGTCATACGCTCGATACCCATACCGAAGGCGAAACCTGTGTATTCTTCAGGATCGATACCTGACGCTTTCAATACGTTAGGGTCAACCATACCACAACCACCGATTTCTACCCATCCTGAGTACTTACAGATATTACATCCTTTACCGCCACAAACTGAACAAGAAACGTCCAATTCTGCTGATGGCTCAGTGAATGGGAAGTAAGATGGTCTTAAACGGATTTTTGTGTTTGGACCGAAGAATTCTTTTGCGAAGTAGTATAAAGTATCTTTAAGATCTTTGAAAGATACATTTTTATCTACATACAAACCTTCTACTTGGTGGAAGATACAGTGTGCACGAGCAGAGATTGTCTCGTTTCTGTATACTCTACCTGGAGATAAAGTACGGAATGGAGGCTTTTGGTTTTCCATTACACGAACTTGCACTGATGAAGTGTGCGTACGAAGAGCGATATCTGGATCTTTCTCAATGAAGAAAGTATCCTGCATTTCTCTCGCTGGGTGGTTTGGAGGGAAGTTCAATGCAGAGAAGTTATGCCAATCATCTTCCACTTCTGGTCCTTCTGAGATATTGAAACCAATACGTTCGAAAATTCTGTTGATTTCCTCACGTACTTTCGTGATCGGGTGAACAGCACCCATCTCGTTAGGAATATTTGGAAGTGTAAGGTCATGATGGTTGATATCATCTGCCTGTAAATCCTCTAAAGCTGTTTGTAATTCGTCAAACTTCTCTTGAGCAGCATTTTTTAATGCATTTACAGTTTGTCCAAAAGTTTTTCTTTCCTCTGGAGCCACTTCTTTCATTTTAGAAAAAAGATCTGCAATAATACCTTTTCTACCTACTACACCTACGCGGAATGCTTCCAACTCTTCTTTCGTTTGAGCTGTTGCTTTCTCTATTTGTTCTTCGATTTTTTTAATCTGCTCAAGCATAATTTCTAAATATATTGACAATGAGGATACCCTCATCTATAATCAAATTCTTTTGGGAAGAATATGCTCTTCCTTTTCAATCTGCAAATTTAATAACTTTATTCACCTATTACACGAGTAAAATCATAAAAAGACGATAATCGGCGAAATTTATCCTCATGTTGCCAATTGATAACAAAAAAACACCTTTCCGATAACTCGAAAAGGTGTTTTTTTATAAAGTTTATATCTGTATTGAACTACAAATTAGCAGTTACAGTTTCCGTCTTCACAAGAATCTGCATCACAAACCTCAACTAATTCGATGTCAAAGTTAAGATCTTTACCTGCCATTGGAGAGTTAGCATCAACTTTGATGATCTCTTCAGTTAATTCAACTACTGTTGCAGGAATTGGACCTTGAGGGCTTTGAAGACCGATTTGGTCACCTACGTTAGGGTTCATATCTGCAGGAATATCGCTACGCTTGAATTCGATGATTAAATCTTCTCTAGCAGGACCGTAAGCTTGGTCAGAAGGGATGTTTACAGTTTTCTTCTCACCTACTTTCATACCATCTACAGCTGCGTCGAAACCTGGGATCATTTGTCCCGCACCTAATGTAAATGCGATAGGCTCACCGCGCTCTACTGAAGAATCAAATTGAGAACCGTCGTTTAAAGTACCAACATAGTGCACTTTTACTTTATCACCTTTTTTTGCTACTGACATTATATTATCTTTTAATTAAAGAGCGAACCTACGCTCTAGGGTCGCAAAGTTACTAAGATGTTGATAGTAAACAAGATCTTATTAAAAGATATTTAAAAGAGTTTGCTCAGATTATATTTCATTTATAAATAATAGTAAGTGAGTGGTTGTTTTTAGATTATCTAAGTGATTAAAAGCGTGGTTATTTGAGGTGTAAAGTAAGTACATTTTCAACTAAATCAGTGTCAACTTTCAATCGACATTTTCACAAGATTTCTATGATCGATTTTCAAGCTTCCTTCTTCTTCATTTCTCTTATGATTAAAACAAGGAAAATTGTATTTATTTTGTACAATTTCTTCCAAAAGAGATAA
>NZ_JABANE010000052.1 GCF_012844305.1 Flammeovirga aprica JL-4
TAAAGTTTAGCGATTTCTAAAACTAATAATCTAAATGCTCTGAATTTAGCGATTTCGTGGAAGTAGTCACCACATATCCCCATTTGAAAAATAACATTCGGAAGGATCTCATTCGGAGTCAAATCATATTTTGCTAATTGCTCAATATACTCTACTAATCCATTTAGAGTAAAAGCCACTTCTTGGATATGATTTGCCCCTGAGTTCACAAAAGATAATGAACTAATGCTCATCACCTTAAACATGGGCATATCACCAGTGAGGGATATTAGGTCAGCTAATTTTTGAAAACTAGTTTCTTCTATTTCACCATTAATTGTCCACTGCGAAAGAGGATCATAATTAATAAAACCTCTTATCTGACTTAAAGAAAATTCGCTTTTTATTACATATTCTATTAAACTGTCAACTAATATTTGAGGGTTTAAGACATTTTTAAAACCTATCCATATCATTTCAAGGTTAATACCTTCAAAAAGTAAATCTAAATTTGGATTTTCAATTTCTCCAATATTAAAAACTATACCTTCTACTCCTCTTTCGAGTAAATACAAAGCATTTTCATTCGCTTCTTTTGAATTTCCACCTACTACATCCTGAAAGTTTTGCCAATTTAAACCTTCATTTTCGGAGTGTGGTAAAAGGTGTTTTAGTTCATTAATTTTTTCATTTTCATACTCCCTATCTTCTCTATTAAAATAAGGAGATATTTTCATTTCATTTTCTGTATTCCAAATTAGTTTGTGATCAAAGTCCCCTCCTTTTAAATCTTGAATGACTTTGTCTTTCCAAGCTTTTTTGCTGGCTGATTTAAAAGCTGAAAATAATTTTTCTGACATTTGCTTGAAGTTAATTTCTTAAGTGAAGGGCCAGCCTAACATTAAAACTGACCCTCAAAATAATTCTAGTAAAAAAATATCTATTTGAAGAAACTCAAAAATATACCTGCTATTAATGCTGATCCTATTAAACCAGAGACATTGGCTGCTATTGCTTTTGAAAGAATGACATTATCTGGGTTCTCCTTAAATGCTTCTTTCTGAACAATATTTGCTGAATTAGGTACTACTGGTACAGCAGAAGCTCCTAATAATGGATTTATCCTATTTTTCCCTTTAAGTAAAAAATTCATGATTTTAGCTAAAGACAAACCTGAGATCGTTGCGAAAACAAAAGAGTAAATACCTATTAAGAAAATTTTCACACTAAATAATGTAAAAAACTCATTCGCTTGAGTAGATAAACCTACTGTTAAACCGAGTATAACTGTTATAATATCAACAAGGCTTGTTTTGATTTTAGTTGTTACCTTTTCAATTTTCCCAGATACATTTAAAATATTTCCAAAGAAAAATAAACCTAGCAATGCCATCGAATGGGGAGCTATTAGGTTTGAAAACAACAACCCTACTAAAGGAAATAATATTTTTTCTGATCTAGATACTTCTCTTTCCGGTTTCATTATGATACATCTCTCTTCTTTTGTGGTCATAAATCTCATTAAAGAAGGTAAGATGACAGGAACTAAAGCCATATAAGAATAAGCTGCAATCGCAACTGGTCCTAATAAATGTGGTGCTAATTTACCAGCAAGAAAAATTGCTGTTAAGCCATCTGCCCCTCCAATTAATCCTATTGTAGAAGCTTCCTCTAAATTAAAACCTAATAATAAGGCACTCATAAATGCTAAAAAGACACCTATTTGTGTTGCAGAACCAAGAAGGATTAATTTTGGATTAGAAATCAGTGATGTAAAATCAGTCATCAGTCCAAAACCTAAAAAAATGAGTGAAGAGTAAATCCCATTCTCTATACCCATATATAGAAAATTAAGTATTGCTCCATCACCATTAATTCCAATCTGATTATCCGGCAAATAAGGGTTATTCCCTAATATCATTCCTGCTCCAATGGAAATAATGAAAAGAGGCTCATAGTTGTATTTTAAAGCTAAAATAATCAATAAAGCACCCACACCTATCATTAATAAAAATGGTAGAGGTGTTTCATAAAACTCCATCTTATTTGCCAGTGTATGTATACTTTCAAAAAAAAGTTCTTGTACATCTATAAGTGCCATATCATCTAAGTAGAAAAGGGATAGTAGTTTAGCGGCTTTTTAACAAGCCATTTATATAAAAGAGTAAAACAAATTGAAGAGATTAGGATTAATTCTTTAAGTAATTTCCATTAAGATCTCACCTTCTAAAACAGATTGTCCGGCTACAACATTAACATTTTTCACAGTACCCGTACTGCCCGCAAGAATATTATTCTCCATTTTCATTGCTTCCAGAATAAATACTACATCATCCTTCTTCACTTGATCTCCAACACTTACATTGATATCAACCAAAGTACCTGGTAACGGAGCTTTAATTATTCCATTATTACTGACAGGTTTTGGTGAATTTTCTATAATGTTTGTATTCCGGTTAGGAACTTTTTGTATTGTAGGTTTCTTTTTTTCATCTTCATCAAATAACTCCACCGAATAAAATGCTCCATTTACCTCAACTTCAGCAGATTCTCTAGTCATACTAAGTAAGTTGACATTATATTGGTTTCCATTGATTTTACATTTTAATTGCTTCATTGTTTTCAGTTTTTAGTTGTAATAACCCTTAACTCCCCACTGAGAGTTATTTCTTTTAATAGTTATAATCATATCCTCTTCAATATGAGGTTCTTTCTTCAATTGAAATAAAGCAACCATTATTGCCGCTTTAATTTCACTTTCTTTTTGTTCGGGGCTTTCTTCATTAATAATATCATAGTAAGATTTCTTGATATTTTTTATTAGCTCCATGAAACAAGGTATCATGAAAGTAAATAAAAAGAAGAAAGCAATGAGCGATGCAAAGACTAACGAACATCCAACAAAGGACATTGTTACACCTTGATCCAACATAGTGTTTAAAAAAAATTCCATAATTTAAAGTGGGATATTAGAGTGTTTTTTTCCTGGGTTTTTTTCTTTTTTATTTGATAGCATTTCTAAACTTCTACATATTCTAAACCTTGTACTTCTAGGTTCAATAATATCATCTACAAAACCATGACTTGCTGCTTGATAAGGATTAGCAAACCTCTTTGTATATTCATTTTCTTTTTTTACAATCTCTTTTTGACGAACTTCTTTATCTGTAATTTTACTTAATGACCTCCCTTCTAAAACTTCTACAGCTCCTTTGGCTCCCATTACAGCAATTTCTGCTGATGGCCAAGCATAATTTACATCACCTCTTAATTGTTTTCCACTCATCACAATATGAGCTCCACCATATGATTTTCTCAATGTCACAGTCACTTTTGGAACAGTAGCCTCACCATATGCAAAAAGTAATTTTGCACCATGAAATATGATTCCACCGTATTCCTGTCCTGACCCTGGCAAGAAACCTGGCACATCAACCAAAGTAACTAGCGGAATGTTAAACGCATCACAAAAGCGTACAAATCGAGCCGCCTTTTTTGAAGCTTCAATATCCAAAACACCTGCTATATAAGATGGATTATTTGCCACAATACCTACTGACCTTCCATTAAATCTTGAAAAACCAATAATTATATTCTTTGCATAATCTTTATGAATCTCCAAGAAAGAACCTTTATCTACGATCAAGTTAATTACCTCTTTCATAGAATAGGGCTTTTTGGGATCTTCTGGGATTATCGTATTAAGCTTTTCTTCTATTCTATCAATAGTGTCTGTTGTTTCCACAATTGGAGGAGCCTCCATATAATTAGAGGGCATATAACTTATTAACTTCCTCAAGTACTTAATTGTATCTTGATCGTTGTCTCCCATCAAATGAGAAACTCCTGATTTAGAATTATGTACGTTAGCACCACCTAAGTTTTCAGGTGTGATTATTTCACCAGTTACTGACTTTACTACTTTGGGTCCTGTGACAAACATGTAGGATGTTTTATCAGACATTAAAATAAAATCAGTCAAAGCAGGAGAATAAACTGCACCACCTGCACAAGGCCCTAAAATAGCTGAGAGCTGGGGAACAACTCCTGAGGCCATAATATTACGCTGGAAGATTTCTGCATAACCGCTAAGGGACATAACTCCTTCTTGTATACGAGCTCCTCCAGAGTCATTTAAACCTATAATTGGTGCCCCTACTTTCATGGCCATGTCCATCACTTTACAAATTTTCTTTGCAAATGTTTCTGAGAGCGAGCCTCCGAAAATCGTAAAATCTTGAGAAAATACATATACAACTCTACCATCAATGGTTCCATGCCCTGTTACAACTCCATCTGTATAGAAGCTATGATCTTCCATACCAAAATCTTTTAATCTATGTATAACGAACATGTCATACTCCTCAAAACTTCCTTTATCTAATAATAAATCAATTCTGTCACGAGCGGTAAGTTTGCCTTGCTGGTATTGCTTACTTAGGCGCTTCTCCCCACCTCCTTGTAATGCTTCAGATCTCTTCTCAACAAGATCTTCTAATTTTTCTAAATTTGTAGCCATATCAGTTTTGTATTAGATTTTGTAAAAAATCCAATACTAAAATTTAGTGTAGTTAAATAAATTGAACGGAATAAATGATTCCTCAAACAGTAGTTAAAAATAAATCGAAATAATTATTTATGTTCGCATAGTTCCGTAAGTACTCCAAATGAGCTTTTAGGGTGTAAAAATGCAATTTTCCCACCTTCAGCTCCAGTTCTTGGTTCTTTATCAATCAAAGAAATATTTTTTGAGACAGCATCATCTAAACTCTTTTCTATGTTGTTCACTCCATAAGCTATATGATGAATCCCTTCTCCTTTCCGATTAATAAATTTCTGAATTGCCCCATTCTCACTAGTAGATTCAAGCAACTCAATTTTAGTTTCTCCTAGTTTGAAAATGGCCACTTTGACAAATTGATCTTCCACTGTAGTCATGGAAATGCATTTCAGCCCCAAAACGTTTTTATAGAAATCGACTGATTCCTCAAGGTTATTTACAGCAATACCAATATGGTCTATATGTGTAATATCCATAATTAAAAATAAAAAATGTTACAGTTAATTTTATGAATTATCTAGTAATTGAGATACGACAATTCACTTCAATACATCCAATATTGAATTCAAATAAGCTAGAAATCTCCATTATTAGAATAACTGAATAGTTATCCTATTTCAAAATGTATTTTATAATCATACATCTTGAGAGAAAATTAATTTTATTAAAAGGTTAATATAAATTTGATTTTATTAAACAGTTACCAACAACACATCATTTAATAAGGTTTGAAAAATATTAAGTTTACTAAATAGCAATTTATCTGGTTACCAAAAGAACTTTTAACGTTGTAATATTCAACAACAATACACAACCTATTTCTTTTGTCTTTAATACTAAAACTTTTTAAATCCATAATAACAACACATGAATCTAAAACAGTCAACAATCAATTAAAGTATATTTAGTTTACATAAACAAAGGTATATAATGTTATAATATTCGACAATTACATTAAACTTCATTAACACATTTGTATTGCAATTTATTTATACTGAACATTCATTCACCGAAATATTTCATACAACTTTCATTATCTGTTAATTAGCTATTAATTCATCATTAAAAAATCATCAAATAAAAAACCAAAATTACACATCTTTTATATAACAACGCTCACACTATACATAATAAATCATCAATAATAACAAGTATTTTTTGAGAGCTTCATTTTTTGATTAAATAAATCTAACAAGTTCTAAAAAATTCTATCGGGAAGAGGAAAGCTATAACACCTCTTTCCCATGTATGAAGCTTCAAAAGTTGTAAAGTTCTGAAATGTGGCTGTAGTTTACATTAAGACTTTCATTCCATCATCAATCCACGACTTAAATCGTGAGCTGATGATGGAATACTTCTTTATTAGGTAACGAATTCAGAAAGAGCTTTCTTCACCTTCTCAGTTTCAAAACCTACCTCATTAATAAAGTCTCTAGTTTCCATCAAGGCGAAACCTAACAAATTTAATCCTCTCCAGCTATTAACATCATTTGCACTCTTGCTGTCTTTCGTCAAACCTATACCCCATATAGTATCTACAGGACTTGCTTCTACTAAAACTCTTGATTGAGTACCTAATAAATATTGACCTAGCACTGGATTTTGAGTGAATTTATGAATATTCCCCTTGGTAACGATTTCATATCGATACTGCTTCCATAAAGATTCGTCAAAATTCCTCACTTTCCGTCCTAATGCTTTTGCTTCACCAGGCTTTTTACAATTGATAATTTGATTATAAATCTCCGTATCATTAAATAGTTTTGCTTTTTGAGCCATCATCCAATGCTCCGTAGATTTAAAAGTTATACCATCCACTTCAAAGTCACTTTCAAACCACTGGCTAAAACAGAAATTACCTACTTCCTGATTTTTTGATTTAGTATGTCCCCAAAAGAAGAGATATTTTACAGATTCATCATTGTTGACTTTGTTTTGAAGCCACTCCAAATTATAATTTGCTTTCATTTTATGTTTATGATTAGTCTATGAATACCCAAAGTTAGATATTTCTTGCTTTATTATTACTCCTTAACGCTTTAATCCTCTTCAATTCTTCCGATTACAAAATTAATTTCCTACCTTTGCGTGCTGAATTACACGTACTAGCTCTGTAAGACAGTTGTTAATCCACGTACAAGCTCTGGATTTTCATTAATAATTTAATCATAAATCTCTTGCGTCATAGCACTAGCGTAAGAGCGTAAACAGTGCTCATAATTATTATGTCAGAACAATCACAAGACTTCAACTGGGACGAGTTTGAAAACTCACAATCGGCATTCGGCGATGGTTACTCAGCAGCAGAAAAAGAAGAAATGCTTAAAATGTACGAAGGTACATTAAACCAACTTAATGAAAAAGAAGTTGTTAAAGCATCTGTAGTATCTATTACTGACCGTGATGTAGTATTAAACATCGGTTTCAAATCTGATGGTTTAGTTCCTTCAAACGAATTCCGTGACACTCCAGACCTAAAAGTAGGTGATGAAGTTGAGGTATTTGTTGAGCAACAAGAAGACAACAACGGTCAACTTGTTCTTTCTAGAAGAAAAGCAAAAATCGTTCGCGCTTGGGAGAATATCCAAAATGCTCTTGATAACGACGTTGTTATCGAAGGTGTTGTTAAGCGTAGAACTAAAGGTGGTCTTATCACTGATATTTTCGGAATCGAGGCGTTCTTGCCAGGTTCTCAAATTGATGTGAAGCCTATCCGTGACTTCGACGTATTTGTAGGTAAGAAGATGGAATTGAAAGTAGTTAAAATTAACTACGCTAACGATAACGTTGTAGTTTCTCATAAGATCCTTATCGAGAAGGATTTGGAGGAGCAAAAGCAACGCATCTTGAACAACCTAGAAAGAGGTCAAATCTTGGAAGGTGTGATCAAAAACATGACAAACTTCGGTGTATTCATCGATTTAGGTGGTGTAGATGGTCTTCTTCACATTACAGACATCTCTTGGGGACGTATCTCTCATCCAGAGGAAGTATTGCAGCTTGACCAAAAAGTTAACGTTGTTGTACTTGACTTTGATGATGATAAGAAGCGTATCTCATTAGGTATGAAACAACTTACTTCTCACCCTTGGGATTCTCTTGGTGCTGATGTTGAAGTTGGAGCTAAAGTTAAAGGTAAAATCGTAAACGTTGCTGATTACGGTGCGTTCTTAGAAATCATGCCAGGCGTTGAAGGTCTGATCCACGTTTCTGAAATGTCATGGTCACAACACTTACGTAACCCTCAAGACTTCATCAAAGTTGGTGACGAAATCGAAGCAGTTGTATTAACTATCGATCGTGACGAGCGTAAGATGTCATTAGGTATCAAGCAATTAACTGAAGATCCTTGGACTAAGAAAGATCTTTTAGAGAAGTATGCTGTAGGTACTAAGCACTCAGGTGTTGTTCGTAACTTAACTAACTTCGGTTTATTCCTTGAGTTAGAAGAAGGTATCGACGGTTTAGTACACGTTTCTGACCTTTCATGGACTAAGAAAATCAAGCACCCATCTGAATTCATCAAACAAGGTGAAAAATTAGATGTTGTTGTTCTTGAAATCAACCCTGAAGAGCGTCGTTTAGCGTTAGGTCACAAGCAGTTAGAAGAGAACCCTTGGGAACACTTCGAAACAGTATTTACTCCTGATTCTGTACATAAAGGTACTATTATCTCTAAGTCAGATAAAGGTGGTGTGATCGAGTTACCTTACGGTATCGAAGGATTCTCAATCTCTAAGAACCTTAAGAAAGAGGACGGATCTAATCCTGAAACTGGTGAGTCATTAGACTTCAAAGTTTTAGAATTCTCTAAAGATGATAAGAAGATCATCCTTTCTCACGTTCACGTTTACAACGAAGCTGCTGCTAACACTACTGCTCCTAAGAAAGGTGGTGCTGCGAAAAAAGGTGGTAAGCCTGCTGCTGCTTCAAACGAAGAGGCAACTACTTCATTAGGTGATTTAGATGCTCTTGCAAACTTGAAAAGTCAAATGAAAGACAAATAATAATTAAGATCTCTTAATTATTAGTCTTTTATAAGCTATAGGTCCCTCCTAGTTACGACGGTAACTGGGAGGGTTATTTTTTACCCTTTTTTTTATCATCAACATGGAAAAACAGGAAGCTTTTAGCTGGAATAAAGGTTTAGCCTATAATTTCATAAAAACGATCTCTACCTATATACTTTTAAAGATCTTTCTTCAACAACTATTACACTGTGTTACATAAAAGTCTATCAATCTCTTGTTTCCCCGACACTTCTCATTGAACATTTTAGTTATCAATTGATTAAATTTCCTAAATACTGAATTATCAAAAATTCTGATTTACCTTAAATTTCACATAAAAACACCCCCTATTTTAACCTTCAAGATAAAATAACAATCTAAAAGCCTATTAATCCAGTAGAATATAAATGAATATTTACTCATTTTGTTAATTTTTCTATCACTAATATGATATTAATGATAAAATCAAAACAATATTTGGCAATTAACCTATAAATCAAAATAATAAACACTAAAATCGAATTAAAATATCATAATTTTCACAAAAACCAATGTTAAGCGTAAGTGAATTAACGTTTATTAAGTAGTCTTATATATCTGTATTTCAATCACTTGCTGCTTTACATGAATTAAGTTGCATTATTTATGGTAATTATTGTGAAAATATAATATAGCTTTGCCCCGAAATCTAATTCAAATTTATTTATCTAATTAAACAAACTTATTCTTTTATGAAAAAGTCGTTTATGTTACTTCTATCATTTATAGTTTCATTATCTCTTTTCGCACAAGAGGTTTCAACAACTATCGAAGGTAAAGTTATCGACGGAGCAACTGGTGAAGCAGTTATCGGTGCTTCAATTGTACTAAAAGGAACAACAACTGGTACAATCTCTGATTTCGATGGAGACTTTAAATTAAAGACTTCTAAAAGTGGAAACCAAACAATTGTAATTTCATTTGTCGGTTTCACATCTATCGAAAAAGATGTTACTCTTAACGGAACTCCAATTAATTTCGGAGAACTAAACTTTGAATCTGATGCCATCGGTTTATCAGAAGTAGAAGTAATCGCATCGGTTGCAGTTGACCGTAAAACTCCAGTAGCAGTATCTACTATTAATCCTGAGCGATTGGAGGCTAAATTAGGAACAAAAGAATTCCCAGAAATATTAAAATCAACTCCTGGTATCTATGCTACTAAACAAGGTGGTGGATTTGGTGATGCTCGTGTAAACATTCGTGGCTTTAACTCTACTAACGTTGCTGTAATGATCAACGGTGTACCAGTTAACGATATGGAAAACGGTACTGTATACTGGTCAAACTGGGCTGGTCTTTCTGATGTAGCTCGTACTATTCAAGTACAAAGAGGTCTAGGAGCTTCTAAAGTAGCTGTTCCATCAGTAGGTGGTACAATCAACGTAATCACAAAAACTACAGACGTTGACAAAGGTGGTGCATTATACTATGGCATTGGTAACGATGGCAGACAAAAAATGAGCGTTAACCTTTCTACTGGTAAAATGGACAATGGTTTTGCTGTAACTTTTGCAGGATCAAGAACTTCAGGTAATGGTTATGTAGATGCAACTTCATTTGAGGGATATTCTTACTTCTTGAATGTTTCAAAAGAAATCAATGCTAACCACATGTTATCATTCACTGCATTTGGTGCTCCTCAGGTTCACGGTCAAAGAACAGGTTACAATGCAGGTATTGCTGATTATCAACTTTATGGAAGAAGATACAACCCAGACTGGGGTTATTTAGATGGTCAAGAGTACAACTTGAACACTAACTTCTACCATAAGCCTCATATGTCATTAAATCACTATTGGAAAATCAGTGAGAAATCTAACTTATCTACGTCAGTTTATTACTCTACAGGTACTGGTGGTGGTACTGGTTTCTTAGGAAATTCAAAAGACGGAGCAGATTACAGAAGAGCAGACGGTCTAATTGACTTTGAAAAAATCAGACAAGAAAATATTGACAGAACTGAACTAGGATTAGGTTCTGAAACAGTTTTAAGATCATCAAATAACAATCATACTTGGTTAGGTGCTATCTCTACTTTTGATAATAAGTTAACTGATGCTTTAACATTGACAGCAGGTATCGATGTGAGATACTACTATGGTGAGCACTACCGTCAAATCGAAGATTTATTAGGTGGTAACTACTACTTAAGCAACGATAATGACAATGAGCCTAACAAAAAAGCAATTGTAGGAGATAAAGTAGGTTACAACAACGATGGTGAAGTTTACTGGACAGGTGCATTTGGTCAATTAGAATATTCTAAAGACAAATTATCAGCGTTCATTTCTGGAGCTATTTCTAATACAACTTATATTAGATACGACTACTTCCAATACGAGCCAGGTAATCAAAAGTCAGAAAACATTGATTTCTTAGGTTTCAATGCTAAAGGTGGCTTGAACTACAACTTGACTGACAACCATAATGTATTCTTCAACTCTGGTTACATCTCAAGAGCTCCTTTCTTCAACACTGTATTCCCTAACTACACTAACGATGCAAATAAAGATGCTAAAAATGAGAAAATTGCTTCTTTCGAGCTAGGTTATGGTTACCGTTCGTCTAAATTAACAGCAAACTTAAACGTTTACTACACAAAATGGATGGACCAATCTTTCAGAGTAAATGTAGGCCAACAAAGCAGTGCTAACATTCTTGGATTGAATTCAACTCACCAAGGTATTGAGTTTGATGCTAAGTATGACGTAAACCACAAATTATCATTCACAGCAATGGTATCTTTAGGCGACTGGAAATACGACAACGATTTAACAAACATCCCTGTTTTTGATGACAACAACAACCTTGAAAGATACATCAATGTTTACTTGAAAGACATCAAAGTAGGTAACTCGGCACAAACAACTGCTGCATTAGGTGCTAACTATGAATTATTCCAAGGTTTAAGAATTGGTGCTGACTTCAACTTCTTCGGTGAAAACTATGCAGACTTCGACCCAAGACAACGTACTAATTCAGAAGACAGAGCTCAACCTTGGAAATTAGAGGATTACTCTGTAGTAGATATGAACATCAGCTACAAGTTTAAAATCAACAAGCTTGACGCTTCAATCAACGGTAACGTTGACAACATTTTCGATACTACATACATTACAGATGCTCGTGACGGTGCTGACCACAGTGCTATGTCTGCAACAAGAGTTTACTACGGTTGGGGTAGATCTTGGAGCTTAGGTATGAAATTGAAATTCTAATCAACAACAACTTTAGATTAATCGAAAAAATGAAAAAATCATTAATATATATTTTAGCTGTTGCTGCAGGACTATTCTCTTGTGATCCATATAAGGATTTGAACAAGTCAGTACAGCAAGATTTATCTGACCAAAGAGATGATCAGGCGATTCCTGAATCAATTATTATCTCTGAAGATGATACTGTTTTTGCTACAGTAGCTTCAGCTCAAGAAGGAATTCCTGTAATTCTTAAAGATCAGTATAGTGCAAACCAACATACTGACGGTAGATTAGTAGAAGTAACTTACTCAGTTGGTACTTTAGTAGATGAACCTACATTCAATGCTCCTCATTTTGTTTCTAACGATGAGTATAAGGCTAACGAAGGTGAAGTTTGCTATGAAACAAAGTTATGGTCTGAAATCACATTAGACGCTTCTCTGACAGCAATTACTTTTACTACTGAGGATTACGCATTGACAGGAGATGACAGTTATAACAACTTTGGTTATTACGACAACAAAGAAGGTGATTTTATGGGTGCTCCTGTAGACAACATCTTGGATGCTAAAATCAACTATATTCTACAGACTAATTATGCATCTGAATCAGTTGTAGCAAATCAAGTTACTGTTACTTACAAGTATTATGACAATGGAACTAATGATGTTTCAAGATCATTCGAATACAATGAAAGCAACAACTGCTACTATGGATTTAAATCAGAAGACGCAGCTGCTTCAGCAATGCCTTCTATCCTAGCAAGTGCTTATGCTGATGAAGCTACTGGTTTTGTAATCACAACATCTTACAAAGTTTTCGAATCTTATGAAGATGGAATGAAAGAAGAAGATATTTCTTTAACAACGGTTCATAAGACATTTGAAAAAGAAGAAGATGGATTCGAATTATATGAAGGCACTCCTGCAATGTACATGTTATATGATGAGGATTACGATCGAATGGGTTCTCCTGGTAAATACAACAACTTTAGTTCTTCTGATGCTCCAGAAAATTATTTACCTCAATTTGCCGCATTAATATTACCTTATGCTCAAGTTGATGATGAGATTCAATTCTTATTTAAATATTATGCTGGTGGTGATTTAGGTACTATTATTAAGTCTATGACTTATACTAAAGCTGAGGCTTGGAATCAAACTGCTCCGATCCATAACACACAAGGCATGGATAAGTTTAAGTACACGCATTCAGTAGAAGGAGAAGGATTATGGAAAGTATCTTTAGCTGTAGCTATCACACTGACTGAAGCTGATTACACTCTAACTGGTGATGACAAATATATGAACTTTGGTTGGGGTGATGAGCCAGGTGAATATCCTGAAGGTACTCAAGTGGAAAATGTAAATGATGCTAAAATCATTCACATTCTAACTGAAAACTATAAGGAGTTAGCTATTGCCGATCAAGAGGTTTCAGTATCTTATAAATTCTATGATGGAGCACACAGTATCCAAACTAGAAGTTTTGTTTATGATGCTTCCTCATCAACTTGGGTTCGCCAATAAGCTAAACGTTTAAAAAATAATTATCCCCTGCATCTCATTTCGTAATGTCGAATCTGAAATGCAGGGGATTTCTTTGTTCAAGAATTTTTAAAAACCTATCAACATACAACATGCTATCTATCAACCAAAATAAACATAAAAACTAGATTTTATTGAACTATGAAATGAAGAGCATCTAAGAGTTCCCGTGTTATAAGAACAAATAATTTCAATACAACAATTTCATTACATACAAAGAACTATTTCAATTCTACACTTTATATATTTTTTACACAATTAATAATCAAATACTTACATCAAAACAACATAAAGCATAGTAAGAATTATAGCTGATATGTAATTATTTCATGTTATCGCTTTATTATTCTGCAAACTATACACCCTTCTATCGAAGAACAACTTTTTAATTTTTATATTAGGTTAAAATTTTCAAAGAGGAAATTTTTCAGAAATTAACTATAAAATTACTCTTCAATTCTTAATTAACTATTTCGTATGAAAAAGGCTACACTGCTGCTTCTATCCATAATAGCAAGTCTTTCGCTTTATGCTCAGGAGGTAACTACTGTAATTAAAGGAACTGTTATTGAACAAGATGTTGACCAACCAGTTATAGGTGCATCTGTAGTAATTAAAGGAACAACTATTGGAACTACATCTGATTTCGATGGTAACTTCTCTCTTAAAACATCTAAAACTGGTGCAGTTACTTTAATCATCTCATTTGTGGGACTGCAAACCATTGAACAGGATGTGGTACTAGATGGGGGAGAAAAAAATCTAGGTGATCAGTTTATGGGATCAGATGCAATAGGTTTAGCAGAAGTAGAGGTCATAGCCTCCGTAGCTGTAGATCGTAAAACACCTGTAGCTGTATCTACTGTTAAATCTGAGATTATTGAAGAAAAACTAGGGACTAAAGAATTTCCTGAAATTCTAAAATCAACCCCCGGCGTTTATGCCACAAAACAAGGTGGTGGTTTTGGAGATTCACGTATTAACCTTCGTGGCTTTAGTGATGTCAACGTAGCCGTTTTAATTAATGGTGTTCCAGTGAATGACATGGAAAACGGTAATGTCTATTGGTCCAACTGGGCTGGTTTATCAGACGTAACACGATCTATGCAAGTACAAAGAGGATTGGGAGCCTCTAAAGTAGCGGTACCTTCTATTGGTGGTACAATTAATATTCTTACGAAAACAACCGATGCTGAAAAAGGCGGTAATATCTATTATGGAATCGGTAATAACGGAAGAGAGAAAATTGGTATTACACTATCTACTGGTAAAATGGAAAGCGGCTGGGCAGTTACTTTCTCCGGTTCAAGAACTACTGGTCAAGGATGGGTTGACGCCACTCAGTTCGAAGGTTACTCCTACTTCTTGAACGTTTCAAAAGAAATTAATAAAAATCACCTACTTTCATTTACTGCATTTGGTGCTCCACAAATTCATGGACAACGTTCCACTAGAAAAGAAATAGCATTCTATGACCGTTATAAAACAAGAGCGAATCCTGACTGGGGTTATTTAGATGGTCAAGTCTATAATTTAGCTACCAATTTCTACCATAAACCTCAGGTTTCATTAAACCACTATTGGACAATAAATGACCATTCTAATTTATCTACATCTGTATATGTTTCTATCGGTAGAGGTGGCGGAACAGGTACACTCGGTGCAGGTAAGGTCTTTAATAATGATTATAGATTAAATGACGGTCTATTAGATTGGGAAAGAATAAGAGCAGAAAATGTTGCTGGTGACACTGTGGGCGGCACAGGTTCTGAAACAATTATGAGAGCCTCGATTAACAACCACAACTGGTATGGAGCACTTTCGGTATATGATAATCAAATCTCGGATAAACTGACCTTTTTAGGCGGTATTGATGTACGTTACTATAAAGGGCTTCATTACAGAGAAGTAACTGATCTTTTGGGCGGTAGCTTTTTCATAAATAATGATGATATCAATGCTCCAAATAAAAGAACAATTGAAGGAGATAAAGTTGGTTATAATAATGACGGAGAAGTGTATTGGCTAGGTGGCTTTGCTCAATTAGAATATTCTAATGATCGATTAGCAGCCTTTGTTTCTGCTGCATTATCCAATACTACTTATTATAGATATGATTATTTCAACTACACTCCTGGCAACCAAAAATCTGATGCTTTTAATTTTCTAGGATATAGTTTAAAAGGTGGTGCCAATTACAACATCAATGAGCATCATAATGTATTCTTAAATGCGGGCTATCTTTCTAGAGCTCCATTCTTCCGTACTGTATTCCCGAACTTCAGAAATGAAGGGAATAAAGATGCTGTAAATGAAAAAATTGCTTCTGTAGAAGTTGGATATGGATACAGACATTCTAACTGGACCTTGAATGGTAATTTCTATTACACTAAATGGATGGATAGAGCTTTCACGAGAACTATCCCCGCTGATCAAACAGGTCAGGATAATGATTCATTTGCCAATATCCTTGGGGTAAATGCTACTCATATGGGATTTGAGTTTGATGCCAGATTCCAACCTAATCCTAAACTTACACTTACGGCTATGGCTTCTTTGGGTGATTGGACTTGGGATAATGACATTGAAGGTGTTGTAGTTTTTGATGATAACCAAAATCCAATTGACACACTTAATGTTTACATCGCTGGATTAAAAGTAGGTAACGCTGCACAAACTACTGCGGCTTTAGGAGTAAGTTATGAACTGTTTAAAGGTTTTAAAATAGGTGCTGACTATAATTACTTTGGAAATAATTACGCTGAATTTGATCCTACATCAAGAGGTAATAAAGAAGACAAAACAGATTCATGGAAAATGCCGGACTACAATGTGTTTGATCTAAACCTCAGCTATAAATTTACTATAGGAAATGTCAATACATTGTTTACAGCAAATGTCGATAACATATTTGATGAAAAATATATATCCGATGCTCGGGATGGATTTGACCACACCGCCGCCACCGCACAGGTTTATTATGGCGTCGGAACCACCTATAGCATGGGCTTAAAATTAAGTTTCTAAGTCATTATACTCTTCAATCTTAAAGCTGCCTTTATCAATTTAAAGGCAGCTTTTTTTATGTAGTCAATTCCACATTTATAACATTTTCTTATGTATATCATTAAAAGTATAAATATTAATTTATGAATTAAAATACTCATATTTGCGTTGTAACCATCAAAAACCTATTGCATATGAGTACATTAGAATTATTAAGCAAAAAAGAAGAAGGTCAAATTATCACTCCAGTGAAAATTGCAATTGCTGAGGGAGACGGTATTGGGCCCGAAATCATGAAAGCCACTTTAAAGATTTTAAAAGAGGCTGGTGCAGAAATTGAACCTGAATTTATTGAAGTTGGAGAAAAAGCTTACTTATCAGGTCAAACATCTGGAATAGATGATAAAGCTTGGGATGTAATCAAAAACAACAAAGTCATTCTTAAAGCTCCTATCACTACTCCACAAGGCAAAGGCTACAAAAGTCTTAATGTCACATTAAGAAAAACTCTCGGCCTTTTTGCCAATGTAAGACCTGTACAAGCCTACTCCCCTTTTGTACCTACGCACTTTCCAAAGATGGACTTGGTAATCATTAGAGAAAATGAGGAAGACTTATATGCCGGCATTGAACATAGACAAACACGAGATGTATATCAATGCTTAAAACTTATTACTAGACCCGGTTCTGAAAGAATCATCAGATACGCTTTCGAATACGCTAAAGTGTACAATAGAAAGAAAGTCACCTGTATGGTGAAGGATAACATCATGAAAATAACGGATGGTTTATTTCACAGTGTTTTTAAAGAAGTGGCTAAAGAATACCCAGGAATTGAAAGTGAGGTTCAAATTATAGATATAGGTTCAGCAAAACTTGCCGCTCAACCCGAAAACTATGATGTTATTGTCACTTCAAATTTATACGGTGATATTATATCGGATATCGTTGCTGAAATTGGTGGTTCGGTCGGAATGTGCGGTTCTTCCAATATTGGTAAAGAAGTAGCTATGTTTGAAGCAATTCATGGTTCAGCCCCTGACATTGCCGGTAAAAACATTGCCAACCCTTCAGGACTCTTAAATGCCGCCATCTCTTTACTTGCCCATATTGGACAGTCTGAAATTGGTGATAAAATTAAAAATGCTTGGCTTTGCACAATTGAACAAGGATACCACACTGCAGATATTTACAGAGAAGAAGTAAGCAGAAAAAAAGTAAGTACAGAAGAATTCACAAATATCATCATCTCGAATCTTGGTCGAACGCCAAATATTTTGAAACCAAGCTTTAATAAGACTGTAAATGGAATCATCAATATTCCTTATTATAACAGAAAGGAAGAATCTAAAGAATTAGTAGGCATTGATGTATTTCTTGACTGGAAAGAATCCGATCCAGAAAAATTGGGACATGCACTTTCAAAACTAGATATCTATCAATTAAAACTCAAAATGATCACCAATAGAGGTGTTAAAGTTTACCCTGAAGGTCTATCACAAACCTACTGCACCGATCATTGGAGATGTAGATTTGTTAGCCAAAATGCGGTAATCAACAAGGAAGAGCCAGATTATAAACCGATAGAATTTGAACACATCCTTGCCCTTCAATCTGTTTTAAATCATCTTGGTTATGATATAATAAAAACAGAAAACCTTTATGAATTTAATGGTAAAAGAGGATTCTCATTAGGCCAAGGAGAATAAGAACCTTTTTGAAACATATTCAAAACAACTTTGATTTCTTATTCTGAAAAACAGACAACACCCCCACAAAGAGAACTTATCCTTCTCTTCTGTGGGGGTATTATATAATAATCAATTAAGACTCACACTAACTTTCAATTAGTCAAAAGCTCGGCCCATTATTATTTATAGCTTTCTCTAAGCCATGGTTTTCAATTGAGTAATGTCTTTTTTATTAAACAAACTCTTTACTTTTTTAAATATATTATTGCCACTTACGGTATCTACTTCCTCTTCTTTTACCAGTAATACATTTAATTCCTCAGAGATTTCATCAATAAATGAATGGTAAGATCTATTTAGAAACAACTCCATAGATTGATCGAAATTTGAAAGTGCAGTATCAAATCTATTTTGAGTCAAGGTAAAATCCTCTAATGTTATTTTCTCTGTGACTTTTGGAAGAATAAAACGTTCCTTTACCAAATAGAATTCATCGTTTTGCTTCTCCAATCTAACGATTTTACTTTTAGAGAATTTAGACGTTGGCTTTCCTAAAAATACTTGAATAGACAAGTCATTCATACCTTTATCTCTGATGCTCTTCTTTGTAAATAAATTAATTACAGGAAGAATTAAAAAGTATTTCATTTTATTCAGCTGACGTTTGGCTTTCTTATAAAAGAAAAGTGAAACAGCCAGCATCACGACTAAAATCACAAAAGAAAACGTAGGACTAATGATACCAATAATAACTAATGCGATTGACAATACAATTTTAAAAATTTGTAAACCTGTATCTACTAATGGAATTGGTGACAGATAAATCAAAGTGTCCACAAAGAAACGGATGGTCAGTAGAACAATTAATGCATAAGTGGAGACTACTACAATCATTAATGTTTTTAAACTTACTGACAAGAAGCTTGCTTGAAAAACAATTTCATCTGCTCCTGCATTTTCATTTAATACAATAGGAAAAACCATCACAAGAATATTGGTAACAATTGCGGCTTTACTTTCCAAGTATTCATCTACTTTTACTAAAATACCCGTTATCTGATTTGTACCTAAAGATGGACGCATGATTGACGTAAACAAGAATAATATTCCAAAAGTTCCTAAGATAAACCAGTTATCGAAAAACGGATTTGTAGCCACGAAATCATTATGATATCCCATTTTTGATAAAAGAGAAGTTACAAAAATAGAAGTATAAGGATTGATACTCATCGGCGACAATAATGAAAATTGCTCTATCAATAGAGCATTCTGTTTAGCTGCATTTGTAGCTTCTTCAATATTATCTTGTGCAAATACAATCGTTGGCAATAAAAGGGTGACGAAAAATATAAGCTTTCTCATTTTAAGTTTTAAATGTCAATAATTAATAGTTTACTAAAGTGCTATGTTATTAGTTTTTGTAAGAACAACTAAGCGTTTTATAAGCAGTAATACATTTAAAATTGGAAAAAGTAAGATTATTATTTTTTTTGACTAATCAAGGCAGAATTGAAAAGCATAGCATTGCTACGTAATGAAATTCTAACACAGAGTTGTCAAAAAAAGAAAGTCTAAAACTTTCAATTTTGATTGTATAACTGCATAAGATTAAAGTTAATAACTCTCCATTAAATTCTATAAAAAAATCCCGGTAAAAGAGCAATTTCTTTCACCGGGATTAATATTTAAATCAGTAATCAGATAATGATTACTGTCTTTTTCTATTATGCTAGAATTATGAAGTCAACAACTTAGAAGAAGGTTTGAACTTCGTTAAGTTGATACCTTTTACAGCTGCTTGGTACTCAGCTAAATCAGGAGTTCTACCTAAAATAGTTGAAAGTACTACCACTGGCGTAGAAGATAATAATGACTCCCCTTTCTTCTCAGAAGAATCTTTTACAACTCTACCTTGGAATAAACGAGTTGAAGTTGCCATTACTGTATCACCTGGCTCTGCTTTCTCTTGGTTACCCATACAAAGGTTACATCCAGGACGCTCTAAGTAAAGCATGTTCTCATACTTTGTACGAGCCGCACCTTTTGGAGCTTCATCATCAAATTCAAAACCAGAGTACTTTTGAAGTACTTCCCAGTCTCCTTCAGCTTTTAACTCATCTACAATGTTGTATGTAGGAGGAGCTACTACTAGAGGAGCTTTGAATTCAACTTTACCGTGTAACTCTTCAATGTTTTTCAACATTTGAGCAAGGATCTTCATATCACCTTTGTGAACCATACAAGAACCGATAAAACCTAAGTCTACTTGTCTGTCTCCACCGTAGAAAGAAAGAGGTCTGATTGTATCGTGCGTATAACGCTTCGATACGTCCTCGTTGTATACATCAGGGTCAGCGATCATTGGCTCAGCAATCTCATCAAGGTTCACTTCAACTTCAGCAAAGTACTTCGCGTCAGCATCTGGAGTCAATGGAGGTTTAACACCTGTCTTCACTTCCTCGATTCTCTTGTTCGCTTTATCGATCAATCCTTGAAGCACTCCTTTCTCGTTGTCCATACCCTTCTCAATCATGATCTGGATTCTAGACTTCGCAATCTCCAATGATTCTACTAATGTCTCATCTTCTGAAATACAAATCGATGCTTTCGCTTTCATCTCTGCAGTCCAGTCAGTGAAAGTAAACGCTTGGTCAGCCGTTAAAGTACCAATGTGTACTTCAATTACTCTACCTTGGAATACGTTATCACCACCAAATTGCTTCAACATTTGTTGTTGTGTAGCGTGAACTACATCACGGAAGTCCATGTAAGGCTTCATTTCACCTTTGAAAGTCACCTTTACAGACTCAGGAATTGGCATAGTTGCCTCACCTGTTGCCAAAGCTAATGCTACTGTACCTGAGTCGGCACCAAAAGCAACACCTTTTGACATTCTTGTATGTGAATCACCACCGATGATGATATCCCAATCAGAAACAGTAATGTCATTCAATACTTTATGAATAACGTCTGTCATTGAGTGGTAAACATGTTTAGGGTCACGAGCAGTGATCAAACCGAAGTCGTTCATGAATTTCATCAACTTAGGAATGTTTGCTTGTGCTTTCTTATCCCAAACAGAGGCAGTATGACAACCTGATTGATAAGCACCATCAACAATTGGAGAAATAACTGTAGCAGCCATTGACTCTAATTCTTGAGAGGTCATCAAACCAGTAGTATCTTGAGAACCAACAATGTTCACTTCTACACGAACATCTGAACCTGAGTGTAAAGTAACACCTGGAGTAGTTCCTACCGCGTTTTTATTAAAGATCTTTTCAACAGCTGTTAAACCTTGACCATCAACAGAGATTTCCTTAGATGGTGCAAATACTACTGGAGCCTCAACTCCTAAAGTTTTCGCCGCGAAAGATTGTAATTTCTTACCAAATACAACTGCATAAGAACCACCTGCTTTGATAAACTCTACTTTTTGTGGAGTTAATGAAGCTGAGATGTCAATTAATTCTTGATCACCGTTGTATAATTTTTTAGTCTTAGTGTTGATTGTTAGTACCGTACCAGTTTCTACTGAGTATGCGTGCTCTAAAACTGGCTCGCCTTCAGCATCTAATACTGTGTTTCCATCAGCATCTTTTTTCTTCACCCAGTTTTGAAGGTCAATACCGATACCACCCGTTACTCCTACTGTAGTTAAGAAGATTGGTGAAATACCGTTTGTACCAGCAATAATTGGAGCGATATTTACAAATGGAACATATGGGCTACCAGGGATACCTGTCCATAATGCCACGTTGTTTACACCTGACATTCTTGAAGAACCTACACCCATTGTACCTTTTTCAGCAATTAACATCACACGCTTGTCAGGGTGTTGTTCTTTTAATGCTGAAAGTGCCGCTTGTTGTTCTTTGTTGTGTTCGAAGATACATTGTCCGTGTAATTCACGATCTGATCTTGAGTGAGCGTCAGCACCAGGAGAAAGTAAATCTGTAGAGATATCACCTGTTCCTGCAATAAACGTTACGATTTTGATTTCTTCATCCACTTCAGGAAGTTTAGTGAAGAATTCAGCGTTAGCATAGCTTTCTAAGATATCTTTAGCGATAGCATTACCTTCTTTGAAAGCAACCTCTAAACGCTCCATATCTGCTTCATATAAGAAAACTTGTGTTTTCAATACTTTTGAAGCTTCTTCAGCAATCTTAGCGTCAGTACCTAAAGCAAGGTCTAAAAGTACTTCAATAGAAGGACCACCTTTCATGTGTGACAATTGCTCAAATGCAAACTCAGAAGAAATCTCAGCTACAGTTGCTTCTCCAAGAATAATCTCTTTTAAAAACTTCGCTTTTACACCTGCCGCACTCGTAGTACCAGGTAATGTGTTGTAAATAAAAAAGTTAAGAGAACCTTCACGGTGTTCGTTTCCAGTGTCTTTGATTTGTTCAATTACTTCAGAAAGCAACTCTGCATCATCGATCGGTTTCGGGTGAAGTCCTTGTGCTTTTCTCTCTTCAATTTCCTTGAGGTATTCGTTATATCTGCTCATAAAAATTCTCTTTGTGGTGTAAAAGGTAGTTTATAAGTTTGTTTAATGTATATAAGTAAATATGTATATTACTGATTATTCGATAGATAAATACTTTTATCTGCTGTTTCGCACTGCAAAAATACAAATAAAATTTAATATTTTATCGCTTAACCTATTTATAATAGGATATCACACCATTTAATATCCTACTCTTACTCTAGAATTCCGCCCAAAATCATATTAATAAATTATTACAATTTTGAAGCAGTATTCATTTATAGAAGACCTTCACAATCTTTAGAAAATGATAATTAAAATTGATTTTCGAGTTTGTTCAAGTGTTCTATTAAGTATTACTACGTAAATTTACGTAAAAAATATACTAATTCAAACCAAAAGAATAGTCGCATTACATTTCTTACACCTATTCATTGATATTAATTCAAATTTAGTAATAAACTCTTTTAATTTTTATTAAAAACAAAAAAGAGAAGCTTTTTTCAAACTTCTCTTCCTTATTTATTTTAATTCTAAAGCTACAACGTTCTCCACGTGGTAGGTATGAGGGAACATATCCACCGGCATGACCTTCGTTACTTTATACTTTTCATCTAATAGAGCTAAATCCCTTGCTTGAGTAGCTGGATTACAGCTGATATAAACGATTCTTTTCGGAGCTACTTTTAAAATTTGAGCTACTACTTTTTCGTCCATCCCTGCCCTTGGAGGATCAGTGATAATTACATCAGGCTCTCCATGTTTCTTGATAAATGAAGGCACCAAGATATCTTTCATATCACCTGCAAAGAATTTACAGTTATCGATACCATTCAAATCTGTATTTACTTTCGCATCCTTAATGGCATCCTTCACATACTCAATACCAATTACCTCTTTTGCTTTTTTAGAAACAAACTGAGCAATAGTACCTGTACCCGTGTAAAGGTCATATACTTTTTCCTCACCTGTCAGTTCTGCAAAATCTCGGGCTACTTTATATAAATTGTAAGCTTGTTTTGAGTTCGTTTGGTAGAATGACTTTGGTCCTACTCTAAAACGCAAGCCTTCCATTTCTTCCTCAATGTAAGGTAAACCATGGTAAGTGATTACATCTAGATCATGGTAGCTATCATTCCTCTTACCATTAATCACATAAAGTAATGATGTGATTTCAGGGAACTGCTCTTTGATATGGTCTAAAAGTGCGTTACGCTTTTCTTCATCATCTTTAAAGAACAATAACATCACCATAATATCTCCTGTTGAAGACGTTCTGATCACCATATTTCTTAAGAAACCGTCCTCTTCTTTCTGATCATAAACAGTATAATCATTCTTCACGATAAAGTCATACACTGATTTTCTGATATCATCAGATGGTTTATTTTGAAGATAACAGTTGTTCAAGTGAAGAATTTTATTCCACATCCCTGGCAAATGAAGCCCAACACCTCTTCGTTCAATACCCTCAGCATTTTCTTCCATTTCCTCTTTCGTCAACCAACGGTTACCTGTAAAGGTAAATTCCATTTTGTTACGGTATTCAAAAGTTTCGTCTGAAGCAAAAATTGGTGTAATTTCAGGAAGTTCCACTTTACCAATTCTTGACAATTGATCCACTACTTGCTTTTGCTTATAGTGTAACTGCCATTTGTAATCCAACATTTGCCACTTACATCCTCCGCAAGTACCAAAATGCTCACAAAACGGCTCAATTCTTTGATCAGAATATTCATGGAATTGAATAGGACGCGCCTCCATATAGGCTCTTCTCTTCTTTGTCACTTGAAGGTCACAAACATCGCCTGTCACAGCACCTGTTACAAAAACAGTCATATTGTCTTCTGTTTTTGCAATTGCTTTTCCTTCACTTCCAACATCAATGATATTGACGTTTTCTAAAACTATATTTTTTTTTCTTCTTGCCATTATCTAAAGATAAACCTATTTAATCAACAGCTTTTTTACTGTAAGCGGATCTTTACAGTGCAAAAGTATATCACTTAAGGATTGATTTAAAACTGGATGAACAAAGTTTGGTAATATTTCTGTTAATGGTTCTAATGTGAACCTTCTTTCCTGTATAAAAGGGTGAGGCACTTTTAAATTTTCATCTGAAACCACCTCGTTTTCAATAAACAATATATCAACATCAATGATTCTCGCCCCCCACTTTTCTTTCCTTACTCTACCTAACTTTTGCTCAATATTTTGAGTTGCATATAATAAGTCCTGTGGAACTAATGTTGATTTACAAACTAAGACTTGATTGTAATAGCTTGGCTGATCTTCTTTTCCCCATGCTGCCGTTTCATAAAAATGCGAAAGGCTTACCACTTCTCCCACATCCTTACCGATTTCAATAACAGCTTGTCGGAGTGTTTCCTCTTTATTACCAAGATTAGCCCCCAATAAAAGGACAATATTCTTTTCTAACATTTACTCTTTTTAAAATTTCGCACAAAAATAAGAATAATTAGAAAGGATATCCTATACCAATGTTAAATTCAGTAGTTCCTTTACCAAGAAAATCATACCCTGCCACAAAACGATCACCTTCTCTCCTTGCAGGATCAAAAATTTTAGTACCAACATCCAAACGAATCAGCAAGAAAGAAAAATCAATTCTTGCTCCTAAACCAGCTCCAATTCCAAATTCTTTCCAGAAACGGGTCACATCAAAATTACCTCCCGGACGTGTATTGTCTTCTTCCAAGAGCCAAACATTAGTAGCATCAATAAAAAATGCCCACTGGAAAAGTTTTGTTATTTTATATCTCCACTCCACATTGAACTCCATGATGATATCACCGGGCTGTTCAAAACTGTAGTTAAAAGTACCATTTTCATTTTGAGGCGGTGTATATGAACCTGGTCCCAATCGTCTTGGTCTCCAAGCTCTATTACTGTTACCTCCGCCTGAGAAGAAATACTTTTCATAGGGCAACGCTCCCACTTCTCCATAAGACTTGGCTACTCCCATATGAATTCTTGAGGCAAAAAAGTGTTTTTTCTTACTGCCAATTGGCGTCACTTTTCTGTAATCATAATAGACTTTAAAGAATTTATAATAACGCAATCCATAAATGGCTCCAGGCTCACTTCCCGACCATTGGTTTACTAAATCAAGTATATTACCTCCCACTTCACCAAATAGTTTCATATAAGAAGCTTTTGATGAACTTGTCATATAATCTCCTCTCATTCTCGACATGCTCAAGTGGGTACTTGATACGAATGAGTTATCAAATGAATAATGTAATGTATTACCTTGTTCAGCCAATTGTTGTAGACGAACTCTAAAATCATTACTCAAAAATGGTGTTCTCACTACGTTCAAATCCGCTAAAGACAACTCAAATAAATCTTCTTTACGGTTTCTCCAATCATAACCAAAAAGGCCTTTCAGATTTAAACGAGTATACTCTGGTCGGCTTACGTAAGAAACATCTGCAAGAATCTTTGTTTTGGCATTTCTGATATAATACGATTCGTTCACCCTATTATAAAAAGGAATTAAAGGTCTTGGAATATTCAAGATAGTACTGAATCCATATTCCGTACCATTATAAATCTCATTACTGCTCTCCGAAACACTGGCTTGTGCCTCCAAAGAAAAACGCCCTCTAAACTCCAAAGACTCCGCACCTCTAAAAATGTTACGCGATTTAAGTGAAACACTGGCAAAAGGACCTGGCAAGGACCTGCTCACATTCAGGCCTGTTTCAAATGCATATTGATATTTGTCAAATGAGCTTGGATAGATAAACACATTCAGTGAATCCTTTCCTGTTTTCACATATTCTATATTCACGAACTTGAAGGCATCCATCTGACTTAAAAAACGCCTTGTATCATTAGAAAGCATTTCATTGAAAGGCGTACTTTCTTTTAAAGCTAGCTTGCCGTCTAGAATTTTAGGTTTGTATTTTTTGGCGTGCTGTATGTAAGTCACATCTTCATATTCTACGGTATCCGAAAGAACCGGATCAGTAGGGTCAGTTTCAAAAGTAATATCATTGATGTAATACCTTGTATGTCGCTCACCTGTTTTTGGTGAATCAACTTTAATCAAGATATCCACTTGACCATGCACATTGTTGGTGTCTACCTCATAATGTATATAGTTAGATGCAAAATCAAAGTAACCACTGTTTTTTAAAACCTTTGCTAGTCTATTTCTTTCTAACTGCAAACTATTTTCAGAATATGGGCCATTTTCCTGAAGGAAACTCTTCTTACTGTAAGTGAGCAATTCATTGTAAATGCTATAACTAGGTGTTTTGTATTTTACAGAATGTACTTTCCATTGTTTCCCTTCATTGATAATGTATTTTTCAGTAATCAGAGGGTAGTTATTATAAATTACAGTATCCACTTCTAAATCAACAGAAGCGTTTAAAAAACCCTTCGCATGCAATGTTCTTTCAAGCAGTTTTTGATTATTCTGAGATTCTTCTAAATCAAAATAGGCAGGAGGTTCACCCGCCGAACGCATCCACCAGTTTCCTTTCTCTACTCTCTCCGCTATCTTTTCAGTCTTACTGATTGATTTTGATTTGATTTTACGCAGTTTTCTAATTCCACGAACAGAATCTTTGACTGCTTGCTTTTCAGCTTTTCTCAAATCTTTATAGACTAAATACACTTCCTCTTGATACAAGCTGTCTAAATGTTCTCTGTTATTGAGTACATCGTCTTTCCATTCTTCTTCCATCGCTTTAATGACTTCATCGTAATATTCTGTCATGTCAGCGTATTTTATACTGTCTTTTTGATAGTTTCTTTTGTAAAATTTTTCTCCTCTCATGTAAAAGTAGAGAGGCAACCGGATATCTGTTTTCAGGAAAGATCTATTTGGTTTTAAACGGATATATGAATCTAGTGTAGATTTATCAACAGCTTTTGCTCCTTCAATATTCTGATCAACCAAAAGGCTTCGATCCTGCTCCAAATTTTTATAAGAAACACAACCTGAAATCAATAAAAGGTTTGAGAAGAAGGTGATAAATATGTATAAGTTATTTCTCAAGTGAGTTATTAATACAGTGGAAAAAATGTACCTTAAGAGATACTGAGTATTTAAACAAGACTATTCAATACTGACCCTTTTTATATTTTTGTAATTACGACTTTACAACTTTCAACAGCACCTCTATCCCTAAGTTTTGATCACTAAAAATAATTAGAGAATTGGACATCAGCTATTTTTGAATTAATACTTATTTTAAAACGTAAATATACCTATTATAAACACTTTTTATACTTATAGTATTGAAATATCATGAACAAATAGGAAAGTTTTAAATTATAAATCATAAATTAGGGAGTAAAAAAGCAACAAGCAAGAATTTAATATGAGCTCAGAAGCACTAAAAGTACACAAAAAAAAGTTCCCCAACATTAATCCGAACTCTTGGGAACATCCGACAGACAAGCTGGCACTGGCTGCGTTACAAAAAATGACTGGTTTTGATACCCTACTCAAATTCATCATAAGCAACACCACTGAAAAGTCATTAAGGCTAATGACACTGGCTTCTTCCGTTCGCGTAAATGAAAATCAATTTCCAAAGGTACACAGATTGCTTCTTGAAGCATGTGCAATCCTTGACGTGAAAGAAATTCCAGAGCTCTACGTATCACAAAGCCCAATTTTAAATGCTGGAGCAATTGGGGTTGACAATCCATTTATCGTGCTTAACTCAAGTATTGTAGATACTCTAAATGAAGAGGAACTACTTACGGTAATCGGACATGAATTAGGACACATCATTTCAGGGCATGTGTTATACCACACACTATTGAGAGTTCTTTTAAGAATCTCGATTGTAGACCTTGGTATTCCATTGGGAAAAACGGTCATTCTTGCCATTATTATGGCTCTAAAAGAATGGGAACGTAAAAGTGAACTTTCAGCAGACCGCGCAGGTTTACTGTCATCACAAAACCCTGAAACTAGTATTCATTTATTGATGAAACTTGCAGGTGGAGGAAATATTGCAGAAATGAATCTCGGTGAGTTTATCAAACAGGCCGAAGAGTATAATCAGCAATCAGGACTTGTAAACACTACTCACAAATTTTTGAATACTATTTTCAAATCTCACCCTTTCCCAGTAACGCGTATTGCAGAATTACTGAAATGGGTACAAAGCGGAGAATATGACAACATTCTGAATGGAGGTTACGACCACTCTCCTAACACTCCTGAGAATGGTAAAACTTTCAACTTCAAAGAAGATTTCAAAGAATATACTGATCCAATTACGGATAAGATGAAAGATGCGAAAGACTTCGTAACTGGAATCTTCAGTGATGAAGAGGAAGATAAAAAAGTCGGAGAAGGCAAATAAGGCATTCTCGGTTTAATGCGGAACGAGAAAAGCCCTGAAACTTAAAAATTTCAGGGCTTTTTTATATTCAATTGGTAATGATTAAGTCATCAATACCGCTTTATAGCTATCCAAGTTTTTCAAGGCTTGACCTGTTCCGCGCACTACGGCTCTCAAAGGATCATCTGCAACGTGTACTGGAAGTTTTGTTTTGATAGAAAGACGCTTGTCTAACCCTCTTAACAACGCTCCTCCACCTGTAAGATGAATACCTCTGTCATAAATATCAGCCGATAATTCTGGAGGCGCTGTTTCCAAAGCTCTTAATACGGCTTCTTCAATTTTAGAAATCGACTTATCAATAGCGTAAGCCACTTCTGAATAAGTTACTGTAATAACTTTAGGAATACCTGTCATAAGGTCTCTACCTCTTACTTCAAAAGGCTCGATCTCCTCATCCAGCTCCGTCAATGCAGACCCTACTTCTACTTTGATTTTTTCAGCAGAACGCTCACCAATCAATAAGTTGTGCTGACGACGCATATAGTCTAGAATATCTCTAGTAAATACATCACCGGCAGTTCTGATAGACTGATCACCAACAATGCCAGAAAGTGCAATGACAGCAATCTCTGTCGTACCACCTCCGATATCTACGATCATACTACCCACAGGTTGTTCGATATCAATGCCAATACCAATAGCTGCTGCAATTGGTTCAGGAATCATATACACCTCTTTCGCTCCAGCGTGTTCTGCAGAGTCACGTACGGCACGTTTTTCCACCTCGGTAATACCAGAAGGAATACAGATTACCATTCGGTGAGAAGGAGTAAAGAATCTTTTACCCTGATTGATCATACGTATCATACCACGTATCATCTGCTCTGCAGCGTGGAAGTCAGCAATAACACCATCACGAAGCGGACGAATAGTTCTGATGTTCTCATGCGTCTTCTCGTGCATTTGCATCGCTTTTGTTCCTACAGCAATGACTTTTCCATTCTGACGGTCTAATGCAATGATTGAAGGTTCATCTACAACTACCTTGTCTTTCTGAATAACGAGTGTGTTGGCAGTACCTAAGTCAATTGCCAGGTCGCTAGAAAAGAAATCAAACAATCCCATATATTTTTATTTCAGTATATTTCTATTATTGGTCCAATAAAAAAGATCACAATCACCTCACTTTAAGATGAAGTTTTGCACAGTTTTAAGGTCAGTTTATCCATTAACTTTGCAAATCTGCAAAAACTACCTCTAAATAGAAAGTAAGAGTACAAATTACATTCGTTTTTTTACATCTGTTTTGTAATTTCTTTATGTATTTTAATTCTATCTCCTTATTATTGGAGGTATTTTAAGAACGAAACGAAAAAATTCATCAGAATGCACATTGAAGAAATCTATCAATTAGAAAAAAGTGACCGCCTAGATCTGGAGGCTCATAATATTACTCCTGAAGCAAGCGATTTTATTTTTTCTCTCAATGAGTTTGAATTCTTTAAATCTATTTATGATCAGGACGAAGATAGTAATTCTTCTCTATTCCCTCCTTTTACGGCTGCAGAAATAAGTCAGATTAAAAATATTCTTGACAATATCGATTTCAGCAAAGGCAAAAGGACTCCTGTTTACAATGCTATTCAAGAAGTCATCCAAAAGCCAGAACAGCTTTCATTTTTTAAAGCTCTGAGCGAAAAACTGGATGAAATTGAAACGGATTGGGAATATGATGATGAAAATCGATGGGAATTAATTGATTCCCTCAAAAACATCAGTGTTCTTTTCATGATGAATGAAATTGAAAGAGACTTCGGCGATGGTGAACTGACTTCCGCTACAACTCTTACGGATAATGAATTTGAATTTTTATCCATCATTCATGAAGATGAAACGAAAAACAAGAAAGAAGTAAAAGTTGGGAATTTAACGTTTAATCTCGCTCAGCTGGATTATGTACGTGAAATCATCACTACCCTTGAATATCCTGAAAACACGCCATTAGACATGGATCAGGAACAGTTTATACTGAATATTCTAGAGAAGTGTTCTCACCTGAATGACGAAGAACCAAACGAGTTTCATACGTTCAGCATTCAAGAACTGTATGAAATTGAATCTTCTAGTTCAAGTTCTAATGAAGACAACTCTATTTTTGCAGACAACAACTTCTCAAAAGCTGAATTAAAGCTATTGGAAGCCATTTTCAACGACAAAACGTTTGTGAAGATTGGAGATTCAAAATACAATAAAAAGCAACTCAACAGCTTAAAACAGGCTTTTTCTGAAGAGATTGAATGGGAAAGCATCAAGAAGTATTTTTCTGAAAGTCAACAAGAATTGATTACTCATATTCTATTAGTTTATGAAAATCAGTTTTTGATTGAAGAAGAAGAAGAAAGTGAAGAAGGTAAAATTGATATTGAGGTTTTCTATTTGATGGATCAGATTGAGAGAAATGAAATGGAAAATATTGGCTCTCCAATTGGAGATTTGATTTTTACAGATCCTCAATATGAATTACTAGAAGCTATTTATAAAAACAAACCTTCGTTTGAGAATCAATTATTGAAAATAAACTTAAAGAGGGACGAGTTAGATAAAGTCGCTAAGATCTTTGATCAATTGCCTTTATACCAATCTGGAAAAATGGTCATTTCACTCCCCAAAAAGGCAAAGGTCTTTGTGGATGATTTAATTAATACAGCTATAGAAAATGATCCTAAGATCTAATATATATATCTTAGATAATTTTGAGCAAAAAGAAAGGAGAGCAATTAAGTCTCTCCTTTTTTTATTCTTCTAAAATATGCATATGGATCGGCAACTTGATCACTTCTTTGAAATCTTCACCAGATTCTTGCATATCTTCATCATCTTCTTCGTAATACCAATTTACTTCAACATCATGTCCACTTGCTTTTAAAAACTCCAATTTTCTAAAAACCTCTACAAGACATTTTGAAGAACTTGTATTAAAATATTCTAACCTCACATCGAATTGTGTTTTCGTCTGTGGCCTAGTGTTATATTCATCCAACCATTCAAACAATGGTCTGTAAAACTCTATTGAATTTTCAGGAATAGATCTACCTGATATTAAAAAATAACCACTCTCATATTCCATTTGTATAAGAGGTGTTTTAGGAGTATCTTTTTTAAGAAAATCTTTCATCTTCTAGTGCGATTATACGGGTACGCTTACTTTGATTGTAAAAAATGAGTTTCTATTATCTTTAGTGACGAAATCATAGTCAAGTTTCTGACCTGATTTACGAGCAATATCAATGATGCCCAAGCCTGCTCCTCCTTGCTCTGAAAAATCACCATTACTGAGAACTTTGCGGTAACGCTTTTTAAGTTCTTCTACAGATAGATTGTTAATAGAATCTATTTTCTCTTTTAAAAATTCTGCGGTCTCAATAGGAACGTAATTGCCTGCTATGATATAGTAGGATTCCTTTCCTTTAGAAAGCAAAAACATGACAATATTGTGAGAGGGATCACTAACAGTAGTGGAATCAACTCCTTCAAAATGATGAAAAATATTTTGAAGTATTTCTACAGCAATCACATTAATTCTACGCTGAAGTTTCATTAACGATTCATGCTCAGACAAAGCATCTTCCACTCTACTTAAAATCTCTCCAAGAATATCGTCATTCATCATGCCTTTAAATGCAAATAGTTCTTCTCCATTCGCACCTCGCATTTTTTGGTATAGTGTATCGACTTCTGAATGCACTTTCAATAGAGTGTTATCCAATTTTTAACTATGTACTCATTTCAATATCAAATATGAAATGTTATAATTATACAATTACTTCATCTTAATTTGATATTCAAAATCTTTCCTTAAAAATAATTACAAAATTTAAATATTTACCAATTTTGTACCCTCATTTGTGAATTCAATCACCCCAATTTTGTATAAATAGCCCAATATCTGCTTGAACTGCTTTTTACTCATCTGGAATTCACGCATAATATCTTTAGGATGGCTCTTGTCATTGAATGGCATCGAACCTCCTTTTTTTCTCATTAATAGTATTAGTTCCTTCCCTTTTCTATCCACATCATCTGATTGATAGCCAGATTTTGATAATGATAAGTCGAGCTTACCGTCGGGGCGTATGGCTGAAACAAAACCTTTTACTTTGCTTCCTTCTTTTAAGGGTTTGAAAACTTTATTTTTGTACAGTAAACCTCTCCATTTTTTATTTACGATACATTCGTACCCAAGTTCAACTTCATGAGCAATGTATAAAAAAACTTCTTGATCAGTGTAAAAAGATGAAGTATCTCTGGATAAATATTTATATAATTTTGTAGAAGCAAAAACCCTTCCCGTTTTCCTATCCAGATCAATATATACTGTATAATACCTCTTTTTTCTTAAAGGTTCCTCTTGTTCTGAAAAAGGCACAAAAAGATCTTTGGATATTCCCCAATCTAAGAATGCTCCCATTTTATTGGTATCACTACAAGGCAGTGTCACAAAATCACCTACAATCCCTTTAGGCTTTTCATGTGTGGCTACCCATCTTCTATCCTGATCTGTATAGATAAATGCTGTAGTCGTCTCTCCTACCTTTAATTCTCCTTTTGCTAATCTAATAGGCATAAAAACGTCACCATCGTCAGTGGCAAAGAAATAACCAAAATCTGTTACTCTTGCTACTTCTAGCTCATTATATACGCCAACGAGTACTTTACTCATAATTTATATCTATTAATTTTAATATCGATTTAAAATCACTTGGTAAATCTGCTTTAATCTCCGTCAACCTTTGTGTTATGGGATGTATAAAACTGTATTTCCAAGCATGCAACCATAATCGGTCTAATTGAAATTTCTCTAGAAACATATTGTTATGACGGTGATCGCCATAGCGCCTGTCTCCTATTATGGGATGATTCTCTCCACGAAGATGAAGACGAATCTGATGTGTTTTCCCTGTATAAGGTCTCGATAAGACTAATGTATATCTTGAGGATTGATAAGGTCCTACTGGAATCGGCAACTCCACTCTTTCCAAAGGTTCAACATAGGTTTTAGCTGACTTGTATACTTTATCGTACCTGTTTTTTATATCTTTTGTCAACATCTTGCTTTCCATCAAGTGTCCTCTGACAACGGAAAGATATTCCTTCTTCACATCTCCACTTTCATTATTCAACTCTTGGAACTGCTGACACATTTCCGAACTAAAAGCAAAGATCAAAACGCCTGATGTAGCTCTATCCAACCGGTGACATGGATATACATACTGTCCCAACTGATCCCTTAACTGATACATCGCAAACTCTCCTTCCCGTCCAGTGAGTTCCGATGGATGCACCATCAAACCTGAAGGTTTATTGACAGCTACAAAATGTTCATCTTGATATAAGATTTCCAACATTTATTAATTTAACCTAAAGAAATTTCAATTATTAAACATATACACCCTACCTTGCGTTATAATAAAGTGTTTATATTTGCAAAAAGACAAATATACGCTTAAGTCTTCAATATTTTCATTATTGGAGCTTTAATACAGAAACATTACGAAATTAAATTATACAAATCATACTTATGCTATTAATCAAAATATTAATTGTTATCGTTGCATTCGTATTTCTTTTCAAAAGGTATTCTAAAGTCATCATTAAATTTCTGATGGGTATTTTGGGAAAGAGATTAATGAAGATGCAACAACAACAAGCACAAAATAGTCCATTTTACAATCAACAACAGTCCAATACATCTTACCAGCAACAAAATAATTTTGAAAAAGCAATTAAGGTAGACGATGATATGACGATTTATATACCGAAAAAGAAAAAATAAAAAACGAGCCATTTTGTTTAATTACAAAATGGCTCGCTTCTTTATAGACCTCTTCTATTTATTATTAGAGTTTAATTTCCTTTCTTACAAAATCTATTTTCTGTTCCATTTCCCATTCCACGGGTATCCAATGGATTTTTGTTTTCTTCTCCATCCTTCTAAACCAAGTCATTTGCCTTTTAGAGAATTTACGGATTGAAACCATCAAGATTTCTCTCATTTCCTCAAAAGTGATTTCATCTAATAAATACTCCGTAATATGCCTGTATTCTAATCCAAAACTTTTTAATTTTTCAGGGCCTACTTCTTTCATTAAAAGCTGAACTTCTTCAATCATCCCTTCCTCAAACCTTTCATCCAAACGCTTTTCAATTTTCTTCCACCTCGTTTCTTTATCAATCAACATCGCGAAATTGTATGTTGGCAGTTTTGGTATATCAACAGGTCTATCTTCTGATATTTGATCACTTTTCAAGAAAGTCTCAATCTCAATGGCTCTGATCAAAGAACGCTCTCTGTGTTCAATGGACTGATGGTCATTCTGCCCAGTTTTTATATCTGCATATATTTTTGATAGCACTTCTACTGACTTGCCATCCAAAGAAGCTCGTAACTCCTCATTTCTAGGAATCCAAATATGTTCATAACCATCCAAAGTAACAGCTTCAATATACAAACCTGTCCCACCACTTAAAACTGGCACAGCATTATGAGCTTTTATATCACTAATTGCTTTCGCATAATATTTCTGAAACTGATATACATTAAAAGTTTCCCCAGGTTCACAAATATCAATCAAATGATAAGGCACATCCACACCATTTACGGTATACTCCGATAAATCCTTTCCTGTACCAATATCCATTCTTCTATAAACCTGTCTAGAATCAGCACTGATCACCTCTCCATTTATTGTTGCAGATAAATGAGTAGCCAAAGCCGTTTTCCCACTTGCTGTTGGTCCGGTAATCACTACTAATGGAGAATTCAAAGATTTTTCTTGTGACATATTTATAAATGGTATCTATTGATAAAAAAAAGTGCGAAATTATAGATACAAGTACTAAGATTATTTCTCATTTGCTACCGACTTAATACTTGAAAGTGCTAATCTAAATGTATTTCGGTGATTTTACACTAGCGTAAATTTACAATAACATTTATTCAACCTATCTATTTATCAAAAGTTGTTAGTAATTACAGTTTTTGAAGAAGGCCATTACTTAATAATAACAGATGTCCATAAAGCTTGAAATACCTTTAATAAATTACTCATTGTACCAATCTACCAAAAAAAGAATCTTAGAGATATTTGAAGATGTGACTCAAAGAGAATCAGATAGAAACTTTTTATTATTTTCTATACTGATGACTTTTGGCGGTGCAACTTGGGGTGGATTATCCTTTTATTTCGACCTCAATTTTGCTGGATATATCCCTGTTGGCTATGTAATTTTCAGTATCTTCAATATTTATTTCTGGGCTACGAAAGACTTTAAAAGGTCCTGTAAAGCCCTGCAAACTTTTTTCTCCATTCTTTTACCCTTTGTTTTTCAGATCATTTTAGGAGGAACCCGGTCTACTGGAGTCGTCATGATTTGGTCTCTTTTTGCACTCACTTCCACCCTTGCCTTTTATAAAGGAAAATCGCTTTATTATTGGTTATGTATTTTCGTTTTCCTAATGGGGATTGTTATTCTTATTGATCACGATATTGAACATATTACACCTCCCTCCTTAAAAAATTATCATGTATTCAATATGCTGTTGATGATTAATTTTTCAATGATCTCAACTATGCTGTTCTTTCTCTCGAAGTTCTTTGTAGATCAACAACTGAGAACTTTAAATGAGCTTGTGGAAACAAATGGACAATTAATTTCAGCGGAAGAGGAAGTGCGTCAAAATTCAGAAGAAATTTCTGTAATGAATGACATGCTGAAGGAAAGTAATAAAAAATTAGAAGATGCCTACGTAGAGCTGGAGAAGAAGAAAAATGTGCAGATTGAATCAATGAATCATGCAATTCTTGAAAGCATCAATTATGCGCAGCAGATTCAGCGTTGCTTCCTCCCTTCTATTCATAGGTTTTCTGAAATAGTAAAGGATGGATTTATATTTTTCAAGCCTAGAGACATTGTCAGCGGCGATTTTTATTGGTTTTACAAACAAGAAAATTACACTGTAATTGCTGCTGTTGATTGTACCGGGCACGGAGTTCCTGGAGCATTTATGTCTCTGCTAGGGTCAGAAGCACTCACAGATATTGTCATCAACAAACAAATATTTGATTCGGCTGAAATTTTAAATCAACTCGACCTTACAATCAGAAAAAAGCTAAAACAAGAAACCACCAGTAATAAAGACGGGATGGATCTCGCATTAACTGTTTTTGATACTCAAAATAAAATATGTTCATTTTCAGGAGCTAAAAACCCTCTACTGTATACAGATGATGAAGAATTGATCTGCATCAAAGGGGACCGTCAGCCTATTGGTATGTTTCATCCCGATCAATTACCTGTTCCTTTCACAAAGCATGAATTTGCATACAATGAAAATATGCGTTTTTATATGTACAGCGATGGTTTTCAAGATCAATTTGGTGGAGAACGCCTAAAGAAGTTTATGCCGAAAAAATTAAAAAACACTCTTTTCGAAAACAGAAAACTGGAAATGAGGATGCAATTAAGCACACTTGAAAATACATTCTCTACATGGAAAAAAAGTGAAGAACAAACTGATGATGTACTTGTAATGGGGTTTGTGATGGAATAAGAAATCCTAAGAGAATATCTTTTTATAAAGTTTATGGATTATATTTACACACGAATATTTTTTTAAAAAACTAGCAAATGATCGATGAATCATAATAAACATAATCTAATATACTTCTTAATACTCTTATTATTCCATTTTTCATGTACTACAACAAAGAATGGAGAAAGTAGCAGTAATGCTAATAAAGAGATTGTTGAAACTGAAGTAGAAGAAGAAAAATTCAGCAGTAAAGACTATCCTGAAATTAAAAGAAGAGGTAAACTAATTGCGTTGACTGCTTACAGCTCTACTTCTTATTTTATTTATAAAGGACAAACGATGGGCTATGAGTATGAATTACTCACAAAATTGGCCAATGACCTTGAACTTGAACTTCATGTGAAAGTTTATAAAAGTATTGACAGCCTTGCATTAGCCTTACAAAAAGGTGAAGGAGATTTGATTGCTTATGGGCTTGCCATCACTAAAGAACGTCAAGAGAGAGTAGATTTCACTACTTCTTTAGCACAAGTAAAACAAGTACTTGTCCAAAGAAAACCAGACAATTGGCGTAAAGTCCCAAAACATAAAACAGATAAGAAACTCATTAGAAATGTCATAGACCTTGCGAATAAAACCGTTACTGTAAGGGAAAAAACACCTTATCATTTACGTCTAAAAAACTTAGAAAATGAACTTGGTGAAGACATTAATATTGTATTAGCAGATAAAAATACAAGTACTGAGGAGTTAATTCACAAGGTAGCCAACAAGGAAATTGAACTTACTGTGGCTGATGAAAATATTGCCAAACTGAATAATACGTATTATCCTGATATTGATATTGAAACAGCAATCAGTTTCCCACAACGTATCGCTTGGGCAACAAGAAAGCAGTCTCCTGCACTAAAAGCGAAAGTGAGTCATTGGCTGGACAGCATGAAAAACACTACTGATTTTTATGTGATTTACAATAAATACTTCAAAAACGTAAGAGCACAATCAAAACGTTTTGACAGTGAATATTTCAGCAGTGTAGAACATAGAGGTCTTCTTTCTAAATATGATGAAATTATAAAAGAACAAGCTGAAATATTAGGATGGGATTGGCTGTTGCTAGCTTCATTGGTCTACCAAGAATCGAAGTTTGACCCTAAAGCAAAATCTTGGGTGGGCGCAGTTGGCTTAATGCAGTTAATGCCTGCTACAGCAAAAATGTATGGTGCTAATAACCCACGTGATCCACATCAGAATATTAGAGCAGGCTCAAAATATTTGAAATGGCTGGAAGAATACTGGAAAGAGATTCCTGACGAAAATGAAAGGATGAAATTCGTGCTAGCTTCTTATAATACAGGTCAAGGGCACGTTAGAGATGCTCAACGACTTGCAAAGAAGTATGAACACGACCCTCAAGTGTGGGATGGAAATGTAGAAAAATACCTTCTATTGAAAAGTAATAAGAATTATTACAGAGATGAAGTGGTGAAATTTGGCTATGCAAGAGGAAAAGAACCGGTTCATTACGTTGCAGATATCTTGGAACGTCACAACAGATATATTGAATTATTAAGAAATAATTAATAAAATCGCTAACCTACTCAAGTAGAACTAGTTGTAATCTTTGAATTCCTAAAGAGTAAAAAAATATTTTGCGTATTTTTTACACTTTAGGAATTTTAGGTTTATAACACCACTTTTTTCCTTATTTTTGCAACGAATCAATAATGACGAGAAGTAAAAATCGTCCTAAATCAAAGATGACAAAAAAGCAAATCTCAGAATACACTTTTTCGAAAGAAGAAGTAGTGAATGACCTCAGGATAGCTATTGAGAGTAGACACGCGAGTTTGATCGGTAGAAAAGAAGTCTTTATGGGGAAAGCCAAATTTGGTATTTTCGGAGACGGAAAAGAAGTCGCTCAGCTTGCTATGGCTAAATTCTTCAAGGAGGGCGATTTTCGTTCGGGCTATTACCGAGATCAAACATTTATGTTTGCAATTGATCAATTAACTATCCAGGAGTTTTACGCTCAATTATACGCACATACTGACATAGAAGCCGAGCCATCAAGTGGTGGTAGATGTATGAATTCTCATTTTTCTACCAGAAGTATTAATGCCGATGGAACTTGGAAAGACTTAATTAACCAAAAAAATTCAAGTGCTGATGTTTCTACTACATCGGGTCAGATGCCAAGAATGGTAGGGTTGGCTTATGCTTCTAAGCTATATAGAAACAACCCTGAGTTATTTGACAATGAAACTGCAAAGAAATTTACAAATAAAGGAAATGAAGTAACATTTGGCAGTATAGGTAATGCTTCTTGTGCCGAAGGAGCGTTTTTTGAATCTATCAATGCTGCAGGTGTTCTACAAATTCCAATGGTCTGTGCTGTTTGGGATGATGGTTATGGTATTTCTGTGCCTAACGAATATCAAATGTCCAAAAACAGTGTCAGTGAAGCGTTAAAAGGCTTCCAAAGAACGAAAGGCTCAAATGGTCTTGAGGTATTTACTGTTGACGGTTGGGATTACCCTGCCCTAGTAAAAACATACAAGCAGGCAGTTGATATCGCAAGAAAAGAGCACGTACCTTCATTAATTCATGTTGTCAACGTCACACAACCTCAAGGACACTCTACTTCTGGTTCTCATGAACGTTATAAATCAAAAGAACGTTTGGAATGGGAGCTTGAATACGACTGTTTGAAGAAAATGAAGGAATGGGCCATTGAAGAAGGCTTCATTTCGGAAGGAGAAATTGAGGTAATCGAGAAAGAGTCTCTTGAAAAGGTAAAGAGAGAAAGAAAAGCGGCTTGGGACAGTTTCAAAGCGAGTATGACGAAAGAATACGACGAAGCGATGGAACTAATGAACAGAGCAGTAAGTTCTTTACCTGAAAACAATGAGATTTTACGTCTAGCGAAAGAGCTTAAGAAAACCATCAACCCTATTCGTAAAGATGCAATTTCTGTAGTCCGAAAATCTTTGAGAGAACTTCGAAACACCAACCTGCCTATCAAAACTGATATGCAAGAATGGGTGAAGAAGGAAAGAAGGGAAAACTACGAAAGATACAGCAGTCACCTTTACAGTGAATCAAGTGCCGCTGCTAAACATGTCAAAGAAGTGCTTCCGATTTACAATGCGAACTCCCCTATGGTAGACGGCAGAGAAATCATGCAGGCTTGCTTTGATAAAATGTTTGAGCAAAATCCTTTGGTATTTGCTATTGGTGAAGACGTTGGTAAAATTGGTGATGTAAACCAAGCTTTTGCTGACCTTCAAGATAAATATGGAGAAATCCGTATCACTGATACAGGTATCCGCGAAACCACTATTTTGGGACAAGGAATCGGCGCAGCACTTCGTGGACTGAGACCTATCATTGAGATCCAATACCTAGATTATATTTACTATGCGATCACGGCTTTGACTGATGATCTTGCATGTTTAGAATATAGAACTAAAGGTGGTCAAAAAGCACCATTGATTATCAGAACTCGTGGACACCGTTTAGAGGGGGTATGGCACTCTGGTTCTCCTATGGCCGCTTTGATTCACAGTATGAGAGGTATCAATATTCTGGTCCCTCGAAATATGACAAGAGCCGCAGGTTTCTACAATACAATGTTGAAATCAGACGAACCTGCTCTAATTGTTGAATGTTTGAACGGATACCGTTTGAAAGAGAAGATGCCTGAAAACATTGATGAGGTATGTACTCCTTTAGGTATTCCAGAAATCATCAAAGAAGGTGAAGATGTTACCATCGTGACTTATGGTTCTATGTGTAGAATTGTAATGGAAGCCGCTGATCAATTGGCTAAGATTGGTATTAGTGCTGAAGTAATTGACGTTCAGTCTTTATTACCTTTCGATACGACGGGCATCATCAAAGCTTCTATCCAAAAGACCAACAGGGTTATTTTTGCAGATGAAGACATGCCAGGTGGTGGCACAGGTTATATGATGCAACAAGTGATTGATGAGCACAAGGCGTATGAATTCTTGGATTCTTCTCCTGTATGTGTTTCTGCTATGCCTCACAGACCTGCATATGCTTCTGACGGCGATTATTTCTCTAAACCTAATACAGAAGACATCTTCGAAGCAGCTTACGAGATTATGTCTGAAGTAAAACCAAATGAATATCCTGAGCTATATTAAGAAATAGCTTTTAAAAATATTCCAAACGCCTGTGCATGATTTGTACAGGCGTTTTTCTTTTATAAAAAAACCACTCCCTGAGGAAGTGGTTTAATGTTAAATAAATGAGTTGCATTTCGAGGTGTATTTACCTCATATTTATCTAACATTACAAAGTTATATTTTAATTCTGTTCTTCAAAAAAATAAATTTCTAAAAAACAATAATTACTTGATTTAAGTACTAAGTCAAAAATAAATTGCACTTAGTAGATTTAGTTTGATAATGAAAACTAATTGAATTTTATAGATTTTATTGGTGAAATACCCAATACTATTGAAGTGGGAACCAATAAACTCAAGGACGTCAAGAAGATCACGGTAACATTGATAATAAATATCGTATCCCAGTGAAAACTAAAAGGAACATGATCTAAATAATAGGTAGACGCCTCTAAAGGAATCAATTTGAACTGTTGCTGAATTACACCAAACGATATTGCAATAAAATTCCCTATCAGCATACCTTTCACTGCCATTCGTATTCCATCAAAAATAAAAATCTTTTGAAGAAGATCATTGGTTGACCCTAATGCTTTGAATGTACCAATCATAGAAGTACGTTCCATAATTAAGATAAGCATAATTGAGATGACGTTAAAAATAGCAACACTCGTAATCACAATTAAGAAAATCCATACATTATTGTACAACATCTGAAACCAATCAAAGAAGTGGGCATATTTATCTTTCACACTTCTTGATATAAGATGAACATCAACATAGTTTTCATCCAAATGCTCTGCTGTAGTTTCTAAGGTCTCAAAATCATCAAGCATAAGTTCCATTCCCCCCACAAGAGAATCTCCCCAATTGTTGAGCCTTCTTACCAAATTTATATCTCCATAGGCCACCAATTCATCAAAATCTTCTAAGCCAGTATTGTATATTCCGGAGATTTTCATTTTTCGGGCTTTAGGCGGCTGTTGTATAAAATAGATAATTATATCATCCCCTACTTCAAGGTGCATTTTAGAAGCTAAAGCTTTGCTGATTACAATTTCCTTAGAACCATTTTTAGACTGTTCAAAATCAGGAAAATGCCCCTCTTCCATTTGAGATTCCCACCTCGATACATCATAATCTTCAGAAAGTCCTTTAATAAGGATACCTGATACCTCATCATTTGATTTTAACAATCCCCATTTATGTGCGTAACTATATACGTTCTTCACACCAGGTAAATATTCCTTCTCCTCATAAAGAACAGATTTATTTACGTTCACAGGAGGCTCTTCTTTACTCCTGTTCATTGTAAATTTTTCAACATTCAAGTGCCCCACATGCAGGAAAAGTTTTTCCTCAATACCTTCTTTAAATCCATAAAATATTGAAAACGCCAAAACCAAGGCTCCAATTCCCAATGCCACACTACCAATTGCGATCTTGGATATCAGCTTTGTAAATGAGTTATTTCTATGTTGGCTTAACCTTTTAGAGATGAAATAAGGTAAATTCTTAGTGTCTTTCATTCAAAAAATTCTATTGGTCTTCGACAAAAATCTCTGACAATTCTTTATCAATATCCTTAAGTTTATCCTTGCACCAATTCACTAGGAATTTAGCTCTTTTTGCCAATTTTGAAAGCTGATCAATTGGCACTTCTTCTAATTCCAATTTTTTTTGAATACTTTCTAATTCCTCAAGGGCAGATTCGTACGTTAAATTTTCTTTCTCTTCTGACATTCTCTTCAAATTTGAATACGCAAGTTAAGGGGTAGTAGAAAAATATTACAATTTTTCATCTATTTTATCAACAATACTTTCAATAATTTTGCCTTGGGTATGCGTATGAATTTTGTCTCCTTTTTTAATTTCCTCAGGATTGATCAATTTCCCCTCTTTTAATGTCATAGAATAACCTCTCGCTAATATCTCCATAGGATCTTTTGATCTGATACCCACTTCTTTCAAAGAGAGTTGATACTGTTCATCCTTCATTCTATTTTTTAAAGTATACTTTATTCCTTCCCAAAGATGGCTCAGCCTATCTTCTCCCCTTTTTATTGACATCTTAGAGAACTGAACTTCTTTCTGACGTAGCTTAAACCGCTCCATATCTACTTTCCCTGAAGTCATGTTTTGGATTTGAAGAAGCTGCTTCTCAACCATGAAGTGTTGCTTTTCAATTTTCTTTTGGAAAGAAGGTAATGTTTTAGTGATATGATATTTTAAAACAGATTTTCGTAAATGAATTTCATCAGAAATATTACGAATAATACTATCAAGTTTATCCTCTATTTTATTTTCGAAATTAGTTGTCGTATCTAATAGAAAATGAGCTACAGCTGTAGGTGTCTTAAAGTTCTTAAGTGATACCATGTCAGCGATAGAAAGGTCTCTTTCATGCCCTATACCTGTTAGAACCGGAAGTTTACATTGTGCTATAGCAAACGATAAATGATAATCATCAAATACCGCTAAATCCGTCTTTGCACCTCCCCCTCTTATCAATGCAATGACATCAAAATCGTTGGGATCAATTTTATGAAGCGCTGCAATCAACTCTTCTCCAGCATGCTGACCTTGTACGGATGAACTGAAAAGCTGAAGCTTGAATGCGTATTTTGAAGAATTGGCTAATAAATGTTCTTTGAAATCTTCAAAACCTGCTGCTTTACGAGATGAAATTACAGCAATTCGCTGAGGAACCAATGGTAGTTTATTCTTTTGCTGCCATTGAAAAGCTCCTAATTTTTCAAGCTTTGCAATACTTTCTTTACGGATCCTCTCTAATTCACCTATACTAAAAGATTCATCCAAGTCCTGCACTTGTAATGAAAGACCGTAAACAGCATGATAATTAATAGAGACTTCTACAAGAATATTTACGCCTTCTTTCAATACTTCATTGAAAACGGATTTCAAGCGATGTTTAAATACTTGTAGTTCTGCCCCCCAAATCGTTGCCTTATTTTTGGCGATGATATGACCGTCTTTTTTTTCTATAAGCTCTAAAAAAGCATACCCTGCATTAAACTGCAATTGAGCTACTTCTGCTTTGATCCAAAAGGAAGAATTCACTTTGGATAAATGAAGTTCAATACTCCTATTGAGCTGTGATAGAGAATAAACGTTTTTACCACTCGTCATCTTCTTCTAATTGAAAATTAGTATACGCAGACTGCAGCTCTTTTAAAGCATGATGATCTTTCTCCTCTTGACATACCTTCAAACCGACTTTATAAATCTCTTCTGCCTTATCTGCTTGGTTGTTTTCAGCATAAGCATAAGCCGCATGATAATAAGTACCCGTATAAGTCTTATGTTCATTTAGAAGGATTTCATAATATTTGATGGCTTCTGACCAATTCTCTTCAGAGGCATATTCTGTGGCAATACCATATATTACAAAAGGATCTGATGGATCCTCTTTATAAAAAGCAAATAGCTGATCTAATCTATCTTTGTTCATTTTTTATTCTTTAAAGCGAAAGATAAATAATTTCAGTATTTCATCAAACAAAAGAAGGTCAGCTCTTTTTTAAAGAACTGACCTTCATTTTATAATGTTATTCCAATTATTTATGGAAAGGACTTAGATTCACTAATATGTCATTCACATCAATCAAGAAGTCGCTTAAACCTTTAATAAATGATGCATCATAAGTATATGCCAAAGTATATATAATAAACAGAACATAAAGAAGCATCAATAAATAACCACTCTTTGCTCCAAGACGTTTTCTTTTAGCTCCAATGTAAAAAATCACTGTTGCAAAGAAAGTCATAAATAGAAGTAAGACTCTGAATTGACCAATAAAGTTCATCTCACCATCTCCACCTGTCATCACAATGCTTTTGTCATATACCAAAGTATAAATAGTCAATGGCATACCCAAAGCGAAACAGATATCGAAAATATTACTTCCTAATGCATTTGAAATAGCATCATTATATGCTCCATTATTGGCACTTTTCACTGAGATAATCGTATCAGGAACTGAAGTGGCAGCCGCTGCAAAAATCAAGGCCACAACGTAAGTGTTCCAGTTCAAGCCATCTCCCAACATCTCACAACCTGTTACTAGTAAGTGACATGAACCACCTACAATTGAAGTTGAAAGAATAAGAAGAATCCAAGCTCTCGAAGAACTCATTTCATTGTTACCCAATATTGCATGAGATAAATCAAGCTTCAGCAGTGCTTTTAAACGTCCACCTGAACCTGCTTCATATTCATAATCATCGTCCTCGTCACCTTCTGAATCCATTTTCACAAAGAATAAAGAAATGACATAAACTATATAAAGCGACATCAAGAAAGCTCCATGATACCACTCTAACGTTTTTTCAGAAACAAAAATGATCAAACAGAGAATACAAAGCATTAAAGCAATACCATCTCTTAATATAACCTTAGGGTTTACATTGATATATTGAACTTTTCTGTTGACAACAATAACACTCATGATTACTGCTGCAGGAATAATCATAATATTAAAGACGGCACTACCGGAGGTTGTACCAATACCACTGGCGAAACCAGCTGCATCACCTGTCAATACTAAAAAGAAAAAAGTAGTAAAAAGTTCTGGCATTGAACTACCGATCGCATCGATTGTCGCCCCTTTTACTCCTCCCTTCATATTACGGCCTAAGAATCCTGATGCGTCTTCAAAACCATCGCATGCTTTCCAGATAATAATGCATGCAAAAAATATAATAACAAGACCTGAGATTATCTCCATTATTTGTTTAACCTATTAAAAAGTTTCTAGTTCAATTTTTTCTGCCAATACCTCAATAATCCTGCAACACTCATAAATGGTGGATTTGCAGCATCATATTGTTTCAGCATTTCTTCCGTCAAATTTAATGCCCTTAATGCACTATCAACATGATTTATAAAAAGTTCTTCCATTTCTGGGAGGGACAATTCTTGGTCAATATAACCTTTAATAAGTTCAGCGGTGTCATAAAGGTCTTTTTCTAGCGCAATAAGATGACTTTCTATATCACTAACGGCTCCGAAGTGAGTTAAGTATAATTTAGAGGGAGATATTTTACGAATTAGGTCAATTGACACCTGCCATTTCTCCAAATTAATGTCTGGAGGAGGACAAGGAGCCACTACAGGACCATTTTCAATTTTCACACCTGCCACATCACCAGTGAATAAATTTTCACCAACTTGCCATGCAATATGATGATTTGCATGTCCAGGTGTGTGCCAAGCTTTTACTTCAACCTCTCCAATTGTAATTATCTCTTCATGATCAGTAGCATGCAATAAATCAGCAGGAATAGATTTCATATCACCCCAAAGTCGATCCATATCTTCTTTGTAGATCATTTTAGCGGAAGCCATAAGCTTACTAGGATCGGCCATATGCCTCTCCCCAAAAGGGTGAAGATAAACTTTTGCTCCATATTCTGCAAATTTCCAAGCCGCGCCTGCATGATCTAAATGTATATGAGTAATAAAAACATGCTGAATGTCTTTTGGTGTATACCCATGCTTACTCAGTTGCTGCTCTAAATTTTTGAAAGTGGAAAAAGGACCTGTTTCGATTAAAAAGGGGCCGTTTGATGTCTCAACTAAATATGAAGCTATAGCTTCTTCATTCTCGAGGAAGTTAAGGTCTAAAGTATGTACTGTTAACATTTAATATAAATTAGGATAAAAATTTATTGTACCAAAAAATCAGTACTTGCTGAAAGTATCATTATACTTCAATGTAATTTAACAGAAATCAGTTTAGAAATAATTCCAAAACACTCGATAATTATGTGCAACTGATAAAAATCAACTCCGGAATATGATATAAAATTTATTTTTCATGTATCATGATACTTATACAAAAGTATTAGCAAGATGACACTAAACAGTGTTAAGTAATAAGATCAAATTCTATTTTGTACTTAAACCAACACTTCGGTTTCATTAGAGCATGTTTCAAACATACTCTTATTTTATTCCTCCAAATGCTCCAAAGCATAAATTTTTATGCAGGATTTCAGTAGAAGAGAAACCAATCTTTTTCATCAATTCCAATTGATAAGTAATAGATCGTGGTGAATCTTCTTTTTCAATATAATCTAACACTTTTTCTCTATACTCCACACCTCCAACACTTTCCAAGTAAGATCCATATTTCTCCCAAATAATAGCATTTACAGCAGGATTTTCTTGAAGGACTAAATCTGAAATCATCAGACACCCACCTTTTTTCAGTAATTTAAAAAGCTTCGTAAATGTCTCTTCCCAGTCATTATCATCTCTCAAATGATGTAATACTGCACCTGCAAGAATAATATCAAATTTCCCTTCTTCAAGATTTACTTTTCGGATATCTCCCTGTAGCGTTGTTACATTTCCATTTGTTTCCTGACTTACTCTTTCTTGTGCCCTTTCAAGCATCGGCGAGCTTAAGTCAACAAGGGTACAATTGAGATCAGGGATTTTTGTCAACATTTTAAGTGAGTAATTACCGGCCCCACAGCCGATATCTAAGAGCTCTTTTGCATCAATATTTACACTTTTAGCAGCCTCAGTAATCAGTTCCAAACTATTGGTAGCATCAATAGTTGAAACTTGGCCTGTTTCTAAATTTGAGAAGCGTTCAACATCATTATCAAATCGCTCCTGAATTTCTTCAATTGTTGATTTTTGCATAGAAAAGTTCGTTAGTTTAATTTTTTCGTATTTAAAGTCATGTTAAATTACTAAAGGATTCTTTAAAATCAAGAATTCAACCGCTCATTCTTTTTTGTATATTGTAATAAATTGCTTCTTTAATGTAACTTTAGCGCTTATAAGTTAAATAGCATGAATAACTCACAAAGGATTTTTTTCATATTCGCTTTACTATTTTTTTCTTGTTTGGGAGAGGATGTTTACGCTCAAAAAGTAAATCATTACATTAAAGATATTGAGATTATTAGTGATACCACAATTACAAATCTCACTTCACATGGTATTATTTTAAACCGAAAAAGGAGAAATGAGAAAACATTACCTTTCCATTTTAATAGTATTGATCAAGTTTTTGAAGTAAGAGTTTACCTTAAAAATGATGACAATATTGTTGATTTGAAATTAATACCTACATCTGAAATCAAGGTTGTAGATTATCCTCTGCCTGTTGCTGACAACATCTATAAATTCCGAATTCAATTCAATAAAGCCACTACCACTCTCCGTCCGTCTATCATTATTGCTTTATGGACAGCAGATGGCAAGGAACTCCCCTACGAACAACAATTAATGCCTTTTACAAATACTAGTATTGAAGTCATTGATAAAAAAGGCAGTGAGATCCGAGAGCTTTATATTGGAGAAGAAAAAGAATACGAAATATTGACCAATCACCCCATGAATATAAGGGTGGATAATATTTGGCATGAGCAGGAGTTTATGTCATGGAGAGTTTCAAGGAGAGAGAATCGAATTTTTCTAGGGGTATTACCAAAATCTTTGAATACATTCTCTACTGAAATAGCTTTGGAAACTTTTGCTCCCAATTTCCTTTTTGGTCAACCTCAATATGAAACACTTCCTCTTAATCTAAGGTTTACTGTAAAAGCTCCTCGTCTGACATTCCTCTCTACTGATAAAAGTGAGGTAGTTTATGATGCAGAAGAACATGGTCAGGATGGTGTTGAAATTCAAATACAGCAAAATAGAAAGTTATTGCTGAACAAGACCTATCGAATTGAAGCACAGGAAGAAAAAGGTGGAAAATTGGTTGCTGAGCTATTTACTAAAAATAATTTAAGTAACAACCGTACAATGTGTTCTTTGAGAGTTTATGACTATCATAACTTTCAAGACGGTTATCTTTATATCAAAGATGGTGATGACCCTGCATTTATCACCAACTTTAGCATAATCTCAAAAACCATCATCAAAAGCATTCAAGTATTGCACGCGGGTAAAAACTGGACGGACAATTTAAATGTTTATCCTGGAGAAACTGTTGCCATCAAATTTGAAGGAGAACAAATGCAACATGCTCGTTATATGTTTGATGGATTGAGAAATTTAAGCATTGACTCGGTCAACATCACAAAAGATATGCAAACCATGCAGATTTCAATTCCTATTAACATTAACCGAAAAGAATTGAAGATCTTTAACGGGGATGAGTTTACAGGACATTCACTGAAAGTAAAGGAAAAGCAATCTCCTAGAAACTTTGATTTTGTAACGATCGATTATGGTAATGCTCCAAAACTGGTATCTGAAATAGAGAAGCCAATCTTTTATTTTAAAGCCATGACGGATGTAATTCTCCGATTCAACCCTGATTGGATTGATGACGGACTTTTATATGGTAAGCAATATATCACATTAGATGTACGAGTTATTGGCCCTGCCGGTCAGCTTGTTGAAATTGCTAAAGATGAAAATATTGTAATCTGCCCTGGAAGCTCTTCTCCAAGATATCATAATTACGAGAAAAATAATTGTACAGATCCGCTCATAACACTCAATAAATATCTAGGAATCAAGACTCACAGATTGCAGGACTGGTCAAAAATTGAAATTTACATCAAACACCAAAAGGATAAATACACAGAGCAAGTCCATACTAAGAAAATTGAAATATACGCTGCACGAAAATCTCAGTTTGATGTAGAACTTTCATTCCCTGCAGGTTTGCTTGTTAAAAAAACAAATGAAGACGACATTTCATCTGGTATCAGCGGTATTAGTATCTCTGCAATTGCTCAATTTAAGTTCTTTAAACCTGGAACAATTGGCAAAGTGAGACCTTACCGTATTGGTGTGGGTTCTATTGCACTTAATGCATTTAACCTTAGCGACAATACCGATATTGACCGAGATTTGGGAATTGTAGCACTTGGAAGTGTCCATCCCTTACAACGGCCTGGCCGAAAACTATCCCTACCATTATATGTTGGATTTGGTTATTTCCTAAAGGCAGACACCTTTTTCTGGATGATTGGTCCCGGTATCAGTGTAAGTTTCTAAAATTGTAATTTTATACCATCAAGAACTCTACGAAGAATGAAGTACCGTCACCTTCTGTAGTTTCAAACCATATACTACCTCCCATCTGTTCAATCCCCCTTTTTGCAACGGCCAAACCAATCCCTGATCCCGTTTCTTTGGTCGTGAAGTTAGGTACGAACACTTTATTCTGTACATCTTCTGGAATTCCTTTGCCATTATCAATCACTGTAACGATGGCTTTTTCTCCATTTTCGTAGAGGTCTAAAATTATTTTTGATTCTTTGTCATCATCTATGGCTTGAATACCGTTCAAGATCAGGTTGCTTAATATTCTTGCTGTCAATTTTTCATCACCTTCTACAATCACATCTGCACCCACTTGTGTGTTTGAGAAGTGAATATTCGACTTACTAGAATGCAATAGAATGGTTTGCTGAATAACTTTTGACAAATTAAATTCTTCACGCTTAGGAACAGGCATCGTTGCAAAAGATGAGAAGGAAGTAACAATACCACTCAGGGTATCCACTTGATTGATCAGCATTTTGGTAGCTTTCATCAATTTTGGATTATCATCATTCTGTGCTACTCTTTCCAATTGCTGCAAATATAATTTCATTGGCGTCAACGGGTTCTTGATCTCGTGTGCTACTTGTTTTGCAACGTCTCTCCACGCACTTTCTCTCTGACTTTGTTCCAGTTCCTTTTTAGATTCCTCCAGCTTGGCAAGCATTTTATTATACTCCCCTACTAACTGACCAAATTCATCATGTGCTGTGTAATGAATCGGCTCGTTTTTCTTACTCAGAGTGATTCGGTTCAATTCTGGTATGATCAACTTAATCGGGCTTAAAAGTCCTTGTGCAGCGTAGTGTACTATTGGCAGTAATGTCAGGAACAAGATGGTAAATATCATCATGATCGTTGTAATTACCTCAAGCGATCTATCATCCAATCGGTTTAAAGATTTAAAGAAAGGGATACTGACAATACCCATTACTTTACCCGTATTAAATGCTTTTACACCAATATAAGAAGTGTTGTATTCTAAAGTTCCTATCTGTTCTTTCAACACTACCCTCGTTTTCTTTTCCTCTACAATCCCAACATAAGCTTGAGGGTTAATTTCATCTGAAAGAATTTTCTCATCAAAGATTTCATTATCGGATGCAGACTGAAGAATCCCTTGCTTGTTATAAAAACGGATATCAGCTTGCATAATATCAGACAACTCTTCAATGAAAACATCAAGCTTTATCGCATCATTTTCTGTATAATTTTTAGAAAGCTCATGATTCTTAAAGAGGTTACTTGCCACAATCTGAGCTTTTTCAAGATACTGCCTTTCGACTTCCATCTTAGTAGTAGTTACCATGACTGAACCCATTACAATCGCCAATAAAAAGATGGGAAAGAAAATGGATAGGTTGAGGTAAATCTGTACTTTGGTAGTGAAACTTCTAGAATATTCTGAAGGGTTTCTGAGGTAATTGGTCAGGTTAAAAGTAAAGAAAACAATAAATACCAATACGGTGAAATAAGTCGAAAATGCCTTAAAATAGTTGAGATAATTGAATTCTTTGGACGAAATAACTACAATCCTATTGTTTGTATTTGGCAATAATAAGTGTTCATAACCATTGAATTTCACATTGGACAATAGATAAATCGTTCCCTCTTTAAAAGATTCTTCAAGGAAATTATTAGAGTAATTATAATCACCCGCACTGAATATCAATTCTCCTTTAAAGAAAATAGCATATGAATAATCCTCTTGTGAATTTCCAATGATAAAATCTTCATCCAATAGCGTAGACCTAAAGTATTTACCGCCAATTGATTTTTGATAAAGTTCGATCAGACAATAACCCAATGTATCAGTGGATTCAAACTTATCGATGATAGGTATATTACAAAGATAACTGTAGGTACCTTTCTGAAGGTCCATTTTAGTATTCAAACCTAATTTTACTTCTTCATCATTATTTTCCTTAAACGTATTCAACAATTGATCGTAATCATATTCACCCGAAACATTTTCACCGTTATCAAAAAGCATATTCACTTTGATATCAAATCTATTGCCTAGCCATTCAACTAATTCGAGTTTAATGTTTTTGGAGACTTCGATACCATAAGGCTTATTAAGGAATGCCATTGCATCAATCACACTATTATCCTCTTCAATTTGAGCGATCGTTTTCTCCAATAGGGTTTTCACGAAATCATCATTATCCATCAATTTTAATGCGAACTGTTGCTTAAAGTTCTCATCTTTTTTAGTCTGAACGCCTTCGATAACAATTGCACCCATAGTGGAGAAAAGCACTATATGTGAAATAAGATACATAATCGCTGGAAACCTTCCGCTTGCATAGTAGTTCGGTGATTTGATCATTAAAGAAACGCCTATAAAAATGGCGACTAAGTTGATCAGTATAAGATCAAATGGCTCAAAGAAAAACTGAAGAATAAAAACGGTCAGTATTGATATTAGTAAAGCAATTGATTTTCCATAGAAATCCAGCCACCAGCAAATTAGTCTCATAAAGAAGTGTGCTATCAGTCCCATCATCAAGAAACCCATCAAAGCGATTAATTGCGATAAGAAAATCAGCGTGCTCATCTCGAAAAAAGTCAGCTCTATTTCATAAGTGAGGATAATCTCCAACACATTGACAAATACCCCTTTAAAACCATTGATAATAAAGAAGTAACCTATAATCATCAATACACTTATACCTATCTTCACTCTAGAATCTAGCTCGAGAATTGATCGTATAGAAAATAAATGTCTGAAATTTTTAGAGATCCACCTGAATATTAATAAGCAAAAAGTGAAGTCTAATAATATCACCCCCATTGAATCCCATGACCCTACAAAAGAAGTTTGTATTGGTTCTAGTATTTTGTACTCATCATTGATCATCGGGTTACTAATAATATCCAGTACTACTTGATGTAGCAACACAACTCCGATGATAAAAATGGACAGCATCACAAAAACAGAATACCCTTCACGAATCTTCTCCGTGATATATGTACTTAGTGATGAAAGCAGAAAAAATACAGCTAAGAGAACCGAAACCAGAAAATATTGCCATGGAAAAAACTCCACTATCGTTTTATCAGAAACATCAATAGAGAATAAGTATTTATCTAGCTTTGTTTGAATGTTTCTGTAATTGCTATTGACTTTGAACTTCGCAAGTTTAGGCTGTTTTTTACTTCCAAAAACGAATTTATTGACATAATCAGGGAGAATAATAGATTGGTAATTTGACTTCACTACCAAAGGCACTATCACAAAGATTTCATAATCCTGATTATAGAGCAGGATGTTTGATTTTCTGACATAATAATAGGAATCATCCTTCTTAAGGACATCCTCAACAAAATAATTAAAAAGCTTATCTTCAATATATTTCAACCTCAGGTTATTATCAGACCAATACACCAACTCACCTCTTTTGAAAATATAAGTAGGCTCTCCATCAACAGACAATAAAGATTTAAACTGTATGTCTTCACCTTTTTGGCCTTTTAAGGATTGCTTGATCTCGTAAATAGCATCATCTGCATTTTTACTTAAATCTACAATTCGGTCCTGAACATATGAATCGTATTTCTCATCACTATAAAACTCAATATTGACAAGATAAATGATGATTGATAACACCATAAAGACACCTCCAATGATGACTTTATTTTTTACTCCGAAAATCTTTTTAAAAAATTGCTTAGCTGTCATAAAAAATGGATTGGAATTCCCAATACTACAAAAAAAAACTTCAATAAGACCTACCTTATTGAAGTTTTTTCATTCCAGTAAAACCAGAATTACATAGAGAGCGACTGCTTTTCTTTCTGTGTTTTTCTATACCATAGATAAACGATGGAAGAAATAATAATATATGGCATCACCATCAAGTATAAAATACCATTATTCAGACCTGCTCCAATTGCACTAGCTCCATCACTGATATTATTTCCTACTGTAGCTCTACACATTGCACATTGAGCAAAAATGCTGATAGTAGTTACCAGTGAAAGAGTAATCGATAAAAATATTTTCTTAAGCATAGTATGGGCTGATTAATAAATAAACAATTACGCCTGTTACAGCTACATATTCCCAGATTGGGAAAGTCCACTTTACAATTTTACGGTGTGATTCTAAACGCTTTGTAATTGCAAAATAGATGGCCAGTAGTACAAATGGTACTACTACTGCTGACAATACAATGTGCGACAATAAGATCACAATATAGATAGTCCTTAACGAGCCTGCTTCCGCTTTCTCTGCTTCAGATAGAATACCATCTCCATTCAAATCACCAAATACTGTGTGACCGCCTTGGAAGTGATAAATCACATAAGATACTAGAAAAATGGCTCCTAGTGTAAAGGCTATATACATCATAAGTTTATGCAATTCCAATTTTCTCTGCTTTGCAAAATAGGCTCCTAGCAAGAGCACTACAGCGCAAGAGAAATTGATCACTGCATTGAGGTGTGGTAAAAAGGAAACGTCAAGGTCACCTAATTTACCCGTTTGAGGTATAAAAAGTAGTAATGCTACAACGATAGGTATTAAAACAGACACCACTCCAATGACGATCATTGGCAGTTTGTCGTTTTTGTTTGTTAATGCGTGTTCCATTATTTTTCTGTTAATAGTATTGATATCTCGGTTAATAATCTCTTCACATCCTCTTGGTCTGTACCACTGTAAAAACCTCTGATTCTTCCTTCTGTATCTACAAGAATCAGTTTATCAGAATGAGATAAAGATGTACTTTGACCTAGTGCTTCTTCTTTTGCAGTGATATAAAAACCACATTGCCCTAAATCCATTATTGTTTGTTTATCACCCGTTAGAAGGTTCCACTTATTTGTATCAATTTTATATTTTGATGCATAATCTTTCAGCACCTTCGGCGTATCGTAATTGGGGTCAATAGAAAAAGATAATAATTCTACTTTGGGCTCATTCTTAAAGCGCTCTTGTACTCTTAATAAACCTGAGGTCATTGCCTTGCAAATATCAGGACAAGAAGTAAAGAAGAAATCCGCTACATACACTTTTCCTTCCAAGTTTCTATTTGTAAAACGAACGCTATCTTGATTTAGAAAATCAAAAGATGGAATGCGATGTACTCCATTGATCTCATTAGGTGTACAATTCACAGACTTTAAGTTATACACTTGAAGTTCTTCCGGTGATTCTAATCTATATTCGTTCGTCCCGAAGTTTTTAAGGAAGAAGAAAATAAACAATGGAGTTCCGATCAGTGCGAAAAGGAAGATCCATTTTTTTGCATTAGGTTTATTCATTAATTAAAGTGCTCTAAAAGTAAATATGGTTTGACTTCTGCAAAGGTGTAGAAATCAAACCATATTATTAAATAATATTACCCAAAATTGGAATTACCAGTTTTGAATAGCAGTTACTACTGCTCCACCTTCATCAAAAAGGGCTACTAATAACCATACTAAAAACAGTAATGGGAATAAAATCACAAACTTTAAAAGTTTTGTCTCATGACCTAAGTGCATGAATTCCCAAATAATGTAACCTGCTTTTACTAGAGTTAAAGCAACGAAGATAATATTTAATACAGTTCTGCTACTGCCGTCAGGCCATGCAAAAGCAAAAATAAATTCAATGATAGTGACGATAGCTAAAATTGCAGTTACTTTCACTACAGTTTTCATTTTAGCCGCCTTAATTTGCTCAGGTGTCATTGAAGCATCAAAATGTGCCATTTCTTTATTCTTTAAGAGTTAGTAAATCTAATTTTCGGTCTTATACTAGGTAGAAGAAAGTAAATACGAATACCCATACTAAATCGACAAAGTGCCAGTATAAACCACCTTTTTCGATCATCTCATAAGTACCTCTTTCTTCATAAGTTCCCATTACTACGTTGTAGAAAATAACGATATTGATGATAACACCACTTGTTACGTGAATACCGTGGAAACCTGTAATAAAGAAGAAGAAACTAGCGAATAATTGAGGACCGTATTGATTCTCTCTTAAGTTCGCACCAAAGATTTGAACACCGTCTCTGATAACACCCTCGTCTGTACCGTGGATAAAGTGAGACCATTCCCAAGCTTGACAAGCAAGGAAAGTAATACCACCTACAATCGTCCAAAGCATCCACTTTTCAACTTCTGCTTTAGATTTTCTTTCACCTGCTTCTACAGCCAATACCATAGTTACAGAAGAAAGGATTAGAATAAATGTCATTAAACCTACGAACATCAATGGAGCATCTACTCCGTGCAATCCTGGGAAAGCGTTAAATACCTTTTCCGGAATTGGCCAATAAAAGTTTTCTGAACTTGTAGCAAATTCAAAAGCTGAATATGGACCTTCATAAGCTGGGTGCATGTATCTAACCACACCGTAAGCGATTAATAAAGACGCGAATGTAAAAGCATCCGATACTAAGAAAAACCACATCATCAGTTTTCCATAAGTTGCTTTCATTGGTCTTTCTCCACCATCCCATTTAGTAACTACGGGATTTGTCAAAGTTGTAGATGATGACATAAAAAATTGTAAGTTATTTTTATAGTGTCTGTTTGAATTATATTTCCTAACACAAATAAATAGTCGATTTTTAACAATAACAACTATTTGATGACATTTGTGCTATTTTTTTATGACGATTGTCATTCTTTAGCGATTCAAAAGTAGAAATACGAAGAGATAAACCCATAATCCACCTAAAAAGTGCCAATAGTTAGCACACATCTCCATTCTTACAATAGAGGACGAATTAATTTTATTTCTATATGATTCTACAAGAATAATTGCCAAATATATAATACCACTTATAATGTGAACTCCATGCAATCCTGTAAGTACATATACAAAAGAGCCTGAAGGATTACCTACAAAATACACATTGATGTCTACTAATTCTCCCCAGCCTTTCACTTGAAGAAATAAGAAAACGAAGCCTAATATTGAAGTCAAAGTAATGGCACTTTTCAATTGTGACATGTTATCCTTCTTCGCTCCTAGATAGGCCCAGTGCATTGTCAAACTACTGACTAGTATTACAACTGTACTTGCATACAAAATGTTTGGCAATTCAAACATATACCAGTTTCCTTCCGCTTGTCTTACGATATAAGCACTAGTAAGCGCCGCAAAAATCATCACTACACTCACGATGAATAACCACATCGCAAATTTCTTTGGATGCATGCTTAAAGGGCGCTTGGGTGTATTTACTGCCGACATAATTTCTTAAATCTTATCTATTAAATATACAATTTGAACAATGGGTAAATAGATAAAGGAGGAGAACATAATCTTCAACGCTGCCTTATCTGTTTTTTCTTTTATTAGACCGAACGTCTGGAATAAAAATCCTGCTCCGGCTAATGCGGCGATAATTCCTGAAATATAACCTGTTATACCAAACTGTGTAGGCAGAAAACCCATTGGCAATAAGAACATTGTATAAATCGAAATCTGAATCGCTGTATTGACATCTTTATCGCCATTGAATGGCAACATTTTGAAACCTGCTTTTTTGTAGTCTTTATCTGCCACCCAGGCAATTGCCCAGAAGTGAGGGAACTGCCACATGAATTGGATTGCAAATAAAATCAGTCCTTCAATACCTACAAATCCTGTTGCCGCTACCCAGCCTATCATTGGCGGGAAGCCTCCCGGAAATGCTCCAACGAGTACTGAAAGGGGTGTTATTCTTTTCAACGGCGTATATACAAATGCATATAACACTAATGAGAGCAATGAAAGCAATGTTGAAAAAGTATTCAGAAAAGTAAACATTACCGCACCTCCTACTACTGCCAATACAATTGCATAAATAGCCGCTTCTTTTCTAGTGATGATACCTAATGGAAGTGGTCTGTTCATGGTTCTTTTCATCATCTTATCATATTCTTTCTCAAGAATCTGATTGATGGTGTTCGCCGAACCTGTGATCAGAAAGCTACCAATAGTCAAAGCGATCAGCTCTATAGCAGAAGCCTCTTTTGTTCCCAACAAATAACCGAAGATGCCAGAAAAGACGACAACCATTGTAAGTCTTACTTTCAACAGGTCATAGAAATCTTTCGCCCGACTCTTCCTCGGTGTTATCAACTGCTCTTTTTCTTGTACTTCTGCTACTAACATATTATGCTGTTGCGTTTTTTTGTTTGAATGTCTTATTGTCATGAGCTATAGTGTTCTCCAGAACTTTTGAGTGATTCACTAACAGCGCGATGTAGAACTGACATCCTACTATCAGTGACCCTAAGAGTAAATGAACTGGCTGAAGAAAAGCAGGAATGGCAAAATGTCCCATTATTGCTCCCGATGCGATCACAATTCCGAATAGGCCTAACATTACTTTTGACCAGAATCGTGATGGGTGATTGGCTTCAGTGCCAGTGAATATATGTTTTACAAAGACAATATTGAGGATCAATACTAAAATTGAGAACGATCTGTGTACAAGAAACGTCCATCCTAATTGATCGATCCATAATTCTCTTTGCTGTTCGTCAAAACTTTTTGCAACGATGTCAACTGACTCCCTCACTTGTGTTCCTAAAATAATTTGAAGGAAAGACAACATCAAAATGCCAAATAGCCACTTGTTGATCGTCTTGATATTGTGAGGATCTTTGTAAGTCAATTCTTTTTTATGTGATCTAGCCACAGCATAAATCAACACACCGACTATAATAAGTGCCACTAGCATGTGCAGTGTGATAAGAACAGGATGTAGATCAGAAGATACTACCTTTGAACCTAACCACCCTTCAAATCCAACTAATACAAATGCTGTAAAAGAGCACCATGTCACTATTGGGTCTTCCTTTCTATAAGAGAATGAAAAAACTAAAGTAAGGAATACAAAGAATCCAATTAAAACTCCGACCAAGCGATTGACATACTCAATCCATGTTTTTACAGGTGAAAAATCTGCTATCTCTCTGCCTTGAACCGCAAAAACTGTCTTATAATCTTCCGGAAGCTGACTCACATCTGTAGGTGGCACCCATGTACCAAAACATTTCGGCCAATCAGGACATCCCATTCCAGACCCCGTACTTCTCACTATCCCTCCTACTAGGATCAAGAAAAAAACTGCGTATACAGTAATTACTCCAAATCTTCTGTAGAGTGCTCCGTTGTTTGTTGTATTTCTGCTGTTCATACTAAATATCAATTAACCTTTATTAATAAGGAACAAAGATCAAATCATAGGTTGTAACGCAAAAATATAAAAAACATCTGATTTATATGACATTTGTCATGTTTTATTTGTGATTAAATTCATCTTAAAATGGCATAAATGCTCTTCCAAGATCAAAAAATCCAAATGATTCTTTATATGCACGGAACAAATGTGCTGTAAATCTGTCGTATATCTCCGCCATGCTTGTCATCATCTTCGCTTTGATTTTATTGTTTTCCTCAAAAATATTATGAATTACTGCCTGAGGAATAACATAAACATCGGCGTGATCTGAAAAACAAACAGCATTATAAGGTCGGTTAGTACCTTCCAGAATTGCGTTATCACCAAAAGTGTCTGTTGCCTTTAGGTGAACTAAATCTTCAAACTTATCTTCAATATCTATATTCAACGTCACGATACCTCTTGATATAAGGTAGAGTGCTTGACTTGGGTCATCTCTAAAAAATATCACCTCCCCTTTGGTGTAGTGTCTTAGGTGTAAATGAGGAGTGAATTTGGAAAGTTCGTCATCAGAAAGTTTAGAAAATAGAACTCCTCTTCTCATAAAATCGAAAAGTGTTCTTTCTTCGTGGTTATATGTCTTTTTGAAGATATTAAACATGAACGTATATCTAGTATTAATGCTTTTCTATAGAAATCTTCATCAATTTGCAAGGAAAATTCCTTATTCTCAAACTTTCTGAATTCCTAATTCCCAAAACACTTAATATTTCTCCATCATGTGATTCTAAAACCAAAATCTCACTCCTGAGGTACTGAGGTATTTTTTCGTCTTGCAGCAAGTCGAAAACTTTTTTGCTTCCACTCTTCATCCCAAAAGGTTTTATCCTATCTCCCTTCATTACTTTTCTGATTGTCAGAGGAAATCTATCTTCTGTGATGAGTAATGTTTCAGCTACTGCCTCAGCCCTATTATTGACGACTATTTTTGAAACTGAAATTTTATTATCATTATAAAAAAACTCTTTTTCATCATTTGTAATATTAGTAGCTACATCAAACTCCTTTGCTTTTTTGACTTCTTCTTTCAGAATTGCAACATTTTGGGTTGTATGTAAAGCCATTACGTTATTGGCAGAGTAATAGATTAAAGATGATTTGTCTTTATTTCTATACAAATCCTGCACAGTTACAAAGTCAAACTGATACGGCTTTAGAAAATAATACAATAGTATTTCATCTACTGCCTTCACCTCTCTAATATCAATTAAAATCTCTTCATTTTCTGTTTTTACATATTTCTTTTTGAAGGATTCCAACTGATTAAACAGGTTTTGCTCGACTTTATAAAACAACTCTGATGATAATTGAATTGTTTTCTCAACGGAAGGATTTATTTCTTTTAATATAGGAATTACTTGATGCCTCAGCTTATTTCTAGCGTACTTTGTTGACTGATTCGATTTATCTTCTCTCCACTTCCATTTATTTTCGGTGACAATTTGTACTATTTCTTCTTTTGTTAGAAATAAAAGTGGCCTCACTATATTTCCTCGTTTTGGTAATATTCCGTGCAAGCCCTCTATTCCTGTCCCTTTCGTTAAATTAAAGAGAATAGTTTCCAAATGATCTGATTTATGATGAGCAGTAGCGATGAAGTCATAGTTATTTTCATTTAGAATTTCTTGAAACCAATCGTACCTTAATTTTCTAGCCACCATTTGCACTGATTGATTGCTTTCCTCCACCTCTTTATTCGTATCTACTTTTTTAATATAAATAGGCACTCCAATTCTTTCAGCAAAACTTCTCGCAAAACTTTCATCTTCATTAGAATCCTCACCTCTCAACTGAAAATTCATGTGTGCTAAAGCAAAATCAACATTATTATACTTCAAAAACAAGGCTAATGCTACAGAATCCACCCCTCCGCTAAACGCTAACAAAAGTTTATTTTCAGTGATTCTGACCTCTATTCGATTAAGAAAAGTTAAAAATTGGTCATTATATGTTTTGTGAATGTCTATCATATACAAGTATTTTATTCGGCTAACTTAAATTTTACAGCTTGGAGTCAAATTAATTACAAATATTTTTCCATTAAAAGTACATGAAATATTGTTTTTAGACGCAACTAGGATAAATTTGCATTCTTGTAATGTTTACTCAAAAGTCTACAAAGCAAAGGTCATCACTTTTACTTGGAGATTCAATCTCTCACTAGAACGTGATCACATTTTTAAGCAGCAAAAATACAATGAAGAAACAGATTTTATTTAGCATTTTTATTTTTATCTCCTTACTCCAAAGTTTTCAATCTTATGGACAGCAAGAAGATAAAGTTAGGATAAAAGCTGCTAGATCTAAAGGTATACCGGGATATAGAGTATTCTACAGTGCTCCGGGAAAAAGGGTGGTACTAACTCAACAATCAACAACTATTTATTGCGATGAAGCACGTCAAAACAGTAAAACTGAAGATGTAGTAGCAACGGGTAATGTTATTGTTGTCGATAAAAAAACAAAAATATACGGTGATAAGCTTGACTACAGAAAAACAAAAGGCGAGGTAATCATTACGGGTAGAATTGTAAAATTAGTCGATGAAGATGTTACGTTGACTACCGATAAGCTTTATTACTACACTTCCACTAAAGAAGCTAAATATTTAACAGGAGGTAAAGTTGTACAAGAGACAATGGTCTTAACGTCAACAGAAGGTTATCTCCAAAAGAAAGAATTGATCTTTATCAAAAACGTGGTCATGGATGATTCAGTAAAGGTACAGCACCTAGAAACTGAGAAATTGATCTACGATAGAGAAACTAAAATATCCACTTTCAACACAAGAACGACCATCACAAGTAAAGATGGTGATGTCATTGCTAATGCAGGTACTTATAATAATGAGAACGGCATGGTACACTTCGAAGGTTCTGCTGTAGTTGAAAATGAAAAGTATATCTTAATTGGTGATAAAATTGACACTAATAAAGATACCGGTGATAGTCAAGCATTTGGTAATGTAGTTTTCTTTAGTAAGCAAGATACGGCAATGATTTACGCAGATGTCGTTATCCATAAAGACAGTTCTACTTTTGCTTATGGTGATGCTTTGATGTCTAAACCTATTAAGGGCAACTGGATGGACATGTATTATTTAGCAGCAGATACGCTTCACTCTATTAATGATACAACCACTCAGGAAAACACTTTATACGCCTATCATAATGTATCAATGTGGTCTTATGACATGAAATCAAGATGTGATTCATTGGTTTACTTCTACAATGACTCAATGATCTATTTCTATGATGACCCTAGAATCTGGGCACAGAAGTCACAAATGACAGCCACAACGATTAGAACTGACATCACTTCTAAAGGCGTGGAAAGACTTTATTTGAATAGAAATGGATTTATCATCTCTGAAGATACTATTCAAAACTTCAACCAAGTAAAGGGTAAGAAAATCATTGCTCACTTTGAGAACAATGAACTTTACAAGGTAGATGTAAAAGGTAATGGTATGACAAGGTTCTTCCAATTGACAGATGACAAAAGGCATATTTACGCCTTGAATAAATCTTCCTGTCCTTCCATGTCACTTTATTTTATAGAGAACAACGAAGTGGAGAACATTATCTATAATGCGAAGCACAATTCAAACGTACTGCCTCCAAGTAAAATTCAGAAGCCAGACATGTACTTACCTGGATTCAAGAATAGGTTTGATGAAATGCCTCCAAGGGAAGAACTCCTTGAAAGAATCAGAATGAGAACTGACTTACCTGATCCTATGCCAAGGGACCCTGTGAAGCAAGCGGATCAGATTAAAATCCTTTGGGACGGCTCTCAAGTATTGAATAAGAACTATAATGGCGAGAGACTTTTTGATCACTCAAGATTCAGAAAGAAGAAGCAAGAATAATATAGATTCAGAATCAGCTTAACAGCTTCCGAATCCTCAATACATAAAAAAGCGAGATGAATATCAAATACATTCATCTCGCTTTTTTATTTCCTAAACTCTATTAAATTCAACCTCCCATCAAGAAACTTAAATCAACAAATAATGGAAGAATCTGCCCTACACCAAATGTTACTGAAAACAATAATGAAGACATTGCCATTTGTTTTAAATAAGGATCAAGCTCAGCAGGCTGTGTCAATTTAGTTACGGCCATACCGTTATTTCTCAATAATGGGAAAGTCAGCACAAATAACCACTGTAACGGCGATTCAAAAGTTTGAGACACATAAATCAAACCCAACAACATTGCTGAAAATAAAAGAGTCCAGTGATACAAAACCGCCCACTTTCTTCCTATTCTCACAGGCACTGATTTCTTTCCTGCTTTTATATCTGATTCTATATCTCTAATATTATTAACGTTTAATACCGCTACAGCAAGTAAACCACAAGCTGATGCAGGGAACAGCAATAATAGATCTAATTCTTTCACTTGTAAATAATAACTTCCTATTACTCCTACTAATCCAAAGAATATATAAACGCTCAAATCACCAAGACCTGCATACCCATAAGGCTTTTTCCCCGCAGTGTATGTGATTGCCGCTATAATTGACAGTACTCCTAATCCAAGAAAATAAAAGAACTCTGTCCAAGAAGTTAAACTTATATATAAAAGGGATAATCCTGAGACTAAAGAAAGGACACTGAAAAGGATCATTGCCGTTTTCATGGCTCCCAATGAAATCGCCCCTGATTGCACCGCTCTAGAAGGCCCTTCTCTTTCCTCGTGATCAGCTCCATGAACTGAATCTCCATAGTCATTGGCTAAGTTGGATAGTATTTGTAAAAATATTGTAGTTAGAACACACAAACCCACTATCTCATAGCTGAAATATTCTTCAAGTTGCTTATACGCTAACAAACTGCCAAGTATTATACTTGACAATGCCAGTGGAAGTGTTCGTAATCTAAAGGCCTGAATCCAAGCTTTCATTGTTAAATTAATTATATTCTGTAAAAAGTTCTGACAATATTACTTTCTTTAGATGAGAAAAGCACATCTATTTTGTAACGTTTAGAGAGAAATCAACATGAAAAGGAAAAAAATTACCGTTTTGACTGGTGCGGGTATATCTGCTGAGAGTGGAATTGCTACTTTTAGAGGCAGTGACGGACTTTGGGAAGGACACGATATTATGGAAGTTGCCTCACCTCAGGGATGGCAAAAAGATAGAGAATTAGTACTTCATTTTTATAATGAAAGAAGAAAAGCAGCTAGAAAAGCAGAACCCAATCAAGGACACCTAATTTTAGCGGAGTTAGAAAAAGATTATGATGTCACGATTATTACTCAAAATGTAGACAACCTCCATGAGAGAGCCGGATCTAGCAATATTATACACTTGCATGGGCAACTATTCCAATCAAGAAGCACATTGGATGAAAGCTTAGTGTACGACATGGAAAGTGATGTTATTAATATTGGTGACAAATGTGAAAAGGGCAGTCAGCTTAGACCTCACATTGTTTGGTTTGGTGAAGATGTCCCTTTAATGGAGAAAGCGGCGGAGATCACAGAGCAAAGCGACATCTTTATAGTAGTAGGGACTTCATTGCAAGTTTACCCTGCCGCTAATCTAATTCACTTCACTCCTTCTCGCTGTAAGTCTTACCTTATAGACCCTAAAATACCTGAGAATGTGGACTTAAGAAACATAGAATTGATAGAGAAAGGAGGCAGTGAAGGGTTAGAATTATTAAGGAAAATATTAACAAAAAGCTGAATTTTTTTATAATTTTTATAGAAATAATTGTATAAGTGTATGTTTTACGTTATCATTGTTAATAAATCAATGGTAATCATTGAATTGTGTATTCCGATTGTAAGACTAACGAAACTATCTCAATGGAAAATCTATCTATTAACGCTTCTTCTCAGAATAAGCAGATACCGCAAATCTTTCTGAATGCAGATAATGGTAAAGGAGAAATTACTGGAGCGTCCTTTCACGAGAACGCATTTTACTTGTACAAAGAGGTAACGAATTGGATTAACGAGTATTTGGAGGAGAACAATGCTTTTTCTTTAACCTTTGGTGTGAACTATTTTAACACAGCATCCGCTAAAGGAATTTTTAATATTCTGTCGTCCCTAAAAGAATGGACGCATGAAAACAAATCCATATCAATAAAATGGTATGTTTTTGAAAACGATGATGATCTTTATGAAGACATTGAAACACTAGCTGAGGATGTAGAATTAAATATTTCTATCATAATGAGTGACAAAAAACATCAGATAGCAAGCTAAAGGCATTTTAATTAAGTAATCTGTCGAAATTAACTTATATCTAGTTTTCTATTTAGTTTTTGTGAGTATGAAGTTAAAAAACGCATTAATAGTGGTTCTATTAAAAGTTTTTTAGATGAAATAATCGCAAAAAATAAAGATAAATAGTGTAAGCTAATTTTGATAGAGTACTTATTCATTAAAATCTCACATCATCAAAAAAAGAGAGGAGAACTTATTCAATAAGCTCTCCTCTCTTTTTTTAGGGAACCCTGGTAAATACTTAATCTACTAACAATGAGTTATTTACTTGTTATAAAATGTAAAAAAGACCCCGAAAAATGTCGAATTAGGCTTTTTTCGGGGTTTTAACTTGCATAAATTTGAGTTCCAACAAAAAATCTATTACAAGTCTGACTCAAATATAACATGCAATTC
>NZ_JABANE010000053.1 GCF_012844305.1 Flammeovirga aprica JL-4
CTATAACTTTTGTTTTACGACCCATAATTAGGGTATAAATATAGCTTATATTTTAATTTGTCTCAGTACTTAATTATATAAATTAAAAGGCTTCAGATCATCTTAAAATCTGAAGCCTTTTTTATTGTAAAAGCTATTCTGTTGCTTTTTTCAATTCCTCTAACGCTGCTTGATATTGTGTTTTTACTTGCGATTCATAATCAGCCATAAAAGCGACTACTCTTGTGACTAGCTGAAAACCAAAGTCACCCTTTTCACCCCATGTTACCACCGTTCCTCCATCGCTTTCTTCTAAAGTGAAAACCATTTCAGAGATAAAGACACCTTCATTTGTTGACATCTGAAGTATAACTTTCTCATAAGGTTCGGACTCCAGCACTCTTAACTCTGCACTTGAACCATCGTAAGATTTCCAGGTATGAATAGCCCCTGCCCCTTCATCGGGCCCATGATACTCCGGACTTAAACGGCTTCCTTCCTCTTCCAGTTTGAAAGCCCATTCATTCCATTTCCTTAAGTTGTCAATATAAGGGAAAATCGCTTTGCGGGAAGCTTTGATATACACATGTTCCTTTACTTCATATTCAGAAGGCAATAACATTGCACCTCCTGCAAACAATAATAAAACGGATAATACTCCCAAGGAAAAATATCTAATCATTCTTTTTTTTAAGATAGAACTACTGTAATCATTTATTAAAAATATTTTAAATTAAGTACAGAAGATGTCATGCTTTATATAAAGCAACCTTTTCAATACAACTCTCCAAATATACACTCAAGGTAAGTCACAAAGACTTTTCACTATATATTACCCTGCTTTATGGTGTATGCTTAACTCAAAATATATACAAAGTTAAGAATGCTCATTATATAAGAGCATGTTTGAAACATCTCTTTTAGTAAAAATCCACCCTTTCAGAACGTGAGTTTATTAATTTCATCAACTATAGTACCACTATTTTCTCTGAAATTAATTTCCTCACAACCTAAAATGGAGAATTTTCACTTCTAAAATATATATTTCAAACATGCTCTAATAGAGTTTAATTTTATTAAATTGCATTACTGTTTTTATTTTAAACTTAATCAATGAGGCCAAATCGCTATCTATTTATAGCATTTTTTTTAGCTTTTATCCTTTCCAAACTATTTATTATAAATGTAAAAGCACAAGAACAAGACTCTACTTTACAGAAAGTTAAAGTAAAGGCCTATGTCCCTATTGTGCTAGGTGATTCTGTGTATAAATTCACTCATGACACCACTTTATTTTTACCTCCTGAACTTATCAATCAAGATTCCTCTGCAGTACTTCAAAGTGAGCAGTTTTACAATAAACTGCATCAGCTTCTAGGCAAAAACAGACTTACTAAAGAACTTTCAAACTTATTATTAGTAAAGCAATATCAAAATAGTGATTCTCTTTCTGAAGCTCCTGAGATATTGAGTACGGGGATGTGTTTTGAAGGGAAAATTGTAAGAAGTATTACGTACGTTCGCTTACCTCCATTCGGGGCTGATGTAAAAAAACCTGACCCTATTATCACTACTAGAGTGACTAGAACCGCAAACGGTCTTCATGCTAAAACAAGAGAAAGAGTAATTGATAAAAACATTGTTTTCAACGTTGGCGACGTCATAAATGATGATGATTTCTATGATTCAGAACGTCTACTTCGTGCTTTACAATTTATCAAAGATGCCTTGATATATGCCTGTGAAGTCGATGATTCTAATATAGATGTCTATATTATCACGCAGGATCAGTGGACGATTGGTGTGAGGGGAAACTATCAGAATATCAATAATTTTGAACTAGGGTTATACAACAACAACTTTTTAGGTACTGGTCAATACGCCTACATTGGAGCTGTAGTAAAAAATGACGAACCAGAACCATTCGGGTATAATTTTGAATACCGTTTTCAGAACATAAACGGTAGTTTTATAGATCTTGATATTGTTTCTTATGACAATTATCTGGAATCAACATGGGGTGTTAGTGCCTACAAAGATTTCATCACTTCTAATACTAAAACAGCAGGAGGTTTTGAAGCTCGAAATCTTAATAAGCTGTATGGTTATACAATTTCTGACAGTGCATTTATACCTATCGACAGCACTGAAAGGTTTTGGGAACCTTTAGAATACACTTTTTTAAGTGGATGGGTTGGGCGGTCTTTCCACATCAATCAATCAAGAAATGAAAATATTACCTTTAGTATGGGGGTAGACAATATTCAATTCTTTAAAAGGCCTCATGAGGTGGACACTGATACATTATATCAATTTCATAATAGAACTCAATATGCTTTTAGTGCTACTATCAACCAGCGTAACTATAGAAAGTTAAGCTATTTACAAGGCTTTGGTAGAACCGAGGACGTTCCGCATGGCTGGCTCATTTCTGTTACAAGCGGATGGGAAAGTAATGAATTTCTAGGCCGGCGTCCGTATATAGGAATGGCTATGGATATTGGCCAATTTACCCCCTATGGTTTTTTTAAGCTAAGAGGAGAAGTAGGTTCCTTTTTGACAGACCAGTACCGTCAGGAGACTTTCCATCTGAATTTCAACTATTTCACCAATCTTATAGCAGTAAGAGACAACTTCTTTCGTTTACTACTTGATATAGATTTAATGGACGGCAACGACCGGATACCTGGAGATTATCTCTACTTTATTGACAACGATGTGTTTAGTGATTTCCAAATCAATCGCTTTTCTAAAAAAGGTGTTCGAAGATTACAAATCAAGCAAGAAAACATATGGTTTACACCTCTGTTTTTCTATGGATTTAAATTTGCTGTTTATCAGAGTTTTGAAGTGGGCTTTCTATCTGACCCTGACAGAGTTTCCATTTCAAATGATGATGTATTCTCCTCTTTTGGTGCGGGTATCAGAACAAGAAATGAAAACCTAGTCTTTAATACTCTAACACTAGACCTTAAATATTACCCCAATGCAAACTTCAATAATAGTGCTTTTCAAGTACTACTAACGACAGTAATCGACCTTCCATTAAGGGACTTTAAACCTACCAAACCTAGCTTCATAAAGTTCGAATAACTGCATTTAGACAGTCCACTCAGGAGTTTGACCTACCAATACGTAAGGCAAATTATGAATATTCAATGGTTGATTTTCCTTTGAGACTTTCAGCTTAATAAAGTCATTTCTGAATTTCATTTGATCATTTTCAATTACTGCCATCTCTCCATCCAAACAATAAGCTGGCGTTTGAGTTTCCTTCAATTGATTTACACCTATAAAAACAAACTTCTTATCTGAATTTAAGGTAGATTTCCACCTTTCCTCAATCTGGCCTGAAGGTGTTACTGACATCTCAAAAATAAGATCATCATGTTCGAGCCTATAAAAACCGGCCTTCAATTGTTTTTTATTTGTAAAAGAATTCCATGATGAAAACGCAGCTCCTGTTCCGAAAGTAAAAAGGTTTAATAAAATACTTTTCATAGCAATATAATCGTAGTTAAATATGTGAATTAGAATGTTGTTACTGATTTTGTTCTAGCTTAAACTTTTGACGGAGAACCTGGGCCTGGGGTTATAATTAAAAAGACTTTTTATGATTGCATTCTCATTAATAAAAAATTTTAACATAGTGAACATTCCTCAAAATAGGTTTTAAGAAAAAAGACATAAATATTGACTTCCCTTTAGCTTACAACGCTTTTTGATAAACTTAGAAAAATATCAACCTATTGGACAGGCATTTTATACTAGAAAAATCATTTTTTTGAATGTATATTCACAATCAATAAAACAATAAAAAATGGCTATAGATATAATACAAAAATATACAGATGAGCAATCTAGCTTCATGGAGCTGGAAGGCATGAAAGTACATTACAAAGTTGAAGGAGAGGGTTTTCCAATAGTTTTTTTGCATGGCACCTTTGCCTCATTACATACTTGGGACAAATGGACGACAACATTAAAAGAAAAATATAAAGTAATACGTTTAGACCTCCCCGGTTTCGGCATAACGGGACCAAGGCCTGACAGAACTTATTCTATTGATATCTACCTTAATTTTGTACATACATTTCTTAAAAAGCTTGAAGTAAAAAAGTTTTACCTTGCTGGATCATCTTTAGGCGGATGGATAGCATGGGAATACACTCATCGCTATAAAGAACAGGTAAGAAGATTGATATTATTGAATGCTGCTGGTTTTAATGATAAAGACTCCATTCCTTTACTTTTCAAATTAGTTCAGAATCCGATCATCAAGGAATTCAAGATGTTTCATGGTTTTGCTGAATACCTTAAAGCGCCCAAAGGCTTCATTGAATTCTTTTTGAAAAACGCTTATGGTGATGCTAAAAGGGTTGACAGAGCAACAATCACTAGGTACCATGAAATTTTCTCTAGAAAAGGAAATAAAGAAGCGTTCCTTAATATCGCTAACAGCACAATAGAAGATCATTCAGACCTGATCAAACAACTCGATACTCCAACTTTAATTATTTGGGGTGAAAAAGACCGATGGATACCACTTGCCAACGCTTATAAATTTCAATTCAGCTTACCAAATTCACAACTGATCATTTACGAGGGTGTCGGGCATGTACCTATGGAGGAAATCCCTGAGAAATCCGTTCAAGATACTATTTCATTTCTTGAAAACACAACTTTTGACAGCGGTGTAAAAATCCAAACAAGTTACCTCTGCGATCAATTCAGAAATGACGTAAAAGTAGCTTCTGGAACATTTGAAAAAGTAGGAAAGAAAATAGATTTTCATGGTCAAGCAGTATGTCTGAAAACCAATAATCCACAACTTGTACTGGAGCGTTTGGAAGAAGAAAATGGTAAGGGAAAAGTTTTAGTAGTAGAATGGGAAAGTGAATCGATGGACGCTTTAATTGATGAAGAAATCGCCTATGCTCTTCTGCACCAAGAATGGGAAGGTTTGATTACGGATGCCAATTATAGACATACTGAAGCATTGAATAAAATGAGAATTGGTATTATGGCCCAGAGGTGCTACCCCATGAAAGCTTTGAAAGAAGAAGAAAGCATAGAGATTTATCTGCATGCAAATGTAGGAGGTTTGGAACTAGTGGACGGCAACTATATTTATGTTGATGAAGATGGTGTAGTGAGTAGTGAAAGGAATTTAGTGGATTGGGAAAAATAGTTTAATGTGAGAAACTCACCACTCATTTAATCAAAAAAACCTTAAATAGTTGAACCTCAATCTATAGATGAAAAAAAATGCAAGTTTATGTATTTACCAACACAATTACATTAACACATGTTTGATAATGATATTTGTATTTCGATTTACATTTAATATTATTTGCAATTCTTTAAATTTAATCTATTTAAAATAGCAAATGAAACATCTATCATACTTAGCAAGCAAACTATTAATTATTACATTCCTAGCTAGTGTATTTTACTCTTGTGGCTCCGAAAGTGAAATTTTGCCTGACGATCCTAATATCAAAGACGACAACGAAGAAGTTGTTGACCCTAATGAGCTAAACGATGAAGACATTGTCATTTCTGAAAATGAAATTTTCAATCAAGTACAATTCCAGAAATCTTTTGAGCAAAGTTTTGAACTTAGAGAGCAATTTGCTTTTAACTACAAGCATACTGTAAAAGATGGAAAAATCACTAATTCAGCTCAAAACAAAAAGTTACATGGGAAGTTCGGAGAAAATTTAGTTAACTATAACCATAGCTATGATGAAAATGGAGTAATCATCTCTTCAGAAAAATCAGATGTCGAAAATGAAGATTTTCTATTAACTCTTTACTATACATATGATGAAGTAGGATATATAAAATCAATTACACGAAAAATTGATGGAGTATTTAGAGATCGTCATGTTCATGAATACAATGAGAAAGGGCAATTAGTTTCTGTAAAATTCCACCACACAGAAGGTTTAGAAGATGCTGCTGAAGTATACAACTTGAAATATGATGACCAAAATAATATTATTGAATATAAAATGGTTTCAAACTTCAATGGTAACGAAAGAACAGAAATCATCACTTATGAATACATTAACAACCTCATTTATAAACAAAATAAGGAAGATCAAACAACAACCTACAATTTTGATAATGAGAATAGGTTAACTTCAGTAATTATTGATAATCATGATAGTGAAAGTGACTACGAATACAGATACTCTTATGATAACACTGTTATGCTTTACTCATCCTATTTCAAAGGGCAAATTAGTCTAACTGAGGAATACCATAATGTATTTGCTAACGAAGTAGCTAGAATCCTTTTCACTTACAACGATGATAAAACAGCATTAGAATATGCTAAAAAATTTATTCATGGTGAAAATAATAAAACAAAATATATAGAGCTATACGGTGGCGATCCAGAAAACTTAGTTTTAGAAGGTAAAACAGAAATTATCTCTTACGTAGTTGGTACTTCTGCTGTTGAAGAAGAAAAAATATACTCTAAGGAAGATACACTTCTCTATATCATTAACTATGAATATGATAAAGATAATATCAACAAAAAAATAAGTACTGAGGTAACAAATGCCGAAGGCAATCCTCTTGAATTATCAGATATTACAGAAGAATGGGTTTTATTATTAATTAAATACTAACACCTACAAACTGAGAATAAGGGAAGAAGTCTAGTAAACTTCTTCCCTTATTTTTTAATGCTGTCCTACATAAAACTCGATAGTCTTTTTAGACTCATTTCCTAAATTATCATAGGCCACTACTTTTATCTCATAATGCTGTTCCTTTTTCAGGTGCTCTTTCTCAGAGATATCTAAATTGGAACCACTAGAATACAGATTCATGGGACCTCCATTGATGGAATATTTAATTTCCTTGGTACCTACATGCGTATCTGTTGCTCCTAAATAAACCTTCGTAAAAGCAGGATAAATATCAAATTCTCCATGCTTACCAATCGGCTCAATACTCATATTGGCATGCACTTCAGGACCTTCATTATCAACAAAAAATTTCACTTCATTTTCGGATTCTTCATTATTCACATTGTCAACGGCATAGAAAGTCAATGTTTGATCTCCTTCTGTGTTGGCTGTAAATGCACCACTGTAATTTTTATCTGCCTCACCATTGATAGCGAAGAAAGTATCTTTTACTTTAGAATGAGAGTCCAATGAAGCCAACTTTATCTGTGTCTTTGATGTAATAAACAATGTATCTCTATGTGAAAACTGCTCACCAATAAACTCATAAGAAGATGAAGGCGGAACGTTATCCATAAACAGCGTTTCAGTTCCTTCTATGGTTTTCACTGCTGCCATATTGTTGACATTGTCAGATGCTTTATAACTGATATGATGCTCCCCTAATTCATTTTTCAATGTAAAGGCTGTACCTGTGTAAGGTGTATAATTAGCACCTCCATTTGGGCTGTATAACACTTGCTTCACTCCTGCTTTATTATCTGAAGAAGCAATACTAAAAGTGGTTCTTGGTGAGATATAACGGATATTTTCGTTCATATACTGATCTCCAATGATGGTATGAGAGATTTCTGGAGCAATTTTATCAACATAAAAAGTCAATGTTTTTTCTACTTCTTCATTATCTACTAAATCAAACCCCTTGTAATGGATTTCGTGCTCTCCATCTTTTAAGTCTTTTAAGTTGATGGGCTGATAAGTATATTCCTGAAAAGCACTATTATCATAACTAAATTCAATATGATCTACTCCAGACATTTCATCTTCACTTTGAAGTCTCACTGTAGCATAAGGTGATACAATATTTTCATTATATACTAGACCTTTCCAATTGGCTACTGACTCAGGTGAAGTCAAATCGATTTTAAAAGTAGAAGTACGGACTTCTTCCGGGTTCCCCACATTATCTGCCGCATAATAATAAATGATGTGCTGTCCTTCTGCTGTCAAAGAAACAGAGTACTCATACTCATGAAAGTTTTCACCATCCAATGAATAATAGATGTTTTTTACTCCTGAATAAGTATCATTAGCCATTAAATGCATCATTAAATTTTTGCCATAAAAAGCCTCTACACCATTATCATGTAGTTTTGTTCCGTCAAAAGAAATTTTAGAAACAGGTGCTTTACTATCTGCAATCACCTCATATTTCACCTCTCTTTTAGGTAAAATATATTCTTTCGTTTCAGGGTCAACGGCCCATTTTGATCGAATATAATTGGGTCCTTCAGTATCAAGATAAAGAGCTTCATTGGATTTTACCTCTTCTGACTCATTCAGCTGAAAATGTTCTGCGTTACTATCTTTTGATGTTGAAAAACTTAAAAATAAGGGTAATGATTTATTGACATACGTTCCAGAGTTATCTACATATACACTTTTTTGATGTTCTAATCGTTGAGGAGTATTATTGGAAGCCATCAATATTGGAGTTTCCTCTTCTTCTATAACTCTAATTTCTTGGATATTTATTTTTGTAGGTGTTTGGGCATATAATTGAACTGATAATAAGGTGATTAACACACAGAGTAATAGATTGGTATTTTTCATTATTTTGGTAAAATTAGGTTTTTGTAATGTTGATTAATATTACTTAATTACCACTAAAAAGGTTACACTTAACAATGAATACAAACCTTATACTTTACATCAAGGAAAAACAGCAAACTACCCTATCAATATTAAAAAATGGATTTATAAGTTTAAAAAATGAAGATTCACACCATTATCTTACATCAGTATTTTTTTTAACTTTTTTCACATTTGTATAGAAATAATGAATTTTCATATATAAAAAGAGGTTGTTCAATCCTCTTTGAACAACCTCTTTTTATATATACAGTGGGCAGACACATAGGTCTGCCCCTACAACGATTTATTCTTTTCCGTCTACGTAATCTTGAAGATACGAAAACTTCTCTGTCAGTTTTTTACCATGTGTGATGGTTGCTCCTGATACAACTCCTTTCGGTGTAACAAAAAGATCTTCCAACACATTATCAATCATCTGACGACCAAATGCTTCTGAAGCATCTCTTGGCAATTCATTTGGCAAATTATCTACTGCCATTACTGTGATATTGTCCTTGCTTGTAAATGCTTTTTCATCATTTCCTGTAGAAGGATTGTAATCATAAAGCGGATCAGCGATAGTCGATGGCCTTTTTGTACTTGGAATTGAACCTTCAATATCACAAGTTACATCTGCAATCACTTCTATTTTGAAGTCTTCTTTCTGAGCATCTTCTTTCGTGAACAATACCGGCGCTGCAGGATGCCAGAATGCTCCTGCTACTAACATATTTGTTACAGGAAGGAAGTCGCCGAAAGTTGATTTATAATCTGATGGATTAGCAAAGAAGTCTTTAATTTCAAATGCACTGCCGTCTTTCTTCTCGTGATAATCTTTTGATCTCAATTGTACAAAAACAGGGCGATCGAAATTCTCATTCAAGTAATCTTGCTTGCTCACTTTCTTTACTCCTGCCGCCAATAAAGTTTCAACAGCACCATTTGATACTCTTCCACTACCTGTTAAAGCAATTTTGAAATCACTAGGTAACTTTACTTTTTTACATTCAATCCATAACTCATTCAGATCATGACATAGATGAGCAGGTTTTAAATCATAAATATTGTGACGTTTACCGTATGCCAATAAACCATTATAAGCACCTACAAGTCCAGCAAAACGTCCAAAGGCAATCACTCTTGAACCGTCTTCTCTTACTAACACTTCATAATCAACAATATCAATATTATTATTAAGGATTGCTCTTAGTAACTCTCTATTATAAGGTTGTTTTTTGATGGTATGAGAAAAGAAGAAATACTTTTTATCAGGAACCAATTCTGGAATAGGTACTTCTTTAATACCCAATAGAATATCGCAGTCGTCTACATTGTCTACAACAGCAATACCTGCCTCTTGGTATTCTTGGTCAGTATAGCATCTAATTGGACTTTTCTGAACATAGATTTCTACGTCAGGATATTTTTCCAATACTTCCTCACATTGAGTTGGAGTAAGTGCTACTCTTTTATCTTCAGGTACTTTTCCTTCTTTAATGATTCCTACTTTCATGCTAATTTTTTTGATTTATGTATTAAGTTTTGGCTGTATGTAAATAATCAGTTTCTAAAAAAGAAAGTCAATAGTTACAAAAACACCTTTCTTTTAAGTTCATAAACGAAGAACATGGAATGTCACGTTTTATAATATCCAAGCACTTCAAATCATCCGCGAAGATGAGAAAAAAATCATGATGTACAAAAAGTAACAGTAATTACAATTCAGGAATATATTTATCCACATACCCCTGAAGGCCTATTTTAGAGCCATAGCCTGTTGGTATAAAGCGCCAACCGTCATCTTCACGTACAAGTCGGGCAAATTCTACCTCAGTATCATCCCCAAAATCGGCGTCCAAGTCATAATGTAATACTTCGTATTGATTTTCAAGATTGAGTACTCTGATATAAGCCTCATCAAGATTACCAAAATTATGCCTTCTGTTTTTGGCATCATAAATACTTACTATAAACACCAACTCTTTCACTACTGGAGAAATAAAAGGTAAATTCAATAGAATCTCTTCATCATCTCCTTCACTATCTCCTATCCTATTATCACCTCTGTGCTTTACCATTCCATCCGGTGACTCTAAATTATTATAAAAGACAAAAAATTCATCACCAGGAAGTTTTCCATCCTCTCCTAACATAAAGACTGATGCGTCCAAATCCAATTGTCCACCTCTTCTCACTTCCCAACCCAAACCAATTTTGATTTTACTTAGTTTTTGTTCGGCCGCTTCCTTTAAACGAATTCCTTTCCCTTTCCTTACAATTTTAGTTGCCATATGTTTTTGCCTTGATGCTTACTGTTTATTATTTTGCAATAGAGATATTTTGAGCTTCAAATGCTAAGTAGGAGCTTAAATATACAATCATAATAACCAATTCTCACAAAGACAACAAACACATGATAAGCTTCTGGGAAAAAGACTCTTTTATTCAATATGACTTCATTATAATAGGCAGTGGGATTGTAGGACTAACTACTGCCATCGAATACAAGGAATCACATCCAAAAGAAAAAGTTCTGATTATAGAAAAAGGAATTCTTCCATTGGGTGCAAGTACAAAAAATGCTGGATTTGCTTGTTTTGGAAGTCTGACAGAAATCTGTGATGATTTAGAAAATATGCCTGCCGACAAAGTAATTGAAACAGTTGAAAAAAGATATATTGGGCTTCAAAAACTCAGAAAGAGGCTCGGCGACTCTAATTTTGGATTTCAACAACTTGGAGGATATGAACTAATCACGGAAGAACAGAAAAAGTATTTAGAAAGAACAGAAGAAATCAATACACTCCTCTATCCTATTTTTAAAGAAAAAGTATTTTCTGTTGCTAATGATAAAATCAAGTCCTTTGGTTTTCATCACAAAACTGTGAAGCACCTTCTTTTTAATCAATTTGAAGGGCAAATCCATACAGGTAAAATGATGAAGGGTTTGATCGATTTAGCAAGGTCAATTGACATTGAAATTATTACAGGTACTGAAGTCACAGATTTTGTGGATGATGGTGACAAAGTCATTGTCAATTGTAGGAATCAGACACAGAAAGTAGATTTTTATGCTGAAAAGATTTCAATTTGTGTCAATGCTTTCGCTCAGAAACTGTTGCCTCAATTAGAGGTGCATCCAGGCCGAGGGCAAGTGGTCATTACAAATCCTATTCAAGACTTACCCATAAAAGGTACTTTCCATATGGACAGAGGCTATTATTATTTTAGAAATGTAGGCAACAGAATATTATTAGGTGGGGGAAGAAACTTAGATTATGAAGGTGAAACGACCACTGAAATAAAAACGACTTCCAATATTATTCATCATTTACAACTCCTGTTGAAAGAGGTTATTCTACCACAGACTCCACATTATATAGATATGAAATGGGCAGGTATTATGGCCTTCGGCGATCAGAAAGCACCCATCATCAAATTACTTTCAGATAGAATAGGCATTGGTGTAAGAATGGGAGGAATGGGAGTTGCCATAGGCTCTGAAGTAGGGAAAGAAATCAACAATCTTTTTGATTGATTTAGAAACAAAAGGATTCATTCACTGTTATTAAAGCATTAGAAATAGGGTCTTTACTAAAAAAAGGTGACATTCATCATCAAAAATAAGAGCATATTTCAAAAAATAGATGCATATTGCATCGCATAAAAATTATAGGTTACTAAACTTCAAAAAACATATAACTAAATCATGAGTTTACTTCTTACGCACCGAATAATCGTATCACTATTCTTATTAATTTATCTTGTTAAGGCTGTTTTGATGTTCTTAGGAAAAGATAAATTTGAAAAGTTTGCCAAAGTTGTGAAAGTACCTGAAATGATCATTTCGTTCTTGTTCTTAGCAACTGGAGGGTATTTATTATATGTTATTCCATTATATACTAAAGCTTTAACCATCAAATTTGGATTAGTAGTCGCTTCCATTCCATTAGCGGTCATTGCTACTAAAAAATTCAACAAAATCTTGATGGTGCTTTCATTGTTCTGCTTGATCATGGCATACGGTATGGCCGAAATGCACAGAGCTTCAGCAAAGAAACAATTAACTGGTGGAACTGACACCGTAGAAACGGCTGATGGAACAGTATTATCAGGAAAGGACTTATTCACTAAGAAATGTTCACAATGTCATGGTATTGATGGAGATGCACAGAGAAGTAATGCTCCAAAATTATCAGAAAGTAAGCTTGGCGACGCTGAAATCAAGCATCTTGTAAGAAACGGTAAAGGAATTATGTTCTCATTCAGTGAGAAAGATATCTCTAACGAAGAGCTTGAAGCGATTACAAAATATGCGAAGTCACTAAGAAATTAGAAATTCTATTGCAATTTAATTTCGATTAAGTATCTTTGTGACAACATCACGAAAAAGCATCTAGAAGGGAGCGAATTTAGCTCCCTTTTTTGTTTGCTTTTTTTTAGATGACCTTTAGAATTTTATTTATATTGAGCTGGATTTTAACGCTTTAGTGAATAGTTAATTCTAACTAAATAAAGTTTCGAAATAGATGACTATTTCAGGACAAACTAAATTTTTAAAATTTTATACAGTAAAGTTGTATGGATTTAAGTGGACAAATAAAAGAGATCGTTGAAGCACATTTAGAAGATGATTCTTTATATGTTGTTAAAGTGGAAGTGAAAGCTGGCCGCCGTATGAAAGTTTTAATTATCTTGGACGGCGATAAGGGAGTAACAATTGAAGCTGTAACAAAAATTTCAAGAAGTGTAGGTCATGAAATTGATGAGAGAGATCTTATCAAAGATGAATACAATTTTGAAGTTACATCAGCAGGTGTTGGCGAACCTTTAGAACTACACAGACAATACAACAAAAATATTGGTAGAAAAGTAACGGTCACTAGAGGCAACGAAACCAAGTTTACTGGTGAATTGAAAGCTGTTACAGAAGAAGAGGTCACTATTGATGCTGAAATTAAAGAAAAAGGAAAAAAGAAAGTTGAGATTAAAGAAATGATTATTCCTTTCAGCGACATCAAAAGTACAGTTGTAGAAGTATCATTTTAAATAAAATCAACCATAATCGAAAAAATAAACAGTTGCAGATATGAATAGCATGGAACTAATCGAATCGTTTAAGGAATTTGCCAAAATGAAAGGCATTGACCGTCCTACAATGATCAAAATCTTGGAGGATGTTTTCAAAACAATGATTCGTAAGCAATATGGTGATGACGCTACATTTGATGTAATTATCAACGTAGATGCAGGTGATTTGGAAATTTGGCGTTACCGTCAAATCGTTGCTGATGACGCTGAAGAATTTGATGCTCAAACTCAAATTCACTTGACTGACGCAAAGAAAATCGAGGAAGACTTTGAGGTAGACGAGGAAGTAGCAGAAGCAGTTGAGATTGATTTCTTTGGTAGAAGAATGGTACAAACTGCTCGTCAGACATTAATTCAGAAAGTAAAAGACCTTGAGAAAAAGGTTCTTTTTGATCAATATAAAGAGCGTGTTGGTGAACTGATCATGGGTGAGGTTTATCAAACGTTAGGTAGAGAGTTAATTATCATTGACCAAGACAACAATGAGCTTTCTTTACCAAGAAACGAAATGATTTCTAAAGATCGTTATAGAAAAGGCGATCACGTTCGTGCGGTAATCGACCGTGTAGAAATGAACAACAACAACCCGAAGATTGTTCTTTCACGTACTTCACCTTTATTCTTACGTCTTTTATTCGAACAAGAAGTTCCTGAAATCTTTGACGGCTTGATCGCGATCAGAAACATCGTTCGTGAGCCAGGTGAAAGAGCAAAAGTTTCAGTGGAATCATTTGACGACCGTGTTGATCCAGTAGGTGCATGTGTAGGTATGAGAGGTTCACGTATTCACTCCATCGTTCGTGAATTACAAAACGAGAACATCGACGTTATCAACTACACTGACAACTTGGACTTGATGATCAGACGTTCATTGAGCCCTGCTCATATCAATACTGTAAAAGTAAATGAGGAAGAGAAACGTGTGGAGGTAGTATTACCAAAAGATCAAGTTTCTTTAGCGATCGGTAAAGGTGGTCAGAATATCAAATTAGCTTCAATGTTAGTTGGATATGAAATCGACGTATTCAGAGAATTACAAGAGCATGAAGTAGAAGACTTCGATATTGATTTGATGGAATTCAATGATGTATTTGATGATTGGATGCTTCTTGAGCTTAAAAATATTGGATTGGATACTGCAAAAGCGGTATTGGATCACGAAGTGGATGAATTAGTAAGAAGAACTGATCTTGAAGAGGAAATGATTCTTGCTATCATGCATACATTAAGAAAAGAGTTTGAAGATGATCAACAACAACAGGCTCCTCAAAATCAGCCAAGCAATGACATGATGGATGATGATGATGACTTTGAAGTAGATTACAGCGACGATGTTCTTGATGAAGATATTGCAGAAGTAACAAATGCTGCCGCTCAAAATAAAGCAGAAGCTAGTGAGAGCCCAAGTCTTGATGAATTCAAAAATGACATTGAAGAATGGATCATTGATGAGTTTAAGAAAGTAGGACTTATCACAAAAGAAGATGTTTTGTCTCTTCCAAAACAAGATGTAATTGAAAAAACAGACTTGGAGGAAGAAACTGTTGATGAAGTAATTGCAGCAATTTCTAAATAATTCAATATCCTATTTTAGGATCTCTATTTAGAGCATAAAGAGAGGAGCTTACAATTCTATGGGCTCCTCTTTATTATGTTTATTGTTTTTTATCTCTACAAATAATTGTGAACACCACTGTGTTTTTGGCGGTTTTTGTAATGAAATCCAATAATAAGTGCAAAAAGGTAGCACTCACATGCAATTTAATTTAAGATTTAAAAAACAAACTTATATCTTTGCACTTTAGGAGCATTCATGTATTTCGGGTTGTCATGAAAATCACTCCTTTCATTTAAACTTTTAAGTTTAAAGGATATAAAGCTTCGGCTTTAACTTGAATTGCTGTGAAGCAATAATTTGAATTAGTATTACGAAAAGGAATATATGGCAGATCAAAAGATGATCAGAATCGGCCAGGCGGCCAAAAAATTAAACGTTGGGCACTCAACGATAATCGAACAGCTGAAGAAGAAGAACATTGAAATTGATTCTCCTTCTCCAAACGGGAAGATTACGCTTGAGCAGTTTGAAATGCTTAAAAAAATGAATGCAAAGTCAATGCAGGAAAAAGAAGAAGCATCTCAAATCTCTATATCGTCACAGGTTGGAAATACTGTAATTGAGTCTAAAAAGAAAAAAGGACCAAAAACAGAAGAGAAAGAAGACGATCATCTGATCATCAAGAATTCTGCGACATCCGAAAATACGAAAAGTGAAAAAGAAGCTCAGCCAAAAAAGGCGGAGCCAGAAACATATAGTGGACGCCCAGGTCTTAAAGTAGTTGGGAAAATTGATCTCAACGAAAACAAAAAGAAAGCTGAGGCTCCAAAACAAAAACAAGAAATGCCAAAGCCTGAACAGAAAAAGCAAGAAGCTCCGAAAAAGGAAACTCCTGCTCCTGCTCCAAAGGCTGAGGAAAAGAAAGTAGCCAGCACTCCTACTCCTCCTAAAGCTGAAAAGCCAATAGAAGAGAAGAAGGAAGTAAAACCTGAGGCAAAACAGCCGGTGAAAAACGAGCCGAAAAAAGAAGCCTCAAAAGAAGCAAATAAAGCTCCAGAGAAGAAATCTGAGCAACCAACGCAAGAAGTGAAGAAAAAAGAACAAAATCCTCCGCAGACTCCGAAAGTTGAGAAAGCGAATAAGCCTGCAACGGCAAGCGAAAATCAAGATCAATCATCTGATAGTGCAACAGGTGCAACTGACTCAACAATTAATGCTAAGGCCGACGAATTGAAAGGTCTTACTGTAGTCGGTAAAGTAGATCTTTCATCCTTTGAAAACCGTCGTAAGAAAAAGCCGAAGCCAGTTGCTTCTTCTGATGATAAGGGTGCTCCTCAGAAAAAACGTAAGAGAAAACGCGTTCCTGTAGGAAATTCTGAAAACCCTCAAGGTAGACAGCAAGGTCAAGGTGGCCAAGGCGGCAACAGACAAGGCGGTCAAGGTGGTAACAGAAACCAAGGTCAAGGCCAAGGCGGTAACAGACAAGGCGGACAAGGTGGCAACAGAAACCAAGGAGGCCAAGGCGGTAACAGGCAAGGCGGACAAGGTGGTAACAGAAACCAAGGAGGCCAAGGCGGTAACAGACAAGGCGGACAAGGTGGCAACAGAAACCAAGGAGGCCAAGGTGGTAACAGACCAGGCGGACAAGGTGGTAACAGAAACCAAGGTCAAGGCCAAGGTGGTAACAAGCCAGGAGAAAAAACTTTCCGTAATGCGGACGCTACTTCACAAAGAGGACAAGGCGGAAAAGGCGGAAACAACAAGAAGAAAAAAGGTAAATTATCAGAGAAGGATATCCAATCTGGAATGAAGAAAGCGAACCAACAGCTTAATCAGTCTGGATTCAAATCTACTCGTGGTAAACATAAACAAGCCAAAAAGAATAAGCGTGAAGCGGAAAACGAAGCACGTTTACAAAGAGAGGCAGCAGAATCGCATATCATTACAGTTACTGAGTTCATTTCTACAAGTGAGCTAGCAACAATGATGGATATCCCTGTAAGTGATATCATCATGACATGTATGAATAATGGTATGTTCATCTCAATCAACCAACGTCTTGACAAAGAGACAATCGAGTTGATTACAACTGAATATAACTTCGAGGCTAAATTCGCTTCAGCAGAAGAAGAAGTTGATGCTCCATTGGAGAAAGAAGATAAGCCAGAAGATTTACAAGAAAGAGCGCCTATCGTTACAATCATGGGTCACGTTGACCACGGTAAAACGTCATTACTTGACTACATCCGTGATGCAAACGTAGCTGATGGTGAAGCAGGTGGTATCACGCAGCACATTGGTGCATATGATGTGACTACTAAAGCTGGTAAGAAAATCGCCTTCCTTGATACACCAGGTCACGAAGCCTTTACGGCCATGCGTGCTCGTGGTGCTAAGGTGACTGACGTTGCTATTATCGTAGTAGCAGCCGATGATCAGGTAATGCCTCAAACAAAAGAAGCAATCAACCACGCATTGTCAGCTGAAGTACCGATCGTAATCGCGATCAACAAGGTTGATAAGCCAAATGCGAACGTAGATAATATTAAAACTCAACTTTCAGCATTGAATATCCTTGTTGAAGATTGGGGTGGTAAATACCAAGCTTTCGAAATCTCTGCAAAATTCGGTCAAGGTATTGACGAATTATTAGAAGGTGTACTTCTTGAAGCAGAAGTATTAGAATTAAAAGCTAATCCTAACAAAAACGCTGTAGGTACAGTAGTTGAAGCATCTCTTGATAAAGGACGTGGTTACTTAGCGACAGTTCTTGTTCAAGCAGGTACAATGAAAGTTGGTGATGTAATGCTTGCTGGTGGTTACTATGGTAAAGTGAAAGCAATGCTTGACCATAGAGGTCATAGAGTAGCAGAAGCTGGCCCTTCTACACCAGTCCAGGTATTAGGTCTTTCTGGTGCTCCTCAAGCAGGTGATAAACTGAATGTACTAGATACAGAACGTGAAGCAAGAGAGATTGCTAACAAGCGTGAGCAATTAGCACGTGAGCAAAGCTTAAGAGCTTCTCAACGTCCTAACCTAGACCTATTCAAGCGTCTTGCTCAAGGTGAGTTACAACAATTGAACTTGATCATCAAAGGTGACGTGGATGGTTCAGTGGAAGCATTATCAGATTCATTACTGAAACTTTCTAACGATGAAGTAGAAGTAAGAATTATCCACAAAGGTGTGGGTGCCCTTACTGAATCGGATATCCTATTAGCAGCTGCTGACAAGGAGAACCCTACAATGATCATCGGTTTCCAAGTTCGTCCTACGCCAAACGCAAGAAAGCTTGCTGAAAACGAAGGTATCGAAGTTCGTCATTACTCAGTAATCTATAACGCTATCGACGATGTGAAAGCGGCTATGGAAGGTCTTCTTGAGCCAGATATGGAAGAGAAAATCGTGGGTAACGTTGAAGTTCGTGAAGTATTCAAAATCTCTAAAGTGGGTACAGTTGCAGGTTGTTACGTTACAGATGGTTACATCAAGCGTAACTCTAAAATCCGCTTGATCCGTGAAGGTGTTGTAATCTACGGTGGTACTGACGGTGGAGAAATTGGAGCATTGAAGCGTTTCAAAGACGATGTAAACGAAGTGAAGTTCGGTTACGAGTGTGGTTTAAGTATTGCCAACTACAACGATATCAAAGTGGGTGACGTTGTTGAAGCATTCGAAATCACTGAGACTAAACGTACGTTGAAATCATAGTTTAAGCAATTAAACTTATACATATTGAGAGGCTGATTTATTCATTTAAATCAGCCTCTTTTTTTGTATCATCTAACCTTAAAAAAGATCATTAATATTGATATAGTTTAACAAGGAATTGTGCTTTAAAAAGTGGATATTACTACAGAATACAAAGTATTTTTTGATCTAAATAAATAAATGAAATGTTACGTTATTTTATTACTATCACACTATCAATCATAGGCCTTCAGAGTTTTGCTCAAGGCTTTTTAAGAACTGAAGGCACCAAGATTGTCAATGACAACGGACCTGTAATCATAAGAAGTATCGGTACTGGCAACTGGATGATTCAAGAAGGGTATATGATGCAGTCCACCGATGCAAAAATCAATACGCATACACAATTCAGAACTAAACTCGAAGAAAATATCGGTAAGGAGAAAACTGCTGAGTTTTATGATGTTTGGCTGGAAAACCATTTTACAAAAACCGACCTCGACTCTATGAAAGCTTGGGGGTTTAATGCGGTAAGAGTTGCCCTTCACTACAAATGGTTTACATTACCGATTGAAGAGGAAAAAGTGAAAAATGGGAAAATTAAGCATACTTGGTTAAAGGAAGGATTTGAATACACAGACAAATTAATGGAATGGTGTACTGAAAATGAAATGTACCTGATTTTTGATATGCATGGAGCGCCAGGTGGTCAAGGTAAGGATGCCAATATTTCTGATTATGATGAATCCCTCCCCTCTTTATGGGATAGTGAATTTAACAAAGAGAAATTAGAACAGCTATGGATAAAAATTGCTAAACGCTATAAAGATGAAAAATGGGTGGGAGGTTATGATCTTATCAATGAACCCAACTGGAAATTCAAAAACACTGGATCGGATAATGGATGTGGCTGTAACAATAATGACGAAATATGGGATTTACATGCTAGGCTAACGAAAGCAATCAGAACTGTAGATAAAAACCATATTGTCTATATTTCTGGCAACTGCTGGGGCAATAATTATGAAAGCTTTGAACAGCACGATTTGAAAAACGTGGATGACAATATGGTGATCACATTCCATAAGTACTGGACTTTTAATACTGACGCTTCTGTTCAAGGATGGATTGATATGAGAGAAAAATATCAAATGCCATTATGGATGAGTGAAGCAGGTGAAAATTCCAATACATGGTTCTCTGATTGTATTTCACTTTTTGAGAAAAATAATATTGGATGGTCATGGTGGCCAGTCAAAAAGCAACGTGTCAATAACGTCTTGAAAGTAAAAACACCTGATTCTTATTATAAGCTTCTTGATGCATGGGAAAAAGGCAAAAACTTATCAGCAAATGAAACTTTCCAAGCAGTTATGGACTATGCTGAAAGCCATAAAATTGAAAACTGTGAAGTGGCAAATGATGTAATTTATGCTATGATTGGTCAAATCAATAATGACAATACAAAACCATTCAAAGAGCACAAAACCAATCAGGATATTCTTTTTGCAGATTATGATATGGGCAAGAATCATTTTGCCTATTACGACAAGATTTCAGCAAACTACCATATTGATATGCAAGCTGAAAGAACAATGTGGAATACTGGTTTTAAGTATAGAAATGATGGTGTGGATATTGAATTGATGGATGACACTCCAATTGTCTTTGAGACGGAAGAAGGTGAATGGATGAAATACACCCTTAAGAGTGATAAGAAGGGACAATTTCAATTCAACATTACCTATCAAAACGACAGTGAAGAAGGTAAAATAAGAATCAATAATGGAGCTGAAAGCTTGATCGTGCCACTTCCTATTGCTTCAAAAAAATGGAATACCATCACTACGAAAGCAATTTCTTTAGAAAAAGGGAAAAATGAAATTGTGTTTTATATCATTAAGGGAGATCTGAAATTGAAGAGTTTTAATGTCACCTCAAAATAAAATGGTTCGTTAATGTTGATTGAAACATTTTGAAAAAACATCACCATTAGCATTTACAAAAAAATAGGACGTTGCAACACAGCGTCCTATTTTTTATTCTAAAGTTAACCGACAATTTTGACAATATTCTTTGGCCATGGATCTTCAAATTTGAAACCTGATTTCCATAGTTTAATTTCCTCTTCAGTAAGAAAACTTGCCTCTAATGCCGCTGTAAAACGATCTACCTGAGATGCATCACCTATTACAGTAAGGTCGCAATGACGATCACCAAACCTTCTTGGATCCCTTGCTATCATCTTTTCTAAATGCTCAATTTCTTCAGGAAGAAGGCCATTCTCTTCATCTTCTAAAATTCCTGCACGCCAAGTTCCAATGATTTCTAAATTAATACCACCTGCCGCTTGATTCCACAACAAAGAATGCTGATCTCTGGTAGCAAGCCAAAAGAACCCTTTACTTCTATAGATTCTTTGATCTAAGTATTCATGACACACGTTCCATAAACGTTGGGGGTGAAATGGACGGTCATCATTTAAAACTCTTGTCGCTAAATTATAAGGTCTATCTTCTTGTTTTTCTTGCACAAGAACTGGTTTTAGCTCCTCAATTAGCTGTGCTACTTTAAAATAATCGTACTCTTCCAGTTCTTGAATGGCCTCAATATCTAATTTCCCAAAACGTAAAGAATGTGTAGAGGCAAATGGATTTATATTTTTAATAAATGAAGCGATATGCGGTAACTTATCATCCCCTATTCTATCACTTTTCGTAAGAAATACATGACTGCAAAACATGATCTGTTCTACCAATAAGTTCACTGTATCTCGTTTTCCTTCACTCAAATTATTTTGTAACCTTGGGATAAGCTGTTCACCATAATTAAAATCATGGCTTAACATCAAACTGTCTACAAGTACAAACATACCTATCAATTTTACCGTAGAATGATCTTTGAAATATTCTACCAAAGGCATAGGATGACTACTTCCCGAAGTTTCCACAATAATCAATTCAGGAGTTTGAGTAGAAAGTAATTTCTCGATGGCCTGATCTAGTTTTTTTATTCCCTTATCACTGCTGATTAAACAGTTATGGATAGACTCCAATATGCTAGTATTATCTTCAACAGCATCCGTTGTTCCTAATAATTCTCCATCTACATCCAATTCACTCATATCATTGACAATCGCACATACCGGTATGTCCTTTTTGACGGATTGAGCAAGTAAATGTCTAAAAAGAGTAGTTTTTCCCGATCCGAGAAACCCATTAAGCACAACGACTGGAATTCTATTAGACTTATTCATTTATAACTGTAGAAAAGTATTCTTATTTGATTAAATATCCCCTTAAAAGTGGGGTAGCTTATTTTTCGAAAAGATAAATTAATCTTCAAGAGTGTGCAAGGTACTGGCTCTTTATTTGCGACATTATTGCATTATATTAGGAAATGAATATTGATCCCTTCCTTCCTATTTTAGGAAAATAGTTTTATTCTGTTCTGCGCTTTTTTTGACAGCGTCCAGAATTTCTACTACAATCATATTATTACCCAATGCATTTAAGTCGTATTCCTCCAAAACGACTTCATTTTTCACAACGGCGGCAAAAAGTGCAAAGGGATCATCATATGGTGTAGTTCTCTCCTCTAGCTTCATTACTTGCTCATCAAATCCATCGTAACCTTTTGATATTCGTACACGAAGCGTATTTCTATTATCAGCATAAACCACACCTTCAGTACCATAGATTTCCATATCCTTTCGTCCTATCGGCCAATTCCAAGAACCCTGAATCACCGCCACAGTGCTATCATATTGTAAAAGAATAATGGATTCATCGTTCACTTTTGGATTGTTATCGGGTTGTAGCTGCTGTGTAATTGCCGTTACACTATTAGGACGTTTTCCATCCATAAACCAAGTCAATATATTCACTCCATAACAACCAAAATCTATCTCAGCTCCTCCACCATTCTGAACCGGATCTGTGAGCCATTCTAAAAACTCTTCGTTTACACCTATCCTCTTAGGCCCTTTGTGCCCATCATGCACCATTATTTTACGAATTCCTCCGATTGTATTTTCTTCTTTTGCTAGTTCGTAAGCTTTGTGAGTAGTCGGATACCAAGTGGTTTCATAATTGGTCAGTAAATGGATTTTGTGTTTTTCTGCCAACTCCTGCATTCTTAAAGCGTGCTTTCTACTTACAGCAAGAGGTTTTTCAACCATTACATGTATCCCTAAAGGCGCTGCTGCTTCTACAACTTCCAGGTGTTCATAAATAGTCCCAAAAGCTGTCACTGCTTCCGGCTTAACAGCATCAAACATCTCTTGCATAGTAGGATAAACTTTTTGGAGCGAAAACTTATACTGCTCAGCATATTGCTTTGCCAATTCTGTATTGGGCTCTACAATACCCACAATTTCTATCTCCCCTCTAGGTTCACTACCAAAAATCCAGTGTACATGTGTGTGAGTCAAACCGATCACTCCAACTTTCAAAGGGGCCTTGTTTTCTTGAGCATTTGCATTCATACTGAAAATACTTATCAGGATAATAAATAGTTGTGCTAATTTCATTTTCATTTAGTTGGATAAATTAAATCTCTACATTTTCATATTATTCGCAATGTAATTATTTATATGCTCTAAACTCACCGGCAATCTATGCTATGTTATGATCTAAAACTTTCGACCCTACTATAACCCAAATAAAATGATATGACCAAAAGCCACAAATATCGACTGATTATCATTACTTTAAGCTACTCTCTGGATGTTTAATTATACAAAGAAAAAGTATTATATTTTAAACTTTCATGAACCTTGAAAAACATAATATTTTTTTCGTTCAGCTAGGATCTATAGATTTAGATGAAAAGACTAATTAATCAAATAACTCAAAAATGAAAAAAATCTTTGCAAGCTTAATTGTCATGACATTATTGTCGTCATGCTACAACACTAGACTCTTTGTTGGAGACGTAAAACCTTCAGACTCTCTGAAAGAAGTGAACAAAGTATGGACCAATCACCTGCTATTTGGGTTAGTTCCATTGGACAATGCCCGTCAAAATGCCTCTGATTATATTCCTGATGGTCAGACAAACTATGTCATTAAAACAAATACTAGTTTTGTGAATGGCTTGGTAAGCGGTGTCACTTTTGGTATTTACACTCCTACTCAAACCATTTATTACGTGCCCAATAAGTAATTGATCATCAATAACTCTCATCAAGGGATTGTTATAATTTATAGTTATAACAATCCCTTTTTTTATAGAATATTACATGAAAGTGAGAATAATAAGGAATTCTCCCAAAAAAAATTAGATTATCAAAACCATACTATTCAACACTTTATTCTTATTGCAAGTACTTTAAATGACCTTCAAGATTAGAAGGAGTTTCGAGTGCTTATGTTTCACATCTTATTTACTTTAAAAAACATGGCAAAACCCAACCTACTACTGATCAATAAATTAAGAGAAGCCGCCTCCAATATAGCTTCCGGAAAAGATTATAATTGGGGACATGTAGGAAAATGTAATTGCGGGCATTTAGTACAGGCCATTACACCTATGGATTCTAAAGATATTTATTATACAGCACAACGTCAGAAATTGGATGAGTGGAGCGAATTTGCTCACGATTATTGCCCTGCAAGCGGTATGCCTGTAGACGATATGATTGATACACTTCTTGATGCAGGTTTAGAAGTACAGGATATTCCTCATCTAGAATATCTTTCCAATACTAGAGTACTCAGCGCACTTCCGGGTGGCTTTAGGTACTTACAAAAAGGTAATAGAGAAGACGCCATAACTTATATGGAAACTTGGGCTGATGTGCTTGAAGAAGAGCTTGTTTAAATCCTATCTGAAAGTGCTTTTTCACAAATGTCAGGTGCTGGATTAAAAATACTTATAAGCTACTAACAGGCAACTATTTAGTTTCAATATGTCCTACTATCATTAGTTTATTTTATCCTTTAATAGGCTGACTGACATTCAAATGCTTTTATAAAAAACAAGGGTCGAAGTACAGTACTTCGACCCTATTTATATTGTAGTTTATATCTTTACATACCGGCTGTCGTCATTTTTGGTTCTGGTTTCTGATACACTCGCACATAATCAATCACGAGTTGTTGTGGCCATATATCATCATCCACTCCTTTCTGTGCTCCCCAAGTTCCTCCTACAGCTAGGTTGAGCAACAAATAAAATTCCTCATCGAAAGGCCACTCTTTATACGTTTTATTCTCATTTCTAAAATGAAAATATTTTTCGTTGTCTACATAAACAGAATACCCTTCCGGGTCCCATTCTAGCATATATTCATGGAAGGCTTCTTCTGCATTTGCAATATAAATACCCACCATCTTTTCGGTACCCTTGTTATGATTGTAAGCTTCTGTATTAGCGGCACCATAAACATTATCTTTATCATGCCCTACATGTTCCATAATATTAATAGAACCTGAATTGGGCCAGTCACCGTATTTCCAATCTTGCGGGAGCATCCAAAATGCTGGCCATGTTCCATTTCCTGAAGGGAGTTTGGCTTTTATTACAAATTTCCCGTATTTCCACTCCCCTTTTCCTTTGGAATTAAGGCGTGCAGAGGTGTAATCAAACATCTCTTTATGAACAGTATCTACATACTCTTCCTTTAGAGCTGTAATGAACAAATGACCATCTTTGACTACTGCATTTTCTTTACGCTTTGCAGTGTAAGCTTGTAGTTCTTCGTTTCCCCACTTTTCTTTATTTCCTTCTACATCATATCCCCATTTTGTAGAATCAGGAAGTCCGTTGTAATCAAACTCATCAGACCACACCAATTGATAGTCTTGAATTTCATTCTTGTTTGTCAGATTTTCTTTTGTTGATTCACAAGAAAATAAAGAAGAAAGCAGTAGAATTATTATTAAGTTTTTCATTTCAAAAACAGATTTTTAATATCTTTTCACCCCTTGAATCAAAAGGTCTGATATACTTTATGTATCACATAAACACTATATTCAAAAACAGAATAAGAAGATTATTATTGATCAGAGCTGGAAGTAAAAAATAAAAAGGGAGCTCAACGAATCAAACTCCCTTTTACCTATTCATCTATTGTTTAATTTTCGAAGTAAATCTTCTCAAATTCAACAGTCTTTGTGACATTTAATGAAGCTGATTGATCACCAATCATGATTTTAAACTCACCTGCTTCTACTGTCCACTTAAGGTTTTCTGCTACAAAAGCTAAATCCTTTCCGTTTAATGTAAACTCAACCACTTTAGACTCACCTGGCTTCAAGTTGACTTTTTCAAATCTTCTCAAACGCTTGTTGTCCGGTGTGATTGAAGCGTAAAGGTCTTTTGTATATAACTGAACTACTTCTTTACCTTCTACGTCTCCTGTGTTTTTTACAGTGACTGAAACCGTGAAATCATGGTAAGGAGTAATTTCATTTCTCGAAATCTTAATATCAGAATAATCGAAAGTTGTATAACTCAAACCAAAACCAAATGGATACTGGAATGGTAATGAAGAGTTGTAATCATACATACCTTCCATTTTTTCTGACGCCTCTGATGGCTTGTGGTCATATGTACCTAAAGCATTTGGATACATTGGGTAAGAGTATGGAAGTTTACCACTAGGGTTTACTTCACCTACCAAAATATCTGCTAATGCATCGCCACCGAAGTTACCTGGCAAGTAAGTATGTACTACCGCTGCCATATCTTCTTCAAACTGAGAAATCAAACGAGGACGACCTTCATTCAAGATCAACACTACTGGCTTGCCTGTTTTAGCTAAAGCCTCTGCTAACTTTCTTTGATTTTGTGAAATGTATAAATCATGCAAGTTACCAGGAGTCTCAGTGTAAGTGTTTTCACCCAAGCATAAAAGAATCACATCTGAACCTTCTGAAGCTTTTACAGCCGCGTCGATGTCAATGTTTTTCTCTTCGTGATACAAACCTTCATGGTTGTATTCTACGCCCGAAGCAAAAGCTACATTTTCTTTCCCTAATTTATTTTGTACTGCCTCTAGGATGGTATTGTAATCTTGTGCAAATTCTTCTACTTTTTCACCTTGCCAAGAGTAAGTCCATCCACCGTTTAGTGTACGCATTGAGTTTGCGTTTGGACCTGCTACAAATACTTTTGTTCCTTTTTTAAGAGGAAGAATGTTTTCGTTGTTCTTTAATAAAGTGATTGATTCAGAAGCAGCATTATAAGCGATTTGCTCATGTTCTTTACTTCCAAACTTAGGATAATCACCTTTTGATGGATAAGGAGTTTCGAATAACCCTAATTCCATTTTCACCTTCAAGACTCTGCGTACTGCATCATCAATTCTTGACATTGGCACCTCACCTTCGTTCACAAGTTCTACCAGCATTTCGGCAAACTTAAAGTTGTAAGGAACCATTGACATATCAATACCTGCATTGATTGATTTTTTAACGGCCTCTTTGTGCGTATCCGCTACTTTGTCTCTGTTGTGAAGGTTTTCAATATCCGCCCAGTCTGTTACTACAAGTCCTTTGAAGCCTAGTTCTTCTTTCAACAACTTCGTCAAATACTTATAACTAGCATGTACTGGAGTGCCATTAATAATACCAGAGTTGATCATAATAGTATGAGCTCCAGCGTCAATAGCGGCTTTATATGATGGCAAATAATGCTCTCTTAACTCAATTTCAGGAAGGTAAGAAGGTGTTCTATCTTTACCTGATCTTTCACTACCATATCCTAGGAAGTGCTTGATACAAGACGCTACTTTTGTTTTGTCAGACAGGTCGTTGTTTTCACCTTCGTATCCATCTATAGCTGCAATACCCATTTGAGAAGTCAGGTAAACATCTTCACCGTACGTTTCCCAAATACGTGGCCATGCAGGATTACGTCCCATGTCCAATACTGGAGAGAAATCCCAAGGAATAGAACTTGCTCTTGTTTCGTAAGCAGTTACTGACGCACCCTGACGGTTTAGTTCTGTGTTCCAAGTGGCCGCCATCCCGATTTGTTGTGGGAAAAACGTTGCTCCAGCAGTATAAGTGGTTCCATGAATTGCATCTACTCCATACAATACTGGGACACCAATTTCTTTCATCGCTACTTTCTGGATCTGAGAAATTACCTCATTCCATTTATCAGTAGTTCTTGCTCTATTATTAGCTGTATTGAGTACAGAACCGATTTTGTACTTAACAATTGCTTCTTCCAGTAGTTTTTTGTCTAGCTTAAGAGGTTCATCACTTGCAAATCGACTTTCTCCCTTTGTAATCACATCAAGGGTAACCTGTGTCATTTGCCCTACTTTCTCCTCTAGCGATAATTGGTGAAGTATCTTCTCTACTTTCTCATCGATAGTTAGGTTACTATTTACAATCATCTCAATTTCCTCTGTATTTTTTTCGGGATTTGAGATATCCGGGGTATTAAAACCATACAGTACCGCACACAAAGCAAGAGATGCAATACCCTTAGTCCAATTATGTTTCATTTTCTTATCAATAAATTTAGATAGTTAAGTACTTAAGTGATAGAATTAAGTAATATTCATTTATAATTTTTAGCTGATCAAAGATAGAATATTCTTCTTCTTCCTCTCTGATTTTTTCAATTATTAATTAATTCATTAAAAAAGCTAAATATCAATATTCCCTTAAGTCCCTAGCCAGCAAGACATTTTGTAGAAGGGAGCCCAAAGTAGGCTCCCCTTTATTTATTAAGTAACCTAAAGTACTTTTGTTGTATTATAGAAGTTTAAAATCTGAAATGTAGAAAGTACCTGGTCTAGTATGTCCTTCACCTCCGATTTGGATGATCACTTTGTCATAAATTGTTTTCTCACTATGATCTGAGAAATCAAAAGTAATTTCAACCCAGTGTCCCATGTCATCTTCACCCATTGTGTACAACGCTTCAGCTCTTGTTTGCCAAGCATTACCACCGTCTAGCGTGTTTTCTAAACGTAAGGCTACTGTTGGGCTCATTGCCACTTCACCTAACCAATCTGGAGTTTCAGCAGCAGATGATGGTGTTGTGAAATCGTTACCACGTAAGAAGTAAACTTTCATTGAGAACTTATTTCTTGTGCTCAAATCTAATCTGTAAGGTAATTCTGTTTGGTAGTTCTGCCACCATCCGTCTTCACCTGCAGTTGCAGTTCTTTCATACTTACCAACTAATTCCATTGGATTTCCAAGTTGATCAAAATTCTCAATACCTGTTTCAACAATTAAGTCAGCATCAGTTACAAAAGTTGTATTTGTATTACCACCGAAATCATCATATAGATCATTTGCTTCGAATGGCTTTTCTACTGGAGGAGCAACTGGTCTTTCAAAACCTTCACGAACAAAACCATAGTACCAAGCGTTACCGTCACCACCAATAGTTCTTAAGTACATCTCATCTTCCGTTAATTTCATGATTTTATACTCTGAACCACCTGTGTGCCATGATGGGAAACCGTCACCGCCGAAAGTTAAATATTTACCATCTTCTTTATCAGAAATTGCCCACGTCCAAGCTGACTGATCATTAAATTCGATTGCATAAGTATGGTCATCATCATCTGCTAAAAGAGTACCGCCTTTTGATGTAAACCAATCAGCCATATAGTCTTTAGCATATGAGTCACCGTTATTTGTAAGTGTATACTTAAAACCATTTAAGTTGAAGTTCATCACATCATCATAAGCACCTCTTCCTTCTTTTTGATTAGCCTCAGCTGCCCACCAGTTAGGATCTTCTCCTGCAGGATCACCAATACCCATGTGACCTGCTGTTGCTTTATCAAATACCCAGTTTTTACCTTCTGTGTTAGAACCGCCACCTGTCAAGAAGTTGTAGTCGTCACGATCTAATAAAGTAAAATCTGTTTGAGCGATATTGATCGTCTGTGTTTTTGAAGCCTGACCACCGCTCATGATCACTGTCATTGTCACTTCATAGTCACCTTCCACAGCATACTCTGCTGTTACTTTATCTCCTTTTGCTGTAGCTCCTGTTCCAAATTCCCAGAATGCAATTGAACCGTTAGTTGTATTGGCGAATTCAACGATGTTAGGATTATCTGCAGTTGGAGTTACTGTAAAAGATAAATTTGATTCTGTTGGTGCTGGACCTACGTCTGGATCACTTGAAGTACAACCCGCCATCCCTAAAAGGATGACAAAGCTTAAGAATGAATATATATATTGTTTCATTGTATTAGAATCTTTTAGTATGTGATTAATAACCGTCGTTTTGTTTTAACAATGGATGTAAATCCACTTCAACTTGAGGAATTGGTAAGAAACCTTTCTTCGATTTATCAAAAGTTACATTGTAAGTTTCAGCAACTCCGATATCACCTGTCATGTTGTCTCCATTAGCATCTACATATTGTGCTCCTTCGTCTGTTGGTGCCGTTAAAACATATCCTGATACATTAATTTCATCAGCAGCAGCATCTACACCTCTTCTTAATACATCGAAGTAACGGTGTCCTTCCATTGCTAACTCTACTCTTCTTTCCTTTTGGATATCCTCCAAAGTAACCACAGACTTCGCTCCTAAACCTGCTCTCTGACGCACTTGGTTTACATAAGATGAAGCTTTAGCAGGACTTGCTGTTACGTTTAATTCAGCAGCCATTAATAAAACATCTGCTAAACGAATGTAGTGGTAATTCTGAGCCCAGTTCAATTCAGTGTTCACATCTGTCTTGTTCCAACCATGAGTTGTATACTTTTTAGTATGCATCGATGTGAAATTATAATGTGCCTGGTAAGTAGAGCCCGCCTGATCAATTAGATCTTTAGCATAAATAATTGTTGCTGGCTTTCTTAAGTCACCTGCTTCAAATGATTGCTCTAATTCACGTGTTGGAGCCATAAAACCCCATCCTTGTGCTAAGACATCTGAGTTATGACCACGTGGTCCTGACATCTGACATAAAATAGAACCGTAAGACCAGTCACCCCAGTCACCAGAACCTGTATTGGCAAAAGGAACTTCAAAAATTACCTCTTTGTTGTAATTACCGTTTTCGTTAAATAAATCAGCATAATTACTAGCTAATACAGCTCCTGAGTTATTGATTACATCGTCAGCCATTGTAATTGCTGAAGAATTTGTAATAGGAGCTCCATCGCCGTTTACTGGCAATTCACTCTTGTTGTAGTATCCTGTATAGAACAAAAATACTTTTACTAATTCTGCTTCAGCTGCATATTTTGTCAAACGACCTTCTTCTCCTTCCGGAATAGTTTCAGCCATTAAAGAAATCGCCTCTACCATGTCCGTTGCAATCTGAGCATAAAGCACTTCTGGAGTAGCTTGTGTAATTTCCTGCCAAGCAGTACCTTCTAGAGGCTCAGTGTACATTGGTACATTTTCAAACAGTCTTGCCAATTCAAAGTAGTAGTGCGCTCTTAAGAATAATGCCTCACCTTTGTAATTGCTTTTGATTGTTTCTTCAGCAGTAGTAAACTCGATCTTGTCGTAGTTTGCTAACAATGTATTCGCTCTTTGAATACCTCCAAAACACTTATCCCAAGCTGCTTTACCAGCAATGTTGTTGGTCTGTGATTGGAACTTACTCATCTCCTGATAGTACATCATGTCTTGGCCTGAAGGATCACCGCCAGTCATAGCGTCATCACCCATTGCCATATCAAACATTCTTACTTCATTAGGATTACCGTCTTTATAATCTGAGCGGAGTTTTTCATAGACACCTATCAAAGCTTGTCTTGCTTCTTTTGATGTTCTGAAAAATGTATCTGCTGTTTGTGAATCGGTTGGTTTAAGTTCCAAAAAATCTGAACATGAAGTCATTGACATTGCACCAATAACAAGACCTCCTGCGACTAATATATCTTTAATTTTCATTTTGATTTTCCTCTTAGAATGTAACATTTAATCCCAATAAGTATGATCTAGCTTGTGGATATGAACCGTTGTCATAACCAGTCCAAGCATCGTCGTCACCACTATGTGCTGCTTCCGGATCCATTCCAGAATACTCTGTGAATGTTAGTAAGTTGTTACCTGACACATAGATTCTTAATTTGCTCATTCCAGCTTTCTTACTGATGTGGGTAGGAAGTGTGTAACCGATCTGTAAGTTTTTCAATCTTAAGTAAGAAGCATCTTCGATGTGAACCATATCATTCATCTTCGTGTAGTTATTGTTCTTGTCATCGTAAGTGAATCTTGGGAATTCATTAGTAGTACCTTCTCCTGTCCAGCGGTTTAACCAGCGAGTAGGGTAGTTTTGTCCTTGTCTCAAGTCATGACGCAATGTACCGTTTACCATTTTAGCACCTGCTTGACCTTGCCAGAACATTGATAAATCAAATCCTTTGTAATCCATTCTTACATTCAAACCGTACATCCATGAGTGGACTGGAGCTCCGATATTTACTCTGTCTTCGTTGTCAATTTTACCATCACCGTTTACATCTACATAGCGGATATCACCAGGCTGAGCATTAGGCTGAATTAATTGTCCCTCTTTGTTATGAGCATCGATTTCTCCTTGGTTCTGGAAAATACCGTTTGTTTTAAATCCGAAGAAGTATGGTAGTGGCTGACCTTCTTCCATCATCAACTGACCTTCTGTCTGGAATAATGAAGGACCGTAGATTCTGCCGTCACCGTTTGCTACTTTCAATACTTTGTTGTCATTGTAAGAAGCGTTTGCTGTGATGTCGAAGTGGAAATCACCGTCTCTTTTCGAGTAAGTTAATGAAGCTTCAATACCTTGGTTTCTTACTGTACCTAAGTTGTAGTTAGGACCTGTAACACCTGTGAAACCTGGAACTGGAAGTGTACCTAATAAGTCTTGACGCTCTCTAGAGTAAAAGTCGAATGTTGCTGAGATTTTGTCATCCAAGAATCCAACATCAATACCTAAATCAACTTCTGATGCCGCTTCCCATTTCAAATCAGGGTTAGACATTCTTGTGATACCATAACCAGGAACCATTGTCTGATCCGTACCGATTGGGTATGAAGGTGTGTTGCCGAATAATTCTAAGTAACCAAATGCACCGATGTTTTCGTTACCTACTCTACCCCATGATGCTCTTAACTTTAAGAAGTTTACAACGTCATTAGATTTTAAGAATTCTTCTTGTGAAATGATCCAACCTGCTTGTACTGATGGGAAGAAACCAAATTTATTGTTCGGACCAAAGTTTGACGATCCATCGTAACGTGCTGTTGCTGAAAGCAAGTATTTCTCTTTGTAGTTATAACCAACTTTACCAAAGAATGATACTAATCTATGTTGCCAATCTAATTGACCATTACCTTTTTGTGTCTCATCGTCAGCACCGTTGTTTACCCATGCATAATCCCATCCTGGAATCTGTAAGTTGTTTCTTGATGAACCTACTTGAACACCTGAACCGTCTCTTAACGTAGTACCTAATAAGGCATCGAAAGAGTGATCACCGAATTTCTTGTTGTATGACAATACATTCTCCCATTGGTACACTACATATGAACCTGCTGATTGATTAACACCTGATACTGAAACTTGGTTTACGTTGTTGTAGTATGCTTCAGGGTTGTAACCTCTGTTGCCCCAGTTTCCAATATCTACACCAAAGTCAGTTCTGAATTTCAAACCTTTGATTCCTGGAGTTGCCTCAACGAATACATTACCTAAGAATTTATTGCTAGCATCTTCGCTGTAAGTGTTGTTGATTCTTGCCATTGGGTTAACTATCTCTCTCAATCCTTGCTCTGAAATACCGTAGTATCTACCGTTTTTGTTTGCAGGTTTTACTGCGTAAGTATCATACTCTTGGATTTTGTCAGGACGATCTTCCCAAACTGTTGTTAAAGGATCGTGTAATAATGCGTTTTGTAAAACGCCACCAAATTGGTTTTGCTCGTTGATACCTTTCTTTTCTTCTCTTGAGAAAGTGATATTAGAACCAGATCTGAAATACTCTGAAATCTTGTGAGAAGAGTTCAAACGAATTGTGTATCTGTCAAAGTTTGACTTTTCAGGAGCTACAATACCTTGCTGACCGAAATAACCAACTGAAGCTAAGAAAGTAGATGTTTCGCTACCACCTGACATTTGTACTGTATGACTTTGAATAGGTGCTTGTTGGAAAATTTGATCTTGCCAGTTTGTATTCGTAGTGTTGTTCGCCATATCTTCCGGAGAGTACTTTAAACCTCCGCCAGCGTTTAATGAACCTTCATTGTGGAACATCATATATTGATTAGCGTCAAGCAATGGTGTTTTTCTCCATGCTTCCTGAATACCAATGTAACCATCGTAAGATACGATTGTTCTACCTGCTTTACCTTTCTTTGTAGAAACTAATACTACACCGTTTGCACCTCTTGAACCGTAGATTGCTGCAGATGCCGCATCTTTTAATACCTCAATTGATTCGATATCGTTAGGGTTTAAGAAGTTGATGTTATCCATTTGTACACCATCAACTACATATAAAGGAGTGTTGTTTCTGTTTGAACCAGTACCACGAACACGGATATCAATATTTGAACCTGGCTGACCAGATACCGGCGTTACAATTACACCTGCTGTTTTACCTTGTAATGATTGTGCTGCGTTTTGAACAGGTGTTTGTGTAATATCATCTGATTTTACTGAAGCAATAGCACCTGTTACTACTGATTTCTTCTGTACTTGATAACCTACTACTACTACTTCTTCTAATTGTTCTACATCTTCTGCTAAAGAGATGTTGATGGTAGTTTGCGTACCAATCACAACCGATTGTTGCGTATAACCAATAAAAGAGAAAATTAACTCTGAAGCTCCTGCGGGAACTGATAATTTGTAGTTACCATCAAAATCTGTGATTGTACCAGTTGAAGTACCTTTTACTTTTACATTTACACCAGGTAATAAACTACCATCTCCTGCGGCAGTAACCTGTCCTGTAATCATTCGGTCTTGTGCATTTGAAACGTATGCTGTTAACATTAAGCACACGCACACAAGTAACGAAAGAACATTTTTAGATTGTAAAAAATTTTTCATTCCATTAAGTTTTGCGATAGAATAAAGAAGAGTTAAAATTTTTCAGTGTGTGTTATATAACTCTTTCTATAAAGTGAACAGTTGAACTTGCGCTTTTTGTTTTTCTGTCAATTCAAACATACTAGGTTGATGTATATATATGCAAATTCAAAATTAGTGAATATTTTTTAATGTATAATTTAAATAAAATAACATAAAACACTGATATTGTGATTATTACAGAATAAGTGTAGCAAATACATCCATTTTTATAATCATTTAAAAAAAATCGTTTTTAACACAAAATTTTAATAAAATAGGATGAAATATCACTAGAAAAAAAGGGAATTAATAAAGAATCCATGCTTAAAAAATATGTTACAGGTTTAACGTCTATTAATTTACGATTACTAATTTATCTTATTTATCGTTAATTAATTTATTATCTAATAACAAATCTAAGTACATAATATGTTGTTTCAATCTCTCATGTAAGGAAAAATGTACTTTAATGAATTGAATAAAGGTTGTTTTTTCACTCAACCGGTCCCAAAAAGTTGTAATATCTTCAATGAAATGCTAAACAATCTCATCAGTCATTTATAAAATAGAAGCGAAAAGATGGTACTTGTTGTGGTTTGTGAGACGTAAGAGATTGCGTTTATAAGGATCTATCACAATCAACGTAACAACGCTTAAATTGAAAAGCATACCCATAATGCCTTGTGTCTCCAAAACCTTCACAAAGAACTTTTCTTTATAGACCAGAATACTAATCACTGTCATTACGTAGTGGTGAGGTTAAAACAAATGTTTTGGGTTCTAAGCAATAAGTCAAAAATAAATCATAGATAATTTTGAATTTGTACTTACATATTCAAATACACAAAAAAGGCCATCGCTTTCGCGACAGCCTTCTGTAAATGTAAACTTATGCTACTATTAATATAATATGATACTACACTTTTTGAGATACATTAGGAGCTCCTTCCAGAATAGACTGATCTTCTAATCCTTCTTCGAACTGCTTGAAGTTCTCAACAAATTTAGCGGCCAGCTTCATAGCGATTGCATCATAATTCTTAAATCCATTTGCTTTCCAAGAGGCTTTAGCGTCAAGTGCTTCACTAGGCACTCCTTCAACTTCTTTTGGCACCTGTACTCCAAATATCGGGTGCTCTACAAATTCCACATTGTCCAACTGTCCCTCCAAAGCAGCTGTGATCATAGCTCTTGTATATTTCAGCTTAGTACGACCCACTTTATCAGAAGGACCATTTGACCAACCTGTATTGATCAGCCAGATGTTTGTTTTATGAGCTGTCATTTTTTCGCCTAACTTCATAGCATATACAGAAGGATGTAGTGGCATAAACGGAGCTCCGAAACAAGCTGAGAAAGTTGGAGTTGGTTCTGTAACGCCAGCTTCCGTACCGGCTACCTTTGCAGTATACCCCAACATGAAGTGATACATGGCCTGTTCTTTTGTCAGCTTAGAAATAGCTGGCAGAACACCATACGCATCACAAGTAAGGAAAAATATATTTTTAGGGTGTGTTTCTGATACTGACGGGATCTTAGCGTTATCTATGTGATCAATAGGATAAGATACTCTTGTATTTTCTGTCACTGTTACATTGGTATAATCCACTACCGATGTTCCAGGGAAGAAACGGGTGTTTTCTAAAGTTGCACCAAATTTAATAGCATCCCAGATCTCTGGTTCATTTTCTCTTGTAAGATCGATGGTTTTGGCATAGCATCCACCTTCGAAATTATAAATTCCTCTATCTGACCATCCATGCTCATCATCTCCAATGAGGTTTCTGTTAGTATCGGCTGATAAAGTTGTTTTTCCGGTGCCTGACAGCCCGAAGAAAACAGCTGAATCACCTTTCAGTCCTTCATTTGCTGAACAGTGCATAGGAAGTACATTCTCATCAATAAGCAAAGCATTCAATACTGAGAAAATACCTTTCTTGATTTCACCAGTGTAACGAGAACCCGCTACAAGCGCCGCTTTCTCTCCAAAATTCAAAATAGAGAAGTTGCCTTGACGTGTACCGTCAATCTGAGGATTAGCATAAAAATCAGGAGCTTGCAAAACAACATAATCCGGCTCTCCGAAAGATCTTAACTCTTCGTCACTAGGAACGATAAACATGTTGCTGACAAAATGTGACACAGAAGCGAGAGGAGTAACTACCCTTACCTTAATACGGTATGCTGGATCAGCACCTGCATACACATTATTGACATACAACTTCTGATTATTGAGAAGGTAATCCACCATTTTACTTGCCAAACCGTCAAATTTGTCTTGTGGAAAGGGCTTGTTGATGCTTCCCCACCACACGCGGTCTTTAGTGTAATCATCTTCTACGATAAAGCGATCTTGAGGAGATCTACCAGTATATCTACCGGTATCGCACATAATAGCACCAGTGGAGCTAAGAACGCCTTCTCCATTTTTAACTGCTTCAGCGACCAATTGGGCTACAGATAGATCGCAATTTACTTGTTTAGACTCTGCTAAAAGTTTACTGGCTAATTTGTGTGTTGCTGTCATATTGGTAAGTTTTAATTTGTAATTAAATATTAGAATAGTACAATAAATAAAGAGTACTTTATGTGTTGGTTTTCAAGATTAGATAGTAACCGTTATGAGTGAATTAATGCTTTATTTGTGAATGGATTACTATACTATACTACAATGTAAATTATCAAAATACAGTGACCTTGATCAACAACATTTAGAGACTTTATTACTATTCTAGGGTGATATTTAATTTACGGACCTTAATAAACTGATTAACAGATTATTAACAAATAGTTAAATTTTAAACCTTTAAATTATTTGTAATAAATACCTTTTATTTTCTTACAAATCATTACTTAATAATTGAATTATTTTTCAAATGTAGATATTACGTTTAATATAACAAAAGAAAAGAATATATAATTCAGTCATTTTCTTTAAAATATTCAATTTTAGAATATATACACTAATATTTATCATCAATGAAAGATGATTTTACACGTAAATTTTACGTTTAATAATTTAGAAGTAATTTGTTTGATTGGATTAATAGATTAACGCATCTTTGATTCTTTAAAGAAAATTATTAGCACGATATGCATACTAACCAAGACATTCATGTGAGTTCTGAAGTAGGAACTTTAAGACGATTAATGATCCACAGCCCTGACGAAGGCATAGGCAAGGTCATTCCTACAAAAGCACAAGACTGGCTTTTTGAGGACATCATTCACCTGGACACTATGAGAAAGAAAGAATATGACCTCTATTTAAAAATCTTACTCTACTTTCTAGATTATCAGAACATACACTCTCGTATTCACACTATTGATTTACCTGAATCACAAAGACATTTTTACAAGCCTGACAAAGAAGATTATTTCAATAGCGACAAGGTGATTGAGCCTCAGGCTTTGCTCTCTCATATTTTAGAGAAAAATGATATCAGAAGCCGAATGATCGCTTCGATATGCGCTCACGAAGGCACCTCGTACTCTCTTCAGGATGAATTGATGGAACTAGAATCTTCTATTTTAGCTAGAACTATGATTTCCGGCATTCTTCCTGACAAAAGAATGATCTTCCCTCCTATTCCAAACTTTATCTTTACAAGAGATCTTGGTATCACCGTCAATGATCACATCTTGCTCAACAAGCCTAAGAAAAAAGCAAGAACTAGGGAATCTATCATTATGAAGTATATCTTCTTCAACCACCCTATGTTTGCTGATTATACGGATAAGGTCATTGAAATTACGGACCCTGAAGATTTCTTCTTGCTAGATGACGAGGAACAGGAACAGAAGAGCGTTACCATTGAAGGTGGTGATGTGATGATGGTGGCTCCTAATCACCTGCTAGTGGGTGTAAGTGAAAGAACTTCAATTCATGCAGCAAGCAAGGTGGTTCATGAAATGCACAAAAGAAATATTGTGGAGAAAGTAACAGTAGTGAAAATACCGGCTAAAAGGGCTTATATGCATATTGACACTACGTTCACACAAGTGAAAAGAAACCTTTGGGTAATGTTTGGTTCTTTCTCTAAAGAAGGGCTTAAAAAGGAACAGGGCGATTTCATTCCTTCACTGGGAAATTTCAAAAGTGAAAATGAACTTGAAATTCTTCAATATGTAAAAGGAGAAAACTATGATCATCCTATACGCTTCAACTACCTTGAAGACCTGCTGAATGACATTAGTTTAAATGACCTTCACTCTACCGAACCTACTCAATTTATTTACTCAGGCAACAATAAATTCCCGCATGGAAGAAGGGAACAATGGACCGACTCCTGCAATGTGCTTGCACTCAAAGAGGGGGTAGTTATTGGTTATGACCGAAATGACAAGACTTCTGAAGGTTTTGAAAAACACGGCATGAAAGTGGTAAAAGCCGCTGACCTTCTTCAAGATTTTGCTCAGGAGAAACTTTTCCCTGAAGACATCAAAGACACATTGATCTTACTTCCTTCTGCTGAACTTTCAAGAGCAAGAGGAGGATCGCACTGTATGTCTATGCCTCTGAAAAGGGATTATATATAAGTACTAGGACAAATGAAAACGAGTGTTTCGTGCACCATAGTTAAAACTATGGGCAGGTGATACAACAATCTAATCAAGACTAAAGTCTTGAAGATTGATAACGTAAGCAACACTTTAGTGTTGGTGGAGTCTGTATCACCTGCCCATGACTTCAGTCATGGTGCACGTAATTATTGATCCATTTCTTTTGTCCTAGTACTTAATGAAGAATTCATAAAAAATGGATTGTGCTGTAGACTTCACGACCACAGCACAATCCACCTTAACTCTTAACTCAAAAAAATATAAACGGCTACTACTCTACGACTTCTATTGTAATAAACTTTTAATATTGGTTAATATTTATAGTTAAAAATTAAACTCACCCCATCTCAACCTCAATTATTTTTTATCCTTTACGAGATAGAATATATTTATAGCGGCAATAAAACCATTAGTGATTACAATAGGCCAAGCACTTAACATTATACCGTATATCACAAACACTATGCAACCAACGGTGTTGACCATTCTGAGGAGTTTTACATTTTTGAGGGCAAAAGATATCATTAATAAAAGTGAGGCCAAGTAACCTACATATTCTGGTGAAAATTCCATATTTACGAACGTAATAATTTATTTAAAATGAAAAAAAGCACGGCAGTCTTATTTATCACTTTACTCTCTCTATTAGCCAATTTTGCCTTTTGTCAAACGGAAAAATACGATCCTAATGCAGATGCGATTGCAGACATAAAAGCAGCAGTTCAGGTGGCTAAAAAATCAAATAAACATGTTTTTGTAAAAGTAGGAGGAAATTGGTGTAGTTGGTGTAAACTCTATGCAAAATTCACACATAATAACGAAGATATCACTAAAATGATGAATGATAACTATGTGAAGGTCCTCGTGAACTGGAGTAAAGAAAATAAGAATCCTGAAGCAATGGAATACCTTCATTTCCCACAACGCTTTGGTTATCCTGTATTCGTAATCATAGATGGAAACGGTAAAATCATACATACACAAAACTCTGCTTACCTTGAAAGCGGTAACGGGTACGACAAGCAAAAAGTGATGCAGTTCTTAAAAGGATGGACTCCTAAAGCATTGGACCCTGATACTTATAAAAATTAATCATGAAAATACTTACGTTTCTTATTGTTTACTTTTCCATCCCGTTTCTGTTGCATTCATGCCAGCCCGTAACAGTGTACCCTCTCAAGACAGGTACGGTGGAATTTAAATGGGATAGTTCAACTGCGCTTACCGCTAAGGTCATTGTATTGGACCGCTATCCTCTTGAGCCTCCGGTTTATGGAAGAACCAGAGTTTTTACAAGAGCAAGCGACACTGTAAAGGTCAGTTTAGAAGAATTTGAATACAGAGGCACCTGCACTATAGAACCTTATGAAAATAAAGAGAGCTACCCTTATGCTTCTGTAAAAAATAGTATTAACGTAAGTCAAACCGTAACAAAGAGCGCACAATTATGGGATGTGAATCAAAACATTCCATAAATTGTAATTTATGTTAATTGAGACGATTATCATTTTGTTTTTCAGTAAATACTTTTTACTTATGCTTTGAAAAATAAACTATCATAAGTTAAATAACTTCAACGTGTCTACTCAATATTTTTACGCTGTTTTAATAGCGACTATTTGTTTGATGAGTTCTCCTATTGACCTATTTGCTGAAGAAAATCCTAATAAGAAGAAAAAGCAAAAAGAAGGAGAAGAACATGATAAAGCTCTAGTGGAAGGGGAACATCATGAAAATCATTTTGAACTAGAATTATCATATAACAATGGTAATCATCTGGAATTCACAAGTTCTGTTTACTTTGCCCACCTTACCAAATTTCAGGGAACGGTTGAATTGACTGGACATCATTTCGCGGGTTGTTTTGTTCGTGAAATCCCTCTAGGACATTCAAAATGGGGTACTTTCGTCGGTTTAGGCTCAACTTTTGGCTTTGAAACTGAACATGACGAAGATAATGACATCCCTCAACAACCTCAACCTAAAGAAAATACCAACCACAAAGATTGGAGTGGTAATGTGATTGTACAATCAGGCTTAGCTTACTCATTAGATAAGCACTGGAGTACCGGTTTTACGCTTTCACCAGGCATTGACGTTGTAACCCGCAAACCTAACTTCGGGATGACACTGGACCTAGTATTTGGCTTTTAAGCTATTGGGCAGTTAAAACCGCATTGACAACAATTCTTAATTAAGATATATTTATTGTTTAATCACAAACATAATTGATAATATTGCGTTAATTATCACATCTACACATTGTTACACATAAGTAGAAATGATAACCTAATCGACTCATTAATATTATCAACTATCGATATGATTTACAATAATATCTTATTTCGCATTGTTACCTCAGCTATTTGCATAGTTGGTCTTAACTTTGTCGCTTCTGCACAAACAGAAACGGAAGCTTACCAATATACTGAAAGCAACGAAGATGATTTTACATCTTATTCAAAACATCACACACAACCCGAATTGAAATCGGGCAATGAACCGAAAGAGCATAAAGAGGAACATCACAATCGGTATGAATTGGAAATCTCTTATAATAATAGTGGAAACTATGAATTTACGGGGTCCATCTATTTTGCTCACCTGACTAAGTTTCAAGGTACTGTTGAGTTTACAGGACAGCACTTTGCTTCGGTAGTGGTAAGGGAGATCCCTATCGGACATTCAAGATGGGGTACTTTTGTAGGTGTTGGAGGAACATTTGGCTTTCATGACCATGAAGTACCGTCAGATCATGATCACTACATGGAAGTAGAATTGCATGATGCTCCACATCCTGATGATTACAGTACTTCTGATGTGGAAACACACAGAGAATGGGGAGGTGCGGTAATTGTACAAACAGGTTTAGCTTATTCTCTAAACAGTCACTGGAGTACAGGATTTACACTTTCACCAGGTATTGATGTACAGACTGGAGAACCTACCTTCGGTGCCACTTTTGACGTTGTATTTGGTTTTTAATCAAAACAACCACCTTTATCAATCATCAAAAAACACAAAACGGGATGAAAACTGTCTATCAGATTTTCATCCCGTTTTTTTGGCAGGTACTAATTACATTCCTGCAGCGTAAAACCACCAATTTCTTCATAATAAGAAAAATCCATTAGCTCAGATATGTTTTCACTCTCCCAATCATTTTCACATCCTTGTCTGATTTGTCTTATTTCTAATATATAATCAGATTGGTCAGTAGTCTTGGAGTGATTTCCCACTTGAAACTCATTCCTACTGTTACGACTCTCAAACGTTCCATCTAATTTTATATAAATTTCTCTTTTAAAATCTCCATCCAAATTGGTTCTTTGATAATAATGTCCTTTTGGTTGAACAGGCTCTATGTTACTTTCTTTTGAACAAGAAAAGAAAGAGACTAAAGCAACTAGAAATAAAGCGATAATAGATTTTGTATTCATTTTTCATAAAGTTTTGTTTCAACCTTAGAAGGGTAAACGAATGCTAAAAACCCTATGGACTCACTTTATTTTTTTATCTTTTTTTTGTCGTGCAACTTACTACAGCTTTTCTTTCAGCTCTTTCACTACATGAAATACCACAGGACACGTTAATGTATTGCGAGCATGCAGTGCAGGTCTTTGGTTAAAGCCTTGATTTTGTGTCAATGGATACTCTCTGCATGCTTTTGGTCTTGCTTCATAAATGGAACAGTAATTATCTGCTCCCAGGAAAGGACAAGGCTGACGGTTCATCACATAATCACCATCACTGTCCACACGCATATATTCAGAAATCACTTCTGTTTCTTTCATTCTGAAGTGCTTCGCAATTCTTTTCACATCAGTAGCCGTCACTACAGGGCTGATCGTTTTACAGCAATTCGCACAAGTCAAGCAATCAAATTTTTGAAATGCTTTCTCGTCTGTATCATTAACGATCTGATCAATCTGTTTTCCTTTCTTGACTTTCTTCAGCCGTTTTAAAAAGGTTTGATTTTCTTTATATTTTGATTTGGCATTTTTCTGCCAATCTGCATACAAATCCATTTCTTTTATAATTGATAAGCGTACATCATTTTCTGCTTAAAACAGAATACCCTCTGTGCTGTGTGATCATACAAAGCATATTCTACTTTTTTCAAGGGCAGTTTGATGTAGCGGGTTTCTAAACTGTAAAGTGCTTTAAAATGCAATTCATCTTTTTCCAGCCAATACACCTCTTCTGAGGTCAAGCCGATCTTTTTTGCTTTTTTGACGGCATAAGGTTCTGAAAGAATATTTCCTAAAAGATCAAAAGTGAAAATTCCTCTGTATCGATCCAGCACATAAAGATTGTTCTGATGTTCTCTCATCCATACCGGCTCCCATGATGCACTGTTGATCAACTGCTCCAAAGGCACATCAATAGAAATAGTTTTCACATCAGGGAAATACTTTTTCAAACGGAAACTTCCTTGATCGTATAACCAAATACCTCCATCGCTTGCATTTGTGGCCACTGAGGCATATTCTACTAAACTTGGATCAAAGATATACTCTGACTGCTCTGTGAGCTGTTGCCCCAGTATACGTATTCCCTGCCAGTCTTCAGAAAACAATACTGTATTGAGCATCGCCCAGGCATCTATCTGCACTTCTGCTGGCGATGATGGAGAATACCAGCGTTTCTTCTCCCCCTCAATCCATTGACTCACATTGCCCTGCTCATCTGCAACATATACATAACCTTTACGGTCAATATCAACAGAAGCCACTTCTCCTACTTCAATTTCGTAAAGTAGTTGCTGTGCTTGGGCTGTAATTGAAAGCAAGAATGCTACAAAAAGCACACTACTCTTTATAAGTAAGTAATTCCACTTTTTCACCGTCAAATGTTGCATAAGTATCATAAGAGAGCCATTCACCTGTGTTGATATACTTCCCTCCTTGGTCCAGATCCAACTCAAGAGGCAAGTGTCTATGACCAAAGATATAATAATCTCTGTACTTTTTAGCTTGTTGCTCCTGACAATACACCCAGATAAACTCCTTCTCCTTAGTGGTAAATCCATGCTCCTTCTTTGCTCCTGACGCTCTACTGTGTCTTGACCAAGTCGAAGCGATGCCAATTCCGATAGTAGGGTGCAAGAAGCCAAACAGCCACTGACAAAGTTTATTGGCAAACACCTTCTTCAAAAACTTGTAACTATAGTCACCAGGCCCCAATCCATCACCGTGACCTACATGAAATTTCTTTCCATAGATTTCCACATCAATAGGTTCTCTGATCACCTTGATACCTAATTCTTTTTCAAAGTAATCAAACATCCACATATCATGATTTCCAGTGAAAATAGAAATCTTGACCCCTTTATCTACTAGTTCTGCCAACTTGCCTTGAAACCTCAAGAAGCCTTTTGGAATAGCAAAACGGTATTCAAACCAGAAATCAAACAGGTCTCCAATTAAATAGATATGATCAGCGTCTTTGGCTGCCATATCTAGCCAACGGCATATCTTTTTTTCTCTTTTTTGACTTTCTTCTAATGACGGTGTTCCAAGATGGAAATCAGAAGCGAAATATACTTTACCCATGCTTCAAAGTTAAGAATTAAGTAGAAAAGAATAATTGATCCTTTATCATTCTTCTCATAAAAAAAACCGACTCTCCATTACAGAAAGTCGGTTTTTGTATTTCTTTGGTAAAAAGCCAAGATAAAAGATTAGAATCTTTTCTCTCTAACTTTAGCAGCCTTACCGTAACGACCACGTAAGTAGAATAATCTTGCTCTTCTTACTTTACCTTTTCTCAATACTTCGATTTTCTCGATGCTTGGAGAGTTTAATGGGAAGATACGCTCTACACCAATTCCACTTGAGATTTTACGTACAGTAAAAGTTTCTCCCAAACTACCTTTGTTACGGCGTTGGATTACAGTACCTTGGAACTTTTGAACACGCTCCTTGTTACCTTCTTTAATTTTTACGTATACTTCGATTGTATCTCCTGCGCCGAAAGCGGGATGTCTCTCCATGTTAGATGAGAAATCCTTTTCAACTTTTTTAATTAAATCCATTGTGATAAGATTTATCGTACAAAAATTTTCGAGTTGCAAAGGTATAAAGAATATTTTTATAAAGAAACTATACTTCTAATTTTTATCACCAACCTCTTGAGGTTTAGGTATATTGACAAAAACACCTGCAACGGATCGTAATATTACCTGAAAAAGTAAGATTAATGTACACTATGTTAATTTTATTAGTTTTTATTTACAAAAACACCTAAATACTTACATGACAGAGGGTTAGTTGCATAATTTCTGTAAATTATAGTACTATTCATTTATCACCGCATAATTTTGCCCACATAAATAAATACCAAGTTAGTCTACAAAATAATTACAAACTGAACGAGCAGAGCCCTTTATACTATGGAAAATGACCTATTAAAACTATATGATGATTTTACGTTAGGTGTTGCTGCCTATCAAAGAATCTCATCCAAAAATTTCAAGATCTACTATATCAATAAGGTAGGTGTTGCTTTGGATCATTTTAATTTAAATCATTTAGGTGGTACGCTTCATGAAGTGTATCCTGAATTAATTTCTTTTGGATTGATTGATCAATTGGAAGACGTTTTTCAGACCAACATCGAAATGAGCATTCCTTTTCGTGCCTATGAAAAGCCCAACGGTGAAATCCTTTACCGGGCCAATAAGCTGAAGAAAATAGGAAGCGACCTTATTCTGAATATCTATAATGATGAATCAGAGACTTACTCTTATATCAGAGATATGAAAAACAATAACCAACGTCTTAATAAAGCGCTGGATATGATTTCTCATGATATACGCGGGGAAGTGACAACGTCTCTGGGTTTGATAGAACTCCTCAAGCAAGAGTTCGATAAAACGAATGATGTGGAAGCATCTCTTCAAATCATACAGCAAAATATGGAGAATATAGATTTTAAAATTCACGCTTTGGTGCATTTGCTTTTTGAAAAGGCTGATAGTACCAGCAACCTTAATAGAGATTAAGAGCCTATGCATTGAACACTTTACACACAATACACGAAAACACCCTTCTGCATTCTACTTACAAAAGGGTGTTTTTTGTGCAATTCTTTATAAAAACATCGCTTCTTTACTATAGAAGAGTCTAGTAGCCCTGCCATTGATACATACTTTGCCTGACCACTAGATGTTCTTAATAATTAGAATTTATTTTCTATGAATTGGTTGGTATGAGCAACGTAAGTCACCGCCCATGTAATTCGCTTTGTCGAAAGGAATAGCAATTACCTTGATACCGAATTTATCTTCAACTTCTTTGATGATATGAGGATATTTGTCAGCCATAATTGCTGTTTTAGGGTTCACTACCACACCATTTGTTGCCATGTGATTGGCCTCTTCTTTCGTTACCTCAACCCACTCGTAATCTTTCAATTTACCTGGCAACTCTTGGTTTACTAAATCACCTTTACAGATGATACCTTGATGATCATTTAATAACATCATTGCACAGTCTAAGTGCAAAACATCACGGTGCAGATCTACTTTGTAAACTTTGTAATCGTCACCCAAAGTCTCTTGCAGCCATTTGATACCTGCCTCATTTGAAGCGTTACCAGTGTGACCTACATAGATTTCATTACCGTTTACGAATACGTCACCTCCTTCTAAGTAAACATTGCCTTCAACATCGCCAGGAGCATTGTCCGGCATCATGATTACTTCTCCTTTGTAATTTTTAGCTAAATCTAAAAGGATCTCAAGATATAAACCTTTTTCAGCTCTTCTTGAACCATTACGAAGGTTAGCCACAATCATTTTATCACCAATAGTGATGATTGGGTCTCTTGAATAACAAGTTGTCAATGCATCTAATTGATTACCTTCATAGTGGTTTGGTCTTCTTACTTTCACGCCTAATGACTCTAAAGTAGAAGCTAATTTTTCTTGTTCTTCAATAAAATTTTGATGTTTTTCCGGCTTTTCAACATGATACCATTGTCCTGGAATTTCAAAACCCATTGCATCTGCCTCGTCAGTGATATAAGGGAAAAATTCTTTTAATGAGAAGTCTACATTAGGTAAATATAATGTTGAACCCCAACGGCCAACTACAACCTCCGTCAATTGATCCTATTCGTGTTGATTATTAATTTTTTGTGCTTTTACATTAATCCCTGCAAACATTAATAATCCTAGTGCTGTTATTTTCAATAAGTGTTTCATCGTTCTGTATTCTAAAGTTTTCTCTCATTTTTAATAGGGAAATAGGAATCCATTTACCCCATCTCATTTCAATAAAAAATTGAAAGAAAATTTACCCCACATCAAAACAAAGAAACTAAACCAATGACAACCAACTTATTGAATAACATGTTTCAAATAAAAAAACTGCACCCTTTTTCATAAAAAGATGCAGTTTCAAGCAACTGAACATTATAATAAAACGCCCTTATGGTTATGTCAAATTAAAACAAAGGACAGTGATATCATCCTCTTGTTCTTTGCCAAATTGCTCTTCAATATATTCATCAAAGCTTTCTTTCCATGAATGTTTATAACCTTGATAGAAACCTTTTACTATGCTTTCCAACGCTTCATGCCCTACAACTTGCCCCTCTTTTGTTTTATGATTTACAAAGCCATCTGTTGACAGTACAATAACATCGTCCGAGTTCACTTGGTATTCTTTATCCATATAAGGAATAGAATCAGGATCATTGTTCGTCACCCCAACCGACCTGTCAGAACTTTGAACTCTTATCACTTCTTCATTCTTTACAATATAACCGATTCCATTGGCACCAGAATACACAATGTGATTATCTTCTACGTACACAATAGATAGATTACTTCCTTTATTATTGATACTATTATAATAGTTGAAATTCTCTCTGATATATTGGTGTAATTCGTAAATCAACTCAGAAGGGCGGTCAGGTAACGACTGCAAAGTATCCAAATAAGACGTGATCACCGACCCTAAAAGCATACCGGTCATCCCTTGATTAAAACAGTCAATCAATACCACTACCGTTGTCCCTCTAAAACTATTTACATAATAATAATCTCCACCTACAGTATCCTTAGGCTTGAAATAGATATAGTACTCTGCAAAGTAATCCTTCAATACTTTATCACTAGGCAAAGTATTCAATTGTATTTTTGAGGCATATTCAATACTCGTCTTGATCGCTTCTAAACTATTTTCAGCCTTTATTTTATCAGACTCAACTTGTTCTTTCTCTCTTTTTTCATCTATGATCAGCTGTTCCTGAGTGGCAATGATCTCTTCCTGCTGCTGTTTTAGCTCTTCTTCCTGTTGAAGAATTTCATTTTGCTTCTCCCGTAAAGTTGTTTCTGCCTGATTACGCAATGCATCATAATCACCAATGGTAATCACCACATCAATACCCACACCTACAATAATAGCATAAGTGAAAATCTGAATATTGAGGGTAGCGTCATCTAAATTCGTGAAAGGAATTAAATCAAACGCACCTAACACGAAAAGCAATGTGATACAACCTAATACCGCATAAGCAAAACGCCTCCCTACCCTTGATCCGAAAGAAAGGTAAGCCGACATAATCGGAGACAGGAAGAAATAAATAATAGGTGATGAAACTCCTCCCTGCACGAAGCAAAGAGAGAAAACCATAAAAAGGGAATAAAAATGTAGTATGTAGTTCTTCTTTCCTTTATCATAGGGAATATACAGCAATGCCCCGTAAACCACTGAGTGGAAAGCAAGTGTTTTTGCCTCATTATACAGCCCCAACGGAATGTCGATAGGTATAAAAACCACGAGCATGAGCATAATGAGATTTAACTTTGATTTCAAAAAGTTATTTTTATTCTCCATAGGTTAAAAAGTAATATTCTAAGTAGTTTAATAGGATCGATATTCACACAAAATTTCCAATTATCATTAATACAAATTGTTGCTTCTTACTTTGTGACGAAATAATGAAAGAAGTGTAAAGTACAATTACATACTTCAAAACAGTATGCTTAAAACGTATAATTAAAAATAGTATTTGTGGTTAGATATATTAACAGTTATTTACAAATGTAAATGAATTTTCTTTGATTTTCTAACGCATCTACTCAGATTAAATAACCACTAATAGCTAATATTGTGATTTTCCGCATATTACATAACAAATAAAAATATTGCTAAGATTAACTTTGGCAACAACCGACAAAACGAAATGAAAATATTCTCATATAGTACTTAATCGAAGATAATGTCATGCTTTCACATGTAACAAGCTGTATTTAAGTCATATTAAAACACAGTGCTGTAACATCATCTACTCGCTTTTTATCGAAATGATTCATGATATATTCATCAAAACTCTCCTTCCATGACTACTTATATCCTTGATAAAAGCCTTGTATGATTATTTCAAGATCTTGATGCCCCACCATTGCACTATTTTTGGTTTTATGATTTACAAAACCGTCTAAATAAAATACAATTACACCGTCAGATGAAATATCGTTATCATAACCCTTATAAGGAATGAAATGTTTATCATTGATTGCTTTGCCAATAAAACGATCGGAGCTTGTTAGAGGCACATACTCTTTTACTTTTACGATGATGTGTAAAAGTAATTCACTGGTTGATTTACCATCATCAAAAAAAATAATCTGATTCTATTAAGTACTACAATAATGTCGCTTTCTACTTTTAACATCCATTATATTCTCTTAACATTCTTTAATCTATCATTTTTAACGCACAAAAAAGCCGTTACCTATTTAATAACGGCTCAACCAATATATTTTTTTCAGCTACAATGCTCTCAATCTTTTTTGAAGAAGCGATAATGACTGCGTGGAGTCTTTTAAATAAAGTTCAAAACCTGTCTTTTCTTCTTCGTGCTTAAAAGTCAGTTCTTCAAAGGAATAGTAGGGAGCCTGAGCAAATGATACGGCGTAAACAAATAATAACGGTAAAAGAAATAAGTATTTCATGAAGTGTTTGCTAAAATGTAATAGTCACAAAATTTTTAGGTGGTTTCACCAAACTTTTGGGAAAAGAATATTTTTATGTGGTGGATAGTTTTCAAATGTTTTCAGATACCATTCATGATGATCTCTAGCTCTAGGGATCAGATTGGCTAGCGTCCAAACTAAAAAGCTTAAACTTGCCACACTCGGCACCATTAAAAAGAAGCCTGTCCACTCTATAATTTCACCAAACAAATTAGGAGAACTCACATATTTGAACAAAAAGCCTTCTGGTATCACATAATGTGTTTCTCCAGGTTTTCTCAAATTCAAAAGTATATTGTCAGATTTGATGTTGATATACATACCTGCACCAAACAACAACAGTCCGAAGGTAAATAAGGGAAAGGAAAAATAAAACCATTCTTGCCCTAAAAAATAGCCGTTGAGGGTACCATTAATGCTGTTGAAGAAAATGGCGGAAAACATAATTACGACCGGCATTTTTTTCTTTTTGTTGGACATGCGAAAGGGGAAAATAAAAGTACGGTTGATGTAATGCAACGTCCAGCATAACATCCCTGCTTTGGCAATCCATGAAGACTGCATTCCGCCTGTCATCAGAAAACCAGTCCATAGACCCATTATTGAAATCACCTCCATAAAAAACCATCCCCACGAATTAGGAATTACAGGTCCCCAGTCTGATCGGGTATGACGCCCGAATGGTGCCACAACTTTCAAAATAAAAAAAACTAAAAAGGTTATTATTGCCACTCCAATCCACCCCCATCCTATGGTTTCGAGTAATTCTTGATCTATCATAAAGCATTAAAATGTTTGTTCTTAAGTTAAGAATTAAGAAGGAAGAGTTAAAGTGATACATGATGAACAACAATAGAAAATCATTGTAATATTGCTCTAAAACCATCTTTACGTACCACAACACAAACCATGTCTTAACTCTTATCTCAATTTTGCTTATTTACCAAGAAAACCTCACCCCCACAGTTCCGCTGATCCAGAAGTGTCCAAACTCTGTTTGCTCAGAATAGAAAGACGGAGGAGCAACGTATTCGTTATCTCTTAAGAAAGGATCATAATTTACACTTGGTCCCAGAGTGATAGAAATTCCTTTCCAGATTGGCTGTTCATACATCAAACTCCACTTTGCAAAGCGATGCTCAAATTTTGATGTTGCATTATTGAAGTTGCCATGAACACCAACTTCTGTCAATAATCTTTTGAAAAGATAGGCACCAAAACCAATTCCGAAATGATAACCTTCATAGCCCTCTAAGTAGTTTGAAGCGAAAACACTTGCACCCACTTTATAATAATTATAGAACTTTCTGGTACCTGTCTGAAACGAGAAGTTCAACATACTGAATTCATCCAAATGATAACTCACAGAATGATAGCCATTGTTATAGTAGCTGAACAGCCCAATTGGCACTCCTTTTCTACCATCTTTTGCGGTATTCACCAAACCAATCTGCACACCTTTTAGCGTATCTGCATAATTGTAAATTCCGGCTAATTGAAGCCCCTTGATTTCTCCTGAGGCATGATTGAAAATACCCGAAACTTGCCATCCTGTTATGTTTCTGGAATGATTAGTAATCCCTGCCAATTGAAATCCTTTAATATCCTTATGATTGGTATTTAAAATACCGCTGATCTGTGCTCCTCTTATTTCTCTGGAATAACTGTAAATACCACTCAGCTGCAATCCTTTCACTGAAGTTCTTGTAGTGCTTGTAATACCTCCCAACTGAAATCCTCTCACATTTTCTCTTACCACGTTGGAAATACCGCCTATCTGAACACCTATCACAGAATCTGCCACAACATTGGAAATACCACCAATCTGAAGGCCGTTCATTTCCCCCATATTGAAATTGACAATACCACCAATCTGCGCCCCAGTTACATTTCCGCCCACAATATTACTTATACCGCCAATTTGTGCTCCTTTCATATGAAAGCGGTTAATATTGACTAAACCACCAATTTCTAGCCCTCGGTCAACTCCAGCAGAATAACCTAGCAACACATTAAATGAAAATCTATTGGTGTATGAACCTCCAAGGAAATTGTTATTGCTTAAGAAAGGCACCAATGTAAACTGTGCTCCTCTACGCTCCACGTATTCAATACTATTGGAAATAACATCTACCTTCTTCGGCACAAAACGCTTGACAATATCCAGCTGATGCGGGTTTTGTGTTGATATGGCAAGGTCAGATGAAACAGGTCTTGCATTATCATTGTAGGGTGACAAACCTATATTATAAAGTACCTCGTCCTCATCTTTTCCAGGGTTGAACTGCACCATTGTATCATAATAACCTCGGTTACGGAAATACACACCTTTTTGCATTCTTTCCAGCGGTACTTTTAATGCATAATAACCCATACTGTCCGTAAGGGTTAATACTTTTTGAGATTCATCATATACAACTACATTCTGAAGACCCATGCCTGTAGCGGCATCAATCACTCTACCTTTCAGCAGAATATTTTCCTTCAGCCGCTGTATCTCCTCCCGTGTTTTTCGTTTCCGTTGATCGATGGGTCTGATCGTCAAAGAAAGCGTTTCCCGGATAATGATATGTGTCCCAATCTGTTTGAACTCATAGTCATACCCCATGATATCCGTCAACACCGCTTTTACGGTAACATTCTGTCCTTTGAAACTGACTTCTTTATATAAATCAATAATGGCAGGATTATACGAAAAAGAGAAGCCGCCTTGTCGTTTGATTTCCTCCAGGGCCACTTCTAATGTTTGTTTTTTAATATCAATACTAATAATACGCTGCAACAGGTCTCCGTCATCATCTTTGGCAGAAACAGTATTGATTAGGAATAGAAAAAGAAAAAAGAAAAAATTTAAACGGTATTTCATTAATCGATATAATAGGCTTTATCCCCTGTTTTTTGAACTTGTAAATTCAGAGTGAGCTGTAAGATTTCAAAGACTTCCTCAATGCTGTTGTCTTTAAAGTCTACCGTCAGTTTTTTCTTATTCAAACTTTCTCTATTTACATTAATATCTACTCCATAAGCATTTTCTAAAGTAGAAATCACTTTTACAAAAGATGCATTATGGAAATTCAGTGCTTTCGTCTTCCAGAATAAATTATTCATCGAAACATTTTCTTCTTTGTAAGGCACTTTACTGCTTGCATCAATAGAACCTTCAGCGTTTTTCTCCAGCAACACAAAATTATTTTCTTCTGTGTCTAAAGCTTCCAATTTCACCAAACCCTCAGTTACCGTTACCGTCACATCATTGGCAGTAGCTTTCACATTGAACTTGGTTCCCAATACAGTAATATCGCCTTTTGCAGTATGCACAATAAAAGGCTTATCCTCATCATGAGCAATTTCAAAATAAGCTTCTCCGTCTAAAGTCACTTCCCTGCTGTTGCCCTCAAATGAGGCTACAGAAAGTGTAGAATTGCCATTGATTGTAATGTCAGAACCATCATTCAATTTTTGTGTTTCAGGAAGATCTACTTTGTAAACCTCCACTGCTACAAAACCATTGGTTTCTTCTTTCTGCATATAAAAATTGACTCCAACTGCCAGCAAAACAATAGCAGCAATGGAGGACGCAATCCTTTTCCAAGGTGTGAACTGTACCACCTTCGTTTTATTTTCTTCGGCCTCGATCGCATTATTCATACGGTTCCAAGCCTTATCCACATCTACATTCACTTCTGGAATGGATGCCGAAAGCGATGCTTCCCAAACCTGCTGAAAGGATTCAAAAGTCGCCTTATTTTCGGGTGAATCATCGATCCAAAGTTCTACTTCTTTCCCCTCCTCTTCTGTTGTTTCATGGAGAAGGTATTTTGTAAGTAATACTTCATCTATATTATTATTCTTTTCCATAATCACTGATATGACACGTAACTTTACTATTACCCCTATTGGAGATTAGAAATTTTTCAAAAAAAACAGAATCAAGATTGTAAAAAATCCTGTCAGCTCGGTTCTCAAGTATTTTAAAGCAGAAGACATCTGATTCTCCACCGTTTTCACACTAATATTGAGCTTCTTAGAAATTTCCGCATATTTTAATCCATCAAAACGGGAAAGCTGAAAAATTTCTTTCCTTTTTTCCGGCATACTGTCAATGCTTTCACGAATTTTCAGATCAAGCTCACTGCTTTCCATCGTGTCTGATTCATTTTGTGACGCCTCATTGATTGCCTCTTCATTGTAGGATTTATACTGTTCCTTTACCTCAATATGTCTGATCACATTCAAAGATTTATTTCTGACGGCTCTATATAAATAAGCTTCCACAGAAATATCAATCTTCAACGTCTCTCTATTCTCCCATAATTTGAAAAGGATATCATGCACCACATCTTCTGAAGCTTGAATATCTTTCAGGAACGTATTGGCAAAAGCACATAGCTTTGGGTACTGTTCTCTGAATAACTTTTCAAATTTATCTTTTGTAATGACTTCTTCTACCAAAATATAGTTTTGTTAAGTAGGGTACTAAAACACTTACTACAGTTACAAAGTACTAATCTAAAATGTAGTTTTCTTATAAAAGAGTAATTATTCACTCCAACACTTGACTTATTAATGCTTATTTAAGAAATAATCTTCAGAAAGCAATTCAAGGCTCATGATAGAATGATTTATTGAAAACTGTATCAAAAGTAAGTTTTTCAATTTTAAATCTTTCTTAATACAATTAATAAAACAGCCTTTTTGATCATAAAAACAGACATTCTTAAAAAAAAATCAACTTTTTTTCATTTTTCAATAGGGGTAAATCTCACTTGAAAGGTCATACTACCGAAGCTCACAAAATGAGTATCAATCAAAAGAAGATCAAAAATTAATTTTAATAAAAATGAAAAAATTACTGTTATCAATTATTGCTGTATTAGGTATTTACAACATCACTTTAGCACAAGAAGAAGGAGTAGTGAAGAAGAAAGCAAGTGTGGCATTTGTTTACCCTATTTCATCCAATGGTGCGGCAACAAATGTAGAAAATAATGCTTCATTCAACTTACTCTTCGGTGCCAATGCTGGCGTAAATGGAGCGGAACTAAGCGGTATCGGGGCTTTAAACAAAGGTGACATCAAAGGCGGACAATTTGCGGGTGTTTTCAACGCAACAAAAGGAGATGTAAAAGGTGGGCAATTTGCCGGCGTACTGAACGCCACTCATGGTAATACTGAAGGTGTGCAAATAGCAGGTGTGGGCAATACCACTAAAAACAATGTAACAGGTGTGCAGTTTGGTGCTGTCGGAAACATTACTTTGGGTGATCAGAAAGGTGTGGCGATAGCAGGTGCTAGTAACTATGTGAAAGGAAATGTAAATGGTGTACAAGGTGGTACTGTAAACATCGGCCTTGAAAAAGTGAATGGTGCACAAGTGGGTGTAATCAACATCGCAGATACGTTATCAGGTGTACAGTTTGGTGTGATCAACTTCAGCAATAATGTAGAAAGAGGAACACCGATCGGGATCATCAACGTAGTGAAAAACGGTTACTATGCCATTGAAGTAACTTCGGGTGAAATCAACGTGGCAGGTGTGAGCTATAAAATGGGTACGACTGATTTCTATACAATTTTCAAATACGGTTATACACCTGATTATGTCTCTACTACAACAAATCACAACTTCGGTTTTGGTTTCGGTACATTAAGAAATTTATCAAGAAATGGTAGACATCAATTGGCAATCGACATCACTTCCAATCATTTTATCCCTTATCAAGGAGCAGATAAAAACGAAACGAACAACAACATCAATATGGTCGGTAAATTAGACGTCAACTATCATTTCAAAGTCAATAAAAATATTTCAGTAGTGGGTGGTCCTTCACTCAACGGATACTACTCTGAAGTGAAAGCCAATGACGCAAGCAATTTCGGTACGCTTACACTTCCTTCTGAGACAATGATTCATCAAGAATTCAACGCTACCAACACTCAAGCAGTTTGGGTAGGATTTAATCTTGGTATCAATTATACATTCTAATGGAAAACAGACGAAGGGGCTAGACATCTGGCTCCTTTTACTGATTAAATAACGATCTACTACAATGAAAAAGGCAACACCAAAAAGAAGCTTCGTAGAAGCCTTTCAAATCGCATTGATCAACCACTCTCTTTTTGATCAGGAATTGTTTGAAGAAAATTATCAGACTCTGTATCAGAAAATTGAGTCATCACTACAAAGCAGTGTCAAAAGTGAAACCTCTTTGTTATTCAAAACATTAAATAGTTCAATTTCAAAAAGTTAGATGAACACAGCATTAACAAAAAGAAGGTAAATCAAAGAAAATGAGCAAGTTAATCACCAAACAACTCACAGCATTGTGAATAAAGGTGAAATTAATCAAGGATAAGCTCCTCATTTTCAATCCATTTGTGAATATCTTGCAAAGAATTGTGAATAACTTTCGGATTAAAACCAAGGTTATTCACTGCTTTTTGATGAGAAATAGGATTTTTAAGCTCTAAAAGTGTATTAATTGAATATGAGTTAATTGGAAGTGGAGATTTTGAAAACTTGTCCACAAAATCAGTAAAAGTTGCCAACATTTTCATGATGGATGTTGATAACTTAATAGGAGTTATTAACTTTTGTGAAATATTCCCATACATTTTTGCAATTTCAGGGATTGAATAATAAGTATTTCCCAGAATAAATTTTCCCTCCACTTCGTTTCGCACCGCAAAAATACAACTTTTTGCCACATCCTTAACATCCACAACATCAAAGCCTCCTTGGGTTAACATTGGAAGTCTGTAAGAATGGATCAAACGGAAAAGCTGATTAAAACCATTGAAATAAAAATCACCTCCACCTATGATTGAAGTGGGATTCAGAATCGTAATTTTCATACCGTTCTGCTGACTTAAAAAACGTTCCATTTGGGCTTTGGAATAGTCGTAACTTCTGTTTTCATCCATGACTAACGCAGCCGTCTCATCAAAAATTCCAGATGCGGGCACCTCCATACTATGAATAGAACTGATGAAAATAAAGTGATTTACACCTGCTTTTTTTGCCTGTTCGAATAAGTTTTTGGAGCAAAGGTAGTTCACATTATATACATCTTGGTTCTCCCCATACCTGGGATAAACCACCGCCGCACTGTGAATAACTGTATCCACCTTATTCACAAACTGTTGAATACTCTGTTGATGGGTTAAATCGCCCACAATTTGTTCTACATTTTGAAGTCGGTCAGTTCTTTTCCGAACAAGGACTTTGTGCTCCATATTTTCTTTTTGAAGATAATGATGCAACACATATCCTACATGTCCGGTCGCTCCTGTTAAGGCAATCATAATGGATTAAATTACGGTTTGTTTTTCAGTTCTATCATCACTTTAGGCGACATCCCAAAATGCTTTTTAAAGGCATCAGAAAACTTAGAGATTCCTTTAAAACCCAACTCTTGTGATACTTCTGTCACCGTCTTTTTTTGATGGACCAACATATTCCTTGCTTCATCCATTCTTAGCTGTGTGTAAAACTGATAAAGGGGCTTCCCAAATTCGGCTTTAAAATCCCTTATTAATTTAGACCTGCTAATACCAAACTCATCACAAATCAGTTCCAACGAAGGAGGATTTGATAAATCTTTTGTGATGAATTCCCTTATAGCGAATAACCGTTCTGTATCAAAAGAATCTAATTTTTTGACATCATCAACATCTCTTTTGGTCAAAAACTCAAAAATCTGCCCAAGTATAAATATTGACTGACTATACACAATCGATTTGTAAGAAACACTATTGCGTTCTGCTTCAAAAACCTGATCCAAAGCCGTAGCGATTTCATAAGTATGTGATTCAAAAAACAGCCAAGGTTCGGGGTTATGAATAAGTTCTTTTATCTCATGAAAGCGGTCACCAAAGTAATCATCTAAAAGATGTTTTTTAATCATGATTGTTACCCATTGTGAGCGGGTCCCTTCTGCACCATAATTAATTACCGCTTTTCTAAGATTAGAAATTATCAAACCACGTTGTTTACCTGGCCCAAATACTTCAATTTTAGAATCAGATTCGTAAATATGAGTTATGTCCCCTTCCCTTAACAGCATGATGTAAATAAAATCAGCGTCTTTTTTAGGAAGGTGCCTCACTCCTACTTCTTTTTCCACTATACAATCATGAACAATAATTTTAATATCGTTCAATAGGGTAAAAAAATGATAATCTATATGTCCATATTCTGATCTGGAATTAATTCGTTTCCCATCAAAATCAATACCTGCTAGAGTTGCTATTTTATTAGGAAAAGAAATCTCATCATTATGATCTACATTGATTATTTTATCTTCATTTATTGTCATTCGGCAACAGTAATTTCTATTTTTGGACTTAGTTCGTTCAACAAAAATAGTCACAAACCATGAAATTAATCTCATTTACTAAAATCAGGAAAGGAAAACCTAAGAAAAAGGCAAAAACAAATGAGGATAAACTGACAAAATTATGGTTTGAGGTACAAAAAAAGAAGAAACGAAATACGTTATTAGTGAAAGAGGTGAACTTAATGAAAACCGCTTATCAAGAGCATTTGGAAAAAGTGGCCACTGCACGTTTCACTACTTTACATCAATATATTGAACGTTTACTTTTCCTTGGTAAAGAAGCTAAACTAACCAATAAAAACCATCAGTTTTTTCAATTATTAGTGCAACATTACCTTGTAGAAGGGCTTCAATCTCCTTTTGCTAAAACACTAAAGTTTGATCAGTTGATTCCAGATTTTCAAATGATCGCAGAGAACTCTTCTTCTAAAAAAACGAAATCGCAGAAGAAAAAAGAAAGGCTTGAGCATGTTAAAAAGCAATTGGCTCTATTAAGCAGATCAGAAGATATAGAGCATTTAATTTCTGATGAAGATTGGGACAAGATGATGGAAGATGACCATCAAATTCAAAAATGCTTTGATGAAAAAATACAGCCTTATTTATTAAATAAACAAAAGAAACAACTGCAAAAAGAGGCGATTCAGAAGGCTGATACTAGAGAAAAAACAACCATCAACTACACTTCTGTACATTCATTATATAAAAAACTAGCCAAAAAATTCCATCCTGACCTAGTGAAAGAAGAGAAAGAAAAAGAGGAACGACATCATTTAATGTCTGTCATCACTGAAGCAAAAAATAAAGAAGATATTACTACTCTACTAGATTTATATAGCCTTCATTTTTCTGAAGAGAAAATTGAATTTAAAGAAGAGGAATCCGAGAAGTTATTACAGCTTTTAGAAAAGCAATTGAATGACTTGGAAGAGGAAAAACAGGAAATTATAGGCGGTCCCAAAGAGCATTATATTTATAACCTTTTTGTCGGTAAATCTGGAAGCGGTATTGAAAGGGAAGCTATTCATTTGAGAGAAAGTGAAAAGCATAAACAACAGCAGTTGCAAATACAATTAGAGGAGTTAGAAACAATTGAGGACCTGCAGGGTTTATTGTTGGGATATATGCAGTAATCATTTTGTTTTTTAACTTATAACCCAATTCAAAATCAATTCAATTATTATGATACAACTTTACATTAAAGCACATTTAAAGCGCTTTTTAATAGGAGGATTACTTCTTTTAAGTTCAATTTCTATACACGCTCAGGATAGAGTCACCGGCAGGACATTTGCCACTAGATCAGAGGTGTTGGCTCAAAACGGGATGGTAGCCACTTCTCATCCTTTAGCAACACAAGTGGGGTTAGATATTTTAAAGAAAGGCGGCAATGCCATTGACGCGGCGATTGCAGCTAATGCTACTTTGGGACTAATGGAACCGACAGGCTGTGGCATCGGTGGTGATATTTTTGCGATTATATGGGACGCAAAAACACAAAAGCTTTACGCCTTAAATGGCAGTGGGCGTTCGCCTAAAAAATTGACTTTGGAGTATTTCAAAAAGAATAACTATTCAAAGATTCCTGCCTTAGGTCCTTTACCTGTCAGCGTGCCGGGAACTGTGGACGGATGGTTTGAAATGCATAAAAAATTCGGAACCATGGAGATGAAGGAAATTCTAACTCCAGCCATCAATTACGCTGAAAGTGGTTTCCCTCTGACAGAACTGATTGCATGGTATATGCAGAAGTCTATTCCGAGGTATCAAGCGAAAGGTTTTCCGAATATAGAAGATACTTACATCAAACAAAATGGAGGAACACTACCCAATGAAGGTGATATTTATAAGAACCCCTACTTGGCTAATACTTATAGAAAAATTGCGGAAGGCGGAAGAGATGCTTTTTATAAAGGTGAAATTGCCAAGACGATTGGCACATTTATAAAAGAACAAGGTGGTTTTCTAAGTAAGAAAGACCTTGAAGCGCATCATTCAGAGTGGTTAGATCCTGTTTCGATTAATTACAGAGGCTATGATGTATGGGAACTTCCTCCAAACGGTCAAGGAATAGCTGCATTGCAAATGTTGAAAATTCTGGAGCAATATGATTTTTCTAAAATTCCTTTCGGCAGTGCAGAACATCTTCATCTTTTTACAGAAGCTAAAAAACTGGCATTTGAGGATAGAGCTAAATACTATGCTGATATGGATTTTTATGATGTGCCTTTGTCCACTTTACTTTCTGAAAAGTATGCGATAAAAAGAAGCAAAGAAATTGGAGAGAAAGCTTCTACGTATGAGGCTGGTAAAATCAGTGCAGGAGAAACGATCTATATGACGGTAGCGGATAAGGAAGGCAATATAGTGTCTTTGATCCAATCCAATTACAGAGGAATGGGATCAGGTATGGTACCTCCAAAATTAGGATTTATGCTACAAGACAGAGGGGAATTATTCTCTCTTACTGAAGGACAAGCTAACACTTATGAACCGAGTAAAAGACCTTTCCACACCATTATCCCTGCTTTTATCACTAAAGATGGAAAGCCTTATGTTTCGTTTGGTGTAATGGGCGGTGATTTCCAACCTCAAGGTCATACTCAAATTGTAATGAACCTAATTGATTTCGGTATGAACCTACAAGAAGCCGGTGATGCACCAAGATGGGATCATACAGGCGGTGCTTCCCCTACGGGTGAAACAACGGAAAATAAAGGCATGATTAGAGTGGAGTCTGGTATTCCTTATGAAACGGTGAGAGGATTAATGGACCGAGGGCATCAAGTTGGTTTTACGAGAGGTGCTTATGGTGGCTATCAGGCTATCCTTTGGGATAATATCAAAAAAGTATATCATGGAGCAAGTGAGAGTAGAAAAGATGGACAGGCTGCGGGGTATTAGTAATCTCTTCACGTTTAATATCATGACTACAGAATTTCTTGAGGATCACTAATTACACTATAAACTATAGTTTAGTATTTATACAGTATTTAGAAATCAGGAGATTTCTGATGATCTGCAGGGCACAAATGACGCTTACGCTTAACATTTGCGCCATTGGATATACTGCTATATTAGTTTGGTAGTGCTTCCCCGGCCTTGAATTTTTTGCTTCTTTTTGTTTCAAGACAAAAACGAAGAAGAAGGAAGTTTGAAAGTAGATCATAGAACGTTTACAGAAATGTAAATAAAAAAACAGGCTACCTTATCATTATTATAAGATAGCCTGTTTATATTTTTCAGCACTCCAACTATTACACAGATACTTCTGCTTTAATATGTGGATGCGGATCATAATCTGTCAATTTGAAATCTTCGAATTTGAAAGAGAAGATATCTTTAACGTCAGGATTGATTTCCATTTTCGGTAAAGACCTGAAATCTCTTGTCAGCTGTAATTTAGCTTGATCAAGGTGATTGTTGTAAAGGTGAGCATCACCTAAAGTATGAACAAAATCCCCTGGCTCTAAATCACAAACTTGAGCAATCATCACTGTCAGCAATGCATAAGAAGCAATATTAAATGGAACGCCCAAAAATACATCTGCGCTTCTCTGGTACAACTGACATGAAAGCTTACCGTCTGCTACATAAAACTGGAACAGAGCGTGACAAGGCATTAAAGCCATTGCGTCCAACTCCCCTACGTTCCATGCAGAAATTACCAAACGTCTTGAATTAGGATTGGTTTTGATTTCGTTGATCAACCAAGAGATCTGATCAATTGTTTTTCCATCAGCACCAGCCCATGAACGCCATTGTTTACCATAAACAGGACCTAGTTCGCCGTTTTCATCCGCCCATTCATTCCAGATTCTTACGCCATTATCCTGAAGGTACTTTACGTTAGTATCTCCATTCAAAAACCATAACAACTCATGAATGATGGAACGAAGGTGTAACTTCTTTGTCGTTAAAACTGGAAAACCTTCTGATAAATCAAAACGCATTTGATGACCAAACACTGATCTTGTACCCGTTCCTGTACGGTCTCCTTTCTCAGCTCCTTCCTCTAAGATTCTGTTTAATAATTCGTGGTATTGTTTCATTCTGCTCTCATAAAAATTCGAATGCAAAAGTGCATCATTTCCTTTCGATAACCAAATTATTAACACCATCAAAATAATAATCTGTACGCACTGCACCTCCTAAGAAAAGATAAGACAATGTACTGTCATCATATTTATGTGTTCCTCTGAGCACTTGCCCTCCTTTCAAGGTCAAATGATACTTATCATCTCTTTGTTCGATCAGGTCCAGAGAAAGCCTTTTGATGATGTTTTCATACTGCAAATCCCCAAAGCCTTCCCATGTTTGCCTTCGAAGCAGTTTACCGATCAACTTGAATAACGTCAAAGGCTCATCATTCAAGAACTTCAAAATCCTCCTTTCCAGTTTATTCAAACCGGTTTTAGGATTAGGAAAACGCTCTAGGTGGGCTATCATCGTTTCTTTGAGATAGGCAAAGCTGACGGGATGTTTGTGAATCAGCAATAGAAAATCTTTCAGGTCATCACTTGTATACCTTGCCCAAAATTCAGAAGCGTATTCAAGGTCGTTCTCCGAAAGTGGCAATCTTTCATTAAAAAGCCTTGGGTAGTCATGTACTTTGTACTCCCCCAGTCCTTTATTTCTTTCGGTATTGATAATGGAAATCTTGTTGTAGACTACATCATTTTGTGTTATGAAAGAAAGGATTGCCATCAGATTAACTTGGCAGAAGAGATCGTGTTCAAACCATAATACAATTTCGTCTTCGGGTTTTAAGTGATTGAGTTGTTGTAGTTCGGCTTGTAAAATAGCAGCATACTCATTAGAGGAGATGTTGAAATTGGAATTCAGGAAATTCGTTCTCGATTCAAAAAAAGACGGAGTAAAAAGCGGACCAAAACAGTTGCCTTCTACCAGCATCTCCCTGAAAACGATGGAAGAACCTTCGAAATTGTTCTTTTTCCAGATTTCAAAACTGCTATCGCCGTTCAGTATATGGTAAATCATAAGCTAGTATTGATATATTTACATTGAAATGGTTTAATTTTTAAAAATATCACAATTTAAAACTATTAACATTGAATATTCAACGCTAAAATTAGCTATTTTAGTGAATTTTTCATATAATGCATATCAGGACGTTGATATTATTTAATATCATTTTTTGTGTGCGTTCTTTCTAGGTAACTTATAACTTATACAACGACTATCATGAGAGCATTAACGAAAAAAGAGCAAGACATCATTGCCATCATTAAGGCGAGTCTGCGTGAGTCCATGAAATTTGGTTTTATAGCAGAGTATATGAGTGTTGTCTTACCAAATCACAAAGCGTTAGCCGAAGAAGCACTAGCGAAGCTGTGTCCTCATTCCGGCGCTCAGAAAGAGAAATTGACAAAAGATGATGTGAACATTATTCGTAAAGTGATGGAATTCATTGCTGAACCTAATACACCTTTCGTGAATATTATTCACCCTTACCACAGAAGTTTAGCCATGGAATACCAAAATACATGGTTATACAACCTCTCTGAATTGGGCACACCAATGAATAATGTGCCTTCTTATCTAAAGTAATTATGCAAGAGCATATTTGAAAGCTTCAAATAGACTACAAAATATGCTCTAAATACTAAGCCGAAAATAATATGAATTAGTGTTATTTTCGGTTTAGTGCTTAATAGTATTGAGGATTAACATAAACGCTCAATCCTCTTAATCTTTTCTTATAATTGTTGTCCATTTGTTCTCTGATCAGACGAATTTCAGCTTTACTAAACTGAACATCTTTTTTTACTGCAGCTATTTTCCTCGCGTTGAAATATACTTTCAACAAGCCAAACAGGACAAAAAACTTAAACTGAATACATAACAAAGAAGGAGGTTCTTGTAACATCATTACAGCAACCACTTCAAGCAGTAAGATACTGCACACCACACCTGCCAACGTTTTCACAAGGTATTGATCAAAGAAATAGGCTCCCATTAAATACACAAAGATCATTAACAGGTAAACACCCAAAAGTGGAAAGTTTTTGTAGGTGTAGTGAAGGTAAATTTCATATAATGGAGACAAAACCATCATGGCCAAAAGCACTCTGTTGATTAGTAAATGATTGTTCTGCTTTTCATATAAATCAAGCAATTTGTTTTCCATTTCTACGATGTGTTGTGTAGCCTGCATGTGCTATAGTTTTTGAAGGTAAAGTTTACTAAGTATTGAAGATGAACATGTTATTCATACTTCCACACTTCTGAAACAGTAAGTAATAATTATTTGAGTTGATAAAATAAGTTAATTAATTTAACTTAAAAATCCTATTATCATACACTTAGATACTATGAGTATGTTTGAAATACTACAAGTGATCAACTCTTTCTGAATTAATACTTATCATCACAACATCAACATATAATAAAGGAATTTTTGTTCCCTATACATTAAAAAAAGCCACCATCCCATTCAAGGAAAGTGACTTAAAAATTTCTTTATTAGCCTGATAAATAGTAATCGGGTACTTTATAAAAAGAAGAAGAAAAATGCATGATTGAAGGGGGACCTGTTGGGGTTAAAGAAACATTTTTCTTAACCCTTAATTCTTACCTCTTAGCTAAACTGCCCTAGTACTCAAGATCTAAATATCATATACGGTCACATTTACTGCTCCTAATATACTGAACCCTTCAAGTATCAAATGACAATTTACTTTGCCTGCTGCTTTTTGAGATCCATCTTCTCTATTAGGACTGAACGCATTGTAGATCTTATTTTTCCAGGTTTTACTTTTTAGAACGTGGGTATATTCACTTAAAATTTTCTTAGTTCTGTCCTCTACTATGGTACCTGGCAACACTTTGATATTCACCTCTCCTACAACTTTTGTCATACGGAGTTTAATCACCGCACCTTCCAAACATTGATTTCTCAAATCTACACTTGTTTCTCCGACTATTGTAACTACCTCATAATCAGACTTTGTGTTTTGTAAATTTGGGTCACTAAAGCTTATTTTCTGCTCTCCAATAATTGTAAAAATCCTAGATGAACTTGTACTCACATTATCTATAACAAGACTTTTCCCCGCTAAAACATTCAAAGACAATTTATTATGATTTTGCTTTGCATGATTCTCCGGCGCAATCACACTAGAAGAACTTGTGCTGACATTTGATTCCTTTCTATACTGTTCTGGAAAATCAGAAAGCACTAAATCCAATTTTTCGACAGAATCTGCTTGCATTACCATATCTAATCTATTCTCATAATCATGAGGGTCAAGATTACCTTCCGTAAATGCTTTCTCAAGAATATCTAAAGTTTGTTTTCGTTTCTTTGGCAAACCAAATTGAGAGACATGTTTCATTGTTAATCCTTACTATTTAATCTTAAAGAGCTATTATTACCAAATAAATGAATTATTCATTCTGTTTTGACACTTTTTACTAAAGTAACAATCAAGTAGGGTAAATATGGAATAAGTCTACGTCTATCCCATATTTATCCCTCTCACAGAACCGTGCGTAC
>NZ_JABANE010000054.1 GCF_012844305.1 Flammeovirga aprica JL-4
ATTCATCACCATGTCAGTGATCAATATATCCAACGATATTTAGATGAATTTCATTTTCGATTTAATAGAAGGGTATATCGGAAAACAATTTTCAAAAAATTATTGGCACGGATGGTTTCTTCAATTCATGTCACCCAAAAACAGCTTTGTGATTGGGCGACGTAAGTTTATATACCTATAAATTTAAAAAGGAATAGTCGATGTATCATTACTAAAACGTGCCCCATGACTGAACTCATGGGGTCACGAAACATCCCTTTTTTCTCCCCTATTTATTATTGATCACACTCTACATCCCAAAAACAGTCTCCAACCACACTTTATAATCAGCCACAATACTTGAATGTTCTAACTTCAAAATCGCCTCATTATTATATCTCAGTGACCTTGCTCTGAAATTATGAGCACCCGTCCAGACTGCACTGTTTTCACCGTCTTCAATTAAGATTGTTTTGTTATGAATTGATCTAGCACTGATCCATTTTACAATGCAATTATCATAGTTGGTATTCCACTCATTCAGTTGGTCTTCCCATCTTTTATCCAAGTTATCTGTCCTTAATGGAGGTGCCATGATGTGTAAAGTTGTTCCTTGATCCAATAATCCTTGTAATGTAGATTTTAGTGTAGGGCGGTCATCTTCCCACTTGGAATTCATAATAGTAACAACAGCTGTATTGCTTACTCCTGAAAAAATATCAACAGCAATATCTCCGCCTGTGAGTTTTGGTAAGAAGCCTACCGTAGCTTGTCCGTGTTGTTGCCACTCAAAAGACCACTCTCTTAACTTCTTTTCATTATAGGCTACTTCCATATCTTCGTAGTTAGATACAAAAACATTGTAAAGTGCCTCATCCGCCAGCATTACCATATCTTGGTATTTGGAGTTGTCCTTGGCTGTAAAATTATAGCTCGTCTGTAATACAATATTTCTTCTTATAGAATCTGATGTTGCAATTCCTGAACTCAATAGGTATTTATTGTGATTGATAGATTTTGAAGAAAGGTAGTTGTTGTATCTTAAAAAAGTAGTCACACTATCTTGTAAGATTTTGGCCGTGTAATTATTGACCTCATCGATATCCAACATTACATGCACCTCTACTCCTCTTCGCATTGCTTCTAATAAACGGTCTCTAATAGTACCGGTAGAAAACTTAAAAAGATTGACATGGATCGTTTCACCACTTGGGGTGGCATCAATGATGTTATTTACATTTTCATAATATATAGTGGAGGAGTTTTTCAAGTCTTCATCTGTGGGTAAGACTGTAATAGGGAATTCTTCATCGAAGGTGAAAGTATGTGCAGGAACATCAGAAGTGATCGTATCTGCTACTTCACATGAAAAGAAAAAGAGAGGAAGGAAGAGTAGGAAAAGGTGTTTCATTAGTTTAGAAAGAATTGATTTTATATACCCGTTATTTTCTTGTCTACCCGTAGTTTTCGTCCGCTACAAAAAAAGTTTATCTTAAATGGCTTGGTTCTACTTCCAAACTTCCTTCTTCTTCATTTTTTGTCTTGAAACAAAAACGAAGCAAAAAATTCAAGGCTTAGAAGTCAAAAGCTAAATTCCATTACTTTCGCCTAAATGATTTTAAACTCTCTAAAGCTCAAACAAGAAAATCATTCTTTACGGCTCAATTCATGAAATTCTTTACGCTTTTCCCTTCAAGGCCAGGAAAGCATTACCAGACGAATTGGGTAAAAAATACTTGCTCGAATGAATACTATAAGCATTCGAAAAACTTAGTTTACAATTTATTTCAATAACAGGAAACGGTTTTTTTTGAGATAAAAAGAAAGGAATAAAGTACTTTGGATTTCAGGTAAAGCACTTTATTCCTTTTATTATTGACGTTCGTCTACTAATTATTTAGTACCGTATGCACCAATGTAAGAGGCTGAGTTTGGAACTGCGAAAGTTTTTCCAGCTACAGAGATTGACTTGTACATAGGAACTACTTGATCAGAACCTGCATCTTTAGCAGATGAAGTTGAAGATAAGTGGAAGTCGTACTGTGCCCAATCCTCGAATTTCACTGTTTCGATTGGCGTATAGAAAGCCTCTTCACCGTCGATTGCTTCGATTTTGAATGCCTCAACATTAAAGTTTACGAAACCAGGCTTACCTGTAGTAATTGAAGACTCAGATACATTTTTTAATACACCATTACTTGGAGCAAACTCATTTTGGATGATGTCATTGTAACCATAGTAGAATTGGTTTCCGATAGTAGTGTTTTCCATATCTACGTTAGTGTCACCTGTTGCATGATCTCCAACGATACGTACACCATAACGGCAGTTTACGATAATGTTATTGAAAACTTTACCTCTTGCACCATCTTCGATGTTTACAGAACCACCACGACCTGACTTTGATCTTCTCCATCCGCCAGAAACGATAGTGTTGTTGTAAGCGTTGATGTTAGTTTGTACAGCATCACCGTTTTTGTTTGACCATTTAGGACCGTTTGTAGCGATGTGGTAAAAAAGGTTGTAAGCGATATCACCAGTAGTGCCTGCTTTGATGTTTAATGCTTCTCCACCTGTAGCACCGATAAATGCGAATACGTTATTGTAGAATGAGATTTGACCACCTTCAGGACGGAATGCATCATCTACCATATAAGCGATTGTTGAGTTGTGAACCACTATTTTTGTTTCAGAGCTTTCAGAGTAGAAACCATAAGAAGGTTCACCTACTTCAAAACCTAATTCTCTTTGAATAGAAAAATGCTCATCTGTTAAGATACCGTTAGCAAATTCCATTACTACGTGGTCCAATACGAAAGACTTCGCTGTAGCAGTACAGACAAAACCAGCCCAAGCTTGTAAGTTGAAGATGTTTGCTTCAGTTCTGTCAGCATCAGGAACAGTAAAGTAGATAGGGTCCTCAGCAGTACCTAACGCATGTAAGTTACCGTCGATGATAAATTCAGGAGCAACATCTTTATCTGCTAAAACTTTTACACCTGGCTCGATTGTTAATGTAACACCTTCTTTAATTACTACGTGATTTCCGAAGTTTACAGTGATACCTGAAGCCCAAGTTTCATCTTCAGTAATGTTATATACCTCTGTAATTGTGATGTCTTCAGCTTCTTCCGGAGTGATAGGGTTGTCCACATCAGGAGTGTCATTATCATCTCCTAAAATTTCAGTGTCTTCGCTACATGATACCACAACGAATAGTGTAGAAAGGACCAAAAGACCTTTTACAAGAAAAGAGTTAAAAGTTTTCATTTTAAACTTAAAAAAATTGTTTTGAATAGATTATAATTTGTACTTAATACCCAATTGGAAATTACGTCCGTAACGTTCATCCCTCACCTTAAGGGGATCACCAGGATTACCTTGTTTAGGGTATTTAGATTGTCTTTCATTAAGTTCTTGATCCACGTAAAGTACAAGTGGTGTGTCAAGAAGATTTCTAGCTTTCACGAAAAATGTTAGCCCAAAATCAAAGTGTTTTTCCATTGAAAAGTCCATTTGCCATCTTGCTTCCTGCCAGAAGTCCTTTTCATAATATCTTACTACCTGATCAATTCTTTTGCCTGTAAATACATTGGCTAGTTGAATGTCAAGGCCCATTTTCTGGTTTTTGTACAGCAATGAAACATTACCGATATGTGCAGACTGTCCTTGTAGTGGACGTGTTTGATCAACATCTACAGGTTTATTATTGGAAGAAGGATCATTAGGATCATCTCTTACGTATAATATCTTGGTTGTTGTAATACTTGATTGTGTGTAAGTATAATTGGCTTTGATACCAAAGTTTCTAAAGTACTTTGTGGCGTCAATTTCCAAACCGTAGTTGACAGCAGAACCAAAGTTATCAGGCTGTAAATAAGTTCTGCCTCTTTCGTCTCTTTTTACTCCGCTTTCAATTGGATCTTGGATGTTTTTATAGAATAACCCAATAAATAAATTATCTCTTACACCTGGGAAAACTTCGTAACGCAGATCAATATTATCCGCTATTGTTCGCTTCAAATCTGGGTTTCCTTTTTCATCAATTCCTGTATCAGTTACTTCTTCTCCTATTGAATAAGGAACAATTTCGAAGAAGCCTGGACGGATCACAGAACGGAAGTATGAGGCTCTTAAGTTTGAGTTTTCATTTAGCTTATAACGAAAATGTAAACTCGGTAAGTAATCCACATACTCCTGTCCTCCTTCAGGATCCATTTCATAAGGAGGATGTCTTAAAGTATACCCTTGATCTGTATGTTCCACACGTACACCACCTACTATTTCTGTGCGTTGAGAAGGCTCATATTTATACTCAACATAGTAAGCTAAAATGTTTTCATGTGCATCATAATTCAGAGGGTTTGTTCTTCCTCCTTTTGGGTTTGATAGTGACCAGTCTACTTCATTGTATTTCCAGTCTTCACCCGTTTTGGTTTCATTGTTAAGGGGTTTAAAGTTGTAACGGATGTAATTGTTAGTTCTTTCTTTATTTCTGTACATTCCACCTACTTTCAACTCTCCAAAGCGATCCAAATCGACCGTGTTGTTGATATAAGCAGAATAATCTCTATCTGAGTTATCTTCCCAAATTCTGTATTGAGAACCAAAGTCCTCTACACGCACCTGATTGGGCACTCCATTTACAAAAGCGGCATTTCTTGTAAAAATGGTTTGGTCAGGACGGTTTCTAGTGGCTAATGAATACACGGCAGACCAATCCAATTTCCAAGCAGGTAATATTTGATGTTTACCTTGCAGTGTTGAGTTCTGGATCTTCTGTTCAGTAGTTCTTATTCTAGTCACAAAAGTAGCCGTACCACTCTGACTTTCTGGATCATACTCTCCGTCCCAAAGTCTATACCTTACAGTCTCTCTTACCTGATCTTCTCTTTCATAAATCAAGGCATTGTACAAACTGATACTGTGTTTGTTATTGAAAACATAATCAATTTTATTATGAACACCTCCCCTTGTCATGGCAGAAGAATACTGTCTGTATTCATAGGTTTCAAGGTCAACTAAATTTGTAATTTGGTTATAACCCACATCATATACATGTGTATCAGAACCTCTATGCAATTTTTGTAAACTACCTGCCAATACAACACCTAATTTACCATCTAAGAAACGATTACTAACCGATGCACCTAAATTAAAATCAATTGGATTGTAAGTTTCTTTAGGCACTAAATTGTCCGTTGTAAAGTCATTAAATGTCGCACTATATCCTTCAACGGCTCTATCATGCGGAGCAATTTTATTGGTCAGAGACTGATCATACGTAAGGAAAGGCTGTCCTCCATCTTTTAAGAATAAGGTGTTCATACCACCAGAAGCATTGATCTTAAAGCTAAAACGATCTTTCGCATTTTTCATGATCAAGTTCATAGCACCACCTACCGCATCACCTTCCATACTTGGTGTTAAAGCCTTAGTAACCTCCACACGGTCAAGCAATTCAGAAGGAAACATATCCAAAGGAACATATCTGTTTTTATTATCAGGAGATGGAATTTTCACACCATTTACTAAAGTGTAAGAATATCTTTTAGGCATACCTCTTACAATGGCGAAACTTCCTACACCAGAATTATTTTGTTCCAAAGAAACACCTGATACTCTTTGCATTACATCAGCAACGTTCAGGTCGGGTGAAAGTTCAATAGTACTCGCTGAAACCACATTCAATACCATAGGTGAATGCTGTTCTGTAGCTCTTGCACTTGCATCCGTGTCTAATTCTCTCGAAGCTCTAACTTCCACTTCGGCTAACTCTTGATGATCTTCTTTCAACACAAAATCAACTACTGTCTCTCCACTTACAGTCACTGATTTTATTTGTGTTTTAAAGCCTACAAAAGATGCTTTAAGATTGAGAGAACTATTGTTTGTCCCTTTAATAATGTAAGTACCATCAAGACCTACAATTGCACCATTAGTGGTGCCTTCCACTACAACAGACGCCCCAATTAAGGCTTCTCCATTTTTGTCTGTTATAGTCCCTTTAATTACTTGTGCTGATGCTAAAAAAGTCGTCAGATGAAAAATTATCATCAGCAGTAAAGACTTATACATTTGTCTAGTTTAGATTGATTACGGTGCAAAAGTGAGAAACTGAAATCGAACTGTAACCACAAAAGAGATTACGAAATTTTTAAAATCAATGAACCTTTTATGAACAACAAAAGCTAAAATGAATTCAATCTTACAGAATAAAAAATCTTTCATTAACAGTGAGTATTCATTCATAAATTTTCCATAAGAATTGATAAAATGTTAATAACACAATTAAAACGACAATAATTTTAAAACATAAAACACTATTAATCAATGTATTAATTTGTTAATGAAAATTACACCACCACAACTCACAACAAAGTTCACCATTACTCAAAAACTAAAAAAATGTGAATATTTTTTTAGAAGATTAAAATTAAAAAAAATAAAAACTGCTAAAGTCTCTTTTTTATCAATGAATTTTTCTTATGTACAAAGACTTAAAACACTGATTACATCCAATTGTTAATCTTTCATCAGCATTAATTACAAATCATTATACATAATGATGTGCTTGAATGCCTAAAATTGGAGACAATCTGATTATATTGCGCTTTCAAATTTATTTTATTGAGAAATAGATTAAAGAATAGCTTTAATTAAAATATAGCTCCAAAAAAATTCAATGGGAAAGAATATTAATTTATCAAAATACTTAACTGAAGAGTTTGAAACAAGAGAAGGTTTAGATGCCTTGCTTGAATTCGTAGTATCCAGCTGGAATGACATTCAAAGTCTAGAGGCTTCTAGTATTTTGGAAAATTCAGAAACACCAAACGACCAAATTTTGGGTTTCCTTTCGTCAATAGATGCTCAACTTGATTATGGAAAAGGGTATAGAGATTTTGAAAATAGTCTTCTACCTTCATTGCAGAAAATATCAGATAGAATCAATAAACAGTTTGATCTTGTTCTAAATCCTTATTTCAAGAAAAGATCAATTACCAGTGAACAAGAACGTAAGGTTGATATCAAGGATATGACCAACTTGATTGTTTTAATGGAATCGTTATTGATCAACTATGACCTTGAAGAATATGATGAGGATATTGAGATCTACAAGAAAGTATTCTTAGACGGTAAAATTGACCAGAAACCTTTTGGAGTGAAAAACTTCTTGGCTAAAACAGTCGGTAAGTTTTTAGTAATGGCTAATAATAATGTCATCTCTTATGAGGAAAAGGAATTAGCAGAAAAGTTAGTGGCTTATAAGAAGCGATTGACTGCTGATATTCTTTTCTTGATCTTCAACGTAAGCTGGTTGCCAAAAGAAAGAACGTATAAAAATACTTTAACGCTCAACTTGCTTCAGTCAATGGAATTGGGTGACAACTTGGAGGATTATGGTGATATCATGACGCAAGTTTTGGCTTATACACAAAAGGTCAAAAACTTAAACCCAAGTATTGTTAGAGAATGCACAGTATTCCATGATTATACTTTACCAAAATACTTGGAGTGGAAGCAATTAGAAATCAAAGACAGAACGTTCAAACCGCTAGGTCAAGTGGAAGAGTTCAATATCCTTTTCGCTAAGAAATTAGGTTTCTTTACAGTAGATACAATCCAAAGTAATGGTAACAGTGATATTGTAAGAGCCGGATACCCTATCGTAAACGGACACTTCGTTTGGGAAAATATTCCAATGGGTGATAAAGCCAATAAAAAGGTAGTTTATCAGTAAACACCTTTTAATATAAATAATCAATCCCGCTTTCATATTTGGTTTGAAGGCGGGATTTTTTTGTGCTTTTGAAAATGAAAATTTAGTGTAGTAACTATTGGGGTATTCGACGACGCTATAATGATGAGATAATTCATTTTAAAACGTTCTTTTTTTTTATAGATTTGACACACACTGTAATGTAAATTAAGTTTCGAAGACTCATTGTAATTAGAAATCAGGAGATTTCTGATGATCTGTAGGACACGAATGACGCTACCGCTTAACATTCGCACCATTAAGCTTACTAGCACATTAGTTTGGTAGTACTACCCCTGGCCTTGAAGGGAAAAGCGTTAAGAATTTCATGAAATGAGCCGTTAAAAATGATTTTCTTGTTTGAGCTTTAGCGAGTTTAAAATCATTTAGGCGAGAGGAATGAAATTTAGCTTTTGACTTCTAAGCCTTGAATTTTTTGCTTCGTTTTTGTTTTAAGACAAAAATGAAGAAGTAGGAAGCTTGAAAATAGATCCTAGAACGCTTGTAGAAATATGAATTTGAAGTTGACGAAAGTTTAATTTACAATGTACCAACTACATAATTATCTAAACCATTTTTTTAACTGAATGTATAAATTTTTTACTCCTTTATTACTACTTCTTTTAACATCACTCACGTCATTGGGCAACAATGAGCTGGATTCACTTTACAAAGAACTAGATTTGTTGATTGCACAGCGACCTCAATTGGAGCTTCAAAAGAATAAAGAAATTGACAAGTTCAGGTATGTGATGGAAAGCGATACCACAGCCTTAAGAGAGAAATATTTTTTGGCCATGGAAATCTTCAAGCTGTATGAAGTTTTTGAGTTTTATGGTGCCCTTCACTTTATCAATGAAGCTATCAAATTTTCAAAAGAGCTGGGAGAAGAAAAGCTAATCAATGATACCTATATCAACCTGGCTAATCTTTTAATCAGGTCTGGAATTTATCTTGAATCTGAAGAGATCCTCGAAGGTATTGATCAGAGTACATTGAGCAATAGTCAGTTGATTTTTTATAACCTTATTTATAAAGAACTTTATTATCAGCTCTCATTTTACACTCGTGTAAAACACCTGAAAAAGAGTTACCAAGAAAAATATCAGCATTATTCAAAAATACTTTTAGAGCTTCTACCTGAGCATTCAGATGAATATCTAGCCATTAAAGAAGTGCAAGCTTTAGATCAGAAAAATGTACAAGAAGCCAGAAGAATCAATGCCTTAAGGTTGTCAAGAACTCAAGTAGGACAGAGAGAATATTCCAAAATTACTTTCTTGCATTCTATTACTTATGAGTTTGAAAAAGACCTTGAGAATCAGAAAAAATACCTTGTGCTCTCCGCTATTTCTGATGTAAAGGGCTCCATTAAAGATAATGCCTCATTAGCAGTTTTAGCTAATCAACTGTACAAAAGTGGTGACTTGGAAAGAGCCTACAAGTACATCAATATCTCTTATGAAGATGCTCATTTCTATAATTCTGATCTTAGAAAAATTCAAATTGCCGATATTCTCCCTTTAATTTCAAAATCTTACGAGGATCAATTAATAGAGCAAAAGCTTAGTTTACAGGTTTTTACAATCGTCACTTCTTTACTCTCTTTTGTTCTAATTTTTGCCTTTTTCTACATCAGAAGGCAGGTGAATATTGTACGAAAAGCTAGAAATAAATCAGTGGAAGTAAACGATCAGTTGAAGACTTCGAATGCTGAGTTAATTACTGCCAATGAACAGTTGAAAAAACTTCATTCTGACCTTTACAAAACCAATCACGTGAAGGAAGTTTATATTGGTGAATTTTTAAAAATCTGTTCTGATTATATCGACAAGCTAGAAAATCAGGCAATGCATACACAGAAAATGCTGATTGGAAGAAAGTATGGTGTTTTACTCGATGAAATCAAAAATCAAGATGTCAGAAAGGTGGAAATGAAGCAGTTTTATAAAAACTTTGATACCACTTTCTTGAATATCTACCCTGACTTTGTGGAGGAAATGAATCGATTATTAGATCCTGAAGACCCTATTAAATTGAAAGCAAAAGACTTATTGAATACAGAATTAAGAATTTTTGCATTGGTGAGATTGGGAATTTCAGATAGTGCCAAAATCTCTAAGCTATTGGGTAATTCGGTGACTACAATCTATAATTATAGGGTGAAAATCAAGAATAAAGCAGTGGTAGATCGGGAGCGTTTTGAAGAATATGTGATGAAGATTGGGGAATGAGTTAAGAATTAAGGATGAATAATGTAGAATGATGGTAGCACTTGTTGTGGTTCTTACAAATAAGCTCCAACCTCTCGAACCACCTTCATTCTACATTCTTAATTCTTCATTAAAAAAATACTATTTTGTTCCACCTGAAAGCATGAAGTAAGCACTGGCCCAGCTTGCGTGGTCACCGCCTCTTTCTCCATCTTCTTCATCAACGATTAATGTTACTTGCTTTTTACCCGCAACATCCAATACTAATCTTTCTGGTTTTTGCTTTGTTGACTTGATCGCTCCGCTATTGTATGCTTCTTGACCATCAATAAGAATACGCATTCTGATAATACCACCGTTTGAATCATTCGCACCAGGAGTTACTACAAACTGCTTGTAATTTGCTTCTACTGGGAAAACTAAAGTGGATGGAGCGTGAACACCTAAACCTTTGTTGTATTTTTTTCCTTTCAAGCTGATTTTGCCACCTTCAATACCTTCGTTGTTCATCACTCTCCAGTAAGAATCTACAGTTGATGCCAATTCTTTTGTTAAATGTACTTTTTCACCTGCCAACTCGTCATCTGCCAATTCAGATTCTAATTTTGACATCAGATCTGGATTCTTAGGTTTGTTGGCTTTTTTTCCTTCTACAAAAAATGCTTCAGCCCAGTCTGCATGGTCACCACCTTTGTCTTCCAACTCATCTACAACCAATGTGATGATTGTTGCTCCAGTAACATCAATGGCATGCATTTTTGGTTTATACCCCTTCTTGCTTGAAATTACTCCAGAATTAAATACTTCCTCATTGTCCACTTTGATCGACATCTTTATCAAACCATTATGGGCATCATCGGGACCTGGAACTACATAAAAATATTGTGCTTTTGGAGGTACTTTAAAAGTCATGTTAGAAGGTGCGTGAACTCCAAGACCTTTTGAATATTGCACTCCTTTCATTGTCAACTTCTCACCACTTACCGCTTTATCTTCGTTTACTTTCCAGTAAGAAGAGCTATTTGTCAAAGCGTCTTTACTTCTTAAGTGGACTTTCTTTCCTTTCATGATTTCCACTTCAGGAGTTTGAGTTTCGGTTTGTGCGTATGCTCCTGCATTAAGAATAAGAAGAGCTCCTAATGCTAATAATTTCTTTTGAACGTTCATTTCAAATCTCTCTTTTAATAAAAAAATATCATAATTGAATTAGTCTGTTGCTTCACTAATTCTGTTAATCAAATTGTTTTGAATCACACCTAAAGGTAGAAATAGCCTATTTTTTAAAAATGCTTTAATCTTTCATTTCTTATAACAGAATATTCAGGTAAAGTTTAGATCAATTTGTAATTATCAGTAAACACCTATATCACAACACCTTACACGTATCATCATTTTAACTATTGACTATTGATATGGTGAGTTATAATACAAAAAGTTAAATCCCCTCCTATTGATAATACTATTTTTGAGTCAACATCATTTAATAAATACGAGTAAAAAAAATAACAATTTTCAATTCATGATTATAGATTTGTACGCTTATTATGATAGATCTGTAATAAAAATTAAGCCTTTTCTAAAGTACATTTGTAAAGATAATTTTGGTTTACAAGTAAGGTATATCAGGGGCAATGCAATTTTGTGTTGATTCAATTTTGAATGGCTTCAAGACTGCATTTTCCCTTTTAAAAAAATAGCTAAAACCATTTTTCTATTGAATTAGGAAAAGAAGATTTTTTGATAATACAAGGGGGGGATAAAACGATTTTGATAGAGATTTTTGGAATGACCGGCAAAAATAATGAAAAGAAATGATGCCCCTCCTTTTCTCTTTTTTAGATAAGTGCAAGGAGAGAAGAAATAGAACAAAATATCGTGCTCCATGACTTGAAGTCATGGGCTTTTGGGGAGCTATCCTTCTTTCCGACTTTCATTATAGACTTGGTATACTTCAATAATTAATTAGATCTGACCTTTATTTTTAAGACACTCAGGTCGAATATTATAATTAAAAGTTGAACATTGAAGTGTCTTCCCAAAAGACCATAATTTCAATTATGGGTCTACGAAATATCCCTTTTCTTCTGTCATAGTACATAAAAAATCCCACATAAAATGCGGGATTTAGCTGTTTGTCATTTATTGTTCAAGCTCAGTTAACTGAGCAGGGCTTTGATTCTTTGCTCTGCTTGTTCCACTGAAGAATACGTTTCTGACTTTCTGAATAGATTTCCTTTTAAATCATAGATCTCATATTTTCCATGTTTCACATAACAAGGATAAACTAATGAAATTTCACCTTTATCAGACTTATATGAAACGGTATCTGAAAAAGGGCCATTCTGAAAGGATTTTTGTATGTTACTTTCCATTTTCAATTACTTTATACAATAGTTATACGTAATTGAGGGGTATTAGTCTTGGAAATTTGAATTTATTACTATTCCTCTTTGCTAGAACATCGTCTTTTTAAAAAAATTAAACCAAAAAATAAGACCCATTAATACTAATGAGCCTTATCTCCGTTATTAATAAAAACAGAAAATTTATTGGATTATCACCTTCTTCTTGACCGTATTTTCACTGATTGAAATATTTAAAAGATAGATTCCTTTTTGCAACTGCTCTACTTTTATCTTCTGCTGTCCTAATTCAGAAGGTTGTACCCTGTAGATCAATTGCCCTCTTAAATCATAAATGCTGATTTCATCGAGGTTGATATCGGATTCAATGCTAAATATTCCTTGAGAAGGATTTGGAAACACACTGATCTTTCTTTCTAGATCATTCTCTAAGCTATTGATTATATGTCCAGTAATTGTTATTTCTTTCGTTCCTGAAACAGTCGATCCTTCCTGCATTGTTGTAGCAGTGATTGTTACCATTCCGTCTTTTAATGCTGTCACTAAGCCGTTTTCATCAATTGTGGCAATGCTTGTGTCACTGATCGACCACTTCACCTCTTTTACGTCTGCATTAAGAGGCATTACTGTTGCCGTCATTTGTGATGTGCCTCCTTTTTCTGTGATATTTTCACCGCTTACTGTAATATTGACTACATCGATTACACAAATGGAGCATTCATTGAAACAAACCACTTCTAAAATCAGATCTTCTGAACCTGTAGTTACTCCTCTGTTTTTAGTCCCTGCCACTTCACAGCCACTTTCTTCCATGTTCTCTGTGTTGTCCCAGTTTCTACCCATTGTAAATTGATATTCATAGCTAAAATTGGCATTCAAAGTGATGGTGACTTCCCAAATTCCGTCATTGTCTTCGTCTGTCAATTCATCAAAATTTTCTGGTGTCCAGTTGTTTGAAAGCCATGATCCTGCTATAAATACGCCTTCTTCCGGTGGTCTTTGATTGGCTAGATTTACTTTGAAAGTTACTTCAACGGTTTCAAACACTGGAGTGCTTTCTTCACATGAATTGAAAAGTAGAATAGGTAAAAGTGAATCTCCATCTACTGTAATACTTCTTTGTCCTTCAGCATTTAAACAGTCGCCTTCGAAAGCTTCAACAGTATTCCCGTAATAGTAAAGGTAAGTAAAGGCTTCCTTGTCCAATAATTCAATAGTTTGAGTATAAACTCCTGCACCAATTGAAGTCATTTCCGTTTTTATATTGTCCCATGACCCCAAGATATAAGGCTTTTCCTCTCCTTCCATTTGAGAAACATCAATACTGAAAGTCACTGAAGCGTAAACGACAGGTTCGCTTGAACATGAATTGTAAGCTACCACATCCAACACTTGAGTAGGGTTTTCAGTACCGTCACTGACTACATTCAAACTTCTGTTTTTATCACCATCCACAGCACAAGGGTTATCAGACAAATCCTCATCATTCCAATCTGCACCGTTATTGTATCTGAATTTTTGAGGGCCTTCTAATAAAGTTACTGTTGCTGTAAAAATACCATCATTGTTTTCATCGGTCATTTCTATCCAATCTTTCGGCTCCCATTTTCCATTCAATTCTACAATAAATACTTTTCCATCAACCAACTCTTCAGCATTCATATCCACTTGGAAAGTCACCGCTACCTCTTCAGGTTCAGCATCACATCTGCCGTATTTCACTGTTACTAAACTTTCAGCTCCTGTTACTTTATGCGTTCTGATTTGACCTTCTTCACAGTCTGCTCTTCCACTTTCAGCATCCTCACCATTTGTAAATTGATAATCGTAAGTGACACCTTGATTTAAGGCTACTTTTGCTTCCCAAACGTTATCAAAAGCTTCATTTTTCACCAATAGAACTTTCTCATTCCATGCTTCCTCTCCTGTTGCTTTGAATAGTAAACCAGGTGTATCTGCTTCTAGTGTTCCTAGATTTACAGAGAAGGTAATTTCATGTGAAGGTGTTTCAGCGGAACAAGAATTAAAGGCTACAACATCAACAACTTGAGTTGGGTTTTCTGATCCATCACCCACTACTTTCAAGCTTCTATTTCTGCTATCTGCAATGCCACAAGCAGTTCCTGATAAGTTTTCATCATTCCAATCTGTACCATTATTATAACGATAAACTTGCAGGCCTTCTAATAAATTAACGGTCGCTGTAAAGATCCCATCGTTATCTTCATCGGTCATTTCTACCCAGTCTTTCGGCTCCCATTTCCCATTCAATTCTACAATAAATACTTTTCCATCTACCAAATCCTCAGCATTCATATCTACTTGGAAAGTCACTCCTACGTTTTGAGGAGGTGTATCACACTCACCATATTTTACAGTCAAAAGTTCTTCATTGCCATTGACTTTTAGCGTTCTTAGATAACCGTCGCCACACTCCGCTCTATTACTTTCTTGATCGTCTCCATTCGTAAATAAGTAGCTGTAGGTTTGTCCTTGCGTAAGCGAAAGCGTGATTTCCCAAATAGAAGGCTCTTCTGCATTTTGAGTAAGAGGTACTTCGTCCATCCATATGTCTTCACCTTCTATGCGGTGAAGGATACCAGGGGAACTTGCTGTTTGATCGGCTAAATCAACAGAAAAAGTTACGTTATAGACAAGGGCTTCTGACGTACAGGAATTGAAGGCCAATACATCCAAAATTTGAACCGGATTCTCTGTACCATCACTCACCACTGTCAAGCTTCTGTTTCTATCACCGTCAACAGCACATGCTCCACCTGATAAATCTTCATCATTCCAATCGCTACCATTATTATATCTAAATTTCTGGGTCCCTTCTAACAGTTCCACCGTTGCAGTAAAAATACCGTCACCGTCTTCATCCATCATTTCTACCCAGTCTTGTTGTTCCCATTTTCCATCCAACTCTACAATAAATACTTTTCCATCTACCAACTCCTCTGCATTCATATCAACTTGAAAAGTCACCGCTACATTTTCTCTTGGCGTATCACATTCACCATAAGTCACTTTCAGCAACTCCTCTTTTCCACTCACCTTATGCGTTCTCAAGTACCCATCACTGCAGTCTGATCTACTGCTTTCCTCATCCTCTCCATTCGTAAATAAATACTCATAGTTTTGTCCTTGAGTTAAAGAAAGTGTTACTTCCCAAACTGTCGTCTCTTCTGTATTTTGAGTAAGTGCCACCTCATCATTCCATGTATCTTCACCTGCTTTACGGTAAAGAATACCAGGAACATCTGCTGTTTCATTTCCTAAATCCACAGTGAAAGTTATGTTATAAGTTGGAGCTTCAGCAGTACAAGAATTAAAAGCCACAACGTCCAATAACTGAGCAGGGGTTTCTGAACCATCGGACACAATTTCTACAGATCTGTTATTATTCGTATCATTGCCACAAGCCGTTCCTTGCATCCCTTCATCATTCCAATCTGCACCGTTGTTATATCTAAAGTTTTGAGTTCCTTCTACTAAATCAACCGTTGCTGTGAAAATACCATCATCGTTTTCATCAGTCATTTCCACCCAATCCTGCTGTTCCCATTTTCCATTCAACTCCACAATAAATACTTTTCCATCTACCAATTCCTCTGCATTCATATCCACTTGAAAAGTAGTACTTACGGTCACCACATCTTGGTCACACTCACCGAAATTCACCACTGCCACTTCCATATGTGAAGTACCCACCTCTACGCTTCTATTCTTTCCTTCTGGGCAATTTTCTCTAGCGTCTTCCCAGTTTCCACTGATAAAATTATAAGTATAAGAAGTGTTTTTGCTTAACAATACGGTTGTTTCCCAAATATTATCGCCGTCTAAATCATACAGCTTGATATCATTGTGATTCCATCCGTTTAGCCCTGTCATATACACCGCATCATCGGCAGGTTGATCGTCTCCCATATTTACTGAAAACTTCACTTCTACTTTATCACTACAAGCACCAAAAGTCAAAGCATCTAATACGATGTCTTCATTGTAGACTTTCAACCTTCTGTTTTTTCCTTCATCACATCCATCTCTGCTGTCTTCCCAATTGCCATTGATATAATTGTATGTATGTTCAGAACCCATTTTTAAGTATTGAGTCACTTCATACACTTGGTCTGCATTTTCATCAAAAAGTTGGATTTCATTGTGGTTCCAAGATCCATTCAAACCCGTCATGTACACGCCGTCAGTGACTGTTTCAGCAGACATATCTACCTTAAAAGTAACGCCTACATACGTTGGTGATCCACATTGATTGAAGATTTCTGTTTCCAAAACTACTGCATCAGTTCCTGTTACAGATAGCAATCTATTGGAGTTATTAGAGCACCCTTTGGCTGACATATTTTCTTCATTGTCCCAACTGTCAATCAAGAATTTATACTCATGGTCTCCTTCTGTGACATCTAGTGTTAGTTCATAAATGTTGTCTGCATTATCATCAGAAAGTGCAGTGAAGGACCAGCTATTAAAACTGCCTGCAATGTAAACGGTCTTGCCTACCACGTCTTCATTGCTCATATCTACAGAGAATGTGACATTGGTGGCGAAAGATTGAAGTGTTCCTATAAGGAATAAAAAAGTAATAAGGTATTTCATTTCGTTATAGCTTAGAGTAATACATAAGATCAAAGGACCTTTTGTGAGATAGTTTGAAGAAGATGTTGCTCCTTCATCAAAAAATAAAAAAGAGAGATTACTGTACTATCAAAAGAGAAAGCCTGAGCTGATAATGTTCGTGGTGTCGGTATTTCAATTGTCTATTTTTAGAACATTATCAGCGTGGTAAACTAGAAAAGAAGAAATGTAAACTAATGTTTCTTGCACCATAGTTAAAACTATGGTGCACGGAACACTCGTTTACATCTGTCCTAGTACTTACAGACTGGCTTTTGGATCATAAACCATCGTTCCTACGCTGTTGGCAGGAATGCTTAGGATATATGATTTATCCTCGCCATTCATTGTAAAGTTGATTTTCTTTTGAGCATCAGAATTATTCATAAGGAGAGTGATCACTTTTCCTTCCGGTGTTAGGAAAGAGGAGTTGGGTAAATCTCCCATATTGTTCGACTTGATTCTATGTGAACCTGATGGAATAAACTTTGAAGCTTGTGCCACTGTATAATAGGCCACATTTCTATTCACTGTATTTCCATCAATTGTCAATGCTCCAAGGCATTCAGTACATCCTCCATCAGTGTGAGGTTGAAGACTGGAATTAGCGGCTAAGTTCCATTCCAATACCGTTCTACTCCAGTTTCTTGTCGCTCCAATAAACATGTTTTCAAAGTGCCACATCAAAGTACCTCCAAAGTCATCTTCATTCGCTCCTACCCATTGTTCTGTAAAATAAACCTCCTTCGTTGGATCTGCTGTTTTTACTGTAGAAAGGGCTGAAATATTGCCGGCATACAAGTGGAAAGCAGAACCGTTGATGTATTGATTGGCTGATGAATTGATGATGCTGATAGGATAATCAGGACGGTCGCAGTTATGATCATAAGTGATGATCTTTGTTTTGATGCCTGCTTCCTGGAATTTCGGTCCTAAATGATCTGCAATAAACTCCGCCATGTCTTCAGCTTCCATTAATAAACTTGGAACGTTTCCTGGATGTAATGGCTCATTTTGTACAGTAATAGCATCAATAGTAATTCCTTCAGTGGCATAGGCCTCGATATATTTTACAAAATAGTCGGCGTAAACACTATAGTGTGTTAGCTTCAAAGAACCACCTTTGTAGTCTTGATTAGTTTTCATCCATTTTGGAGGCGACCAAGGTGTTCCTAAAAGTTTGATAGAAGGATTGATGGCTAAAATTTCCTTCAAAACAGGAATCAAATATTCTTTGTCTTTTGCGATCGTGAAGTTACCCAAGTTTTCATCTTCTGATTCTGAATACGAGAAAGGAGCCTCATCCAAATCGGAAGCACCAATACTTATTCTTAAATAACTCACGCCAATTTCATCCTCTTCATTTCCAAATAACTCCTTCAATAATTGTGTTCTTGCACCTGCAGCCATATTGTTGATATGCATCGCACTACCACCTGTTAAAGTGTATCCAAATCCATCAATTTCCTGATACGTTTGCTCTTTGTCTATTCTTAGCGTAGCCAAACTATTATCTTCTCCAAAAGAAACGGCGTCTTCCACTAAACGTAACCCTTGGTTCTGCTGTCCTCTCACATCATCTTTAGTAGTGACATAAAGTTGTATGTTTGAAATGTCTTCCAAAGGTGGAGGCGGAACATGAGGTCGTTTTGATTCATCTGTACAAGATATATTTCCGTATGCCGTTGCTATCGTTAAAAGCAGTCCTAATATTGTATTCATTTTGTCTTTAATCATAATTTTGAAAAGTTAAGAAAGCACCATTGCCTAGCAGCAGACTTAAAGCAATGGATGCTTTCAGGGATCTAATTGAAAGAGTACGTTGCAGTTTTGTAATCTCTTGAAATTTGCAGCTCGATAGAGTAAGTACCGTCTGCGGTGACAAACTTGAAGTTGGAGACATTCACTCCCTCTTCAACAAAAGCTTTATTAGTAGCGGTACCCGATGTTGCTGTTGCATCGTCCGTAGAACCTGATGCATCTGAAACGCCAAACTCTACTTCCCAAGGTGAATTGAATTTAGAATCATGTCCGCCAGTAAGGTTTTGATCTGTTATTTTGAAAGTGTAAGGATGTTCATATGTCATTGGAATTTCCGCACGGGCATCCCATCCTTCACCAGTACCATCTAACCAATGGAACAACTTGATGTTGTAATATTGCCACTCTACTTTTGGTGCATCAAAATCTATTTTCAATTGATATGCTTGATCTCTAGCCACATTAATTTCACCTTCTTCAGCTTTGAAATAAGGCGCACCTTTTACATTGTCTCCATCAGGATTTTCTGTTTCCCCTATGCTACCCATTACCGAATAAGCAGTACCAGTGCCATCAGCCATAACATTTAATGTATAAGTGATACCCGATTGCAATGCCAAATAATAAGGACTCGTAAATATATTTCCGTCTTTTATCAATTCGATCACTTCTGAACCATCCGAAGGAATTAAGAATAAAGTAGCTGGTGCTTCAATAGGTGCTGGCGGTGCCTCATCTGTTTCCACTTCCTCTACACTGTAAGTATAAGCGTTGCCTAAGAAATCTACTGAAACAATATAATCTCCCACATTTGTATTTTGAAGGTCTTCTTTCTCTAATCCAACTGCATCTGCATAAGGCTCATAAAGCAGGTTGGTAGTGCCCGGTGTTTGCTTGTACATACGGCCCCAATCACCATCAATTCTTAATACAAAACCACCCTCTTTTAATAAAGCAACAGTATCCTGGAACAAGCCATTTCCTTGATATGGAAGTGCTACATCACCTCCCCATTCACCTTCAATTGGCGTTCCTACAATCCCTAAATGATTGATTTTTTCAAGTGAAAGCACTTCATTTTTCAGGTCTAAAGCCACTCTGAAAACACCACTTTCTGTTGCAGTAATGGCATTACCACAAGCTGTCACTGTTCCATCATTTACACCATAATGAAAAGCAGGTTCTTCTAGTGCACTGACAAACGCGTAAGTTTCATCTTTTGTCAACGATGTAATGGTTTCGAAGAATGTCATCTGACCATCAATATCTCTGAATGCTTTCATTGGAATGCCTTCACTCATCGTATCTCCAGCTTCCGTTGCTGTACCGTACAGATACATTTGAGAAGGGATTGGATTTACTGAAAAACGTTTGAATTGAACCGGTGAAGAAGCATAAGAAATTCTTGATAATGAATTTGCTTTCACACCCCATTTGATGCTCGCTACTTCTCCAGCTGGGAAACATGCCTGTGCCAATACTCTGTCTATATCTTCATGTGAGATACTCGCTGTTACATCTTTTGCATTACCGTTTGCAGTTACTTCAATCAATGGATTATCATAAGATGAAGCCGTGTCCATCACTAATACCACAGAATAAGTAATAATATAATCGGCCGTATTTATGGCTTCCTCCCATTCAAAATCTACCGTTTCCGAAGGGAAAATTTCATTCAGTTCAATCGGCTCATTTTCCTGTATTGAAATGGGTTTTGGTGCCGAAAGTTTCCAATTCCCCTCAGGTTGCATATTTGATTTTGTAGTACATCCGAAAGCCAAAGCCAACAGAAAAGAAAGTACTACAGTTAAAGTATTTTTATTCATTTCCTTGTAAGTCTAGCGTTTATAATGGATTCTGTTCTAATGCAGGGTTACGGTCCAGTTCCTGCTGTGGAATAGGCAATAACATTTTAGCTTCTGTCATATTGTAATTGACCGCTTGACCGGTTCTTAAATCAATCTCAACAAGGTCATTCATAGTTGAAACCGCTAAATTATGCCTAACCAAATCATCCCAACGATGCCCTTCCTGTGCAAGTTCTAAACGTCTTTCTAAAAGAATTTTAGCTCTAAGCGCTTCTTTTGATAAACCACCACTCACTGCTTCCAAATTGGCTCTTGATCGAATCTTATTCAATTCTACCAATGCTGTTCCGCTTTGTCCTGTCTCATTTAATGCTTCAGCTTTCAATAAAACGATATCACCAAAACGAATTAAATAAGGTCTATCTGTAGAAGCCCATCCCATGGCTTTTTTCCATTTATAAGAGAATGGGATACTTGTTCCTGCAGCATTTCCCCAATATTCATCTACCCAGCTTACTTCTTCAAAAAGAACAGATGCTCCTTTTCTTTTCACATCTCCTTCTGCATCATAGGCAGCAATTAAGTCTTGAGATGGAGTCACAAACTTTCTCCATGTATCACCTGAAATTGAAGGAGGAAGTAATAACTGAGGACCAAAGTTTCCTTCATCAGTACCTAAATATTGTACCTCTAAAATGGACTCTTCATTATTGTAATGTTCGCCATCAAATAAGTGATCATAATTGGCTAAGAGTGTATAACCTGCTGAAGATTTTTCTACCTTTTCAATCGCTGCTAACGCACTTGACCAATCTTTATTTTGAGCATAAACTTTCGCCAGCAATGCATTGGCCGCACCTGCCGTAGCTCTTGCCTTATTCGTTGAACCGCCTAAATCATTTCCATTTTCATCTGTATAATAATCAGGAAGAAGATTTGCTGCATCCGTTAAATCCGTAATAATTTGCTGATACACCTCTGCTACACTGCTTCTTGGTACTCTCACATCATTAGGATCTGTAGATTTTGTAGGGGCAAGAATTAAGGGTACTCCACCGTGTAATTTTACCAGCGTAAAATAATGATACGCTCGTAAGAAAAGTGCTTCTCCTTTTATTTGTCCTTTTCGCGTATCAGAGAGTTGAGGATCAGTAACTAAATCTACTTTTTCAATTACAGTATTGGCCTTTAAAATGCCATTATAGATTTGTGACCAATTTTTGAAGACCCTTGAGTTAATAGGAGTTACCCTCAATAAATCTGCTTCAAAAACCTCTGGATTATCACCACCTGCGTAAGCATTGTCTGAACGGACATCTGAGAAGACGACATGATCCCACACATAATATTCGGCAGACTGAAAAGTTTCATAAGCACCCACCAAAGCACTCTCCATTTGAGAGGCCTTGTTGTATGCATTATCTGAGGTTTCTTCAGAGATTGGTTTTAAGTCTAAAAAATTATCACATGACATTGTTCCTAATGCAATGCCTGCTACAACTATATATTTTTTGATATTCATGATTCTTTCGGCTAAAATTAGAATGTGATATTTGCACCAACAATGATACTTCTCGTCTGAGGGTAAGTACCGTAATCAATACCCAAAACAGTGTTTGAATTCCCGCCTTGATTAACCTCAGGGTCAAATCCGGTATAGTTGGTCAATGTCCATAGGTTTTCTCCCGTTACATAAAACCTTGCTGCACTCATACTCAACTTCTCCGTCACATTCTGTGGCAGTGTGTAACTTACTGTTAATGCCTTTAATCTCAAGTAAGAGGCGTCCTCTACAAATCGTGTAGAAATTCTTGAATTATCCGTATTACCAGGACTTGACTTTGGAATATCCGTTTGATCACCAGGCCTTTTCCATCTATTCAACACTGCAGATGATTGGTTCTTAGCATCCGTCATTCCTTCAGTATCAATTCTAGTGGCATTCAACATATCATTGCCTTGAGCACCTTGGAAGAAAATATTCAACGTGAAGTTTTTCCATGACACTGTATTAGTAAAACCATAAATAAAATCTGGATTGGCATTACCTATCACTTTACGGTCTTCTGGCGTTGGGTTGAAAGTAGAATTACCGTCTCCTCCCATATAATAAGCATTACCTGTGCGAGGATCTACGCCTAAAAACTCATAGCCATAAATTGCCCCTAAAGACTGCCCTTCTTTAATCTGAATCGCCTCTCCACGGCCGGCAATACTTCCTGTGTAAATCTCTTGGCCTACCAAGTTGATCACCTCGTTTTTATTGAAAGAAATATTAAAATTAGAAGTCCATTTTATTGCTTTATCATAGTTTACTGTATTCAAATTGAACTCAATACCTCTGTTTTCTAATGCACCAATATTCTGAATGGCATTATCGTAACCTGTCGATCTTGGCAGAGGAGCATTTAATAACAAATCACTTGTTCGTTTGATGTAGGCATCTGCAGTTAATTCTATTCTATCTTGCATCAAACCCAAATCAATACCGATATTTGTCTGCTCTGATTCCTCCCATTTCAATTTCTGATTTTCGATAGAAGCAGGGTAAGAACCTGGCAGTGTTATACCTCCAATAGGGTAATTAGCACCTGTCCCAACTTTTCCCATATAAGCATAAGTACCAATGTTATCATTACCTACTATACCATAACCTGCTCTTAGTTTTAAGTCTGAAATAACATCTACACTTTTCAAAAAGGCTTCCTCTGAAATTCTCCAACCTGCGGAGAAAGAAGGGAAAACACCCCATCTATTTTGTGGGCCGAAAACGCTTGATCCATCCACACGAACATTTGCTGTGATCAAATATTTATTATTAAAAGCATAATTTAAACGGCCAATAAATGAGGTATTTGCTTTTTCTGCTTCAGTAGCTGTCGCCGCTGCTATTTCTGATCCGCCATTTGGTGTTGATATAGCATCTGATGCAAAATTTCTTCTTTCAATATTACTGCTCTGCCAGTGGTACTTTTGGATTACTGAACCGGCTAAAACTTGAATTTTATGATTGTTGACCTCTTTATTGTATTGCAATGTATTATCGAAAATGTAATACGTGTTATTATTTTGTGATACAATAGACTGACCGTTCAACGCTCTACCATAGGAAGTTCTATAAGGGTCTAAAAAGTAATTATACTTATCAGCGTTATTATCAATACCTAAATTCGTCTTGAATTTGAAGTCTTTCAAAATGGTTACTTCAGCATATAGATTTCCTAAAAACCTTTTGTTGTTGAATCCTCTCGTTGAACCATCTGTACTTGCTAGAGGGTTTTCCCAATCTTGGAAAGGATTAGAAGTAAATGTTCCATCTTGGTTATAAATTCCGATCACTGGAGGAGTTGTCAATGCGCCCAACAGCACACCACCTTGATTTACTGCCTGATTGTCTTTCACATCCACATCATTGTAATCCACATAAGACACCCTTGTACCTAACTTCAACCAGTCGTTGACCTCCTGATCAAGATTTACTTTAAAGTTAGCTCTGTTCATTTCAGCACTTCTCACTGCTCCTTGAGAACCCGTAAAACCACCTGAGATATAATAGTTGGTATTATCCGATTTTCCAGAGATCGCTAGCTGATAGTTTTGAGTATATCCCGTTTGGAACACCTCATTTTGCCAATCCGTATTGTTTTGATATTGGTCCCAATCCGTATTATAACCCATCTCTGTCATCAGGTCTCTATACTGTTCACCATTTAATACCTCTTGAGTTCTCCATACTTCATTCACACCTCCATACACATCTAATGAAACAGAAGGTTTAGTAGAAGTACCTTTTTTGGTTGTAATTAATACTACACCATTTGCACCTTGAGCACCATAAATTGCGGCAGCCGAAGCATCTTTCAATACTGAAACACTTTCAATGTCTGACGGGCTTAAAGATCTTGTATCAGCAGTGGGTACTCCATCCACTACATACAATGGTTCAGAACCTGCATTAATAGAGTTGGTACCACGAATACGCATCGAAATACCTTGAGAAGGTTTCCCTGATGAAGATTGCACCTGAACACCAGCCACTTTTCCTTGTATCAGCGAACCAACCTGTGTATTCGGACGTGATTCCATATCCTCACTCCCTACAACACTCACCGAACCCGTAACGTCTTTCTTGTTTTGTGTACCATAACCAATCACTACCAACTCATCCAAACGAATCATATCTTCTTTTAGTGTGATATTGATAACACTTCTGCCACCCACAGGAACCTCTTCTGTGATCATTCCAATGTAACTAAACAATAGAATGTCCTCCTCACTTTTAGTAGTAAGTCTATATTCACCACTAAAATCTGTTGTTGTGCCCGTAACTGTATTCTTAATCTGAATTGTTACACCCGGTATTCCCTCTCCGTCTTGATCTGTAACTGATCCTTTTATTGTATTCTGTGCTGACACTTCGGCTGAACCAAAGAGTATCAAAGTAAGTAAGAGTATAAATACACTACTTCGCTCCAAAAAATAAGCAGTAAAAACTTTTGTCATTTTAGTACAACTTAAAGTCAAAATAAATAGATAATGTTTCATTCCAAGTTCACGTAAGCAGTAATGTATTACATAGTCAGCTGATGCCTACTGAACAATACAAAGTTGAATGATAAAAAATGTAACTCCTACACTTAGTAGTAAAATAGTAGATTTATATAAATATTAAATAACTGAACAACAATCATTTAAACAGTTTTAGATATTTAAAAAAAGTAGATCATTTATAGATCTTTTTTGCTACTTTTTTGAAGAAAAATGGGTTACTTATAAAATTTCACTGAAGAATCAAATGGGATTTCTCAAGTAGTTATTCAAAAGAATAATGAATAACATCACATACATTTTTTCTGTTTTTCTGAGGAAAGTATGACTTTGATAAATACAAAATTGTGCATAAAAAAAGTCCACAACCGAAATTATGGACATTTATAATGAAGAGTTAAGAATAAAGGAAGTGAATCGCAAAGTGTTTTTTATGGTGGTTCAGCGGACGTTGCAATGCAACATCCCTACAACAGTAGCCACCTTTCTTCAACAAGTGTATTAAATTACTTCAACACTTTTTGTATAGCACTTTTCTCTTCTTCCGAAAACTGTAATTGATCTAATGCTTTTACATTTTCTTCTAACTGCTCCGGTGAACTTGCTCCCACTAGAACTGTTGTGACAGCAGGGTTATCCAATAACCAAGCAATGGCCATTTGTGATAATTTTTGTCCTCTTTGTTGAGCAATTTCATGCAACGCTTTGATCTGATCTAGCTTTGCCTCCACTGCTTCTAAATTAAGATAAGTGTTGTCTTTTTTAGCTCTAGAATTTTCTGGAATACCGTTGACATATTTATTGGTCAACATACCTTGTGCCAATGGAGAGAAGACGATTGATCCTACATTTAATTCTTGCAGTTTTGGTAAAACCTCTGCTTCCATATCTCTTTCAAACATTGAATATTTAGATTGATGTATTAGCAACGGCACTCCCATTTCTTTGAGTAATTCAGAGGCTTTCTGCGTCTCTTCTGCACTATATCTTGATAAACCGATATACAATGCCTTCCCTTGTTTTACCATTTGCGCCAAAGCTCCCATAGTTTCTTCCATTGGTGTTTCTGGATCAGGTCTATGTTGATAAAAGACATCAACATAATCAAGACCCATACGTTTCAAGCTTTGATCCAAACTGGCAATCAAGGATTTTTTAGAGCCATTATTCCCATAAGGTCCCGGCCACATATCGTACCCTGCTTTTGAAGCAATAAAAAGCTCATCACGATACGGTAAAAAGTCTTTCTTCAGAATTCTGCCAAAATTCTCCTCAGCAGAACCGTATGGAGGTCCATAATTATTTGCTAAATCAAGGTGTGTGATTCCTAAATCAAATGCTTTACGCAGGATATTTCTTGCATTGCCAAAATGATCATTGAAACCGAAGTTATGCCAAAGACCCAGTGAAATACGGGGTAAAAGTATACCGCTTTTGCCACATCTTTGATATTGCATGCTTTCGTATCTTCCTTCATTAGGAAAATAAGGAGCAACAGGTGCTTTATCGTAAATATTCATCTCATCGTTGTTTTGTTCAAACATGAAGATACAACAAGGCCTTCTTTCTCCCCAATTAATTTATGTTAGAATATTAATGAACTAAGATTTGAATCAAATTATACACTCACCGTTCTTTCTCTTTTTGTTTATTTGAAAAAAAGTAAATAATCACTAATTTGACCTCGTAATAATTCTAATATTTCTGACTAAAATACCATGAATTGTTCGCTATGCTTATAAATTAGGTAACAGGTCTGCCACTTTTCTACTGGATAATCTATTTTCTGAATTCCATTTTTTCAATGCATGTGTGTTGCCTCTATTTAAAAACATATTCTATATAATTGATTGTACCCAAATCACCCATTTACATTAGACAATGAAATTTTCAAATTTTAATCGAAACACTATGAGAATAGTAGTGTTAACTTTTTTGCTTTTACATTCTTTTCTAGCATTTTCGGACTGTTACAAACCAACGAACATGCCCTACAATGCTTTGGTAAGAGCCACAATTAATGGAAGAACATTGAAAGCCTCAGTAGCTTTCAGAAATATGACTTCTCAAGCCAAATTTATAGAGGAGATTACACTGAGGTTCAAAGTAAAAGGAACTCACCTTGAAAAGGGAGATAAGGTGACAAAAACCTACAATGTACAGTTCAAAGAAAATATCTTAATTGCCTCAAGAGATTGGGTAGAATTATCGACTGAATCAAAATCGATGAGTAAATCCTATTCGTGGACCTCTATTGAACAAGTGGAACTGATTGAGAAATTGCCTGTGGAGGTTTTAAACCGATCAACAAAAGACTTTAATGCAATCAATACTAGCGGATCAACTGCATTGGAATCAGTATGTGAATTATCGTTAGGTTTGAGCTGGGAACAAAGAACATACGATAAAAATGCAATGACAGGATATTGTGCTGGGACTACTTCTAAAGATGATGGAATGAAGTTATTGGTTGCAAAAGTAAATATCACAAATAATACGGCCTCAAAAATAGCTTGTAAAGAGCCCCGTTTTCTTGTTGTAAAATTGGATGAAAAAGAATTTCGCATCAAAATAGCTGCAGGAAATATCCAAGGCGGTAAGTCAAAAACGAAGAGTGAGAAATTATTTTACGTTTCAAAAAATGTAGATCAATCTTTAATAAAATATAGTTTTTCATCAATTGATACTGAGTTCATTAATACAACACCTCAAAATTACACCATAAAAAAGTGTGAAAACTCTAACTGCCTTTCGTTTGATAAAAAACCAGAAATGACAGAATATTTTCCTGTGGAAGGTACTAATTATGGTTTTTACCTTAAACCAAAAACTTGGAAAGTTGATAAACTTGTTATGAAAATGGTTAAAGATGAAAAGGTAAAGTATGTTTTAAAACAAAAAGGTGATCCTTCTAAAACATTATTTGTTTATCACTTTCCTGATTTGACTTGCGAAGAATACATTAAAAATACAACAACCTATTTGAATATTTCAAGTGCTGAGTACATAAAAATTAATGGCAACTATGGAATAGCTGTTAAAGCTAAAACTGCTCATGGAGATTATACTAATGATTATTATGTAATCGGAGCAAATGCACTTTCAGGTAAAGGAAAAGAAGAAGGATTGCTGGTTTTACAAACCCAACAAGACTTTGAAGGCATTGTGAATAATAATTTAAAGAAGTCTGCCACCTCTTCTACTCCAACTACAAAAAACACTGCTTCATCTAATAATGCTGATTCTAAGAGCTTAGAAGATAAATTAATTCAATTGAAATCCTTTTATGAAAAAGGATTAATTACTGAAGAAGAGTATAATAAGAAACGTCAGGAATTACTTTCAAATTACTAGTTGACGGAAGGGTTGAATTTGAGATAAGTACAACTTCAATAGCTTCTTAAATACACATCAATCAGATCCCACCTTTTATTTTATAAGGGTGGGATTTTTTTGAATTCAACTTTCGTTACGATGATTTATTAATTTCTGGCGCTATGAAGAATATTTTCAAACTCCCGCTCTTCTTTCTTATTTCCTAAGTAAATAGAGTAATTTTCATCAGAAAGCCATAACACCCTAATACTTTGGGTTGTATCATTGTTGACATAAAACTCCTGCGTTACTTCATTTCCTTTTTGCTGATTTAGCTTTGCGAATCGAATTCTTCTGGCATGGCATAGTCCTCAATATGAAGGTGCCTTTCAAGCAATTTTTCGATTTGTTTTACCTCCTTGAATTCATCCATAAAAAAGTTTCCACCAATTAGTATAATATTTTCACCATTGGTCTTTTTGAGGTAAAGAGGGTAATTACTCGAAGATCCATTTTTTGTATTGTGCACGAATTCCTTTACATAAAGCTGTTCAATATCTTCCGCATCTAAAGTTAATTGTCCTCCCCAAGGAAGTGGTGAGTGTCTTACTTTTAAGGTGTCGTCTTCCACACTCACTTCTGTCTTGTTGAGAAAAAGACATAATGTATAATAAGTACCTAGAATTCCAATAGCCACATGGCCTATTGGAAATACCAACTTTCCATAACTAACAACTGTATCTCCTTCAAATAGCGAATTGAAACTTATGTCATACCAAATAAATAAGAAACTATTCCAGATCGTCATAACGAAAAATAGTAAATACGCTTGTGAAGAAAACCACTTGAAAGTAATGGTAATGGAATCCTCACTTTGAGAAACTTTTAGCTTTTTAGAAGTTATCATTATTGAAAAAATTAAATGTTATTATTTAGAGCATGTGTAAAACATCTCATTGTTATAAGGTTATCTATAGTATGACCTTGGGTAATCTTGTTTTTGAGAAAATTCAGTCTTTTCGAAAGCATTGTTTTTGTTGTTTATCATCAAAATAGTTTACCTGAGCTCAAATTAGCGTCTTACAATTTATAAATCAAAATTTAATCTTCAAAATAGGTTATAAAGAAAAAAAAGTCAGTCAATTATCCCCGTACAAAGCATTTATAAGATTAATCTATACCGACATAAAAACAATCGATTTTACATCTGTTAAATCTTGTTGTATGTTTGTAATGTAGTCAATCGGAAAGCGGTTGAAATTGAAAAAGAAATCAGTGTTTCAATTTTAAAAATTGAACTAAAAAATATTTATACACCCTGACTTTATAACATTAGTTATATATATACAATAGTTTGCTTTAACATTGACCCATTATCATCAAAATAAAATCCCACTTGTGTAAAGTGGGATTTTTTTATGGATCAATTTATTGAAATGGCGTCATTTTCTATTGGTGCAGTATGTTCATCTTTACTCTTTCTGCTTATTGTTGCATTTTGTACTAATGGCCTTGCCCAAAAACCAATACTAAGAATATATCCTAGCGGAAAGAATAAAAAGAGCATCCCTCCTTTTAACCCAAATGCATCAGCAAGAATACCTACAATGAGTGGCATAATCGCACCTCCAATAATTCCTGAGCAAAGGATTCCTGAAAAAGAACCGTGATGTTCTTTCATTGAATTTAAAGCCAATGAGAAAATTATGGACCACATTACTGAAGCGAAAAAGCCACAAGCTGGAAAGGCAAATAAGGCTATGGATTTCGACCCGAAAAAGGCTAACCCTAAACTGATAAAACACAGGGTAGAAAATAATATCAACACTCTTCTACTGTCTATGATTTTCACTAAAAACAAACCTAACAAACACCCTACGGTAAGTAATCCCCAAAATGACGAAACGGCATTGGCTCCTCCTACTCTTGGGTCTACGCCATGGTACGTCTGCAAGAATTCTGAGATCCAATTGGCAATCCCCTGCTCTAATCCTACATAACAAAATATAGCGACAAAAAACAACCATACTGTTTTGTTGGAGAATAGTGTTTTGTAAGTATCCACTCCTCCTGATTTCTCGTCTTCTTTCAGTTCTACTTTAGGGAATTTCACAAAGGCAATTACTACGATCATTGCTACACAAACTACAGAAAACACCCAGTACAAGCTTACCCATGAAAGACCTTCTGGCACAATGGAACTGAATAGCGTAATCATAGCATTTTCTGTTTTCCCTCCATCAATTTCTGAAACTAAATAAGAATAGACTTGAGGACTGAGGAAAGAGGCCAAACCAAAGGCTAATTGTGCAAGAATAGAGTAAAATGCAAAGTGTTCTTCTCCTCCTGATACTCTAAGTAATGGATTGATGGCTACTTGAAGTATGGCCATGCCTACACCAATCATAAATAAGGAAAAGAGGACAACGGTATAACTTGGGAAAATGGAAAATAATAATGCTCCACTAAAAGCCATCACAAAGGCAAACAGCATTACTTTTTTCTCTCTGTATTTTTCGAGTACCATTCCGGCCGGAATTGATGTTACACCATAGGCGATAAAAAAGGCAAAGGGTAATAAACCGGTCATTGCACGGCTAAGTTGAAAGCTTTGAATGATATCGGGAATCAATGGTCCGATGATGTTAGTTAGAAATGAGATGACAAAAAAGACTAATATCACTAGGGATATCATACCATAATTACGATTCATAATTTTTACGATTAAATAGATTAAAAAAAATCTTAGTAGTATAAGTGTCACAAATAGAAAAAGAGATGAAAGAGGTAAGAGCTGATAAGAACAAAAGAAATAGGTTTAAATACCGTGTACCATAGCTGAAGTCATGGGCTTATAGGAAGCTTCCAATTTTTCAACTTTCATAACAAACTTGTTATGTATCAAATATTTACGGCTTTTACATCCATTTAAATACATTGTAAACTTTCAATCGATTTTTCTGCAAACTTTTTATGTTTTACTTCCAAGCTACCTTCTTCTTCATTTTTGTCTTAACACAAAAACGAAGCAAAAAAGTCAAGGCTTTGAAGGCAAAAGCTAAATTTCATTCCTCTCGCCTAAATGATTTTAAACTCGCTGCGCTCAAACAAGAAAATCATTTTTAACGGCTCATTACATGAAATTCTTTACGCTTTTTCCTTCAAGGCCGGGGGAGCACTACCCAATGAATAGAGTAGAAGGCCCACTGGCGCGAATGTTAAGCGTAAGCGTCATTCGTGTCCTGCTGATCATCAGAAATCTCCTGATTTCTAAATACGATACTTTATTTACAATGTATTAAGTATGGATAAAGTAAACTTTATAACCAAAAGTTGATCAATGCGTTATCTTCCCAAAAGCCCATAATTTCAATTATGGGTCTACGTTTCACCCCTTTTCTTTTGTCCTGTACTTAATGATAATAGTCCGCATTGTGAATCAGGAACCACAATACGAACCATTATATCCTATCTAATACATCACTTTTTTATTATTCTTTTAATTAAAGTGCCTTTATCACTGGTTAATTGAAGGAAGTATATTCCTTGCTGTAAACCTGACAGATCTAAAAGCTTTATATTTCTATGTTCAACAGTTTGCAATACTGCACCGTTAAGGTTTAGTACACGCACCTTGCTGATATTGAAATTCGATTGAATAGTGATGCTATTCAGTGCCGGATTGGGATAAACAGATAGTTCATCAGCCAAGGTAACTGAAGCATCATTTTTAATTCTTGCATTAGGACTACCGCAATCAGAAGGAGCATTTCCACTTGTCAAAACAATGGCATGTCCTCCCGAATTATGCACAAGTACCCATCCGCCTCCGGCATACTCATTGACATAATAGGTACCATCCAATCCTGCAATATTGGAGTTGCTGAATGTAATTGTTGGCTCATTGGTTTTCAAAGTATTACTAACAGATGGTGTGAGGTTGGTCCAATAACCTACAGTCTGACCATTTCCACCGATACCGAAATAGTAAATCGCTCCTGCTCCATAACTATAGGAAATTGAAGTGGAGCTAAATCCATGACTTCTTAAGGCATCTGCCGCAGGGTTGTCTCCTAATATGTAAGTGCTGTTCCAACCAGAGGTATTTTGATCTGAGATTGGAGAAGTTCTTGGCACATTAAAAGTTGACAACAGGCAAGATCCACCAGTAATTAAGTTCACTTCCACTTCTACTGATGAAGCTGCGCTATCGTCTGAACCATCATTAACTATCAACTGAAACGAATAAGTAGTACCATCAACCAGTCCTGTTATTGTTGGATTGACCGTATTTGCTCCTTGTATATTGACCGTTGGGCCTGTAACTTGACTCCATGAGTAAGTCAGAGGTGAAGGACCGTTGTCAGGGTCGTTACTTTTACTGCCATCTAAAACGGTACTTGTAGTGCCTTGTGCTAAAGTTTGTTTACTACCTGCATCTGATACTGGGGCGATATTTACTGCTGCACTTCCCACTGTTACTTGCACCACCTTTGAATCATTAAGCTCTCCATCGCTAACCGTTAACCTAAAAGTATACGTTGCTCCATCACTTAAACCATTGACAGCCGTTATTGCACTGTTTGCATTCGTAATTGTAACCGTCTGGCCACCAATTTGTGACCAGCTATACGTCAAGGGAGAAGGGCCATTATCAGGATCATTACTTCCCGAACCGTCTAAAGTGGTACCCGTAGATCCTTGAGGAAGGGTTTGATTTGTACCCGGTGAAGCTGATGGTGCTATATTCCCCGCTCCTCCATCATTCAAAACTGATGAAGCCATAGCCAATAATAAAACGCCGTCACTTAAACCTGCAATTGTGGTTTCTGAGCAGACAAAATCATTTTCGTTTTCAAAATACACAATGGATGAGGTATTAAAATCGGAAAATTTATCATTCGTACCCGAAATCAAAAGGTTATCGTTGTGACTGAAATATTGTCTCATAGGCTGATGTGCATCGGCTGGCGCTGGGCCTTCTGCAATTTCTCCTGTAGGGAAAATTTGAGGCTGTAACCTGAAAATCTGTGCATAGCTTGTGGCAATTGCTCCTGGATATGATTGGGATGCTACAAAACCTACGCCCCAGTTATTAATCCCAAATGTGTAATCCAAAACCCCCATGGCCATGTCATCATATTTTGAATCGGACGGGTTTAAAAGTTTATAAGAAAATGCGGCAGCTCCCACTCCAAACTGACTGTACAATGATCCCCAAACATAGCTGTGAGGAATATTCCATACATTGTCCGTTTCTTGTGCTTTTGTTTTAAAACTACTTAATTCCGTATCCAATGCTTGTACGGCTTGAACAGAATAAGGAGCTAAACGATAATTCGCTTTTAAGGTAACATTAGCCCACGATGCCCAATAATCAGTTGCAATATAACTTTCAGCATCTGTCAAATAATTGGCCTGCCCCGTTGCGATATATAACTCTGTGGCGGCTAAACACATTTGATCTCCTGGAAGATTATCTTTGTAAAAAGGATTCGTATTAGCATCTAAATACCCTGCATCAATAGACGTTGCTTTCGCTTCTGCATACATTGATTGGGCTTTAGAGAGATAACCGTTAGCCAATACAGGATCAATGTCCTTGAAAACGGTATAGCCTAAAGCTAAAGCCGCAGCTGTATGTGCTAACTGATATTTTGATTTGATGTTTAAAGCTGGACGTGGAGTATTGGTGTCATTTTCAGGCATTCTCAAACCTACATTATGATCCTCTTCATCCGCTACTTGAATGATAAAAGTATTGTTATCAGGCATGGTCTTAGACAAGTAATCTAACCCGAACTTTATTTCATCAAGCATGTCTTCATAACCTGTTTGGGAGTAGTTTTTCACTCCATCAAAAGTAGCTGGACTGACCACATAAGCCAACAAAAGATTGTATGCAGTGTATGCAATGGTCTGCGTGAATTTAATATAATCACCTGCATCATACCATCCGCCCAACATATCCACCGTCTGCCCGTTGGCTGACCAATTATTGATCTTAAAAGAAGACGAACCGTCATGATTGTAAACTGGAGCTGTGGCATCTTCTCCATGTGAAAAACCATGAACCACGGCATCATTTGAACCACTACGTCTAGCCCTTAAACTGCTCAATACTTCATGTGTCATCACTTTGTAAGGTGCATTTTTCACTTCTATAGAGAATGGAGCAACCGTTCCTATCACCACTGAATAAGTACCTAAAGATGTGAGAGCGCTTATATCTACAATGTGATTAAAAGCCTTTGGTGTATGAACACCAGCACCTGTTGTGCTTGCACCCACTGTTCCGGTGAGTACTGTGTTGTTGTTTTGGTCTTTGATGGACCATGGTTGCCCTTGATAATTTACGTCTGATACGACCACAATTCTTTTGCTGGCAGAGGGTGCGTATCCTGCAAGGTTATACCTTGCTCTAGTTTGTTGCGCTAGTACATTTTGGTTCGTTCCAATGAAACCAATCAAAAAAAGCATGCAACATGCAATACTAAAATTTAAAGAAAACTTACTTTTCATAACTTAGCTAGTTTAAAATTAATTTATAGATGTAAGAGTAATTATAAACCGATTGCATTGTAAAAGTATACACTTCGATTTATTAATGCAAGCGTTTGCATTTTATTTTCATTCAAATGCAATTTATTGCAATGTATTTTTTATGGGATTGTAAAAGTGTAACCCGCTTTCTAACTCCTTCTGTTAAAGGGGTTGATGGATTTTAATTACATTACTGGTCTGTGACGCTAAACTTGGCTTAAACGTAGCAGGCTACGTTGCTACTAACGTGCACATATGTTTTTCTTAATAGACTGATTTTGCTATAAATAAACTGTATTTTAAGGGGTGTTGTAAGAAGGTTTCCCTGGCAAAACGTAGCAGGTTACGTAGCTACAGGGCAGGCCGATTCTCTACTAAAATTTTGAAGAATAGTAGTGCAAATGAGATTTAATTTTGATGTATAGTCGGGAACAGTAGTAATTGATACTGTACTAACTATTTTATTTATACGTAGAAGTGCTAAAGGTACAATGATGTTTCGCACACCATAGTTAAAACTATGGGTAGGTGATACCGCAACCTCATCAATAATGAAGTGTTGAGGGTTGGTTACTGAGGCAACACTTCAGTGTTGGTGGAGTCAATATCACTTGCCCATGACTTCTCTCGTGGTGCACGCTATTTGTCCCTTTAATAAATGAAGAAAATAATGGTTCTTGTTGTGGATCGAGTGGACGTTGCAATACAACGCCCTTGAGGACCACCATAAAAAAAACCTTACTTTATCATAAGATAAAGAATTGAATAGGGTGGTCACAATACAACCACCCCATTATAATTAGTTCAATTGTAAGGTCTGTATATATGCTGCATAAGCTACTGCAGGAATCATCCATCCGCCATGCTGTAACCATTGTTCTGACCATCTCCAACGTTGAGCGGGGTCATTTTCGTAAGGCATAGGTCTGAATGCAATGTCTGATTCATCTTTAAAACCTGCTGTGATACCGTTACAAACGCCTCCGTCATAATTATAAGAAACGCCTTGTTCTATATAATCAGGATTATTGAAACCTACACCTTGCAACATGCAAACATTGTAAGGGTTAAGCCCCAAAATCCAGTTGGTTTGGTTTGATGCAAATTGCTTGGCCGACTGTTTTACTTTTTTGTCTGACAAATAGGGTATGGCTTTATACATAGCAGTTGCTAAAGAAGCCAATCTTGCGTTTTCACCCTGCCACCAATATTTTGTTTCGTTTTGATGTGGGATGAAAAAGGCTGCTCTTGGTTTATCTTCATTGGTCGCTTTCACAAACTGACGGGACAACCCGAATGGATTGGTAGTCTGTGCTGTAATTGCCAATTCAAAGTTGACAGATTTATTAATAAATGCCAGTGCTTTCTTTTTTGCTGAAGCTTTCTTTTCTATCGAAAGGTAATGCGTCATGGCAATAATCGGCAATCCTGCTTCGGCACCATGGAAGAAAGGTCTTTCTCCCTTCTCGTCCGCTCTTAACCAATTGAACATCCCATATGCTGAGGACATCATTCTGTTTTGCAATGAAGTTGCTCTTTGTCTAGCATCTGCTAGGTAAGTTTCTTTTGCCGTTGCTTTATACAGCTCTATTGTTGCTAATAATGCCGTATAATCATCGATAATGTTTTCTTTACCATCATCACAATACTCGGTATTATGCTCTTTTAAGTGAGTATACCCTTTTTCTGCTACTTCAAGGTACTTTTCTGACGAATATTTCCCTTCTACTTTCATTGATGCACAACGTGCCAAATCGGCAATAGCAACTCCTCCTCCTTCACGGAATGCGGCCTGATAGTTCGTATTTCTTTTTCCATCTTGACCAGAATAAGCACAGATTTCACGTTGGTTAGGATCTTTGGTCCAACCTGCAAAAATAGTGGCGTAAAAATAGCCTTCTGCATCTTGAATTCTCACTAGATAATCAGCTCCGAAAGCGGCTTCTTCTTTTAAGCTTTTAATGATATCCTTCTGGTTATCCATCTTTACCTCTTCCAATTTTGAAGCAGATTCCAGCATATTCCAGATGTTCATTGGAAGTTGTTGCGGGGTCATGTAATTGGAAAAACTTAAATGACTTAGATACTTTCCTTTTTCGCCAGAGGCATCGTACCACCCACCACTTGCATCAACTATATCATCTCTGTCTCCAAAGAAAGACATCTTACTGTCTTTTTCTTCATAAACAGTATCAGAACGTTCATGCTTGAAAGCTTTTACTAAAAGTGGCAAAACATCTGAAGCAATTGAATTTTCATAGATGGAGAATGAATAAGACTGCACTTTCTCTTCTCCAATTGTTGCATTTAAGATGAATTTACCCACTTCATTAAATGAGGTAAAATCGGCTTTATACGCTTTGCCTGTGTGCCAATTGTCCACTTGACCGCCTTCTTTCAACGCTCCCTTAAATACTACATTCCCTTTGGTATCTTTGATGAAAAATTCTATTGGAATGCTACTCGATGAGGTTTGTAAAACGGCCGACTTATATTCGTTTTGCTGATAGCCTAAATGATTAATCAAGAAAATGGATTTCTCCGCTCCTATTATTGTATTACTAAAAAATAATAATGATAGGAATGCTCCGAAAATTAGTTGATAGTTTCTCATTATTTTATTGCGTTATCACTAAAGGCGGTGAGTTAAGAGTTAAGAATGAAGAATTAAGAATTAAGAGTGAAGATGGTTCGTAGTTTGGAAATTAATTCCACTGTCCTTCTTCATTACAAATGTTTTCATAAAACTTTAACTGGTTCAAGTCTTAAGCTGAAAGCGTGACTTGGACCTTTACTTGAAAAAAGTCTGAAGACTTTTAGCTCTGTTTTGTTTTGCTATAAGTCTTCAGACTTATAACAATTGCAAGCACAAGTGACGCTTCCCTGAACACTTGCGCTAGGTAGTAGTTTTATTGTTTTTCTTCATTCTTAACTCTTAATTCTTAACTCAAAAACTGTTATTGCAAGTCATCATAATAAAGTGCGGCGGCACCGAGAACTGCAATATTAGGTTCTTCACTTACCTCTAGTTTAAGTTTATCTATGGTTTTGGAGTATGGAAATTTACGTAATGATTTCCATACAAATTTCTCAAAATAGGGGAAGAAATCCGTAAGGTCTCCTCCTACCACAATACATTCAGGATCATAAACGTATAGGATTGTTTTTACGGCTTGTGCGAAGTCTAAACCAAATTGCTCTAATATAGCCAGGGCAATTTTATCTTTTTTCTTTGCCCTAGTAAGTAAAGCGTCTGCCTTTAGACCATATTTAGTTTGGAAATATTTTGTTGTACAATAATATTCATAGTTATGATCACGGTAAGAGATACAACCAATTTCACCAGCACCGCAATTGGCACCAGAGTAGAGATTGTTATTGGTAACTACACCACACCCTAATCCTACGCCTGCAATGACACCTACCACGTTTCTATAGTTGGTTGCTTTACCGAAGTACTTTTCACCGATCACAAAACAATTTGCATCGTTATTGACATAAATATTGACTTTGTATTTCTCAAAAAGCAGATCTTTCAGGTGAACTTCCTTCCATGAGGGAATATACTCCACATCATATACTACACCTCTGTCAACATCCACAAGACTTGGCACGCCGATTCCTATACCTCCAACATCACTTGTAAATACTTGGTCGATAGCATCAAAAATTTGTTTCAGTACTACTTCTTCTTCCGCATTATTATCAATGCGAAGTGTCAGAGAAGCTTCCACTACGTTCTTTTTTACTCTACCTACTTTCAGTACTTTACCACCTAAGTAAACTCCGATGGCACTTTTATTTTGTGATGTTAAATCTTGAATCATTTGCTTAATAGTTCAATTCTGATACTTGAGTATTTTCATTTAATGCATTAAAATATAACGCTGCAGCTCCAAGTATAGCAATTTCTTTCATTCTTGAAGGCTTTATGACGAGTTTTTTTAATACAAATTGATAAGGAAAGGTTTTTATTTCATCATGCATAGCTTTTTGATAGTATTCATACGAATGTGCTACAGACCCTCCAATGATTATTGCTTTGGGGTCTACCGAAAACAGAATTGCCATGATCACTTTGGCTAAATGCTTTCCGTATTCTTCAAATATTTCTAATGCTTTCTGATCTTTTTCCATGGCGAGCGCTGCTAGTTTTTGGCCTGAGATATTGTATTCTCTTCTAAAAAACTGACCGCTGCAATAATATTCGTAATTGTGATGGAGATAAGGAATCATTCCAAACTCTCCTGCTCCACAATTTTGATCCTGCATTAAATGACCATTTTTAATAATTCCAGACCCACAGCCTGTACCGGTAATCAAACCAACAAAATCATCGTAATGCTGTCCTTCTCCAAAATACCTTTCTCCGCTTGCAAAACAGCTCGCATCATTATGAACAAAGACAGGCACTTGAAATTCTTCGGTAAGAATTGCTTTTAAAGGCACCTCTTTCCATGACGGAATATTCTGAATGTCATAGACTACACCCGTCTGACTTTCTACCAATCCTGGCACACCAATTCCAATCCCTTCCACTTGTGGGGTCATCACTTTTCTGATCGTGTCCATCAGAATATCAATTACAATTTGAGGGTCTTCTACTTTTGGCACCAGCCCGTTGGCTAAATCGATAATCTCCCCATTTTTTACCAGTCCTGCCCTCATATTGGTGCCACCGAGGTCTACACCAATTATTTCTTTCTCTGTTTTCATACATTACCTTTTTCAAAATAATAAATGAAAGCAGTGATGCTACTTTTTGGATGAAGAATGTAGAATTAAGAATGAAGGTGGTTGGTGATAAATATTACGTTATCACAAACGCTAAACAACCACTGTACAGACCACAACACGGTCCATTTTTCTTCATTCTACATTCTTAATTCTTCATTTCTCTATGCTTTAAAAGAAGAATTTCTAATTAATAGCTGAATAGGTTTTACTGAAATGTTATTACTGCTTTTTCCTTCTTTGATACAAGTAAAAATTTCATCAAAAGAGGCTCTCCCTATTTCTTTTCCTGGGATATTAATGGCCGATAATGTTGGCGTAATAAACTCATTTGATGCTGTATTGCCTAATGTAATAATGGACAAATCTTCTGGTATATTATAGCCCATTGATTTCAATACTGTCGTTAAAATCAAACCTGACTGAGCAGAAGAAGTGATGATTGCATCGGGCTTTTGAGCACCGTTCATCCACATTTTCAAGGCTGTTCTGATGTCCTTTTCGGATAAATCACATGACAATAAAAATTGAGGATGCAAAGGCAGTTTATGCTCTTTCAATGCATCTTTAAAACCGTGTGTTCTATCTTCAAAAGCTTTCACCTGAGTATTCCCCGACAAATGTGCTATGTTTTCACGTCCAATTTTTATTAAATGATTGGCGGCAACATACCCTGCCTCATAGTCATCAATCACTACTTTTGGTCCGTTGATATCATAACTCACTCTATCAAACATGACGATGGGAATATTGTTCTTTTCAAAAGCCTTGAAATGCTCCACAGATTTTGTTTCCATAGACAAGCATGCTATCACGCCGTCCACTCTTGTTGCATTTAATACTTTCGTCATTTCAATCTCCTGCTTTACATTTTCATCAGATTGACATATGATTACTTTGTATCCTTTTTCCTGTGCTTTCTCCTGAATACCATTGATCACATCTGCATAAAATTCGGAGCCTACTTTTGGTACAATTACACCGATTAAATTTGTCGACTTTTTTACTAAACTAGAAGCGGCTAAACTGATTTCATAACCTAATTCAAGTGCTACGTCCTGTACTTTTTTCTTAGTAGCTTCACTAATTTTTTCATTATTATTTAATGCTCTAGAAACTGTAGATGTAGCTATATTTAATTTTTTCGCTATGTCGCTAATCGTTACCGATTCCTTCTTCTGTTTATTTGTCATCTTTTTCAAACCAAAATTTTCAGAAAAATAAACATAAAAATGCGAACTACAACTACATTTTTTAAAAGGACTGACCTAAGGCCAGTCCATCATCAAGAATGTTATTCACTAGGAACAAATTTCCATGCCCATCCGTAATCGTAATCATTTGGATTCAAAGCACTTCCATCTTGCCATAGTAATAACTCGTCTGTGTCAACTACCTTCACCTCATAAATTTGAGTAGCTGCTACATCAGGGTCCAAATTAGGTTCATTGTAATTTGGTATCGTTGCACCTTCGAAAGTAATGGCATCAACACTTCTGTCATAAGTGTAGGACCCTGCTTCGATCTCACTACCATCGCTTGCAAATCTTTGATATGTTCCATCCTTATGGAATTGGATGGTATTGTCATAATCCTGTAATGTTGAAGCATCACCGGCATAAGGGTTCCACCAAAAAACATCATAATTACCAGGATCTGTCATATAACTTCCTCCACTTGATGCCTCCAAGTCAAACTTCCATTGTTTCGGTGCTCCATTTCCATCAAAACACAGTTTATAAACCGGATCATCTGTTGGCACTAAGTCTCTTGCTTTGAACTTCCATGCCCAACCATAATCATTTGATCCGCCTCCATTGGGTCCTTGGTCTTGCCATAATAACAATTCATAATCACTGATTACTTTGATGTGGTATTTTCCTGTTGCCGCCACGTTTTCGTCTAAATTCCCATCGTATTGATTTGGAATACTTGCATTGTTGATCTGAATCGTCATCTCATCAATGTTCAATGAGAAACTTCCTTTTTCAAGCTCAACTCCTTTTGATTCAAACCTTGTGAAGTTAAAACCGCCTTCTAAATCGAACTTGATTTCATTCAACAAATCGGATAAAGTTGCTCCTGCATCACCTGCATATGGGTTCCACCAGAATTCTTCCCAGTTGTAATCTGCCGTCATATAAGACACATTTCCACCCGGTGCATCCTGATCCCATACCCAATACTTACCGCCTTCTCCTTCTTTTCCACAAAGTGCAATATACTCCGGAATACCGTAAACCATGCCTGGATTACTCTCTGCAACTGTCACCTCACCTTCTCCATTGGCCATCCCTAAACCATTGGCGGCCGTCATTGTAAACTTGTAGTTTCCTTCTAGAGGATAAAAGCATTGTACACTTTTACCTTGCAGCATTGTTCCATCTTCAAAATACCAATTGGCATTAAAAACGGATGGATCATCAATGGATAAAATAGGTTGATTGGGATCAGTGGCATCAATAGAATACGATAGTGAAGGCAACTGACTCGGCTGTTCTCTTAACTCTACTTCTGGGGAACATGACAGCATGAAACAGCCCATCAATAGTGTGTATATATATACTATATTTTTCATTGCGTTTGTGGTTTAAATCAATAAGGGTTTTGTTCTAAGCTCGGGTTCAAACCCATTTCAGATTGTGGAATAGGGAGGTAGCGTTTGCTTTCTGAGTAGCCTTCCATCAAGTTACCTCTTCCAGTACGCACAAGGTCCCAGTATCTGTGCCCTTCCATGGCTAATTCCACTCTTCGCTCATGATATACAGCCGTCAGTGCATCACTTGTAGTTGTCGCTGTCAAACCCGCTCTTTGTCTTACTCTGTTGACCCCGTATTTCCAATCTCCGCCTAGATGCGCATTGGCTTCAGCATTCCATAATAATAGATCTGCAAAACGGATTGCTCTCCAGTTGTTCGATGAGTTTGACATATCAATTCTCTCACTTGCTGGAATATAGTATTTCTTATTGTGATATACTTTTTGAGCATAACCAATGCTATTGACATGCTGAGTACAAATTGTTTCCTCATCAGCAGTACCTGCCCAAAGTACATCTCCATCATCAATCAGCGTTGCTCCTCTTCTTACATCACCGTCTTCGTATTCATCATAAAGGTTTTGAGTGGGCAAATTGAAACCCCATCCCCATCCATTCTCAATTTCACCTTTAGCATTGTACAGCTGACGGCTTCCTTGGTAAATGGCTGTCACTGAACCACTGTTGTCATCTCCCCAGTTGGTATCGCCAGTAATTCCCAAATGTTGGATTTCGAAAATCGACTCTACACCATTTTCTGCTTTTGATGTAAATACATCCTCATAATTGGCTTCCAGGTCATACCATTTATAATTGTCGATGAAGTTTTGTGATAATGACGCTGCTTCAGACCATTTTTCTTGGAACACATACATTTTTACCAAAAACGCTTCAGCTGCTCCTTTTGTAGCTCTGCCCATTTCACTATCGGCAAGTTCCTCTTTAGAAGGCAAACCGCTTGCTGCATCTTTTAAGTCCTGCTCGATTTGTGCATATACTTCTTGCTCTGTATTACGTCCTCCGAAAAATTCTGACGGTTGCAATACTTTGTTGACAATCGGAATCCCACCAAATACTTTTAATAAATGGAAGTGATACCAAGCTCTTAAGAACTTTGCTTCCGCGATGTAGCGTGTCTGTACCTCTGCAGAAATATTCTCATTATCTTGAATGCCCTCTATCAATTTATTCGCTCTGTTGATCCCCACATAAGGTTCTCTCCATCTGCTCACTAAAATTGAATTTTCAGGATTGGCTCTGAAGTTCTTTAAGTCTTGACATTCTGCCCAGTCACCATGGCCTTCTCCACCTTTTTCAGCATCATCAGAAACAATATCACCAATCATCCATTCATGAATCTGTGTGTAATTGTATCGTGTGAGGGGTTCGTATGCACCTACTAAAATATCATACGCCGCCTGATCTGAAGTAAAAAATGATTTATCTGAAATATTAGGTGCAGGTGTTTCGAGTAAACTGTTGGAACATGCTCCCAAAAACAAGGAAACAATTGCTACAACTATTCTATTTATATTTTTCATTGTATGTATAGATCTTGAATTAGAAGCCTAAGTTTAAACCGAATGTAATGGTTCTTGGAACAGGGTAAGTGGCTCTGTCCAGACCGATTGAAGTACCGTATCCACCCACTTCAGGATCATAGCCTGTGTATTTTGTGAAAGTGTAAAGGTTCTGACCACTTGCATAAACTCTCAATGAGTTGATTTTTGCACGCTCCAAAATACTTTGAGGGAAGCTGTAACCAATTTGTACATTTGAAATTCTCAAGAAAGAGGCATCCTCTACATATCGGCTTGAAATACGAGTATTCTGTGAATCATCATCTACCATTCTTGCATTTCTTGGGTCATTTGTAGATCCTTCACCTGTCCAACGGTTTAGTCTTTCTTTGGCCGTGTTCCAGTATGCTCTTGAACTTAATTGGTAATAGCCAGGACCATTGTAGACCTCAATACCATATACACCATTAAGCAAGAAGCTGAAATCAATCCCTTTATAAGAAACACCACCATGGATTGCGTAAGTGATTTCAGGTATTGGGCTTCCTATAAAGTCATAATCATACTCTCCATTGCCATCTGCATCTCTATAGCGAATATCCCCTGGCTTCACATTGGCCGGCACACTTTCGAAGTTGGCATAATAAGCATCAATTTCTGCTTGATTTTGGAATAAACCTTCTGCTACCAAACCGTAGAAGTTAGAGATCGGTCTGCCTACCACAGTTCTATTCACAAATCCTGAACTTCTAAACTCACCATCATCAATCTGAGAAGCTGAACCTAAACTCACCACTCTGTTTTGGATTGTAGTGAAGTTACCGCCAATTGAATATTTAAGATTGTCGTTTATATAGTCTTCCCATTTCAATACAATCTCAATACCTTTGTTTTCCATCTCACCAGTATTTTGCCAAGGTGCATTTTCAAGTCCTGTCTGCCCTGGAACCGGAGGAGTCAGCAACATATCCGTTGTATTCTTGATGTAGTATTCAGCACTACCTGATAATCTTCCTTCCAAAATTCCGAACTCCACACCAACGTTTGTTGATTCTACTGTTTCCCATTTCACCTCATCATTGCCTAAGCCTTGGAATGCTGAACCACTGACTACAGAACTCGGGTAACCCAATACATAATTCAAACCTGCTGTTGCCACTGTGGACTGAGTGTAAGCAGGGATCGCTGCTTGATTACCAATTTGTCCCCAACCAGCTCTCAACTTTAAATGACTTAGCCAATCAGTCGACTTCAAGAAGTTCTCTTCATTCAATCTCCAACCTGCGGAGAACGAAGGGAAATATCCCCATTTGTGTTTCGAACCGAATTTAGAAGAACCGTCTGCTCTGAAGTTTGCAGTCAGAAGGTATTTCTCTCCATAAGAATAATTCAATCTACCTAAATAAGAAATCTGTCTATTTTCAAAGAAAGAACCGTACGTTTGTGCTTGGTGACTATTTCTTGAATTGTCCACCACTCTGTTGTCTTCATTGTCTGAAGGAAAATCAGAAGTTGTCAAACCGTACCATTCTTGTTTCTCATCATAATATTCAGTACCTGCCAATGCATCAAAACTATGATTTCCGATTTTGTGATTATAGTTCAATGTATTGGACCAAACCACCGTTTGTGCTCGGTTATTCCCTTTGAATAAACTATTGATGTCATTTCTATCGGTGTTGGAAACAAAATAAATAGGATTGTAATCCTGGTCTTCATCAAATGAGAAATTCGTTCCCAAGTTCGTTTTGAAAGTTAATCCTTTCAGTAACGAAAGATCTGCATACACATTGGCTAAAACTCTGAAAGACTCGCCTGTATCAAAAGTATTATCCACAGCTGCCACCGGGTTTCTCACTTGATTATTTGAAGCGGCGTATGTTCCATCTTCATTATAAACAGGTGTTGTAGGTTCCATATTCAACGGTGTGATCAGTAAGTTGTTCCACTCATCTCCTTCCAATATAGTAGACTGATTAGAGCGGGTAAGTGTGATGTTTTCTCCTACTTTCAAGAACTTGGTCATTTTGTGTTCAGAGTTTACTCTCAATGAAAGTCTGTCATAATTGGTTTTCTTGATGACCCCTTCTTGAGAGAAGTACTGACCACTGATAAAGAAAGTACTGACATCGTTGCCACTGGTAAAAGAAAGGTCATAATTCTGAATAGGAGCATTTGTCCTAGAGATTTCACTCAACCAATCTGTTCCTTCTCCCAAAGCTTCCGGATTAGGATAAAGAGGCGCTTTTCCCGATGCCAGCATAGCTTCATTATTCAGCATGGCCCACTCACTAGCATTCGTCAGGCGAGGCGTGTTACCAAAATTCTGAAAACCTGTATACACCCCAAAATTGATGCTTTTGTGTCCGTCTTCGCCTTTTTTGGTAGTAATAATAACAACACCATTGGCACCTCTCGAACCATAAATAGCAGAAGCTGAGGCATCTTTTAATACTTGAAGGGACTCAATATCCTTTGAGTTAATATGTGAAATATCATCCAGCATCATTCCGTCCACCACATACAAAGGAGAGGTATTGTTGAGAGAGCCTAAACCTCGGATGGAGATATTGGGAGAAGAACCTGGAGTACCGGACCCTTGCGTAACAGTGACACCAGCCATCTGTCCTTGCAATGCCTGCCCCACTGTGGCCACATCTCTTTTCACTAGTTCGTCCGCTTCTACTGTAGAAACAGCACCTGTTACATCGGTTTTCTTCTGGTAACCGTAACCAATCACAACCACTTCGTCTAGTTGTTCTAAGTCTTCTTGCAAAGTGACATCCAGGGTATTTGAGCTACCCACGGGAATTACAACCTCCTCATAACCTACATAAGTAAACTTAAGGTTAGTGTTTTCTCCGGCAATTTCAATTTTAAAAACGCCGTCGATGTTTGTGATTGTACCATTTCTGGTGCCGTCAATAACCACATTGACGCCAGGAAGAGGGGCTTTAGTTTGTTGATCTGTTACTTTTCCTGAAATGATTCTGTTTTGCGCAAAAGATTGCGCAGGAAGATATAGCAGCAAAAATAAAAATGCACAAGTTGAAGTGAGTACGTCTTTTCTTGTTTCATTCCATTTTCCGCTATATACTGAGTATAGCTTTTTGTTCATTTGAATAGAGAATATTTAATATTTATTTACTGAAGTTGAAGTAAATGTAGAAGGTACATTTTAATTATGCAAGCGTTTGCATTAATAATTTTCAGAAATGCAATAAGAGTAAGTGGTTATTTTAGTAAGGAAATAGATTATTGAAAACTAGGGATTAGGTATTTTTTAGTTACTAAAGCAGTGTTTCACTATACAAACAAAATACATAAAATACTGATTTACTTTATTTTAAACCTTAATTATTTCAATTTAACTTATTGCATTGCACAAATAAAAAGGAGCTGTTTTTCTATTTTGAGGCTTCGAGTAAAAAAATCAATGCAACAAATGGGAAATGTTGCATTGTTATTCTAAAAAGTATGTGGTTGTGTGTTGTGGTTCAGCGGACGTTGCAATGCAACATCCCTACAACTATAGGTAAATCGGATTCTATCAAAATTGAAAGGTGAACATAAAAAGGTTACGTGTAACTATTAAAAAGTGATTTTACGAATATCATATTCAATATTTGTGTTACATATTTTTTATTTAAAATCGTTCTGTTTTTGATAACATAGTTTAAAATAGATTATTAATTATTGTTTCAAATTGAAAATTGTCCAACTTTGTTGCATCGAAAAACTATAATATATAACATGAGTAAATTACAGTTTACCCTTATCCATCTGATAATATTAAGCATTTCTTTTTTAAGTAGTTGTGGTGGAGAAAAACCTTCAAGCAACGAAAACACATTATCTAGAGCATTAAATGTAAAATCTCATTCTTTGAAAAGTAAAAAGTATGCACTTCTAATTGGTACTGATAAATACCCAAATGGAGGAAATGAATGGATTAACCTAAATAACCCAATAAATGATGTCAACGAAATTGGAAAAATTCTAAAAGATAAGTATGATTATCAAACCAATATATTAAAAAACCCTTCAAAGGATGATATCTTAAATGAGATCAGGAAATACAGAAAAACATTTTCAGATTCTGATTCTTTAAGTCGATTATTAATTTATATAGCCGGGCATGGAGATTATGATCCTAATGAATTTGATGATGGCTTTTTAGTTACAACAGACTCTAAACCAAAAGCATTAGATCCCAATAGAAATAATTACATTCCCTATGCAACACTAAGTAGAAATATCAATACTTTACCTACCAAACAAATTATGGTAATTCTAGATGTTTGTTTTGGTGGTTCATTTGATCAAAAACTGCCTAAGCTTAAAGGTAAAATTAGTGAGCACAACTTAGATGCAAAGTACTTTCTAGCTAAACAAAAACAATATGTTTCAAGAGTAGTAATCACTTCAGGTCGTATGGAAGAAGTTAGCGATGGTGTAGCAGGACAACATTCACCTTTTGCAAAAGCTTTTATCAAAACATTGATTGACTTTTCTACCAAAAAAGATCCTTGGATTAGTAGTAAAGATTTGTTCAGTGCTATTGGAAAATCGGACAAACAACTCAACCCTTATTACAGTTACTTTGGAAACCATAACTTACAAGGTGAGTTTGTTTTCTCAACATTAAAAACAAAAAACAACTCAGAAATTAAAACTACTCCAAAAAAGAATTCTGTTAATGATGATAAAAGTGGGGGTAGATATGATATAGGTTTTGGAGTTACTTTTATTTCTTCTTTTGATGTACCTCAAGATTATGAAGAAATCTCTACTTTAAAATATACTATCACAGGTGATTTTGACGGAAATCAACAGAAAGACTCTTTAACTTATGAGGTATATGATCTAGATAAGCAACAGCAATTCAAAGATCTAGCAATAAAGGGTAATGATACATTACGTATCGATCATAAAGATGTATTACTCTATATATATGGCTCAAATGAAAATATTGGACAAGCTGAGTTAAAAAGAGGGGAACGTCAAAATGGTCTTTTTCATTTTCGAAATCTAGGAGATCTTGATGGTGATGGAGGTGATGAAGTAGGTTATGTGATTGATTGGTTTCAAGCTTCTGTTATCAACAGATATTATGTCATTTCCTACAAAAATGGTAGATGGGAAGAGCTTTATTCTTTTAGAATACATCCCTTATTTAATTTTTATTCCCACCCCGACAAAGCTGAAGGAATCCCTGTTGATGATCCTTTCCTTCTTTCTATTGGAAAGAATAAAATTAAAATAGCAAACTATGACATCAGCAGTGATGATGCCATTTATGACAAAGTAAAAGAAGTTAAACTTGGTAAAGGCATCAAATTACCTTCAAGATTTCACATTATTCAGAAAGGTGACACTTACTTCAGTTTATCGAAAAATTATGAAATCGAACTTGAAACTTTACAACGATTTAATCATCATAAAGAATTAAGAATTGGAGACTTCGTTTATTTAGTCAATCCACAATGGACGGTAGAATAACACTTCTAAAGTTCTATATTTTTATTTTGATAAGAAAAATAATTCACACTGTACTCAATAAAGTGGTTTTATGGTAGTTGCTTGTATGTTGCAATATTACGCACCTTCAAAGTTTTGGGTAAAAAACTTTCTAAGCCTATCTTTTGTATTGATACCATTTTAAAATGTGCACATGAACCACAACACGAACTTTTTGTCTTTCATCACTCTTAATTCATCATTCCCAAAAATTATTGAAAAAAAAAAAGTGAACAACCAATACAAATCAGCTGTTCACTTTTATGGATTTAAAGGCTAAGAAGGCTATCTTCCAATTTTCAGAGGATAGACAGTCGATTACTGCACCCTTCTTAACTTTCCTCTACTTATATCTAAACCTTATTCAGGTCTGTCATCATACTCTTCAATACTTAAGTCCTTCAGGTAATGTGATCCCACTGCACCTAATTGAATAATGAAATAAGAAACAAGGTTATCGTCTGTTGTTTTGTCATAGACAAATTCATAACTCTCCCATTGATTTATTACTTTCCCTGATACACCAGCACTATAGAAAGTAGTTTCTGGGATATTCCACCATTGTGGTTCAAAAGCAATTAGTTTAAAACCTGCTGTTGCTTCTTCTGACCAAAGCTTAAACTTAACTTTATACTTTTTACCTTTTGCTGTTGCAAATCGGCTGTCGATACCATTCAATTGAAGCGGTCCCTCTGTTTTCTTCAAATAAATTACTTGGTCACTTGAACCGTCAGGGTTTGCTCTTAACTCTACAGTGATATTTTCTGAGTTGTTATTCAAAGTATTTTGATCAATCACATATCCGCCACCTGTTTCAACTGAAGGTACGTGTGCTTCTAAAAGTACTTTAGTATGCATTTTTACTGTTTTTGTAAAACCTGCACTTGCTCTTCCGTCTGTTGCTTCTAAACCTCCTGCGTATGTCACAATAACTTCGTCGTTACTGTAAATAGTTTCAGCTAATTTGATATCGATTTCAGCAAAGTTATCTGCATTTCTTAAGACAGATGAAATTGTTGCTGGAGAACCGTTTAATGTTACAGTGAAGGCATCTTTACCAGCTGCTGCTGTAAATGAATTAAAGAATCCGTTAAACGCTAACTTGATCGTTTGATCTTCTAATTCCTCTACATCACCTGATATCTCAAATGGTTTTGTGGAAGGAGTTACAACAATTTTTGAAGGTAAATTGAAGAACTTAGAAGTTTGAGGCAAGTTTGGATCCTCTCTCTTAGAAGTAAGGTTCACCGTCAAGTTACCCAACTTGCTTGTAGTGTATAATACTTCTTGGTCGATGTATTCTTCACCTCCGATTTTCCATAAACGAGCATCAGGCTCACCTTTTGTTGTGATATCAACGAATCTCAATTTCTCACCAAATTCAATTTCATGAGTCACTGTAGAGTCCAATATGTTCTCTAACTTTTCACCATTCTCTCTATAGATTTCCATTTCTACGGTAATCGTATCATATACTTTAATGTAGAAATCTCTATCCATCACCCATAAACCATTTTCGTATACTGATTCCATTGTATCAAGACCTGCAAAAGATACAGAATCTCTAAATGTGTTGTAAAGGTTTACAATAAAAATAGAATCTTCACCTGCTTCAGTTAATCCTGATGCTTCATTGAATAGAACTTTTACCGTTTTATCTGCAGAAAATGTCTCTCCTTCATTAATAATAAATGGAGCATAATCTTTTACAGTATTCTCAATCGTTCCTCCTAAGAAATTGGCATTTGTTGGAATCGTCCAGCCATGATCCACAGTTCCTTGTGATAAATCTGAAAATGCAACAAAAGTATTTAAACCTACTTTCATTGTATCACCATAATTGAAGTTTGTGTTTGACTTACTCGTATACCACATTGCATCCGAGAACTCATTTGGTACTTCATACTCTTTATTGTTACATGCATTTAAGCAGAGCAATAAAGTAAGCGCACTAAATATATATTGTAATGTTTTCATTTATTTCAAAAGTTGATAGTGAATGAGTACACAGACCGCCCGGAAGCAATATCTGTGTACTTATTTCTATTAATTAAAATATGGGTTTGCTGCAGTTTCCACACTTGGAATTGGCATATAGTCATGCAAGCTTGGAACGTAGTTCTGAACTGAAGTTTCAAATTCGCTTCTATTCAAATGAACTCTGTCATCTCCAATATCACCATTATACAATACCGAAGCCCAAACTGTTTTGTTCTCAGGTGTTACAAACTTGTCTACGTGATACATACGGTCAGCAAGTTCTTTGAAACGGTCTCCAATAATACCCCATCTTCTTAAATCCATCCAACGGATTGAGTGTCCTTCCACTGATAGTTCTAATGGACGTTCGATGTACATTAAATGATCCATTAATTCTCTTGCTGTGTAAGATTTCTCATTGTGTTGAGATGCCGCGTATTCACTTGTAGAAGAAGGACCAATAAGTTCTAATGCCGAACGGTAACGTACTTTGTTGATATACTTTAATGCTTCATTTACGCCAGCCTCATCAGCGCCACCTTTGATCAACGTTTCAGCATACATTAAGTAAACATCTGCTAAACGAATCACTGTAACATTTAATCCTGAACGAGCAATGTTATCATCACCAAGTTCAGTAGTACGTGTTTCGAATCTAGAATACTTTTTGAAATAAGCTTGTTTCTGGTTGAAAAGTTTATTTCCATAAGACCAAGGAGCATTTTGATAGTAATCATCAATATCATTATCAATCATCACAATCGAATTTGAAGTTCTCAAAGAGAAAGGTCTTAATTGAGAATTACCATCCTCATCGATATAATAGTTTCTGTTGTCTGTAGGGTCCAATGGGTCATTTCTATATGCCATTGTTAACCAGAATGCAGGTTGAATAGTGCCCCATCCACCAAAGTTTTGAGTAACGAAACCTCTTACAATATCATTTGAAGTAGAAGCATCATCATTTACATTAAACTCTGTGTTGAAATTACTTGAGTAATTGATCTCAAGAATTGTTTCTGAGTTGAATTCAGTATCCTCTCTAAAGTTATCAAGGAAATCAGAAGTTAAATCATAACCGTAGTTTTCAATTACATCTTTAAAATACTCTCCTGCAGTGATGTAATCACCTTCATACAAGTAACTTTTTCCTAAAACTGCTGCTGCCGCACCTGCTGTCACTCTACCAACGTCTTTTGATTCCCATTCAATTGGTAAGTTTTTCTTCGCGAACTCAAAATCTGCTCTGAAGAACTCTCTCATTTCAGCTGGATCAGTTGGTGGCTGATAGAAATCTTGCTCTGCTGTAGGAACAAAATCAAATTTCACTACTTTTCCTTCGTTGAAAGTATTGTAAGCATAGAAGTGGAATAATCCTCTGAAGAAACGTGCTTGTGCTAAGATCGCACGATGCGTATCATCTTCTTCTAAAACTACTTCTTCTCCTAAAAGATCTAACTCTTCCTCTTCAGGATACACCTTATAATAGTTGATAATTGCTTGATTTGCTCTGAAGATACCTTTATACAAACGAGACCACTTGTCAGCAATTGTTGAAGTTGCTGAGTTAAATGTTTTATGGTAAAATTGATCGTTAATCAAAGGGAATTGTTGTGTTCCTGGAAAACACATGTCATCACGTCTTGACTCGTTTACAATATTCAAAAGAGACTTTTCTTTGAATGTACTGTAAACCGCCGTTAAGCTTGAATTCAATTGCTCAGGCGTGCTGCCGAAGTCATCTGAATTGAGTGAGTTAGGATTTTTTTCTTCCAAGAAGCTATTACATGACAAAACCGAAGTTGCCAATAAGCCACCTAAGATAATTTTATATAATTTATTTTTCATTGTCTTAATACTGATTAGAAGCCAAATTGTAAACCAAAACGGTAAGAAGCTGTTACAGGGTAAGTACCTTTGTCAATACCTCTAGTACTCAATCCATTGTTACCTACTTCTGGGTCATAACCTGTATAGTTTGTAAATGTCAATGGGTTAATTGCTGTTGCATAGAATCTTAATTTACTGATTCCCATCTTCTTTGTCACGTTGCTTGGAAGCGCATAACCTAAAGTCACGTTACGTAAACGAGCAAAAGATCCGTCTTCGATATAGATGTCATTACGACCTCTATAATTCTCATGTCCACCACCTCTGTTTGCAGGGATATTAGAATTAACATTTGCATCTGACCACTGGTAAACCATGTCTTTGTGAACACCTTGCTGGTATGCATAAGCCTTGTTACCGTTGATCACTTCACCACCGATAGCCGCATAGAATTGAACTGATAAGTCAAATCCTTTATAAGAAGCTCCTAAGTTCAAACCTAATTCATAGTCAGGCATACCACTACCCATATATACTCTATCTTGGTCGTCAATCACACCATCACCAGAATCAGGAATACCATCGCCAGTAGTGTCAACAGTTGGCTGATCTACTAATCTTAAATCACCCAATTTAGCACCAACGTTAAAAATCTCATTGTATTCATCCACTTCTTGCTGTGTTCTTAAGATACCGTCTGACTTGATCAAGAAGAAAGCACCTGCTTCATAACCTTCTTTCAATACTGACAACTTATCTTGAGCATTACCGCCGATTGTTACAGCCTCAGAACCTTTCATGTAAGACTCTTTGTTTGTACCAGCCATTTTAGTAATCTTATTCTCGTTTCTTGAATAAGTAGCACCAACATTCCAGCTGAAATCACCCTTTCCTACATGCTTGTAGTTAGCCGAGAATTCCATACCTCTGTTATCCATATTACCCACGTTCAAGATTACTTGTGGTGTCATACCTCCACCTGTAGAAGAAGGAATCAATACAGGGAATAACATGTCTTGTTTCACAGTATTGTAAACATCTGCAGTCACTGTTAATTTATTATCAAAGAACCCTAAATCAACACCTAAGTTAGTTTGGATTGTAGTTTCCCATTGTACATTAGCGTTTGCATAACTTCCTTGAGCTGCACCAGAACTTAAAGCTTCAGATCCACCTGTACCAAATGCATAATCTTTGTATAAAGCAATATTCGCTACATTACTGTAATCCAAAAAGTTTTGGTTACCAGTAGTACCGTAACTACCTCTAAACTTGAATGTATTTACTTTTTCTCCTAAGTTGTTTTTCCAGAAAGTTTCTTCTGCAACGTTCCAACCTACCGATACTGAAGGGAAAAGTCCCCAACGGTAATCCTCTGCAAATCTAGAAGATCCATCTCTTCTTACACTGGCACTCAATAAGTAACGACCTTTGTAGTTATATTGCAATCTACCCAACATACCTACTAAGTTGTTCGTTCTATTTTGTAGATAACCTGTTTGGTTACCCGCTAAGTTATCAGAAGTAGCACCATTAATTACTGTGATATCATTACTGATCAGGTCTTTTCTCTGACCGAAGAATGAATTATAATGATAGCTCTCTAAAGAGAATACACCTAATAATTTAATTGAGTGACCTTTGATTTTCTTAGTGAAATTTGCTGTACTTTCCCAAGACCAGTTATCTCTGCTGCCACTAGTTTGTCTCACACCAGATCTGTAACCGTTTACTGAAACTAATTCACCAGCACCATTGTACGTCTGAATGATTGGCTCGATAAGCGTACGAGTATCTTCAGTAACACTACCACCAAAACGAGTGGATAACTTTAGTCCTTTTACTACATCATAATCTAGCTTGAAGTTGTAGTTCGCTTGATTAGTAACACTTTGATCGTTACGTTGTAATTTTGTTTGTATATACGCTAAATTTTGTACGTTATTAGTATTTTCATCATCTGTTGCTGTCTCCGTTGCATTCGGATCAATCTCTTGTTGGTAAGGCTTATATCTGTAAGCATCCGTCAACAATGTAACAGGAGTGTATTGTCTTTGCTCTCTTTTTAAAGCAAAGTTTGTAGAGAAAGTAAATTTCTTCTTTCTGTACATTGAGTTAGAACGAACACTCAAACGTTCAAAACCTGAGTTGATTACTGAACCATCTTGAGAGAAGTAGTTACCTGTAAGACTGTATCTCAAACCATTTTTACCACCTGAAGCAGTTAATGAGTAGTTTTGAACAGGAGCATTATCAATCATGATTACATCTGTCATGTTGGTATTACGTGTAAAACCAGCAGGATTCTCTTGGATTGGTGTCCAGAAGTTCTCTTTACTTGCATTCGCATCTAGGTGACGAGCTCTCACGTTTTCAGCATACATGTACTCTTCAAAGTTCATTGTATTTACACCTGAAGTAATTTTCTGAATACCATAGTAACCATCGAAGTTGATTTTCATTTCACCCTCATCACCTTGTTTTGTAGTGATTAAGATTACACCTGCAGCACCTCTTGTACCATAAATAGCTGCTGATGCCGCATCCTTCAATACGTCAATTGTTGCAATTTCATTGGGTGATAATCCCGGATCGCCGTCAAACGGAACACCATCCACAACATATAAAGGAGTACTAGACCCTGTTACTGAACTCAGACCACGAATCATAATGTTGGCCGCCGCACCTGGCTGACCTGATGAAGCCTGAACGTTTACACCTGCAATCTGACCTTGCAGTGCGCTTGCCATATCAGAAGTGGCATTTTTAAGAAGTTCTTCACCGTCCATTCTACCTACGGCTCCAGTTACTTCTTTCTTTTTCTGCTCACCATAACCAATTACAACAATTTCATCCAATGCTTTCACATCCAATTCCATGTTTACATTAATTACAATGCGCTCACCAACTTTAATAGATTGGTCACGGTAACCAATTGAAGAGTATTTTAAAATAGTCTGTTTATTTGGGACCATTAGTTTATAAACTCCTTCAAAGTCCGTTACGCTTCCTTTAGTAGTTCCCTCAATTACGACATTTACTCCAGGCAAAGGATAACCGTTCTCATCGACAACTTTACCTGTAATAACATTTTGTTTTTTCTGGCCATAAGCCTCTACTGAAAGCATAGTACCAACCATAAGAAACAATATTAATATCTTATGGAGACTAAACGACAGTTTAACACATTTCCACATAGTCTGCATTTGTGAATAAGTTGAACATTCATTTCATATCCCAAAATTAGTTTCGACTTTTAAAATTCTTTAAAACAAATTGTTCATAAATAGGGGGATAAATAAAACTGCTTTAAAGAGGTCGAATAGCAATGAGGGGAGTATTATAACAAAAAACACCCTTTTGAGAATAACTTATTAAACAAAGGCTGACGGATGGTAGTACTCTTTAATTTTAGATAGATAGTAATCATTTTCATATAAAAGTGACGATTTTACGTTTAAAAAATAGGGGGGAGATATTGTTAACTTAAAAAATGGTAAATTGAAAAAGGAGCACCCCCATTATCTTTATCAAATCTAAGGCTTTATTTGTAAAAAAAACATTTATTTGGTGTGATTTTTTTAAGATTCTGTAACATTATTATTAACACTTTTGAAATCCCCCACTACTTAGGCCTTATTTTTAGCTAAGCATTTTGGAGAAGAAGTATAACTTACCGCCACAAATTATGACTACTAATTTGAAAGCACCGATTTAGGGAGAGTTAAGAGTTAAGGTGGTTCGTAGGTGCATTATATTACAATACCTTAGTGAACTGCTCTAAAAGGAAGGTACAGGATATGGCCTTACTTTTCTACCCTCTTAATTCTTAACTCATAACTCTTCCCTCAAAAAAAGGTGCTCGACAAACTTTTTAAATTTTACATGAAATGAAAAAGACAACTTTTTACTCTTGCGTGATTTTTATGATGTGTTTTAGCCAATGGGCTATCGCGCAAAGCAAGCCAAACGTCCTTTGGCTTTTAACGGATGATCAGAGACATGATTCCGTACAGGCATTTAATAAGATGCTGACTGGGAAGAAAAACAGTAAATTAGGTTATGTGGAATCTCCAAATGTGGACCGTTTAGCCTCTACGGGTACTACCTTTATTAATACGTACTGTCAGGCGGCGGGCTGTGCTCCTTCTAGAACCTCAATGCACTTGGGAAGGTATCCTTTCCGTACGGGGGTTTATGAATTTGAATACTATAATAATTCATTGGAACATTTTAAACCTACTTTGCCGGAGCAGATGAAAGCTTTAGGGTATCAAACGGTACATATCGGTAAACTTGGAGTTAGAATTAAGGAATTGATGAAGAATGGCAAGACAAAAGGCCATAAAATCTATGATACGGACATCGACTTCAAACAACTGCATAAGGATGGCTTTACAGACTATGGTAAATCATGGGCGAATAATATTGAAGGAGAAAAATTAGAAAAGCCTATTAAAAACTTAGAGTTCTTTGTGGATGATAATGGCGACAAAATCTATGTTTCAAAAGAATTGGAGGAAATGATGCCTCAATACAAAGGTTCTGCACAAAAAGCCTACGACAAATATGATCTCTTGAGACATTATAATAAGAAAAAAGGTCCACAGACTCCTTATAAAGGTGGTATTCTTTCTGGGGTGAGTTCACAGCCGGCTGGAAAAACACGTGATGGCTACTATACGAGTATATTTAAGGAATACCTGCAAAATACAGAGGCTACTTATACTATTGGCAGTAGAACTTTTGAGGGTATTGATGATTCAAAACCTCTTTTCTGTCATATTGGTTACGATTTCCCTCACACTCCTGTACTTCCTCCAAAAGAATATAGAGAGCGTTTCCAGAAATATGATTACAATATTCCTGAACTGGACCCGAAAGAAATGGCGAAGATGCCGAAACAGTTGAAGAAGCAAGTGAACCTGGGGTACTCAGATCATTTTACGGATGAGGAAAAACTAAAAATGGTTCAGGATTACTATGCATTCTGTGCCTACGGAGATCGTTTGATCGGTGAAGCTGTAGATGCTTTTATTGAATACAGCGAAAGCAAAAATCAAGAATGGCTGATTGTTTACGTTTGTGGAGACCATGGCTGGAAATTAAATGAGCATGGTTCTGTCTCTAAATTCTCCCCTTGGGATGTAGACGTACACAACCCTATCATTGTGGTGTCTTCTGACAAGAAAAAATTCCCTAAAGGCAAGGTAGTCAGAGATTTTACAGAGTTTGTAGATATTGCCCCTACTATTTTAGCGGCAGGTGGTGCAGATATTAAAAGCGATGAATTTGATTATCTCGACGGTTTAGACATGGCAAAAGTAGTGGCTGAAGAGGCTCCTATAAGAGATTACATTGTAGGAGAAAGTCATGCGGTGACCGGGCCAAGGGCATATATCAGAACCAAGCGCTTTATGTTCTCTATTCAAACTAGACCTAATAAAGTGGAAGGACAAGATATGGAATGGGCTACAACGGCAAGTTACAAGGAATTGGACCCTTGCCTCTATGACATGAAGAAAGATCCTAAAGAGATCAATAACCTGGCTTTCTCTAAGAAATATGAAAAGATTGCACAGCAAATGAAAGAGAAATTAATCAATATCGTAATTGGGGATAACCGAGTGGAAGTAAACTGGGAAAGATGGGGAACCGGCACCAAAGTTTACAAAAGCAATTTTGCAGAAGGCGCCCACGATTACAAATTGAAACTGGACGAAAACCTTTAATTGAATGTAGAATTAAGGATGAAGAATTAAGAATGATATGGTTCGTAGTGTGTTTCTTATGATGGTTCGTGTTAAGCCGTTTCATAAAGTCACATGAGTACCTGTCAAAACTTAAGACTCACTATTCTACATTCTTAATTCTTCTTTCAAACCTTACATTTGTTCCAACAAATTCAAAACACCCCCTTTCTAAAAAGTTTAAAAAAGTCGAACTTTATGGAAGCGGGGTGTTTTTTTATTCGTGAAAAGGTGGGTTTTGTCTCAAATAATGTGGGGTATTTTTGTAAAAAACAGTTTAAGTAGCTTATTTGACACTCATTTTAAGGGGGAGTAACTTCGAAAGTCCCCTTATTGCACTAACAGAACAACAAATCTCGGTTATAGAGATATTTTTTGTAAAATGAAATGGAATTAGAATGAAATTATTACTACACCATCTACTCTTCGCATTTTTATTGCTGAGCGTAACCTGTTATGCTGACACAAAAGATTTAATTTTCAATCATTATACGACTCGTCATGGGTTGTCTCAAAACGATATCAATTGTCTTTACCAAGACAGTCAGGGTTTGCTATGGATTGGCACCAATGACGGGTTCAGTAGCTTCGACGGTTATGAATTTAAAGATTATAGAAAAGATACGCATGACATTCCTACCAACATTATCAATCGCATCGTAGAAGATCAGTTTGGAAACCTATGGCTGGGAACTGCAGATGCTGGTATTTGCCGTTTCAATCTGGAGACAGAAAAGTTTACGGTTTTTATGAATACGAAAGACACTCCGAAACTTTTCACTAAAAATAATGCTTCAAGAATGATACTTGACGCACAAGGCAATCTTTGGTTTGGTAATTCGAAAGGATTGAACTGTGTGCAGAAAAAATATTTGAACAAAGAGTCCATCGAAGTCAATAAGTATCAGGCCAACCCTCATAATAAAGAAAGTCTTCTGGAGGATCATATCCGTGATATGTATGTGGATGCGGAAGGCAATATGTGGGTAGGTACGCTAAAGGGATTACAAAAGTATATTCCCCCAACAGGCAATAAAGATTATGGCACCTTCAGAAGCTTTCCTAATACAGCGAGTAAAAATAATGGTGTATTGGGGATTTCTGAAAGTGATAATGCACTGATCATCGCTTATTATAATGGGATTTATGAAGTCACAAAAGAAGGAGACAAACCAGAGGACTTTACTTTCAAAAAAGTATCTAATCTGCGTAGTGACTATGTGTTATGCGACAATCAGAATAATATTTGGGTAGGTACAAAGCAAGGACTTTACCGTATGCGACTCACAAGGGAGAAAGACACCCTTGAGATTATGGAGCATTATGATAAAGATGAATACTTGAATACCAATATCATTCATATGATTTATGAAGATAAAACGGGCATTGTCTGGATTGGTACAAACGGTGGCGGTATCAAAAAATACAATCCTAAACGCAAAAAATTTCAACACATCAAAAAGGAAAGAGACCAAAAAAGCTTGTCTTACAATAAAGTGAGATCTGTTTTTGAAGACTCTTATGGTAGACTTTGGGTTGGTACTGAAGGTGGTGGTTTGAATTACCTTGAACCTAATTCTTCTGAATACAAAAAAATCAATGTAAATATTGGTATCAGAGGTCAAAATATGATCTATGATATTGATGAATGGAACGGAAAGTTGATTTTCGGTGTGGGCTATCCGCTTCGTTCTTTGGCTATTCCTATTGATAAGGCACATCTGCTAGAAAAACGTCTGTGGGAAAGTTCTTTCTTCCACCCTGCCAACTTGAAAAACTCTGTTTTCTCTATTGAAACGGACGGCGATTCTACAATTTGGCTCGCATCTTATGGCGGTGGCTTGACGAGAGGCCGATTGCAGAAAGACAACTCTATCGTTTGGAAAAAGATCAATATCCAACAGGCGGAGGAATACAAAGATCCTTTTGAGGTGATCAGAAGTGTGTTGGTAGACAGCAAAGGTAACTTATGGGTGGGAAGTAATCAGGGGTTGATCATCATTCCGAAAGGCGAAAAACTAAACGACACTCCTGACTTTAAGTTATTTATTAATAACGATGAGGATAACACATCATTGAGCTACAATTATGTACTGCCTATTTATGAAACTACTAACGGAGAGATATGGGTCGGTACTATGGGCGGTGGCCTAAACGTAGTAGCAGCGGATTATGACATCAATGATATTAAGTTTGACCGTATTACAGTTAACGATGGTTTACCTAACAACGCTATCAAAGCGATTCTGGAAGACAACTATGGAAACGTTTGGGTCTCTAGCAACAAAGGAATAAGTAAGATTTCCATCAAAAATAGAACGATCAAAAACTTTGATGTGAGTGATGGTCTTCAAGACGACGAATTTGGAGAACTGACGGCTTGTAAACGTAAGAGTGGTGAGTTAGTATTTGGTGGTGTAAACGGGATCAATGTTTTTAATCCTCATGAAATTGTAGACGATATTACCAATGCGGATTTGGTGTTTACTGAACTGAAAATATTGAACAATGTAATGACGCCTGCTGATGACGATAATAAAATTCTAGAAAAATCGATCAGATATACGAAATCCATCACACTTGATGCTAATCAAAACAGCTTCTCTGTAAAATTTGCGTACTTACATTACGCTTCCCCCAATAAAAACAGTTACAAATACAAATTAGTAGGTCTGGACAAAAACTGGATTACAGCTGACGCAATGCAGAGAGAGGCAAAGTATACCAACCTCTATCCAGGAGAATACACTTTGCTCGTAAAAGCTTCGAATGGGGATAACATTTGGAAAGCAGACCCTATTGATCTTAAAATCACGATCCTTCCGCCTTGGTGGATGACTTGGTGGGCAAAATTAATGTACTTTATCGCATTTGTTGGCCTAGTTTATTTCTTCTCAAGATTTACAATCATCACTGCGAGAAAGAAATCACAATTGGAAATGGTGAAGTTTGAAAATGAAAAACTAGAAGATTTGAGTCAGCTGAAAATGCAATTCTTCACTAACATCTCTCACGAATTGAGAACGCCACTTACATTGATCAACACCCCTATTGAGCAATTAATCAAAAAGGGCAGAGAGTTATCGGAATACGAAAGAGATAAATCATACCAATTGATCCATAAGAACATCCAACATCTGATGCGTTTAGTAAATCAGTTATTGGACTTCAGAAAAGTAGAACAAGGCAAGATGAAACTCAACTTGACTAGAGGGAACTGGAATACATTTATAGAGCAGATTTATTTCTCTTTCAAAGAGTTTTCTGAGCAAACCAACATCACTTACACGTTCCATAAAACGGAAGAAAATATTCATGGTTTGATTGATACAGATAAGGTGGAGAAAATTTTATACAACCTCCTTTCTAATGCCTTCAAATTTACTACAGAAGGTGAGATCAACTTGAGTATCAAGTCGGAAAATGGACGTATTATCATCACTCTTCAAGATACAGGAATTGGTATTCCGAAGGAAAGACAACAGCACTTGTTTGAGCGTTTCTATCAAGTGGATAACTTAAAAAGAGCACGCCACAGAGGGACAGGTATCGGTCTTGCCTTCACCAAGAGTTTGGTAGACCTTCACCACGGTGATATTACACTGGAAAGTGAGCAAAACAAAGGCACTACCTTCTATCTTTCTTTCCCTATGAATGATGATGCTTATGATGGTGAATTTATAGAAGAAACTCCTCCAGAAAACACCACTTCATTGATTGAAGATGAAGAATATTTGGAAACATCTACCAAAGCGAAGGTACTTGTGATTGATGACAACCTTTCTATCAGAGAGTTATTAAAAGACCTTCTAAAAGATACTTATGATGTTTTCCTTGCTGAAAATGGTGCAAAAGGATTGGAATTGGCCAAAGAAGTAATGCCAAACCTGATTCTATCTGATATTATGATGCCTGTAATGGACGGTTATGAACTCACTAAAAAAGTACGTGAGGACAATCAAATCTGTCACTTACCGATCATTTTACTTACGGCAAAAAAATCAGAAGAAAGCAAGCTGAAAGGCTACGAATACGGAGTAGATGCTTACGTTACAAAGCCATTTAATTCAGATGTATTACTGGCAAGAATTTTCACCATCATTGAAAACCGACGCAACCAACAGAAGCGTTTCCGAGTGGATGTGGATATTCAACCAAGTGAAATTACGTTCACTACTATCGATGAGAAATTCTTGAACCGTTTGGTAGAAATCGTGGAAGAAAACATTTCAGATTCTGAATTTACGGTAGAAAAACTAGCCCTTGAATACGGTGCTACTCCTCTCCGTCTGAATCAAAAACTGAAAGCCCTCACCGGTCAAACCGCCAAAGGCTTTATCAGAAACATCAGACTGAAACGTGCCGCACAGATGCTAAAACTCGGTCGATTTAGCGTCAGCGGTGTCACCTACGAAGTTGGTTTTAATGACCTGAAATACTTCAGAAACTGCTTCAAGAAAGAATTCGGAGTGCTTCCTTCCCAATATGCGAAAGAGATAGAGGCGGATAAGATTCCTTAAGGGATGATATAAAATTGAGAAACCACGGCTTAGGTCGTGGTTTTTTTGTGAAAAAATGTAAGTAATACTATAAAATGGATAAAATGAGAAGACTTCCTTTATCACTTCAAAAAGATTTGGTTTTGCTCTTTACGTCCTTCAAGGTCAATAGAGTAATTGACTATTTCAAATAATTTACGAGTACCGATATAAGGGTAGTTCTTAAAAGGATGTTCTTTACCAAAACAAAATGACGGAATAAAGCCTTCTAGAGGATCATCTTCAATGTTAATATAAACTCCTAGATTAGTATGTCTAACAACCTCTCCAAAAACTTTAGACCCTTTGGGGTATGTTTTTTTTGTAAGACTCCAATCTATTGCAGGCATTTCATTAACCCTTACACTTAGCCATAATTGCTGTTTATTATCAATAGTTTTTTCATTAAAACCCGTAATTTTCAAAGGCATTTCAAAACCTATTTCAGGGTAATAACTAGGTATGGCATCATTTATTATATCATGATTTCCATTATCATGATCCAAATGAAATTTATCGTAATATTCTATACCAAAGTCAATAGTAGGTATAAAACCCTCAATATTTATATCACCAATATCGACAAAAACACCAAAAGGTGCATGGCGTATAATTTTCCCTTGAATGACCTCTCCTTTCAAATACTTCTTTTCCATTCCATCTTACTTTTATTTGCTATAGTCAATATCCCTACTTTCAAAAGGGTTTTGTAATGAACTTTTCTCTTTATTTTGATCTAAAATGTTTGCCATATAACCTTGGATGTTATCTAATTTGCAAGTTCGCAATGACATTTTTCTGTTTAACACTACAACAAATAGTAGGGTTACAAAATTTCGTTTACTCCTTAATATATTCCTTATCAAATACAGGATTTCCCAATAACCTTGTATCTACATTTTCTGAAACTTCAACACCGAAAGTACTTTCTATTTCATTTCCTTCAAGTAGTAATAATCTTAGTTTGGTACATTTACTGATACCCGGTGGGATACGTTTGATTTTTCCATTAGTGAGGTCTAGCTCTTTGAGATTAGCCATTCTCCCTATACCTGTTATGTCTGTGATTTGATGATTAATTACATTTAGGCTATTTGCATCACTATCAAAAATACCTACTGGCATACTTTTCCATGTTACATCTCTAGCCAAGATACTTCCGACATTTAACCCTTTTGGAACAGAGCGTAAGTTATTACATTCGCTAAGCTTTAATATCCCAATAGGTACTTGAGTAAGAGAAGAGGGTAATCCTGTAAGTCTTGAACAACCTGTTAGGTCGAGACCCCATAATAATCTAAGATTACCCATTGATGCAGGTAGCTTAAAAAGGTTTTTACAATTCCTTAGATGTAGATGTTCTAATGAAGGCAAGTTGCCTAACCCTTCAGGTAAATGTGCTCCAGTGCTGTTATTGAGTGTTAGACTTTTTAAACTT
>NZ_JABANE010000055.1 GCF_012844305.1 Flammeovirga aprica JL-4
CAGAAGCGAGTGCAAAGGTAAGAACTTTTTATTTTAACTTCCAAATCTTTTTTCAAAAATTTTTGAAGTTTTTTTTCGTTGATTTTCTCAGCTCTCAACACTCTATATTTACCACTTCAAAAAAGAAGTTTTAAAAGCCTTTCGTTAAAGGCGAGTGCAAAGGTAAGAAGAGAAATTTAATTTGCAATGCTTATTTTGTTTTATTTAGAAACTTAATTTGCATCGCTGATTTTCAACTGAATCAAATACCTTTTCATTATATCAAACACCCGAGTCGGGTTGTCACGCAGGACAACCCCTACGTTTATTTTTTCCTCAGCCGTTTGCTGAAGGGAGTGCAAAGGTAATAGGATGTTTTTTAAATGCAATAGGTTTATTCATTTTTTGATTTAAATAAAAATTAATATGAATTCAAACAACTAAATTTCAACACTTTAGAAAGTAAAAAAAAACTCTCATTAGATTGATTTTTCTAACAAGAGTTTAATATTTCATATTTTGAGAACCTTTTTCCAACTAAGAAAGATAAGGTTTTCGATTCAAATCACCTTTCTAAAGCTGTTTTTCCATTCTAACAAAAAGAATCCCTTTTCTAACAAAAGAGGTGTCTGTTTGATGAAGCCCTTCTCTTTCGTATAATATAGTAGCGGTTGCTCTTGCATTACACCATAAAAGGTTTCCTCCATTTTCTTTGACCACTTTCATCACATGTTTTAATAACATGCTTCCAAATCCTTTTCCTTGTTGTTCTTTTAATGTGGCAAATTTTCTAAACTGCACATTTTTGTCTGGATCCATAAATAAGGAAATCACAGACGTCAATTCATTATCTACAAACAACCCCAAATGTTGTCCTTTTTCATCATCTGGAATTTTTACATAGGATAGGGGCTCATTTGGCCACATTACCTTATGTCTTAACGCCCAAGTCTGCGGGGCGGTTATTTCTCTAATTTCAATTTCCATACTGCTAAAAAAAGCGACCCAAGAGCCGCTTATTCTCTTCTATTTTCTTTTGCTTAAAAAGCGAATTCAATTCTTATCACCCAAGGAGAATTAGAGTAAGAAGTTTTTTCATCATAAGAAAAGTCATAAAGTGCAATGAAATTCACACCGCCTTTACGGCCTATACCTTGCGACACGCCAGCTCCTAATAAAAACTGATCTCTCCAAATACTATCTTTTATTGTTTCTCCATTGGCTATTTTATATTCCCTGTTATTACTAAAACCGTAATATTCTGCTTGAGGGAATACTCTTAGTCCATCTTTTAATGGAATCATATATCTCATAAATGGACGGATACCATAGTTGTTCTCCTTATATGAAACATCTTTTCTCTCGAAATACTCATACACGAACCCCATACCCACTTGAAAGTTTGGCGTGACCATGTACCCTACCATTGGCAATATTGCTACTTGTGTATGCACATTCGAAAAACCAAATCCTAATCCACCTCCAAAGAAAATCTTATCTTTTAAAGGAAGATCACTATGCTTTTTATCCTTAAATGCATCAACATCTGAATCTGTTGGTTTTTTATATTCAGAAGATGGTTCCTTAGTCTTTGTTGTATCTTCTACATAATTATATACTTGAGCGGTTGCTGAAGTATAAACGAATATAGAGAGTAAAAGTGCAAGGGTAGTTATTATGTTTTTCATATCAAGTATTTCTATTTTTACTCAAATTAATTAAAATTTTATCCAATTTCATGAACTGATCGACCAATTTTGTTAGATTACTTAGATAAAATAAACGATCTCCATGATGAAGACAAATACAACTCCACAATATACTCAAGATCCTTCTTTTAAAACGTTAAAAAAAATCAGCACTGTGATGGATGAAGCGATTACAGTTCCAGGAACCAAATTTAAGATAGGACTTGATCCTTTTATTGGGATTATTCCAGGTGTTGGAGATACAATATCAATCATTATTTCAGGGATTTCTTTATACACAGTAGCTAGAAATGGTGTTCCTCCAAGACTGATTATGGCGATGACCTTTAACTTAATTGTGGACTATTTGATTGGTTTGATTCCTGGCGTTGGAGACTTCATTGATATCTTCTATAAAGCCAATAGAAATAATACTCAGATGTTGGTCAACTATTATGAGAAAAACCCTGATGCTATCAATCAGGTGCAGAAAGGATCTTCTGGGCTGATTATTTTTGCGGGGTTAATGTTCTTTCTCATTCTCGGTGTAGTGGGGTTATGTTTTTATTTTATACGATTGGTTATTTTCCAATCTATGGGTTGGGAATAAATATTACATTTCTAAGAGGTACTCTACTAATTGGTATACATTAGTGTAAGGTTCTCTTTCGTAAAACTTATAATGCATATTGACTCCGTGAACATACGTTTCCTCTAATTTCTTGGCCCGTTGAATGGCTACTGAGGTGAATTCCTTCAAGTTTTGATAATTCTTACCATTTTTATGATAGCGGGTCACGTGATTTTGTTGGATATGCTTGATCAACATGCCACATTTTGCAAAGTGCTGATTGGCATCTAGATCTTCAAAGTGAAGCAGGAACCATAATTCAAAACAGATATTTGAGATAATGATTTCAATATCATGTTCATTGGCTAACTTTATTACGTCTTCTATATGTTTATGAAAATCTCTGTCAAAAACCAGCCAAATGGTTTCGTAAGGATTTCCTTTTACTAAAGCTCTTTTTTTCTTGATAATTGCTTCTCTCACCAAACCCAATGGGCTGTGGCTTTTGGGCTGATATACTTCTACATCCACAGCGGTTAAAGCTCTTCTTTTTTGAGCATCGTGTTTTAGTCCATTAAAGTAATTAGGTTCTGTTTTGGCTCCCTCACATAATATGAGGACTCTTTTTCGAAGTGATCTTGTTTTATCTTTTCTCCTATTCCTCATCTTCTGTTGGTTTAAAGTCAAAATCCAGGGCCATTTGATTGATAGAAGGTGTACCACCAAACTTTCCTGTGAGATACCACTCTTCTAATGGCAACTCTCTTTTCAAATTAGGAATATCGGATACAGAGGAAATTTCTGTAATGCCTTCTTCTGACCTTTCGGAAATAAAAATCTGATCAAAACGGAAAAGTTGATCGTTTAAAAGTGACGCATCATGCGTTGAGAAAATGAGCTGTGCCCTATGTGGGTTTGTTTTAGGATTATGAAATAACTTGATTAATGCTCTTGTAAGATGAGGGTGCATACTCTGATCCAATTCATCAATTGCCAAAGTATCCCCTGCCTCTAGTACTCTTAATATTAACCCACCAAGAGCTACTAATTTTCGAGTGCCTATAGATTCTTCTTTTAGGTCAAAAGAAATAGGCGGATCGTCTGAATAGGGTAATTTATGTATGGTTTTTATTTGATACCTTCTCCTTCCTTCAAAAAGTCCCATCAATTCACTGTCTTCTTGAAAGACTTCAATGCCACTCACTCCAGTATCTGCGTGACTTACTAACTGACAGAGGTTTTTTAAAAACCTTTGAGAATCATCATTGACAATATGCTTAGCAATACCTTGTAATAAAGCATCGTCATACACTGAACGGTATAAAATATAAGCCCTCAAGTGATTTTTGAAGAATTGCCAAGGTGCTACTAATTGTTCTAATCCTAATTGTGCTCCTTTGGATAAAAATAACTGATAAGGTAAAACATGCCTTGCAATGGTTTGCTTATCTCCTTTTAATTTCTTTCCGAAACTTGTCAGCTGTCCTTCATTTCTTTCAAAAAACTTTACCCTTCTTGAGTTGGGGTAAGCGTATAATGCTTCATGCGTGACTTGATCCACATCTCTCGACATTTCATACTCGTATTGAATACCGTCATTGGCAATAAAACGAATATAAAAATCAGTAGGCAATTCTCTTGAAAGGCGATCCAATCGAAAAGGGACATAGGCTTTTGCTCCTTCTCCAATAGCACTGTCATGTCCTTCTTGTACCATCACTGTCAACGCTTCCAATGCTCTTAATAAATTACTTTTTCCCGAAGCATTGGCACCAAAAACTACTGCCGTGGCTAATGTTTCCGTCTGTTTGTAATTGGAATGAATCAGCAAACGATCTTCAGTCCCTGCCTTGCGCACTCTTCCCGAAGGCAATAAGGATAACACCTGTTCTTCTTTGATGGACCTGAAATTGGAAACAGAGAATTCTATAAGCATTGTTTTTGAATGAATAATTAAGGATTAAAAATGAACAATTAGGTTTTGTTCCCCCGTTAATTTACAAAAAAATAAGGTATAACGCCTCGAAACTGAAGCATTACACCTTATTTTTTGTGGTTCTGATTGTGGTTCGGTGGGCAGACACATAGGTCTGCCCCTACGTCGGGCTAATCTATGATTTCACCTAATAATGTACCACCTGTACAATCGTGAATTTTCACTGTTGCATACTCACCAAGTTTCGCGTTTCCTTTCGGGAATACTACTACTTTATTGTGTGAGTTTCTTCCTTGGAAATGTTCTTTTGAACGTTTTGAATAACCATCAATTAGCACTTTTTGTACTTCACCCACATTCAATGCGTTTCTTTCTGCTGAATGTTGTCTTTGTAAAGTAACAATTTCCTGAAGTCTACGTTTTTTCACATCCAATGGAATATCATCTTCGAATTTTTTCTCTGCTAAAGTTCCTGGTCTTTCAGAGTAGAAGAACATGTAACTGTAATCAAACTTCACATACTCCATCAATGATAGTGTATCTTGATGCTCTTCTTCTGTTTCAGTACAGAAACCAGCAATCATATCTGAAGAAATACCACAATCATTACCAAATACCTCACGGATTTTATCGATTCTATTGATATACCACTCACGGTCATATGTACGGTTCATGATATCCAATACTCTTGAGTTACCTGATTGTACTGGTAAGTGAATGAAGTTACAAATGTTTTCGTGCTTCTTCATTGTGTAAAGCACATCATCCGTAATATCTTTTGGATGTGATGTAGAGAAACGAATTCTTAACTCAGGAGAAACTCCCGCTACCATTTCTAATAGCTGTGCGAAGCTGACAATTTCAACGTCTTCTTCTTTCAGTTCTTTTTTCTCTAAACGAGCTTTATTGTTTTCCTCATCAGACCATTTGTATGAATCTACATTCTGACCTAATAAAGTCACTTCTTTGTATCCTTGATCGAATAATTCTTGTGCCTCTTTTACAATAGAGTGCGGATCTCTCGAACGCTCACGACCTCTAGTGAAAGGTACTACACAGAAAGAACACATGTTATCACAACCTCTCATAATTGAGATCATGGCTGAGATACCATTAGAATTCAATCTTACAGGAGCAATATCTGCGTACGTCTCATCTCTGGATAAGAATACGTTTACTCCTTTATCACCTTCATCAACATCACCTACTAATTTTGGAAGATCACGGTAAGAATCTGGACCAGCCACGATATCTACCATTTTTTCTTCCTCAAGAAGTTGGGTTTTCAAACGCTCTGCCATACAGCCAAGCACACCGATAATCATACCGGGCTTGCTCTTTTTGACTCTGTTGAAAACTCTCAAACGTTGACGAACTGTTTGCTCTGCTTTTTCACGGATTGAACAAGTATTTAAAAATACAAGGTCAGCTTCTTCTACGTTAGAAGTCGTTCCGAAATTGTTTTTCTGCATTACAGAAGCTACAATCTCAGAATCCGAGAAATTCATTTGACAACCATAGCTCTCAATGTACAGCTTACGTTGTCCTTCATTTGCCGTATTTTCTGTGACTTTTACCTCACACGACACTGATTTTTCATCAACCTGTTCACCGACAAGGTTGATATCTTTAATCAAATCGCTCATTCTTTAGGAATTTAAGACAGAAGGTTGAGGATTTTCAGTCCTCCTATATTCTGAGCTTAATCTAATTGTTATTAAAATGAATAGAAGAGATTGATTAACAAAACCTTAAAGGGCTCAAAAACCGACCTCTTTTTTCTTAATTTCTTTAGCTTTAAATAAAGCTGAATGCAAAATTACTATTTGAAATGAGAAGTATCAATTATGTTTACAAATGATTGACTTTCAGGGTTATTTAGAATTACTCTAAAGAAGAGTTAATTAGTAATATTCTAATACGTTTTACATATTGTTGTGAGATTGGTAATAAAACTTAATTATTTAAGAATCCTTAAAAAAGAAAAAGGTTATTAGTTAATATTATATAATTAGATTGTTTTAGGGTGTTAAATTTGCCAATTTTAAGGCATTAATAAATAATGAACTACTAGAGCACTAATACTAACGTGAAGACCTTTTTCAACCAACTTATCATTACCCTCTTTTTATGTATTTTCTATTCGACTTCATTACAAGCACAGCACTCTTTACATCGAATGAATATACACGCGTGGGCGGCAAGTGAATCACCAAAAATCGACGGCGTTTTGGACGACGAGATTTGGTCTGATCCTCTGCATATGAGCAACTTGACGGCTAGCTCAAATAATACTTTGTATAACGGAGATCCTGCAAAGTATATTTCTGAAGGTTATTTCACGCAAAATAGCCCACATAATAATCAAGCATCAGCATTTAAAACAAGAGTACAGATTGCATACGATGATTATGCAATTTATGTAGCTGCACAGTTATACGACCCGGCACCAGACTCTATCCGTACGAATATGGGAGCGAGAGATTCTGGAGGAAATGGAGCCGATGTTTTTGTTGCTTCTTTTGATACTTACAATACAAAGCAAGATGCGTTTGAATTTGTGGTGAGTGCTTCAGGGGTTCAAAGTGACCGAAAGCGAGGAACATCAGGTTGGGATGGAAACTGGAATGAGGTTTGGTCAAGTGCTGTAAAAATAAATGATGAAGGTTGGGCTGTAGAAATGGCTATTCCTTACAGAGCATTAAGAATGCCTAATTCAAAAGAACAAATCTGGGGGTTGAACTTCGCAAGAGGAATTTCTCGTAAAGGTGAAACTTCTTATTGGAACCCTGTAGATGCCAATAAATCAGGATATGTAAATCAGTTTGGTACGCTTAGAGGAATTTATGATGTAAAGCCTCCGCTTCGTTTAACGCTTTCACCTTATATCAGTAATGTGATGATCGGGAAACAAGGAAGCAGTAAAGTAGCTAATACTTTTTCTGGTGGTGCTGATTTGAAATTAGGTTTAGGGCAGAGTTTTACATTAGATGTTAGTTTGGTTCCTGATTTCTCACAGGTACAAGCCGACAATGATGTACTTAACTTATCTGCCTTTGAAGTACGATTTGGTGAGTTTAGAAATTTCTTTACTCAAGGGACAAATATTTTTAATAAATACGGGCAATTTTATTCTAGGAGGATCGGTCAAAGTCACCACTCTGTTAGTGATGATCACTTGGAAGAGCATGAAGAATTTGCTTATAAACCCACTGAAGCTCCATTGGTCAACTCTATTAAACTGACAGGTATTACTGAAAAAGGCTTGGGAGTTGGAGTTCTGAATTCAATTACGAATGAAAGTTTTGCGATTATTGAAGATACTCTTTCTGGCGATACTAGAGAAGTAAAAGTTGACCCTGTCACGAACTTCAATATGATTTCAATAGAACAAAGTTTACCAAACAACTCAAGAATCGGTATCATGAATACCAATGTGATGAGGGGTGCTGGTTATAAAAACTCTAATGTGACTTCAGGTGAGTTCAACTTATTTGACAGAACAAATACATTTAGAATCAGAGGTTTTGGTGGTCTGTCACAAGAGTACCACCCTTATGAGGATAATGGTTCTGCTGAGGATCAAAAATTGACAACGTTAGGTCATAGAATTGATGCAGGTGGTGGTAAAGTTAGTGGTAAATGGAGATTCTGGACTTCTACCAATATTGAAACTGATACTTACAACCCCAATGATTTAGGGTTTAATGGCTCAAATAACGCCATCAATACGCATGCTGATGTTTCTTATAATATCTTTGAACCAAATGCCTTTTACCAACGCTTCTGGCTGAAAGTGGGCATGAAAGAAAACTGGCTCTACAATCCGCGAACTTTTATTTCAAGAAGAATGTGGACGGATGGCTGGATGCAATTCAATAATTTATGGAGTGTTTATTATGATTTCTCTGTACAGCCTGGATTGTCATATGATTATTTCGGGCCAAGAGAAGATGGATATCGTTTTAAGCAATACTCTTCGAATTGGGGTGGCTTGACGATTAACACTGATGGTAGACAGAAATACTCTGTAAGTTTTAGAACAAGCTACTGGCAACGTCAAAAGTTCAATCAATTTGATACTTATTATAGGTATGGTCAGACCTTCAGAGCATCTGACAAATGGGATATCAATCATTCTATATCATGGAACAACAAGCAAAATGAAAAAGGATATGCCACTACTGTAAAAGATGAAAATGACGAAGTAGAAAATGTTATTTATGGCGATAGAAACGTTACTACGCTAGAGAATAACTTCTGGACTCAATATACTTTCTCTCCTAAAATGTTTGTAAAATTCCGTTTGAGACATTACTGGAGACAGGTCGCTTATTCTGATTTCTTCAATTTGACGAAAGAAGGAGATTTGACCGATTCTAATTATTCTGACATCAACGAGGATGGTGAAAAAGAACACGACGCCAATTTCAATACTTTCAATATGGAATTATCCTATAGTTGGGAATTCCTGCCGGGAAGTTTCTTTACGGCAATGTGGAGAAATCAGTTAGGGTCTTCTTCTCATAATTCGCATTATGGTTTCAATGAAAACATTAATGAAATGTGGAAAGAAGCACAAGTAAATACTGTTTCTGTGAGGTTGATGTACTTCCTGGATTATCAGCAAGTGAAAAAAGGATTTAGTAGAAATTAGCATTCGATTCCCCAATCATAGAAGAGTAAGCACTTTGTTCGTATGGACTTAGTGCTTTTTTCATTTTAAATATTACTGTCCTGAAACCAATTTTGAGATCCGATAAGGAACGGCTACACCTTCATCTTCAAATCGAAAGCTCTCAAACATTTCATTCAGTTGTTGTACAGAAACTGATTTTTTCATTTCATGAGGATAATAATATACTTCTCCTCCTGTTTTGATGATTAGATTACTTTGAAGCTCATCACTGTAATAGTTAATGAATGAATCTGTTTGCTCTTTTAAAATAAACTCTCCTTTATACCTTTCTAAATTATCCATACAACCATCTTCCTCCAGCTCCACACTAATTTGAGGAGGAAATAGTATTGTCTTTTGGTGTGGAATAGAAAATCTAACCATTGTTGTATAACAATCTGGAGCACCACAATCCATCTCATGCAAATCAAAAGGCAACTCAAAACTAATTTTATCATTTTGAATTGTGACAAATCCCACCTCTATCAGTTTAGATATGATATCTTCTGAGGTGAATTTTTCACGCTTCAGCGTATGAAATGCGGTATAATTAGTAAGACAAGCTTCATTAAAGGTAAAATGATGACTTGATGAGAGAGAAATACCTATGATGGTAAAAAGGATAATAATCGTATTCATAACATTGATTTGGAGTTCGCTTTTCCTAGTAACACATTCGTTTAACTTTTGAAGTATGATTATTTTAATTTTGCTCTAAAAGAAACTACTGTGATTTTCTAGTTTGCAGAATTTATATTTTAAGCTATATTTTTTTTATTCAAAGCACTTTCTATAACAATTTTTAATTAAACAACATTTAAAAAGTAGCTTTTATCATATTCTAGTACCCTTGCAATTTCTAAATTTCTCACCATAAACAGTACAAGTCCCCTTGTTTATAGAAAAAAAACTATAAATTGAGAGGCCTTTTAACGCACGCATAAAAAAAGCATGTCGTTTTTATCAGAATCGATTATACATTATCTCATAGAATAACAAATGGACGAACTCTCGAAAGTAGCTTTTGATGTAAGAAAGCGCTCTAAGAAATTACTATCCTTATTGGGAGAAGATCTTCATGAAAAAGAAGATGTTCTGTCACTCGCTTTGTTGAGTGCGATTGCCGGCGAAAGTATTTTTATGCTAGGCCCTCCCGGTGTTGGTAAAAGTATGATTGCTCGTCGTTTGAAATATGCTTTCAAAGGAGGTGATTCCTTTGAGTATCTGATGAATAGGTTCAGTACACCTGACGAAATCTTTGGTCCTATTTCCATTTCAAAATTAAGTAAAGAAGATAAGTACGAACGTCTGACAGACAACTATCTTCCGGGCTCTTCAGTCGTTTTCTTAGATGAAATTTGGAAAGCGGGTCCGTCCATTCAAAATGCGTTATTAACTGTTTTGAATGAGAAAGTATTTAGAAATGGTGAGCAGGAAATTGAGGTAAAAGTACACGCATTACTTTCTGCATCAAATGAGTTGCCTGCCAAGGGCGAAGGTCTGGAAGCGATATGGGACCGTTTTCTGGTTCGTGTATACGTGGATAGAATCATTGATGAGCAGAAATTCTTTGATATGATCACTTCTTCGAAACTAACGAATCCGGTAGTAAGAGAAGAATTGAAATTTGATGAAACAGAGGTCGACGGCTGGAGTCCGCTGATTGATTCTATCAAAGTTCCTTTAGAAGTGTTGAGCGTGATTTCTATTGTTAGAAAATACATCGAGAGATTTAATCAATCGACGGGTACTGAAGTAGAGAAAAACATCTATGTTTCTGACCGTAGATGGCACAAAATTGTTCGTCTGATCCGTACTTCTGCCTTTATGAATGGTAGAGAAAGAGTAGATCTTTCGGATTGTTTCCTAATAGCCAATTGTATCTGGCACTCTCCTGATCAAATCGACATGGTGAGACAATGGGTCACAAGAGCCGTACAGAAATATGGTTGGAGTGCAAAATACAGCATGGAGACAGTTCGCTCTCAATTAGAAACTTTTACAAGCGATGTAGAAGATCAAACGAAAGAAGAAAAAGAACTATACATGGAAGCCCCTACTGTTGTAGATGGGGAATACCATATTATTGAAGGGTTCTCAAGCATGAACAATAGAATCCTTGCCGATGATTTTGCTATGATGGGCAGAGGTTCTTCAGAAGTTAATTTATACACGAATACAGGTAGAAGTGAAAGTTTTACCATCGGAAAATTCTCTGATACTGAGATTGAAGTACGTTTAGGTCACGACTATCATAAGTATAAATTGAAGTCTTCAAAAGAACATAGAATTGGTAAAGTTTCTAAGTCGATTACAGAAGACGTAAGAATTCAATTGAATAAAGAAGCGGATCTATTATTAAAATACCTTGATAAGATTTCACACGAAATTGAAGAGGTAAGACATAGTAGAGAAGAAGGTGTAGGCAAGAATATTTTCCTTTCAGAAAACTGGAGATCATTGATTGACGAAAGTTTGAATGACTTATGGAAATTAGTCTTGAACTACAAACTACAAACCGAAAAATTAAAACGAAGCTATGGAGGCTAGAACATCCTTTGAAGAAATAGAAAAATTTAAAATGTTTTCTTCCCTGGGTGAATCTGAAGATCGTGAGATTTTAGCTACATACCTTTCAGAAATTGCCAAGGGTCATACGCCTGAGATTTTGAATTCCAATTTCTCAGATATGGCCCTTGGTTATAAAGATGTTATTGATGATATCCTTGACACTCCCGGTCTCAGGGATTCTATCCAAAGACATACTTCATTGCGTGAGCATGTGATCAAAGAGATTGTCACGCATATAGAAGAAATTGCAGAAAGTTCTTCAGAAGTTCCTCAGATCGAAAGACAGAAAAAGCGTTTGAGTTTACCTTTTGGTATGCGTTCTGGTAATGCAAAAGGAGACAAAGGGCATAATTCCAAAGGTGTCATGAACAAACTGATGGAAACGATGCGTAAAATCTTGAGTGGTAAAACACAAAAAAGACAAGATCAACTCCGTCAGAAGTTAAGTGAAAACGCCAATAAGTTTGATAAATCACAACACTTGGTAAGTCAGTTGATGGATCACCTTGGACTTGGTTTTGAAAAAGCCAAAGGACAATGGCAACATACCGGTTTTGAAGTTTTATCTCGTTATGACCGATTATTAGAGGACGAGGAAATGCTCAAAGAATTGGTAGATTTGTTGGGACGATACGCAAGTGCGGAATTGGAGGAAGAAAGAGAACAATTACAGGAAATCACTATCAAACCTTTCAGAAGAACCTTTACACATGGTAAAGAATCATTGATTGGCGTGCATGAAAGTGACGACCTTTCTCAAATTCTTCCTGCTGAAGCCGCTTTGCTGGGTAATGAAGACACTGAACTGCTTTTCTATAAAAAGTTTGTGGAACATAAACTGCAGACTTTTGAACTGAAAGCGGAAGATCGTCCACCTCAAAAAGACGAGAGCAAAGAAACGCAGAAGGCAAGCACAAAAGAAGACGTCATGGGACCTATGATTTTGTGTATTGATACCAGTGCTTCTATGCTTGGTAAACCTGAACAGATTGCTAAAACGCTGTGTTTTGCGGTAATGAAAATGGCCCTTGAGAACAAAAGGAAGTGTTTGCTTTTCTCTTTTGGTGCCACTGAAGATGAAATCAAAACCATCGACTTAAGCAACCTTCACAATGGTCTGGAACCGCTGATCGAATTCCTATCCATGTCATTTAGTGCAGGTACAAATGCTGGCCCTGCCCTGCAATCTGCCATTGAGTATATGCAATCAGATGATTATAGAAAGGCCGATTTAATGCTGATCACTGATGGTAAAATTCCACCTTTGGAAACACCAGTATTGCATAAATTAAGAAAAGCACAATCGAAAGACAGCCGATTCTTTGCGGTTACTTTTGGACCTGAAAACGCTCCAGAACTAAAACCTTTTGATGTGGTATGGAAATACAGAGCCAGTAGAAAGGATAGTTTGCTGGAATTTGCCAAGAAAATTAAAAAATTCAGACGTAAAAAATAAGGAGCTTTACATCAATCATTTAACACAAAGCACAAGTGATTGAAAAGGCAACTTAGAAATAATATTAAAAATTGTAATACTTTTGTAGTCTAGTGATTCCCCCTTATCACTAGACTTTTTTATTAACATTTTAAGTGAAGCATGTGAACTATGAATCACCTGCTTATATTACTGCACCACAATTTTATGACGGCATCTAAGAAGATGCTTTTGATATTAGCTTTATGTTCGATTGTAATTACTTCATACTCTAAAAATATAAAACTAAATCAACAGCAATATTTATTAAACGAACAACCTAACAAACTGTATACTTACCAAGAGTATGTAGTCTCTTACGGGTACTTAGCGGTTCAAACGATGAAAGAATTTAAGATCCCTGCCAGTGTTATCTTAGCACAGGCCATGCTTGAAACTTCTTTCGGTAACAGCTCACTTTCACAAAAATCAAATAATCACTTCGGCATCAAATGCGGTGACGATTGGCAAGGTCAACGCGTACAACACAGTGATGATGAACATCAGGAGTGTTTCCGTGCTTATCCTTCTGTAAAAGATTCATTTTGGGACTATGGCCAATTCATTACTTCAAGACCTTGGTATCTTCATTTGTTTAAAATCAACACAAATAATTATAGAAGATGGGCCGTTGGTTTACATGAAGCAGGCTACGCTACTGACCCACAATACAGCCAAAAAATCATCGATTTAATAGAAAGATATCAGCTATATCAATTAGACGAAATGTAAATCTGAAGTTGTTAAAGAGTGATAATATTAGTTTAATATGAAACTTATTTAAAATTTAACCGTTTGGTTAATTATCTCATTTAAATCAAAATAGTGACACGGATTAGGAAAGGTTACATTTCTAATATTCAGTCATTAAACTTAAAATTTAACCATTTGGTTAAAAGTAAATATTAAACAATCATTTATTGTCATACACTACGATCATGAAAAATAAATTCTTGCTACAACTAGTCATCTTAAGCATTAGCTTTATCCCATTTATCAATGCACAAGACGACCAAGGTCCAAATCAATATAAAGGTGATTACAAAGGAACCGGAACTAAAGCCGCTGGCTATGTTAACAATAAAGAAACCGTGGCTACCGAAGATATCAATGAATTCAAAAATCAAAATGATATTTTCCAAACAGATACCACACAATTAAAAGCTACTTTAACTTCAGGTGTACCTTTGGGAAGATGGAATGAAGGTTTAATGTTTGAAGGTATCGCTCCAATGAGTCATATGGTATCGGCCGCCAACTGGTACCCGAATACAGAAGATTTATTAGAAGATGAAATTAGGATCATCTTTATGGGATCTTCCCCACTTATCCGACCTGGACAAGCCAATACGTCAATTTTAATGCAATTCGGAAACGGGAAAAATCTTGTTTTCGATATTGGAGAAGGGTCTGTAGCCAACTTTATAGGAGCCGGATTAGCACTGAACGAAATCAATGATATTTTCTTAACCCACCTTCATGTAGATCATTACGGAGCATTGCCTTATGTGTATATGTTTGGTGCTTGGAACGGCCGTTGGAATGAACCATTAAGAGTCACTGGACCTTCAGGATCTGAACCGACCTATGGTACGGCACATATGGTAGAAGGCATGAAAATGATGACGGAATGGCACAGAGACGCCTTTGATGTCTTCCCTATTGGTAGAGGCTGGGAAATTGAAGTCAATGAGTTTGATTTCACAGATGACGGAGGTGTTGTATATGACCAAGACGGCATTAAAGTCATTCACTGGCAACAAGCACACTGTAAAGATGGTGCTTCAGCTTACAGAGTGGAATTCAAAGGAATGTCGGTTGTATTCTCAGGTGATGGCAGACCCAACAAATTAACGGCAAAATACGGTAAAGATGCGGATGTATTGATCACTGAAATGCAAGTTGAAGTTGCTTCTATCTCATCTCAAGTTTACGGTGTTCCTGCAGTATTGACAAGATATACCATCGATACTCACCACAACCCTGCTTATGCCGCTGGTAAACTATACAGTGATGCCAATCCTAGATTAGCCATGGCTACTCACACTTTTGATGATTTGTATGCCAACAACGAAATGGTAGCAGAAGTAAGAGAGCACTATAATGGACCTTTCCACTTTGGTTTTGATGGTGTGGTAGTCAATGTCACAAAAGATAAAATATGGGTAAGAGACGGTCAATTGCCTGACTATCCTAACGCCACTCCTCCTCAAGCTGGATCAGCGGTTGCCGAAAATGGCGGTTTGATTGTTCCTGTTCCTAGAAAGAAAAGAGAAGATATGCAGAATCAATATATCAGAGATATGCAGTACCAACCTGAAGAGTATTATCCAGAAGGATATCAACCTGAATTAACCTACATATGGCCTTCTGATAAACCCATATTTGTTCCTACAGAAAAAATTCCAGCATCAATGAAAAGAAGAAGAACTGATTTTGATGCAAACGGTAATTTTATCAAAAAGAGAGATTACAAACTCGACAATGTAGAATAAAAATTCTTGAATCAATTTATTAATCCATCAGGTCAGTCTGCAAAGGCTGGCCACTCCATACAATACCATGAAAAAAATCGTTTTTACTTTCGCCTTCTTCCTTTTCAATACCCTTTTATTCGCTCAAACAAAAGAACAAGCTATCATGGCTTTGAGAACTGAAGAACACACAAAGGTTTCCATAGAAGAAAATACAGTCATCTTCAATGATCACTTTGGAGCTTTAGAAAATATAGAAAGTTATGAATACCTCGCACTAGAACTGGCTGAAGGTTTATATCATCAAATGTCAGATCAAATGTTTACTCCTTATTTCAATGTTCTTTTTAGTGAAGGATATGTTTACCAAAATATTATTGACTGCAAAAACGGCATTACTCTCAATCTTAATGCAAGTCCTGAAGGAATTGGTGTAAAGATCACAAAGTATCCTGAAGGAGTAGTTGCGGATGAATATTATGAGTTTTGATAATTAGATATTAGGTAGTAGAAAATTAGTTTTTTAGCTGATGTATTATAAAAGACTTGGAAGATTTCCGAGTCTTTTTTTATGCTTCACTATCTGTGTACTGTTCTTTTAATCGATAAAGGACTGCTTTCATTTTTCTTTCAATAAAAGCATACGGTTCCTTTTTCCTAGAAACATACACAAAGGCAATACTCTCCACTCTCGCATTAGGGTTTTCGGCCATAAGAATGCTTTTATTCAAGCGGTAGCTCTCTCTTAGCTGTCTTTTGATCCTGTTGCGGTCAGTGGCATTTTTAAAGCCTCTCTTAGAGACTGAAAATAAAACTTGAGGGGGAACTGAAGCCTGCTCTACATCTTCTGATAAAGTATAGTACACCTTGCAAGGAAACACAAATACAGATTTCCCTTTCGCAAATATTTTGTCGATGCTGCTTTTACTTTTTAGATGTTCACACTTGGGGAAAGTGGCATTATCAAAAGTTGGTGTTGATGACGGCTTCATAAAATTTTGGATAAAAAAAAAGTGAAGGTTCGATGCAGTTGCTGCCGCCGAACCTTCAGCTTTTATTTCTTTGTGCGGGCTTCCGCGGGGTACTATCTGAGCACCCCGCAGAGACGCTTAGATAAAAGCTGCAAGACTTTGTTGTCAATTATGCGTTAGCGGCAGCTTTTTGTTTTTTAGCAACAAGGCGCTCAGCTTTTTGAACTTGGCCTTTGTTGTAACTCAATTTGTCTTGATTTTTCAAGATCTTTTTTGCGATACGAGTTTTCATCACATTAATTTTTTAGTGTTCTGAAACACACCCTACTTTAGGGTGCTATCTACGCCTTGTGTTTTCTAGAGTCAGAAACTGTAAGGCTTTTTCTTCCTTTTTTTCTTCTTGCTGCAAGAACGTTACGTCCGTTTGCTGTTAGCATACGTTGACGGAAACCATGCTTGTTTCTTCTCTTGCGGTTCGAAGGTTGAAATGTTCTTTTCATCGTACTATGTAAGATTAGAATTTTTCGGCTTGCAAAAGTAAGCATACTTCTGCTAAACTACAAGCCGAATTTAGCTGACTATCACTATATTTCCATGAATTACATCGAAATTTCAAAAGTATTAACAGCATTAACACTTAAATAGTGCCTCGGAAGGCGTTGAAAATCAAATTTTCAGACTATAAAAATGCGATGACTATCAATGATATACCTTTAAAAATCAACCCTATAACTAGTATAGTATTCTTTGTAAAAATGGATACATCAGTAAAATTCGCATGCAAAGATACGGTTTTTATTAATCTTTCCCTCTTTATTCTCTATTAATTCACAGAAAGAAGAAATTATTCACAATTAATCTACCTCATTTACAGGATTCTACCACTTATCAACATATGAAATAGTTTTTTCATTAAGATTTTAAACTCAATACCTATTTTACACATCTTATTCACATCAAAAGTCAGAAAATGAAAAAATTTATTCAGAATTACCTCAACAGGATCAGTTATTCACAAGAAACCACCCCAAATGTTGATACTTTAAAGAAATTACAAGAAAATCATCTTTTTCACGTTCCTTTTGAAAACTTAGATATTCACAACCACAAAAAATTAAGTCTGAATAAAGAAAACTTATACACAAAAATTATAGAACAACGCAGAGGTGGCTTCTGCTATGAGCTAAACGGATTATTTTTTCTGCTCCTAAAAGAGCTCGGATTCGACGCCAAAATGATTTCAGCTCGCGTTTACAATAGTACTAAAAAAGAATACGGCCCTGAGTTCGATCACTTGGCCATCCTTGTCAATCTTCCACAAGGAGAATATTTGGTGGATGTAGGATTTGGTGACTTTACTTTACATCCTCTAAAAATTACACTTGAGGAAAAGGTAAATGATCCGTTAGGAGATTTCATTTTTGAGGAAAACCATCAAGGAAGTTTTACTTTATACAAGATAGAAGGCACCACAAAAACACCACAGTACTCTTTTACAAAAATAGCTCGTCAATTGGAAGAGTTTGAAGGAATGTGTCACTACCATCAGACGAGTCCTGATTCACATTTTACACAAAAGCGATTAATTTCTATTCCTGTGAAAAATGGTAGAATAACGATTTCTGGTGATGTATTGATAAAAACGGAAAATGGGATAGTAAGCAAGAGCACATTGGAAAACGAGGAAGCCTTTCAAGATGTATTAATGCAATATTTTAAATAACGTAGTCCCATGAACCATATATTATTTCTTAGAAAATGCCACCTTCAATCCCATCAAAATAAAAACAACACCGGCACCTTTATTCATCCATTTTTTGACAGTGCTATTTCCTTGAATTTTTGATGAAAAGGTAGAGGCCAGAAAAGTCAATAATAAAAACCACAAAATGGCAATTCCGGCATATACAACTCCCAAAAGCAAGAAAGGCATTTTGTCTTCTACTGCTGAAGGAGCGATAAACTGAGGGAAAAATGAGAGAAAGAACAGGGCAACCTTAGGGTTGAATAATGTCGTCATGATACCGCTTGTAAAATGTTTTCTTCTCTTCATTTCAACATTCGACAATGCTACGTTATCATCCTCTGATCCTTTGGCTAGAATACTTTTAATGCCCAAATAAATAAGATATGCTGCTCCCAAGTACTTTACAATCATAAAAGCCATAGCAGACTGCGCCAAGACCCATGAAAGCCCTACAGCAGCAAAGAAGGTATGAATAAAAACGCCTACGTTAATTCCGAATGTAGAGAACACCCCTGCAATTTTACCTTGCGTGAGTGACTTATTGATAATAAACATGGTGTCTATACCTGGAGATGCTATAAAAAGAAATGCGGTAATGATAAATGCCTCAAAGTGCACGATTCCTGTATTCATCATTTTGGTTATTAGTCAAGTACCAGAACAAAAGAAAATGCACATTTTATATTATATTTTTTATCCTACTCTTCGTTAGATTTTTATCACGTAGCTATGGCTATGCTCTGCAAATCTGCCTTGATTAGAATAAAAAATAACAATCTAAAATTGTGGATTTCCTTTTGCCCTAGCACTTCGTTGAAAGTTTGATTGATTAACTAAATATAAATAAAAACTGGTTCAAGTCTTAAGCTGTAAGCGAGACTTAGACCTATTTTCTGTAAAAAGCCTGAAGACTTATAGATCTACCTTATCGTTTTTTTGTAACGAGAATAAAAAAAGGCCTTGATTTTATAATTAAAACCAAAGCCTTCTTCAAAAATATTTTCTAGATCTACTTTTCTACGCTCAACATATTGTCAATCTTATCCACAATGCTGTAGAAATCTGCATTCTCTTCTACAAAATCGTGTTCTGACATTTTGATTCTTAAAAGCGGTCCTTCATAAGCATCAATCCATTCGTTATAAAGCTTATTGAGGTTACTCAAATACTCTTCCGGAATAGTTTGTTCATAGCTTCTACCTCTTTTCTGAATCTGAGTTTTCAAGCGATCCAAGTCAGTATCTAAATAGATTAATAGATCAGGCTTTGGCAACTGGGAGGATAGGGAGGAAAATAATTTCCAATACGATTCAAAATCCCTGTCGTCCATTTGTCCTGACACATGCAAATTTTTAGCAAAGATATGAGCGTTTTCATCAAAAGAACGATCTTGAATAATAGGCTTACCTGAAGCATTAATATCCAACATCTGCTGAAAACTGTTATCTAAAAATCTCACCTGAGCATGAAAAGCCCAACGCTTCATGTCCTGATAAAAATCTTCTAGATAAGGATTATCTGCAGTACTCTCAAACTCCGCTTTCCATCCAAAATGTTCAGAAAGCATTTTTGTTAGAGTAGTTTTCCCTGACCCAATATTCCCTGCTATCGCTACGTATTGCATATTTTTTTGATACTAAATGGGGTAGTTTAATAGAATTGATTGATTTTTGGACAAACAAAAAGTGTCTGTTACTGAAATAACAAACACTTCTTATTTATTATCTCTTTAGATTAAACGCGCGCTTTTGCCGCTTGTAACTCCGCATCGATGTTGGCCACAATCTGATCAAAGTGCGCCTCATTTTCCACAAAGTCTAAATCTTCCATTTCAATGACAAGTAATTTGCCTTTGTCATAGTTTGAAATCCACTCTTCATAGAATTCATTCAAACCTGTCAAATAAGCTCTTGAAATACTTTGTTCGTACTCTCTACCACGCTTTCTGATATGATCCAGCAATTGCGGTACACTTGTTCTCAAGTAAATCAAAAGATCTGGAGCTGGAGCATGGTCCGCTACAGATGAAAATACATTTTGGAAGACTTCGTTATCACGGTCGGAAAGTTGTCCATCTTGATTTAATTGACGAGCGAAGATATGAGCATCCTCATAGATCGATCTGTCTTGAATGATAGGAGTATGTGTTTTAGATACTTCCATCACCTGACGAAAACGGCTGTTCAAGAAATAGATTTGTAAAGGGAACGCCCATCTAGACATATCACCATAAAAATCTTCTAAGTAAGGATTGTCGTCCGCACTTTCATATCTTGGTTCCCAACCAAAGTGTTCAGCAAGTTTACCTGTTAAAGTTGTTTTGCCACTACCGATGTTTCCGGCTATCGCTATATACATACGATAAAAATATTTTCAGATTAAGATTAATAACAAAAGAGGATTAGACTGTAGCGCCTACATTTTTACGGATACGCATAGCTGATTCAATAGCTGATGCGATTCTCTCGAAATCATTAGGGTTATTGACAATATCTACATCATTGACATCTACCACTAACAAACCGCCTTTCTCATAATTGGAAATCCACTCCTCGTACAACTCGTTCAAGTTTAACAAGTACTCGTCAGGAATAGTTTTTTCATAATCTCTACCTCTCTTCTCAATGTTTGATTTTAATTTTTCAAGATCGGCTCTTAAATAAATCAACAAATGTGGAGGTGTAGCTTTTGCTTCATATAGTTTCGATAAAGCAGAATAGTTTTCAAAATCGCGTTGATGCATCATTCCAGAACGGCGCAGGTTTTCTGTAAACACATACGTTCCTTCATATAAACTACGATCCTGAATTACCGGATTATCAACAGTAGCGTCTTGAACTTGCTCAAATCTATGGTTCAGGAAGTAGGTTTGTAAGTGAAATGCCCACTTCTCCATGTCCTCATAAAAATCCTCTAAGTAAGGATTGTTGCTTGTACTTTCAAACAAAGCTCTCCATCCAAAACGCTCTGATAGTAAACGTGTTAAAGTGGTTTTACCACATCCGATATTTCCGGCTATTGCAATATACATGAAAATTGATTTCTGAAGTAATTGAAGTTTAACTTGCCAATTGACATTAGCGAAGTCCTGCAAATATATAGTTTTTATAATCGCTTCTTTACTTAAAAGTAGAGAAAGACTGTTAATAAGCTTTTGAACAAATATTAACGGCTGATTATCAATATAATATTAAGTAATAATATAAATATTATCTAGTATTTTGAGTTTGAATCCACTGATTCCCTTTTAGTTATCATTATTTAAAAAGAGCGTACAACAGCACGAATATTCCCACCATCACTGCAGCTCTGATAATGATTGGTTTTCTTTCAGTAGATCGGCTTCTTTCTCTTGAAAACGAGATACTCCTTCTGACACCTTCGGCACTTTCTTCGCTTTTCTCCTCTGATTGACCGTATTTTTCATACAGCGCCTTTATTCTGGCATCTCTTTCTTCTTTTTCTGCATCATAGTAACGTGGTGTAAAATCAAACGTTCTGTGTTGCAACAACTTAAAAAATGCTCCTCTTTTCATTCTTATCTTTATTTATGGATAATTTACCACATTTTCGGCACCTTGACAAAAAAATCAGACAGCACCTATAAACAAAAATACATAATCTTATTCTTATTTAATTGATTGATTTTATTTTGTTTAGATAGAAATGTGCTCTGTTTTATTTTTTTATGAGGATGATACATGACTAAAATTTTATCATTCGCTCATTTTATAGAACTATTGATGACATTTTGACAATAATCCCTGCTATTCCCTCTTGATTTTTAATAGAAACACAATAAAATTCCATCAATTATTCACCTGATTATACTTTAATATAAAAAGTGTTCCCCTTATACGTTTTTATTTTATCCATGAACTTTTATTTTTGTGTGGGAATTTTTACGAAATTGCCGCTCAAACAGAAAACGAAAAATTATATTATAACATTTTAATTATGTCAGCAACAAAATTTGACCTGATCGTCATCGGTAGTGGACCCGGTGGATATGTGGCAGCAATCCGCGCTTCTCAACTAGGTAAGAAAGTAGCCGTAGTAGAGAAAGCAGAAGTAGGCGGTATCTGCTTGAACTGGGGATGTATCCCTACAAAAGCCCTTTTGAAAAGTGGTCAGGTATTCCAATACATTAACCATGCAAAAGACTATGGTATTAATGTAGCAGGTGAAGCTGAAGCTGATTTCTCAGCAATGGTACAAAGAAGCCGTGGCGTAGCCGCTGGTATGAGTAAAGGTGTTGAGTTCTTGATCAAGAAAAACAAAATTGAAAAACTTTTAGGTTTCGGTAAATTAGTGGGACCTAAACAAGTTGAAGTAACTGACGCTGATGGTAACGCTACAGTTTATGACGCTGAGAGCATCATCCTTGCTACTGGTGGTAGAGCGAAAGAACTTCCTCATATCAAAATTGATGGCGAAAAAGTAATCGGATACCGTCAAGCAATGACTTTACCTGAGCAACCTAAGAAAATGGTTGTAATGGGTTCTGGTGCTATCGGTGTTGAGTTTGCTTATTTCTATAACTCAATCGGTACTGAAGTAACTGTAGTTGAATACTTACCTCGTATCGTACCTAACGAAGATGCTGACGTTTCTAAAGAATTAGAGCGTAACTTCAAAAAGCAAGGCATCAACGTAATGACTAACGCTGCTGTTCAAACTGTGGACACTTCTGGCGATGGCTGTGTAGTTAAAATCACTGACAACAAAAAAGGTAAAGAAACTACTATCGAGTGTGACGTAGTTCTTTCAGCTGTCGGTGTAGAGACTAACCTTGAAGGTATCGGTTTAGAAGAAGTTGGTGTTGCTCATGACAAGGGTAAAGTTTTAGTAAACGATTACTACCAAACTAACATCCCTTCTGTATATGCAATTGGTGACATCGTGAAAGGACCTGCTTTAGCGCACGTTGCTTCTCACGAAGGTATTATCTGTGTTGAGAAAATCGCAGGTTTAACTCCAGAGCCAATGAACTACGGTAACATCCCAGGTTGTACTTACACTGTTCCTGAAGTAGCATCAGTTGGTATGACTGAAGAGCAAGCAAAAGAAGCTGGTTATGAAATCAAAGTGGGTAAATTCCCATTCTCTGCGTCAGGTAAAGCATCTGCAGCAGGTCATAAAGAAGGTTTCGTTAAAGTAATCTTTGATGCGAAATATGGTGAGTGGTTAGGTTGCCATATGATCGGTTCAAACGTAACTGAAATGATCGCTGAAGCGGTTGTTGCTCGTAAATTAGAAGTAACTGGTCACGAAATCATCACTGCGGTTCACCCTCACCCAACATTATCGGAAGCGGTAATGGAGGCTGCTGCCTTAGCGTATGATGAGTGTATCCACTTATAAGATATATTCTTGACCTCTGACGGTCAACCTTTTAAAGCCATCAGGAACGAAAGTTTTTGGTGGCTTTTCTTGTGTTTATAGAAAAAAACTTTCAACTTAGATGGAGCTGATGTTTTTTTATAGAAAATGATTATGGCTATAAATTTACCCTATAACCACCCAAAACCACATTTCAGATCACATTTGCTAGAAATAAAACCTTTAAGTTAAAACAGAATCTCACGGTATTTCTTACATAAAGCACGCTTAACCCCAATGAACTATTTGAGCTTTGAAACTCTTTATGAAGCATACCATTAATAATTGAACCGTATCATGAAAACACTATCACTATCTATTATCTTCATCACGTTTTTTTCAATCTTTAGTGCACAAGCACAAAATCACATTGCACAAGAGGCGTTTGATGTTTACTGGAACTCTCTAGCTGAAGATAACAACATTTACTCTCAAGAAAGAATTGAGAAGGAAAAACTGGAAGTTCAAAAAGTCAGAAAACTGATTCAGGAAAGTATTAAAAAGGAACTGCAAGAAGTAAAAGAATTAAGCGGAGACCTTGTGACTAATTTTGCTGTCATAGAAGATCATCTTCATCAGGAATTTGAAAAACTGGGACTTTCTTACACGCATTTTGAAAAAAGTGGGCATAAAAGTGCTATTGCCATGGAAAACTGGGTTGACAACCATACAACCGTGATCCTGAAGCATAAATTATCGCATGCAGAGCAGGAAATCAACACTTTTTATGATAGAAATCATTAGAATAAAAGCATAGATAGGGATTCTTCACCTTTTTTATCATTCTGCTGTGGAATATCTTTGCACGAATGTTTATGAACTCTATCTTAAAATGAAAAGAATTTTATCCACGCTATTGTTAACTTTTGTCTCATTATCAATATTTGCACAATCTGAACAAGAGGAAACTACAGCTCCAGCCGTTGAAAAAACGTCTTATGAAAAATCCGTTGATGTTTTCAAAAGAGGGCTGCGACTGGATCTTAACAAAGAAAAAACCTCTTATTTCAAAACAATAATTGGTATTCAGGCATGGTGGAGAGCTGGGGAAACAAACCCTGGTACTACAAATGCGTTGACTGGAGATGCAATCTCCAACTATAGTGACTTTTCAATGCGTCGTATCAGAACAATGTTCTATGCTAATATTGAAAATAAATATTTACTATTTGCCCACATTGGTGCAACTAGTAATGCTACCAATTCAAGCATTACAAACAATGTTTATGTACACGATTTCCAAGGTCAGCTGAAAATTGCTGAGAAAAATTATATTGGTGCTGGTATTCACTTCTGGCAAGGTTTAGCCCGTCTTTCACGTGTGGGATCTAACAACTATCTTACTGTAGATCACCCTTACTTCAACTATCCTGAAGTAAACCGTACAGATGCTATTGTAAGACAAATGGGTGTTTTTGCTAGAGGTAATGTTTTAGAAAAACTTGGTTATCAAGTATCCATCAACCAAGCTATTATGGGCACTGCTCCTGTTTCTGCTCCAACTGTAGGTGGACACCCTATGTCAAAAAGTGAGCTGGAAGCCGCTTACAATAACGGTGAAGCAGGTGCTACTATCGGCAGCACTTACTTATTAAAGCAAAATAATTACAATTATAACGGTTATTTATACTGGCAATTCTGGGATGTTGAAGCACAATCTGTTTCTGGTGCAAGCCAAATGAACTACTTTGGTCAGAAAAGAGTATTCAACATTGGCGCTGGTTTTCAATACCAGCCAGGTGGTACAGGTACTTACAAAGAAGATGTAAATGGCAACATGTACATTCAAGAAAATGATATCACTAAATTAGCTGTTGACGTTTTCTTAAGCACTCCTCTTGGACACAGCGGTGGTGGATTCACTGGTTATGCAGTGTATTATAACTACCAATATGGAAGCAACTATTTAAGAACTCTACATGTAATGGGTGGTTTTGCTGGAACGGATCCTAATGTTCCTTCATCACCTCAAGGTCCTGGTTTCTCTCAATACTCTCATGGTACAGGTCATATGTTCCATACAGAATTAGGTTATACATTACCAAAGACCATTTATAATTCAGAGAAAAAAATTCAGCCTTATGTTGCTGTTTCATACAAAAATCTTGAAGGTTTAGATGAAGCTTCGTTCCAAAGTGATTGTGGTGTAAACTGGGCTATTATTGGTCAAAACGTAAAAATGACAGCCGCTTACCAATTGCGTCCTGTTTATATGATCAATGATCTAGGAAAAAATGTTGTTGACCATCATGCTGGATTGTTCGTAGCACAACTACAACTTCGTATCTGATACGTTAGGGAAAAGAAATATTTTAGTACTAGGACAAAAGAAAACGGACATTTTATCTTACCTTTTCTTCTGTCCTAGTATTTAATTAGGAGTGAAGATGAATAACACTATTACATCTTCACTCCTTTTTTTGAGTCTATTTTTTTCTCGGCTTTTTATAAATCGGCACTGTACTGCATGGCTCACCAAACATAATTGTTTTGGCAATAGGGCGAAGCTTCTCCGTGATATCAACATAAGCTGTAACCGGCACCTCTTCTTTACTACATCCTTTCACCACTACAGGTTTATCTACAAATTGCTCTGTGTCTAATGCAGCAATCGCCTTTTCAAAAAGCTTCTCTTCCAAACGGGTTAAATCTCCAAAAACAATTGTTGTTGCATATTTTTCCAATCTTGTCGTCAAAAGCATATAAGCCCAAGTAGGAATTACAACGTCTTCTGAACAAGTGACTGCCACATGCTTGTCTTGGTACTGTGACCAATCATGCTCTTTTATGAAAGCTCTGAAATCTTTTTCTCTTAAGATTAAACCTTGAAAAAGTTGTTCTTTTATATCAATAAGCACACGCTCTCCTTCTGCTCGGATATCTTCCAAGTCAAAAGAAATCAATGCACTCTGTGCTACTCTGTTTACTATTTCGTCCATAATTACAAATTTCTATAGTTTCTATTAAGACTACAAATTTGCTGTGAGATCTTTCTCATAGAAATCACAGACTGATGCTTCACCATTAAAGTAAAACTTAAACTTACTCAAACCCCCATTGAGGTATTTGCCATCATTTTCTGATGAATGTCCAAAATCAATATAAGGCAATTGATTGTCATTGATAATGGACAAAAAAATGGCGTCTAATACTTTAAACTCTCTTCCTCTCAAAGAGTTTACAGAATATTGTATTTTACATACATTGGGTGTCAAAAATAACAACGCTCCACTAAGCATTTCTCCATCTTCAAAACCACCTATCAGTTTGATATTATCAGGAAACAGTTGCATTAAAAATTGGAGCTCTGCCAATGAATGTGTGGGTTTAACGCTATGTTTACTTTGCAAATTGCTATTCAGTAACTCCCAAAAGGTCGAAAGATCATTTGACGGTAAAATTTGCACTCCACTATTAAGGGCTATTGTATTGTTTTTTCGTCTAGATCTGTCAGGAATAAAAGGAGTGTCTTTCTTGATAATCGTACTGAAATCTCTTCTCACTAATTTCCATTCGTTCCTATACAAAGCATAAAGATCTTCCTCTCCTTGTTCTGATTTATAAATGTAAGGCATCACTTTATAGGTTATTTTTTCAATACCTAACTCTTGATAATACCTTTCAATCAAAGAAAGAATTGTAACAATCTTCTGAACAAAAGTCCTCTTTTTATACAGCAATCCTCCAAAAGTAAGTCCTGCATGAGATGAAACTGTATTATCTTTTACTGAAGCAGGAAAAAGAGCTACAATATTATCATTCATATCCTCTACAATAAGACTCGCATCTGTAAAGCGCTCTTTGTGGTATTCCATAAAAGAACGCTGAAAGAAAAAATGCTGTTGCATACACTGAGCGGCAAAGCTATCCCATAGTGTTTTATCAGATAATGAATATTTCCTTATTTTAAAATCCTGTTTCAAGTGTTAATTCTTTAATAGAGGTACGATTTTTTATATATAAAATATTATTTTCAATAAAGGTAAGTACTAAGAGCATATTTGAAACATCTATTTTAGAGAATTACCTTTGTGATTCATTTTTTCAGATCTGCATATAAATCAATTAATGAAAAAAATAGCTTTTATATTTTTAATAACATTTATCGTTTCCCCTCTTTTCGCTCAGAAGGACATTAAAACTGCAAAAGATAAAATTGCACAAACCAAGGCTATTTTAGATGATACTCAATATAAAAAAGAAGCTTCTTTAAGCGAACTCAATGATATTGAAGCACAGATTGAAGGGCGTGAACACTATCTTCATCAGATTCAAAATAGAATTACTGAGGCTCAGAATGAAGAAAAAGAAGCCATTATTGTCGCTGATTCTTTACAGAGGAAAATTGAGCTTCTGAAAGAGGAATATGCAGAACTTGTGTATGCCGCTTATAAAACGGGAGGTGATTTTCAACAGCTTGCTTATATTTTTTCCAGTGAGAATTTTACTCAGTTTGTGAGAAGAGCTAACTATCTTGAGCATTATAAAGATGTCAGGAAAAAACAGATCATAGAAATTGAAAGATCTCAAGAACTTCTCCTCAATAAAAAAGAAGAAATTAAGGCAAGAAATAAAGAGTCTTTTGCATTGCTTGAAGAAGAAAAAGTACAGCTACTACAACTAAAATCTTTAAAAGAAAGACAAACGACAGTAGTGAGTAATCTGAAACTTAAGGAAAGAGAATTGATTGCTCAGCTTGAAAAAGACCGAAAGGCTTTGGCAGAACTACAAAGGCAAGTACTGGTGCTGACTTCCAACGTTTCTAAAGAAGGAAATGTTTTTGAAGATGAAATAGAGGTAACGGCTGCTACTGAAAATAAAATCAATAACAAGAACGTCACTACTACAAACTTTCTGGAAACAAAAGGAAGCTTGAAATGGCCTGTGGAAGGTGGAGTAATTACGAATCACTTTGGCGTACGTCCCCACCCTATTCTTTCAGGAGTAACAATCGAAAACCACGGCATTGATCTGAGAGTAAAACCCAATGCTATTGTAAAAAGTGTTTTCAGTGGAGTGGTCACTGCCGTTACTAAAGTGCCCAATTTGCAAAATGTCATCATGCTCAGACATGATAACTTCTTTACAGTATACTCCAAATTGAATAAAGTAAATGTGAAAGTGGGCGACATTGTTTCTATCAATTCCAGATTAGGAAATGCAGGACAAAACGAAGATGGCTCTTATGAGATTCAGTTTCAGATATGGAATATGGATGGAGAAAAGTTGGATCCTGAAGAATGGCTGAGCAAGAAAAAATAATAATATAAGTCTGCATTTATTGAAGTTCGCATACACTTGGCTATGCTTTTATTTATTTTTTACCATTCTTTTTAAGATATTTAATCACTATTTACCTTTATTAATACTCATTTAGGAACATAGCTCATTTTCTAACGTTGATAAACTCTGAAATATAAGATAACAAGATATTATGAAAACACTTATTGGTACTATCGTCACTCTATTATTAAGCTTAAACCTTCTTTATGCTCAAACCCCTTCATATACTAGCAAGGTTCAAGGTCAGAACATGGATTTTGAAACGATAAAAACATTAATCAAAGCCGAAAAAAGAGGTGTATTGAAAGAAAATATGAATTTATCAGAAGCAGAAGCGGAAGAGTTCTGGCCTGTTTATGATAAATATGAATATGAACAAAGTCAGCTATTGAATGAACAATATGCATTGTTGAAAGAATATGCTGAAAGCTTTGAAACTTTAGATGAAAAGAGAACGGAAGAGTTGATGAACGCTAGTTTTAAACTCAATAAAAAAGAAATTTCTTTAAACCAGAAATACTTTAAGGCAATGAAAAAAGTGGTTTCCACTCAAACTGCCGCCCGTTTTGTACAAATCATGGGACAACTAAATACAGTGATCGACTTGAGTATGACACAAGAGTTACCTTTAGTCAATAATCTGTAATAAAGAAGATAATACATAAAAAAACCGGTCATTTCTGTATTCAAGAAATGACCGGTTTTTTATGTGCTGATCAATTTTATTGCTTATCAAACGCAGCGACAAAGTTCACATCAAATCCATCAGGTGTGTTTGAAGCATTATCTTCAATCTTCACCCAAGTGAATTCACCTGAATAAGAACCTAAATCAAATTCATTATTGGCAATTGATGCATGACCTAATGAAACCCAATTTGCATCATTCAATAATTCTTCGCTGTAATATCTCGAATTGTTACCGATCAGAATTGATACTTCTGCTTTTTCGCCATACGCTTTGAAGGCATCCTCAATTGTAGCATATTCAGCTGATTTATTCCAAGAAGTTTCAACTACTTGCAATACAGTATTGGCATTGATTGCTACTGCAGATGGGAAACGCATCAAGATAGAGCCACCACCAAGAGAAACAAACTTACTACCATTTTTGCTGTAATCCGCAATGTCAGCATTTGCTGAATTTCTTCTTGACTGCTGTGAAACGTTATGATTATCTTCAGATAGATCTAATACCTCGTACTGTTCTACACTTAATCCCGGACGGTAGACTTTTACTTCAGCATATTGATGGTTTGGCTGATCTCCATTGTACCAAGCACCATAATACTCACCATCTATTTCTTTATTGCTCAAGCTTGAAGCATTAGAAGTATTTTTATCAAATGCTTGAGTAGAAGCCATATCACCCCAGTTATGAACTAAACCTGGGCTACCATCGCTCATTTGCATCGCAATTTCAGCATCAACAATCTCACCATCAAGCGTTCTCAACTGAAGATTATTACTCTTATGGTGTGATGTCATGACTAAGTTATCACCTGTAAGTGCGGCACCTGTTACCCTGCCTGCTCTTTTACTTCTGCTTTTTGTTTCTGGATCCCTGGCTTTATTCAATCCGCCAAATATTTTACCTGCATCAAAAGAAATCTCCATGGTTTCATAATTCCACTCCAGCTCCAAGTAAATGGCTGTTCCACCTTTCCACTGTGAGAAAGAAATCAATCGCTGTTGCTCAAAACCATCTGTTTCTGAAGCATTTTGAGTGAATAAAATATCACCACCTTGGAAACGAACTTTTTTAGGATTAAAAGGAGTTACGTCTTCGAAATAATCTTCACCATCTTCCGTAGATTCTACAGCAAGATTTTTTGAGAATTTATACTCCAAAGCGTGTACCCAGTTCTCACCATTGCTCAATGACGGGTCTTGTCTGTTCCAGATTTCAGTCCAGATATCTTTACCTGTATTGATTCCTGAAGGATCTGTCGCACCATTTCCTCTATCCGATACAACTCTGAAGAAACCAGCTTTACCCGCAATAAACAAGTAGCCTTCCTGGTCTACATCCACTTGTGTGATACCACCAATTTTCTTCATGTAGAACGCTTCAGGATTTGCTCTCACTTCATCCACAGGTGTATTTAATTTGTTATGTTTATAACCCATCAAAATAGAAGATTTCACTTCACCTGTAGCAATGTCGATCAAATAGATTCTACTCTTTTTCGCCACTACCACTGTAAGGTATTTGTTATCTGGCGAAATACACATGTGACCTCCCGCAGGAAGTTGTTCTGAAGTTTCCAGTTTTGTTAAGGTTGCTTCACCTTGTAATCCCTGAAAGTCATAATCCACTTCATAGATTATAGATTTCCCATTGGCAGAGTTTAAAAGAAAAACTCTTTGGTTGAACGGCATTCTTAGTGCTGAAGACTGTTCATTATTTAAATTAGACGGTTCCTCATTTTTGTTCTGGCATGAGAAACCAATAAGTGCAAGCAATAGCAATAAGCTTGCTTTCGTTAGCTTTTTCTTCATAAAATAATATTTAAAAAATGTGATAAAGTACTCGATAGTAAAAATTAAAGAGTTGTTAGCCGGCTTACATTAATTTCCACATCATAAAGTTAATAATTTTTAACGGTAATAACATTGCGAAAACTGCTATATAACATTATTCAAAATGACAAAAAGTTACAATTCCCCCTGTTTAACTAAAAAACTATCAGACTTTTATAAAATACCTTTATTTTCATGGAGTCTTTACAATGTCTATTTTCCGAAAAAGATCTAACGTTGTAAGTCTACTTTTTCACCGATCGGCACAGTAGTGTGCAGAATATTATATAAATGACTCAATTTTGTATCAGAAATTTCTTGCTCTACTTCTTATCTTTGTTTATTAAATTAATTATATTAATGATTAATTTAAACCTGATCGCTATGAGAACATTTTGGTTTACAACCTACCTTAATACTCTAAACTTTAGGTATACAAGTTGATAACTACTTAACTGTAACTTCTTATTCTATGCTTTTAAAAACTATCACTATCGCTGGGTCTGACACTTTAGGTGCAGAAATCTCATGGTACATAGCCTTCCATGGTTATACTGTTACGCTATATGACCGTTCTGATATCGGGCTGGAAATAGGTAAAGTACTTCACGATAAGTTTGCTACTATATTTATTGAAAAATATCAATATAAAGAAAGTAAAATAGAAGAAACTTTTAAGAGAATTAATTATACAAGCAACTTAGATGAAGCTGTTCACGATTGTGACCTTTTCATTGAAAATACTCCAGAAAAGATGGAGAATAAAATACAGTTGTTCAAAGATGTTTCTCAATACGCCTCACCAAAAACTATTATCGCTTCTAACAGCGATTCGTTTCTCCCTAGTAGTTTAGCAACGCATTATAAATACCCCCAACAATTTATAGGAGCTCATTTTACGAATCTAATTTGGGAAAACAGTTTAGTGGAAATAATGGGGCATCCTGATTCTGATCTACTCGTAGTAGAATCAATGATCGACTTTGTCAAATCAATTGATATACTTCCTATTGTATTACAAAAAGAAAACAGCGGCTATGTTTTAAATTCTCTCCTGATTCCGATGTTGTCATCTGCATTGACGATGTTTCAAAAAGGGATTGCTACTTTTGAGGATATTGACAGGTCATGGATGTCTATTGGCAATAAATATGGCCCCTTTATTATTATGGACGGTGTGGGTTTAGATACTGTTTATAATATTGAAAAGTATTTGGGTGAAAAAGATAATGATGCACAACGTATTTCTAATGCTAATTTTATACATGACGAATACATCAAAAAGGGAAAGTTGGGTATTATTTCTGGAGAAGGTTTTTATAAATATCCCAACCCAACACACAGCAGAGAGTCATTTCTCAAGGTTTTATAAGTAATAAAGCCGAAAATAAATGATAATTAATTCTTAATAATTTTTTGTCTTAGTACTTAGGTTATTTCAATGCACAAAAAAACTCCTGAAGCTTTTTACCTCAAGAGTTTTTTGGTTTGAAATATCGTCTTAGTCTAGCACTTTAGGTACTCTGAAAAAGTCTTCATCCTTTTTAGGAGCATTTTTCAAAGCATCTTCGTGACTAAGCGTATATTCAGCTTTATCTTCTCTCCAAACACTTTGTTCTTGCGTCATATGAGTTAGAGGTGCTACACCTTCAGTATCAACCTCTTCCAATTTCGCTACCCATTCCACAATTTCATTCATGCTTTTCAGCATTTTCTCCTCACTTTTCTCGTCCATTTCCAAACGAGCCAAATGAGCGATTTTCTCTATAGCTTCTTTATCAATAATCATAAAATAAATAGCTTAATTTTTCACTCTAAAACACTAAGTACGGCATTTTTTGATAATTCTATAAAATTTACATCGATATTTTACAAATTATATTCTTTAGGGAAACGTGTTTTCATTTCTGATTCAATGACTTCCTTCACTTGAGCACTCAATGCAGGCACATCTTTAAGCGTCATCCCCTCTGTAGAAATTGGTTCATGTTGGACCAGAATCAGAGGTGACCAGGAGAGTCTTGGGGCTAATGCCGGCCAAATCTTCCAGTTACTTACAATCGTGATGGGAACAATAGGCTTTTGTGAACGGATGGCAATAATAAAAGCTCCATCCTTAAACTTATTCAAAGTAGGCGGAGTTCTATTCTGTGTTCCTTCCGGGAAAACACCAATACTAAATCCTTGATCCAGTTTAGCAAGACACTTTCTAAACATTTCTTCCGTTTTTTCAGGATTTCCCCTGTCTACACAGATATGCAAATTTCTAAACATCCACCCAAATAATGGTGCTGTAGCCAAACTTCTTTTCCCAAGAAAAATAACAAATTGATTGACAATTAACTGAATTGCCGGAATATCTAAAAAAGAGGTATGATTGGATACAAAAACATAAGCCGCTGAATTATCAAGTTTTGATTTTCTGATACGTTTTACGGGCACAAAGATCATGATGTATGTAAACACAGCCCACAATCTATTAAAGTAGTAAGTGGCTTTTAATAGCTTATCGTTGGAAGACCAGATAATAATCGCAAAAAAGGGATAAAGCAGTATCAACCCTAATGCAAATATACTGACTCCCCAAATCAAATATAGTTTTAGAATAAATGCCATTATAAAAAATTATAACATAAAGTCCATTTGAGCACATTCCAGTTCTGCTCTGAGACTAACTAAAAAATCGGAAGAAAATTTCTTGCCTGAGTGTGTATAGTATCCTAAACATTTTATACCTCCTCAAAATTGATTACCGTAATTAAATTACCTTATAGATACCTAATAAGGGCGCTATTCGGCGTGTTTACAAGTAACAATCGTAGAAAAACAATAAAAATTGAATGTAGTATTACTTTGATGAGGTAGCTGACTTGTCAAATAAACAATCGTATTCTTATCTCAGATACTCAATTGTAGAAACAACCGTTCAAAAATCATGAAAACAATTAGTATTTAAAAAAAACTGACATGATTTTTATTACTTTTTTTTAGTGGTGAAAGAATTCAAGCCCTTTTTCAAAAAATGATAGAGATATTTCTTATTTCATAGTCCAAAATAGAGAGAGATCGCTTAATTTTATACTCTGTAGTTCAGTTAATATCCATTCTTATATGCAGTCGGTAGATCAATTCAATCCTAAAGATTTTATTATTGTAAAAGGGGCAAAAGTAAACAACTTGAAAAGTGTTGATGTTGCCATCCCAAGAAACAGTTTTGTGGTAGTCACAGGTGTTTCAGGATCCGGTAAATCATCCTTGGCATTTGATACACTTTTTGCTGAAGGGCAAAGAATGTACGTGGAAAGCTTAAGTTCTTATGCCAGACAATTTTTAGGTAGAATGGAAAAGCCGGAAGTAGAATACATTAGAGGTATTTGCCCTGCCATTGCTGTAGAGCAGAAGGTTTCTACTAAAAACCCTAGATCAACGGTGGGTACTACCACTGAAATCTATGATTATTTAAAACTGCTATTTGCTAGAATTGGTAAAACCATCTCTCCCATCTCAGGACAAGAGGTAGCCAAATCATCAGTAACGGATATCGTCAATTATATCTACTCTTTTGATGAGGGAAGCCGATTTATCGTTTCCTGCCCTCTAGGTCTTCAGGAAGGTAGAGCCATTGATGTGGTGCTTAAATTATTACTGCAACAAGGTTTTACAAGAGTGATTCTTAAAGGTGAAATCGTGTATATCGAAGAGCTTTTGAATCAAATAGAAAAAGGTGAAAAGGTTGTTTTAGATGACCTTGAGATGTTGATTGATAGAAATGCAGTTAAGAAAGGGGATGAAGAAAATCAGTTCAGAATTGCAGACTCCGTTCAAACGGCATTATTTGAAGGTAGAGGAGAGTGTAAAATCGAATTTGTAAAAAGAGGTGAAAAGAGCATTATCAAAACATTCTCTGATAAATTTGAAGCCGATGGAATGCTTTTCGAAGAACCAAGTGTCAATTTATTCAGCTTTAACAACCCTTATGGAGCATGTAAAAGATGTGAAGGTTTTGGTAAAGTATTGGGTATTGATGAAGATTTGGTGATTCCTGATAAATCACTTTCTATTGTTGATGATGCTATTATTCCTTGGAGAACGGAAACGATGAAAAAGTGGCTGAAACCACTTCTGGATACTGCACACGAAACCAACTTCCCTATTTTCAGATCATACAGTGAACTTTCTGTGGATGAAAAAGATATTCTCTGGAATGGAAAAGGAAAGTTCAAAGGCATCAATGCTTTCTTTAATCACTTGGAATCCAAAAAACATAAGATTCAGTATAGAGTAATGCTTTCTAGATATAGAGGCAGAACTACTTGTCCTGATTGTCATGGATCAAGATTGAGAAAAGATGCTTCTTATGTAAAAGTAGATGGCAAATCTATTGTTGATGTAGTATTAATGCCAATTGCAGAAAGTGAAGTCTTTTTCAATAACATACAACTCAGCGAACACGATCATACTATTGCGGACCGCTTATTGGCGGAAATTAAAAACCGCTTAAAATATATGAATAAGGTAGGTTTGGGATATCTTACACTCAACCGACTTACTTCTACGCTTTCGGGCGGTGAATATCAGCGTATCAAGTTGGCCACTTCTTTAGGTAGTGCTTTGGTAGGCTCTATGTATATTCTGGATGAGCCTAGTATTGGTCTTCACCCTAGAGATACTCAAAACTTGATTTCTGTTCTCTTAGAATTAAAGAAACTCGGCAATACAGTAATTGTAGTCGAGCATGAAGAAGAAGTAATGAAGGCCGCTGATCAGATCATTGATATTGGACCTGACGCGGGTACTTATGGTGGTGAATTACGTTTCCAAGGAACAATCCAAGAAGCAATTGATAATCCTGACATCTCTCATACTACACGTTATTTGAGTGGAAAAGCAACAATTCCAACTCCTGAAAAACGTAGAGAGTGGAAGGAATTTATACAGATAAAAGGAGCTAGAGAAAACAATCTTAAAAATGTTGATGTGAAGTTTCCATTGGGAACTGTGACTTGTATTACGGGTGTTTCTGGTTCAGGAAAATCAACATTAGTCAAAAAATGTCTTACTCCTGCTTTACTTAGAGCCTTGGGGCAACATACAGATGAAAAACCTAAGATTGATCAAATCGACGGTAATATTTCATCCATCAACAGAGTGGAATTTGTAGATCAAAACCCTATCGGTAAATCTTCAAGATCCAATCCTGTCACTTATGTGAAAGCCTATGATGCTATTCGAGAATTGTTTTCAAAACAAGAATTATCCACTCAAAGAGGTTATAAACCGGCCTTTTTCTCTTTCAATGTAGATGGAGGAAGATGCGAGGCATGTCAAGGAGAGGGAACTACGAAAATAGAAATGCAGTTTATGGCTGACATTTACCTTCCTTGTGAAAGCTGTAATAGCGACCGTTTCAAAAAGGAGATTCTTGATGTAAAATACAAAGAGAAAAGTATCTCTGATATTCTTCATATGAGTGTTGATGAAGCAGTAGCATTTTTCAGTGACCAGAAAAAAATCATCCAACGTCTTCAACCTTTATTAGATGTTGGTTTAGGATATGTACAACTAGGACAATCTTCAAATACATTGAGTGGTGGTGAAGCACAAAGAGTAAAACTTGCTTCTTTCCTTGCAAAAGGAACATTAAAAGAGAGCGAGAAAGTTTTATTCATCTTTGATGAACCTACTACAGGTCTTCATTTCCATGATATAGATAAACTAATGAAATCCATCAATGCCTTGATCAATAAAGGGCATTCTGCAATTATCATTGAACATAATGTGGAAGTGATCAAAACAGCAGACTGGGTAATTGATATTGGACCTGAAGGTGGTAAAAATGGCGGTACTATTGTTTTTGAAGGTAAACCTGATGATTTAATCAAAAGCAAAGACGGTTATACTGCTCAATACTTACAATCGGCAATGCAAAACGCTTAGAGAAGACTATTATGAGTATGAAAATTTATCTTATCAGGCATACAACTCCTGATATTGATGCTAACACAACACTTTACGGACAAACAGACTTGGATGTAGTGCACTCTTTTCATGATGAGGTGGCGACTATAAAAGAAACAATTGAAGATGTACGCTTCAATTCTGTGTATTACAGTCCTCTCAAAAGATGTCAGAAACTAGCGGCATGCTTAAAGTCTGATATGAAAGTCAGTGAACCTAGGCTCAAAGAAATCTCTTATGGAGATTGGGAGATGAAAAAGTTTGCAGCTATTAAAACTGAACTGTCCACATGGTCTAAAGAGTTTGATACAGTAGCAGCACCCAATGGTGAATCACTGGAAATGGTACAAGAGCGTTTGATTTCTTTCTGGAATGAAATCAATAACTATAAAGAAGGAGAGAAAATTGCCATTGTGGCACATGGTGTTGTTATGCGTGTTTTTCTAGCTCACTTTTTAGAAATGCCTTTGAAAAACATTTTCAGACTGCAATTTAACTTTGGAAAAGTCATCCAGCTTTCATTAAACGAATCAGGTCGTATTCACCTACATTTATAATTTTTCATGAGTTTCGAAATCAACCTCCCCATTTTTGAAGGTCCGTTTGACCTTTTACTTTTCTTTATTCAAAGAGATGAATTAGACATTCATGATATTCCGATTTATAGTATCACAAATGATTTTATGGAATACATGGAGGAAATGGAGCGGTTGAACATTGAACTTGCCAGTGATTTCATTGTTGTAGCGGCTACTTTGATGAGAATTAAAGCTAAAATGTTGCTCCCTAGAGTGGAAAAAGATGAAGAGGGAAATGATATTGATCCAAGGGATGAATTAGTGAAGCATCTCTTAGAATACATGAAGTATAAATCTGTTTTAAATACCTTAGAAGAATGGGAAGCGGATATGCTTGACCGTGAAAAGAGAGGGAACATTGAAACAGAAGTAAAACAACATGAAGAAGAAATCGGTGTTGAACAAGAACTGCAGGACATCGACCTTTTTAAACTCCTCAAATTTTATCAAACAGCATTAAAAAGGGCCGAAGACAGAGATAACACTCCCCGACATCAGGTTATTCCTTATCCTTACTCACAAGAAGAACGTCAGGAGACTATTGTCAAAAGACTGGAAACACGAGAGGAGTTTTCATTTATGGAACTCATTCAGGAAGACTTTAATAATGTGGCCATCGTTTTCAACTTTTTAGCCGTCCTTGAGTTACTTTCTCAAAATAGAATCACAATTGTTGTGCATGAAGGATTCAATAATTTTGATATCAAAAGATTGGATGATCAGGCGGCTTAATAACTGACTAACTAATTCTAGTATTTATCTTAAGTAGCAATAGAATAAAAAGTTTTTTTGAAAATGTGAACTTCTTCACACCTTATTGGTTGATAAAGAAGTATATTTGTTTCAACAAAAATTTAAATTGCTCTAAGAATAAATTATGAAAAACCTACACACTATTTCACTGTTACTCATTGGTATTCTGTTTAGTTGTTCCAGTAGTGATGATACTATGTTGCCTCCTGCAGGAGATGATCCAATTACAGCCACTTATAAAGTTACATATCAAGGTACATGGACCGCTAGTTCCCACCCTACAGATTATCCAAGCAACTCCCATTTTTCTGGAGTGATTGGAATGGCTCATAATGCCGATACTAGTTTATTTAAAGAAAATACATTGGCTACTGAAGGCATTAAAGTTATGGCTGAAACAGGTGGAAAATCGCCACTTACTACAGAAATACTAGATGTTATTTCTTCTGGAAGTGCCAACCTGCTCATTAGTGAAGGAGGTCTTTCGTCTGGTACTTCAAAAATTGAATTTGAAATCACAGTAAGCAGTGACCATAGTTATGTAAGTTTAGTTTCCATGATTGCTCCAAGTCCAGATTGGTTTGTGGCGGTAGAAAGTTTAAACCTTTATGCAAACAACGAATGGATTGATGATATCACAATCAACCCAACTCATTATGATTCCGGCACTGATGATGGTACAACATTCGCATCACCTAATGCTCCATCAAACCCTAGAGTCAATATATTCAAAATTACTTCAGCTCCTTTAGGAAACGGTACAGAAGTTACTCCAGCAGTGGCTACCTTCAGATTCCAGAAAATATAAAAAATGAGGGAAGAATGCATTAAACTCTGCACTCTTCCCTCCTTATTTTTATTTTACCAGCTACCTTATTGAACAGTATATCCTTTACCACTCATACAAGCCGTAAATGCTTTATTGAAATTTTCTTTTAATGCCTTTTCCTGTTGAGCCGCCGCCTCATTATTATGAGCTTGTTCTGCTGCGTCGCCATACACTTTAGCCCTTCTTCCTTTCAGACCTCCAACAACAGAACCAATAGCAGCTCCTTTTCCTGCATCACCTGCAATGGCTCCAATAGCCGCTCCTGCCGCCGCACCACCTGCTGCTCCAACAACCATTGAACCATCAGCAGAAGTATCAGCCTGTTTTGCCTCTACCTTTGTAGGATTCATTGGGTCATACCCAGTTTGTTCGATCGCCCATTTATAGCAAGCCATTTCATCAGCATCTAAAGTTGCTTGATCTTGCCCGTCTGATGGAAAAACGAATAACCCTAAGCTTTTTGCAATGGATGTAGTACTTGCTGTTTGAGCATAAATATTGAAAGATGAGAATACGATCAAATTGATAAATAGAAGTATCTTTTTCATATTAGAATTGATTGCTTTTTTTAAATTACTTTACTTTGTTGAACGGCAAACAATTTTCAAAGACTATCAAAATATGATTAAAGACTATCAGATAATTATTATTTTTGTATAACCTCTAACTTTTACTTGATTCTAATTTATCCCATCCACCTCTAAGGTTCAAGTCCCTTTGAGGGAAAGGAATCTCAATATTCTCCGCATTGAAGCGTTTGAATAATGCATAGTACACTTTACTTTTCAATAAATCTGGTTGTGAGTAATAATGTACTGTCCATATATTAAGTGTGAAATTGATGGAACTATCTCCCCATTCTGTAAAAATCAGTTCCGGTTTTGGATGTTTTAGAATACCATGAACTTCCAATGCCTCTTCTTCTGCAATTTTAGCGATTCTTTCCGGATCTTCTTTATAAGAAACCCCAATCGGAATTCTCAATCTTACTTTTTTCTCATTATAACTCCAGTTGATCACATTGTTAGAAATAAAGTGTGAATTAGGTACAATCACTGTAATATTATCATTCGTAGTGATGGTCGAAGACCTTGAAGAGATTTCAACTATCCTTCCTCTAACATCACCCACTTCTACCATATCTCCTACTTTGATTGGTTGTTCAAAAAGAATAATAATACCAGATAAAAAGTTATCCGCAATAGTTTGTAAACCAAAGCCAATACCCACGCCCAGAGAAGCTATTAATACATGCAAGGAACTTAAATCAATACCCGTACTCTGAATAATTATAGCACTACCAATAATAGTAGAGGCATATCTCACAAGTTTTCCAATATTATAACTTAAAGACTCACTAACATGGTATTTCAACAAAATTTTGTCTACAAGAATATCTCTTATCTTTTTTGAAAGGTAAAAAACCAGTACAAAAAGTATAAAAATTTCAAAAATAGAAATTGGCGTAAAGCTTTTACCTCCAATAATAAAGGAGTAACTAAATAACTCAATGATACTGTCAATAATATGATTGTTTGCGAACATAGCTATTTGTATTAAAGTACTAATGCAATATCAGCACTGAGCAAGAGTATAGTTTTTATCAAAAAATAATAATCAAATCGAATATAAGCAGGTATTCAAAAACTTTAAAGCTATGAGCATAAAAAAAGGCTATCATTTCTGATAACCTTTCTTTCAATATGAATATTTTTTTAGTTCGATGTCAAAATCTTCTGATATCTCTCCGTATCATTCAGTACTTTCACTGCCTCTATCACATCTACATCAGCATTGAAAGTAGATTCAATCTCACCAGCCTCTAAATAATATCTTTTACAGATTTCAGCTTGTAAAACATCTTTAATTTCTGACTTGAACTTAATCACATCAGATTCTTTATTGTGATAGATTTTCTTTTTCAGTGTTTCAATTTCCTCTTGAATATCATCATAATATTTATCGGCCTTCGCACTTTCTTCAAGCTCTTCCACAGAAACTTCCACTTTTGTTTGATAACCGTAATCTTTGTCTTTCAACCAAGCAACAAATGCATCAAACTCTTCATCAGAAATCTTAAAATCTCTCGCCGTAGCAATCGACTCATGCTCATGATGATATTTTGTAGCATAATCGAAAATCAATCCTTTTAATATTAAGCTAATTGAAATCTGTGCAAAGTTGAATGGCTTCACTTTAATATCTGGAGCTACTCCACCTCCGTCTAACACCTCTCTTCCATTGGCTGTAGTGAATTTTTCTCTCAAAGAATCTGCTACTACAATCGCTTCACCATCTTCATTTCTGTGGCTGTAATCAATAGCCTGAATACATCTTCCGCTTGGAATGTAGTACTTCGCTACCGTTACCTTCAATCTTGAATTATAATCCAACGGACGAGTAGCTTGCACCAAACCTTTACCGAATGATCTTGAGCCTAATAAAACTCCTCTGTCATAATCTTGAATTGAACCAGAAACAATCTCTGCCGCTGAAGCACTTCCTCCATTAATTAAAACAGCCATTGGAATTTCAGTATCCAAAGGTGCGTTCATGGCTTTATAAGTCTTATTCCAATCCTCAATTCGTCCTTTTGTATACACTACATCAGAACCTTTAGGAACAAACAAATTGACAATATTCACTGCCTCATTCAATAGACCACCTGGGTTGCCTCTCAAATCAAGAATTACTTTTGCAGCCCCTCTGTCTTTCAGTTCTGATAAAGCATCACCCACTTCCTGACTTGCATTTCTAGTAAAGTCTGTCAATTGAATTAATCCAATATCATCTGTTACCATTCCATAATAAGGAACGTTGTTAATTTGAATCTTCTCTCTCTTTACAGGAACATCGAAAGGCTCCTCTTTTCCATATCTTTTGATGGTCAATACCACCTGACTTCCTGCCTGACCTTTCAAGTATTTGCTGATTTCTTCCGTTCCTTTCCCCTTCATATCTTCCCCGTCTACTTTTTCTATGATATCACCAATCTGTAAACCGGCTTCATAGGCAGGATATCCTTCATTAGGAAGTAAAACAGTAATATTTCCATTTCTATTTCCCACTACAACACCCAAACCGCCATATTCACCGGTGGTCATTGTACGGTAATCTTCAATTTTATCTTCAGGAATATAATTAGTGTATGGATCTAGTGTAGCCAGCATTGCTTCAATACCAGTAGTCATCATCTCTGATGGGTTCACATCATCCACATAATAGGTATTAACTTCTTGATATAATTGGGCGAATATTTTCATATTCTTTGCTATTTCAAAGTAATGGTTGCTGACCTTGTTACTTGAAAAAGAAAAGAAAAAAAGCGTTAGAAAACTAAGGCTAATAAAAACAACAAACTTTTTTCTTTTATTCATATTAGATGATTCTTTTTAATATAGATACGGGAAGATAGCAATAGCAGTAATCTTAGAATTTACTCTATCTTTCAAAAGTAAAACTTTATTACCAAAAATTTCACCATATTCGGCAACTAATTTAAGTTAAGAAATCTAGACTTATTTTCATATTTCTTTAAAAATTATTGCTCGATTACTTATATTTACGTTTCTTAACACTACTGTTCGCAGTCATCTTGGTACTTTCTATTATTAAATAGGCCAAAAAACTATCTTCAGACTTTTATGAAAGCTTATAATAAACGTATATTTTCATCGCTTACTCTCGGTGTATTACTGCTGTTTTCCAATCATCTCTTTGCTCAAGGTGAAGGAAGTGTTTACTCTGTAACAGGACGTGGCGGTGTAGGGACAACTTTCGTGTCAGACTACCAAGCTATCGGTATTAACCCTGCCAATATTGCTATCAGAAAAAATTACAGAGACCCTAAATTTACTTTTGGTTTACTAGAAGGAAATGTGGCCTTTAGTTCTGAAGCTATTAATACAAATGAGCTTTTGGGAGCGATGACTGATTTCAGAACAGATCGTTTTAACCTGGCACAAAGAGAAGAAGCCATCAATAAATTTACAGATAAAGCTACTTCTGTAAATGCCAACTTAATGTTGTTTGGCTTCAGCTGGACGATGCCTAAGAAATTGGGTGGTATAGCTTTTAGTGTTAGAGACCGAGTAAGCAATTATACAACGACAAACCGTTTTACGGCCGAACTTCTTTTTATGGGGTCTGCAAGTAGCTACTTCCCAAAACTTATTATGGCTAATGGGGATATCATTGACAACCCTAGACACAACGGAACTGGCAACTTATCAGAGGATCAACTGAATCAGGTGGTAAGTGGTACGTTTGAAAACATGGATGATGCACAGCCTTTTTCAACTTTGCTGGACGGTACAAAAATGAAATCCACTTGGATTCGTGAATTCAATATATCATACGGTGTGCAACTGCTAGAAACTTATGATTTGTCTATCTATGGTGGTGTAGGAGCAAGATATTTACAAGGTTTATTGATTATGGATTTCGACGTGAATCAAAATGGAGAATTCCAAAGTCCTGTATTCTCATCTTCTTTTGTGAATCCAATTGACGTTTTAGTAGATGGATTAAGCGACCCTTCATTTGATGACCGTCCTTTATCACAAAAGCTAGTCACTCCAAAACCAGCAGGTAGTGGTTTCGGTTTTGATTTGGGATTTACATTTGTCATCAAGAGAAATCTTAAAATCGGTATTGCGCTCAATGATTATGGAGAAATGAATTGGACAGGTCAAGTATACTCTGTAGATGACGTGACTTTAGGTGCTGTGAAAGGACAAGGCGTTGATAACTACAATATCTTTGTACAAAACGAAGGTACTGTGCAGTTAGCCGGAAGTAATAACCCATTACAATGGGAAATCTTAGATGGTAGTCAAAGAGTAGAACTTCCTACAACAATTAGAATTGGTGCTAGTTATGAGTTCTTCAGATTAGTACATGTAGGTGTAGACGTTATAATGCCTCAAAATGATGCTCCTGGTAACTTACAGAAACCACTTTATGCTATAGGTGGCGACTTCAAACCATTCAAGACATTATCTTTCTCTACTGGATTTAATGTCGGAGGTAATAACGACACCTTCAAATTTCCAATTGGAATTACCTACTCAGCTAGAAAAGGTTTCTACGAAGTAGGTGTATCCACACATGATGTGCTTTCTTACTTCTCACTTTCTGGAAACTCAAGTACAATTTCTATAGCAGCTGCAGCGTTAAGATTTAAGCTATAGAGCAGTTTGAGACTTCACGTTAAATAACCGTACTGGAAAAACACGTTCTTTTTTAGTACTTAAGCTATTGCATCATTAAATGATCTGAAGTTTTGGATTTTCTTTTTAGCCTACTTTGCGTGAAGCAGGAATCATTTCTTCATAGACGTTGTCTTTTTTTAAAGAGAATACAGTAAAAATGTGTAGTTAGAAGTTACAAAAACTGTCATCTCAGAACTATAATCAAGAAGTACCCCAAGTTAATTTTACCTTGGTGTTAAGGTGATTTGGAAGAAAAGAAAAGTTCTTGCCCAATATTTGCAGTAGGCCTTATTAAATTTTACAGATTGTCATGAAGTTTCAACTTAAATATATTTTTTCTTTTCTATTCCTCTCGCTGTTCTTTCAGTACAACTCCCTTGCACAGGTAGGTGTAAACATTGAAGAAGGCGAACTAACAAACAAAAGAGAGATTCAACTCAATATCAATATCCCTGAAGCTTACAAAATGAAAATCAGTGAAAACTTCGATTTCAGTGATTGTGAGTGGATTGGTTATCAAAATACTTATTTCTGGACGCTTTCAGAAGGTGATGGAGCAAAAGAAGTCTTCTTAAAATTCAGATTAAAAACTGGAGTTACTACAGATACTTTTGTTGGTTTTATTCATTTAGATACAAAACCACCTTACAGAGGAAGAGTCAATTTCTCAAGAGGTAATTATACTAAATATAGAAGCGTTGAGATTGACTTCAAGTGCGAGGAAGCAACGTGGATGAACATCAGTAATACAGGCATTTTTAATAAAGCAGACTGGAGACCTTTCCGAAAACACTTGAATTCGTGGTTGCTTCCTTCTGGTGATGGCATCAAAAAAATCTATGTGAAATTTAAAGATGATGCTGGAAATGAAACAAAAGTATATGTTGACCACATCAAACTAGATACAAAAGCACCAATCCCACAATCTATTGATATTGTTGCCGATTATGCTGTTGTAGATGAAGAAACAGGAATTATGTATGTCAATTCTCATAACAGACAGGTGGCCCTTGAAATGAGAGCAAAAGGTGCTGAGTATATGAAAGTCAGTAATAGCCTTAACTTTTATGGTCAGAAATGGAGAAGATACAGAGATTACATGGAAGACTGGTTGATGGAAGATGATGTGTATGAAGGTTATAAAAGAGTATACATCCGATTCAGGGATAAAGCAGGTAATGAATCTGGTTTAATTAATACAGCAATCTACATTGATACAAAGCCTCCTATTAATCCAAGAATAGCGATTAACAATGGCGATGAATATACAAAATCAACCAACGTAAGTTTGCAATTGCATGCTACTGATGCTGTTGAAATGCGACTTTCTAATGACAAGGCGTTTCATACAGCAGGCGAATGGGAACCTTTTTCTAAAGTGAAAATGTGGACTTTAGCTGAAGGAGAAACCGGAGATCGTGAAGTGTGGGTAAAATATAGAGATAGAGCAAAAAACCAGTCTCGACCTATTATGACAAAAATCCGCTACGATAAAGATTCTCCCACCAATGGAATGGTTCAGGTATTTGGAGACGGAAAAACAACTGACAATAAAATAAGAGCTAGAGTTAAAGCGAAAGATGCTTTAATGATGAAGGTAGCACTTGCCGAAAACTTTGAAAATGCACACTGGAGAGAATTTTCGACAGTTCCTTTTGATGTTTTTATTGGTAATCAAGCGGGGTATAGAGTATTGAAAGCACAGTTTAGAGACCGTGCAAGAAATGTATCTGAAATCTATGCTGACTCTATTTTCAAAGAAGTAAGGCCTTTGAGCCCTAGAATTTCAATAGATAATAATAAAGAATATAATACAAGACTAGATGGCAAAGTAGAATTAAGCCTGTTCTGTCTCAATGCTACTCACATGAAAATTGGTGATGATGAACTTCTGGAGAATTCAGAATGGCAAGAATATACCAATAAAGTAATTTATCATCTCAAAGAGCCAGATGGAATAAAAACACTTTATGCAAAATTTAAATCTGAAACAGAAACCATCAGCCAAACTGTAAGTGATAAAATCAATTGGGATAAAACACCTCCGTTCAACTCCTCCATTGAATTAAAAGTATTACCTACAGAATCTCGTATTTACTATACAAAGGATTACATTGCTCAGGTAAAATCAGAAACAGCAGTGGCCATGCAAATCACAGAAGATTCTACCTTCTACACTGCTTCTTGGATGCCTTATACAGAACTGCCATTCTTTTATGGTATGAGTGTGAAAGGCGGACCAATTGGCTACAGAACTTTATATGTTCGTTTTAAAGATTTTGCCGGCAACATTTCGGAGCCATTGGTAGAAAAGCTTTATTTTGACGCCACTTCTCCTCAGGATCTTCATGTCAACATCAATGTACCTGATTTACCAGAACAAATTGCGGTACCTAGTCAGTTTACATTTATCAGAGATGTAGCACTGGACATGGAGTTTAAAGCAGATTCAGCTTATTATATGAGAATTTCTGACCACCCTTACTGGATAGGCGCAGAATGGCTTCCTTATGATGAAGAATATAACTACCCTCTAATGGGTGACGAAGGCAAGAAGAGAATTTTTATTCAGTTTAAAGATGACCATGACAACGTCACTCGTATTATCAAAAAAGATATTGTTTGGGATAGAGATCCTCCTTCTCAGCCTCAATTGATTATAGATAAAGGACAGCACTATACAAGAGCTAGCAATAGAGAAGTCATTTTGAACCCTATTTGTATGGGAGCTGACTTTATGGTGATTTCTAACAATCCTGATTTTTCTGACGGTTATTGGACGCATTACCGCTCAAGAGTAAGGTGGTTACTCACTGAAGGAGATGGAGAAAAAACAATTTATGCCAAGTTCTATGATTACGCAGGTAATGAATCCTTTGAAACAAGAGGACAAATTATTTTGGACAGAACAGTTCCAATGGCTACTGAAATCAGCATCAATGATAATGAGGTATCTACCAATAGCCTTGAAGTAAATCTGAAACTCAATGCTGAAAACGCTACAGAAATGATTATCTGTAATGATTACAGCTTTGCATCTCCTTCTACATGGGAGCCATTCAGACGTACAAAAAAATGGAAAATCAATAACCAAGATGGAGAGGCCAAAGTCTATTTTAAAGTAAAAAATCAAGCAGGTACAGTTTCAGAACCTATTTCTGCATCTATCATATTAGATACCAGCCACCCTATTTTACATCATATGGAATTCAATGACCGCGCAACAGGTACAGAGTCCTTGACAGTTACTGTAAAAACGAAAGTGACGGATGATACTGTTGAAATGCAATTATCTAATTCAAATGATTTTTCTTCTGCACAATGGATTAATTATAAACCTGAAGTTGAATGGACTTTAGCAGGAAGAGGAAGACAATATGTTTGGGTGAGGTTTAAAGATGAAAATGGCAACATTAGTCAAGCTTTAAGTAAGGATATCGTTGTATTTGAGAATGTAAAATAAGATAGATAAAACAGCTAAACCCATGTAATCTTTGTTATGTGGATTTAGTTATTTTTAGGTTTCACATTCATTATATAAATTAACAACAACCACAATCACAATGATTTAACAGATTAACATTAACATCATACACAATTTTTTCAATTCATAAAAGCTTCATTTTTGGTATAAATCGGAGAGATCTATTTCGTCTACTTTTGCAGACGTAAATAAAACCGATTAACAAATGAAGAAATTTTTATTCCTGATTTTTTTAACTTCAATTGGACTGACATCTTGGGCACAAAAAGGTACAATCTCTGGTACTGTGCTTGATGCTGATACAGGTGAAGAAATTATTGGAGCAAGTGTGATTATAAAAGGAACAAACACTGGTGCTTCTACTGACATTTATGGACAGTTCTCTTTTCTTGCTGAAGCTGGACAAAAAGAAATTCTTGCAACTTTTATTGGTTATAAAACCATCTCTCAATCTCTCAATGTAGTTGCAGGCCAAAACCATCAATTAAAATTTACTTTAGAAGTAGATGCACAAGAACTTGACGCTGTTGAGATTGTTGCAAAAGCCAATACTGAAAGTGCTGAGGCTTTGATGGTACAACGTAAAAACGCAGATGTCATGATTGAGTCTATTGGTGCTGAAGAAATGTCTGTCAAGGGTGTTTCTGATGTAGAAGGTGCTATGACAAAAATGACTGGTGTTGCTAAAGTGAGAGGCAAAGGACTTTATGTAAGAGGTTTAGGAGACCGTTATAATATCGCCACTATGAATGGACTGCCTGTTCCATCTACCAATCCTGATTTAAAAGTTATCCCATTATCAATCTTCCCTACTGATTTAGTAAAAAATATTGGTGTATCAAAAACAGCAACTCCAGAATTGTACGGAGACTTTGCTGGAGCAAACATTGATATCACTTTAAAAGATTACCCTGATGACGCTTTCTTTACAATTGGCATCTCAGGAGCTTACAATACTTTGGCTACATTCAATGAATTTAAAACGCATAATGATGGACAATATGAAGCTTTAGGTTTTAATGGAAATGCTAGACAAAGACCTGAAGGAGGCGTACCGACTATCACTCCAAACGGTGAACCTGGCGCTTATAATACATCATGGTCCCCAACTACGAGCAATGCTCCTTTGAATATTGGATTGAATGCTTCTGGCGGGAAATCTTGGGATATTGGTGATGAAAGCGTATTTGGTATTATTGGGTCGTTAGCTCACAGTAACAAATATGAATATAGAGACGGTCGTTTTGCTGCATATAATGCACAAGCTACTCCTTATGTAGATTATGACCGTGAAGAATGGATCTACTCTACCAATACTTCTGCATTACTGAACCTAACCTTCGAGGTGAATAATAAGCATAAGTTTAAACTGAATAATATTGTTGTCAATGAATCTTTTAACTCTGTTGATGAGAACTATGGTTACAATAACGACTTAGATACAGAAACATTATTTGCTAGAAGAAACACTTACCTACAAAATACAATCTTCGTAAATCAGTTCTCAGGTGATCACAAGTTCATGGAAAATGACCGATTACACTTTACATGGGGTGTTTCAAGAACGGCAACTGTCTCACAAGAACCTGACCGAAGACAATTATTATTCTCTGATAAATCTGTTGATGGTAAAGAGGTGAACTTATTCTCAAGAAATGCATTTGACAATCACCGTTACTGGGGTGAAATGAACGAGGTAGAATACGCTGCTAGAACAGACGTATCCATTGGTCTTGGCGCTTTTGATAATGCAAACGATGGCTTTAGAAGCACTTTGAGGTTTGGATATCAGATGAAATCAAAAAATAGAGAGTTCGAATGGTTCCAGACGAACATTAGATCAAGCAGTGCTGTGGTGAGAGGAATTAATTCTGAAGACCCAAATGCAAGAATCAATGAGTGGATTCAAAACGAAACGATCTTCTACTCTCCTTTTACGATCCCTAATAATTATTTCCAAGCTAAAATGGATGTTCACTCCTTCTACACTGGATATGATTATGATATCATGCCAAACAAATTAAAAATGAATGTGGGTGTGAGAACTGAAATTGGTGAGCAGTATGTAAAATACAAAATGCAAGGTGATTTGATTGCTGATCCATACAGAGAGGACGCTTATGAATCAGTAGAATTCTTACCTTCTTTCAACTTGAAATATTCTTTGGATGAAAGATCAAATATGAGGTTCGCTGCAAGTAAAACAATTACAAGACCTGGTATGAGAGAGCTGATTCCTTTTGAATATCAGACTGTAGTTGGTGGAGAAGCCATTATTGGTAACCCTAACTTGAAAAATGCTCAGAATTACAACGTGGATTTGAAATACGAGATCTTCCCTAATTCAGGAGAATTATTCTCAGTAGGTTTATTTGGTAAATACTTGGATAATCCAATTGAGAAAGTAGCTAGACCATCTGCCGGTAACGTTTATTCTTTCGACAATATCGGTACTGCAACAGTAGCAGGTATTGAAATTGAATTTGAAAAATCATTAGGTTCTATCATCAACAACGGTTCTGAAGCTTTAAGAAATACCACAATTGGTATGAACGGTACTTTTATGTACTCTCAAATGACAATTGCTGATGATATCAACACGATTGTGACCAACAGACAAAGAGCTTTACAAGGGGCATCTCCTTACATTGTCAATGCCAACGTAGGTTATCAACAAGACTGGAATAATGGAAATATCAACTCCATCTTCACCTTAACTTATACCACATTTGGTGACAGAATATTTGCTGCTGGAGCAATGGGAGCTGGTGATATTTATGAGAAATCATTCGGTACATTAGACCTTATCGTAAGAAATAAAATCAAGGATGCATTAAGCTTTAATGTATCAGCTAAAAACTTATTAAATCCATCTATCGAACGTTATCAAAAATTCGAAGGTGGTACAACAAAGCAAGTTTCATCCTATAAACTGGGTATGGAGCTGGGTGTAGGTATTTCTTGCACATTCTAATTAAAATCAATTTTCAATTCATTTTTTCTAAAACCTTTCAATCAAATGAAAAACTTAGTACAAAAATTCGCAGCTATCTCAATGTTAGCTTCTGTTCTTGTCGCTTGTAACAACAACGACGAAACTACTGAAGGACCTTCACAAAGTGATGGAGAAATCCTTGCAGCGAAATTAACAGAGCAACAGCCAATCGCTATCGATGGTACAGCTACAGGATGGACTCCAGGTGATTGGGCCGTAGATGTGAATTACCCAGGTACTGACGTTTCTGATGTAACTGCAGACAATGCAGACGGAACTCTTCCAAGAAACATCAATTATGATCTAACACTAGAAGAAAACTCTACTTGGATTTTAGCAGGTGGCGTTCACGTAAGAGAGGGAGCTACTTTGACTATCGAGCCAGGTGTAAAAGTTGTTGACCTTGAAGGTGAGGATGTAGCTTACTTAATGGTTGAACAAGGTAGTAAAATTGAAGCAAACGGTACTGCTGAGAATATGATTGTATTCACTTCTCAAGATAAAACTCCTGGTTCATGGGGTGGTATTATCATCAATGGATATGCTCCTATCAACGTAGAAGGTGGTAAAGCACATCCAGAAGTTGGTACTGGTATCAATGGTGAAGATTTATGGTACGGTGGTGACCAACCAAATGATGACTCTGGTTCATTATCATACATCCGTTTAGAGTTTGGTGGTAATGAGATCACTACAGACAAAGAGCACAACGGCTTCACATTTAATGGTGTTGGTAACCAAACTGAGTGCCACCACTTACAAGCTCACAAAGGTGATGACGACGGATTTGAATGGTTCGGTGGAACTATGAATGCTTCTTTCTTAGTTTCTACAGACAACAAAGATGATCAATTTGACTGGACTGAAGGTTGGACTGGTACTTTAGAAAATGCTTATGCTCACGTAGCAGAAGGTTGTGACCGTGGTTTCGAAGGTGACAATAACTCACAAAACCATGAGGCAACTCCTTACTCTCACCCTACTCTGAAGAACATCACAGTGATTGCTGAAGAGAATGGTTCTGATTCACAAGGTTTCAAAATCCGTGTAGGTTCTAAAGTAACTATGGAAAACGTTATCGTGAAAGGTTTCCCTACAGGTGTTTCTATCGAGCATGATGTAACATTAGAGCACGTGGACAACACTTACAACGGTGATGCTGATGATTTCAAAGTTACAAACTTAAACGTATCTGAATCATTAGAGAATGATATCGAATACAAAGCTTCAAGACAATAATCAGCTTTGATCCAAACATAAATCCCAAGAGCCTTTACTTCATAATCAGTAAGGGCTCTTAATAAAACTCACATCAATATTTTGGAACTTACTAACCTCATAAAACCTACTTTCTAATATAAAAGATAGTTAAGTGTACGGCTTTATTTATTTACAATTCTTCATTTGTGTAATAAGTCGTACAATTAGATAGAGTAGAGAGATCTATCTACTATTAACTGTTCCAAAATCACATTATCAATAAAACCCCTTCTTGTAGCATTTTCTGCAGTAAGAAGGGGCTTTTTTTCTTATATATTTCTAAGTCGAAAAAATAACACTCCCTTAATGGGGTTTTCACTGTTTATTATCACATCTAATAAAAAAATCACATAGTATTTTCATCTTTACCTCGTCTTATATAATAATTGTTAAAATAGCTTTATATACTATGAGCTTTTTGAATTACTTATTTTATTTGATAGCGTAAACTATGTGATTACTAAGATTTTTTTTCTAAAAAAAACATTTAAATACAGTATCTGAATTACAAAAATTTCAACACTGATTAATTAAATATCAACAAACACAAATATGGCAGTCAATTTAAGAAAAGGTCAAAGAGTAGAAGTTTCATTAGAGAAAGTGAAAATTGGGCTCGGCTGGGACCCGAATGAATCTATTGGAGATGATTTTGATCTAGATGTATCATGTTTTATGCTTGACGAAACAGGAAAAACGCCAAACGCAGACTGGATGATCTTTTATGGAAATAAATATTCTCCTGACGGTGCTGTGGAAGGTGCTGATGATGATCTAACAGGCGGTGCTACAGATGGTGATGATGATGAAATTATCACTGTAGATTTAAATCGTGTTGATCCAAAAATCAATCAGATTGTATTTGTAGCCACTATTTACGAAGCTAAAACAAGAAGTCAGAATTTCGGTCAGGTCACTGATGCAAGGATTAGATTACTCAACGGAAACAACGAAGATCCTGTTTATATTTTTGACTTGAGCGAAGATTGCTCTATCGCTACAGGGGTAGAATTTGCAAGATTATACAGACATAACGGCAAATGGAAATACCAAGCCATTGGCAACGGATATGATGTATATTCTCCATTAAAAGTATTGGGTGAAAAGTATACAAACGAAGAATTCGACGCTGAAGAATAGTGACATAAATCACCATCCAGTCAACCTTTAATTATATTATATTTGTTAAGTATCGTGTTTTTAGTAAGCTATTAATTTTAACAACTTAAACTTCATATAAAATGCCAGTAAATTTAAGAAAAGGCCAACGAGTAGAAGTAGGCCTTACCCATGTCAAAATCGGATTAGGATGGGACCCAAATATTGCAATTGGTGCTGAGTTCGACTTAGACGCATCATGTTTTATGCTAGACGAAACCGAAAAAGCTCCAAGTGCAGATTGGATGATTTTTTATGGAAATAAATTTTCTCCAGATGGTGCCGTAGAAGGTGCTGATGATGATCAGTCAGGTGGTGCTACAGATGGTGATGATGATGAAATTATTTCTATAGATTTAACCAAAGTGAGCCCTCAAATCCAATCCATAGTTTTTGTGGCAACGATCTATGAAGCTAAAACAAGAAATCAAAACTTCGGACAAGTAAACGACGCCCGTATTCGTTTGATCAATGCAAAAACGGACGAGGTAATGTATGTTTTCGACTTAAGTGAGGACTGTTCTACTGCTACAGGAGTTGAATTTGCCAAGCTTTACAGACATGGTGGAGTTTGGAAATATCAAGCTATTGGAAACGGGTATGACGTTTCATCTTCTCTTAAAGTATTAGGAGAAAAGTATACTAATGAAATTTTTGAAGCTGAAGAATAAAAATCAAGATGGCAGTAAAACTAGTAAAAGGGCAAAAAATCAGCCTTAGAAAACAATCAGGTGAGACACTAACAAGCTTTTGTGTAGGTGCAAACTGGGGTGCAATTGAAGCATACGTTAAAGTAATGGAAGGTGGCTTCTTAGGCTTCGGACAAAAAGAAGTCGAAAGAAAAAAAGTCATCAATGTTGATCTTGACTTAAGTGTATTGATGCTTAATGGCAACGGAGATGTTGTAGATCATATTTATTCTCCTGAGTACAATTCTCGCTTCTTAAATCAAGTAGGTTTACCAAAAGGTAAATTAGCTTCTCGCGACTATGCTCTAAAGCACAGTGGTGATGATATGGAAGGTGACATCGGTGGTGATGATGGATTGGACAATGAAGTAATCACTGTGGACTTATCTAAAGTATCTTCAGAAATTCAACAAATTTTCTTCTTCTTGAACAATGTAGGAAAAGAAGATTTTGCTCAAATTCCTTTTGCAAAAATCAGAATGTACGAAGGTACTCCTACAAGAGTAAAGCAAATTCAAGCTACTTATGATGTTGTATCGGATGGCCGTTATTCACATCATAGAGCTATGGTTATGGGCAAACTATATAGACATAACGCAGAGTGGAAATTCCAAGCAATCGGTGATCCTACTACTGATGCGCATATCGGTGAAACGATTGGAAGAATTCTAACTCAATATGCAAAATAGTTGAGTGATTCAACAACCTATTAAGTACTAAGACAAAAGTAATCGAGTGTTTCGTAGACCCATAATTGAAATTATGGTGCACGTAATTATAGTTCCATTTCTTTTGTCCTAGTACTTAAAATACCAAATCAAGATTAGTCATTATTAATTTTGATTTGGTATTTATAAGAACATGCTTGAAACATGCTCTAAGTACTAGGTGATAAAGAATGCTATTAACCAATATAAGTATCACTGCCTCCTATTTGTACCGCAAATGTGAAAAAGAAAAATAAACCCCTCAAGGTAAAGTGTGAATGTCTAAAACTGTGTAATTAGAGTATTTTCTCCAAACTGTATTTTACGCTAGACCTTTAAATAGTTCTACGTTATTGTAAAGCACATCAAAAGATTCATACACAACAGTTATTGCTCACTTTAAATTTTCCATAGATTTTTTTGATAGGCTTAGTACTATCAAATAGATGCCATAAATGAGGAATTATTGATAAGACAGCATTCCATAAAACCAGTAACACTATAAACAACTAAATCTAATACAGAAGTTGACTTTATAGCAATGCCACAACTTCAGTACCCAAAAAGAAAAGAATTTAAGAAAGAATTATGAGAAGATTACCAGTATATATTTTAGTAGATGTATCCTACTCAATGCAAGGAGGCCCTATACAAGGCGTTCAAAGTGGAGTAGAATTCTTAGTGAGCGAATTAAGAAAAAATCCACATGCATTAGAGACTGTATACTTATCACTGGTCACTTTCAGCACCAATGCGGAAACATTGGTTCCTTTGACAGAACTAATGGATTTTCAAACTCCCCAATTAGCAGTATCTGGAATGACTTCTTTAGGTGAAGGATTAGAGCTTGTGGCTGTTAAGTCTGAACTGGAAGTCACTAAATCATCTCCTACTCAAAAAGGGGACTGGAAACCGCTTGTTTTTATCATGACAGATGGTGAACCTACGGACAACTGGAGAAACGGACTGTCTATTTTCGAATCTAAAAAATGGGGTGTAGTTGTAGCTTGTGCCGCTGGTGACGGTGCCAATACTTCTGTCTTACAGGAAATCACGCCCAATGTTGTAAAACTCAATACGGCTGATGAAGCATCGATTGTAGAATTTTTCAAATGGGTTTCTTCTTCAATTGGAGTGAGCAGTACAAAAGTAGAAACTTCAGGAGTTGAGGCAAGCGGCATTGATGATTTACCGAAACCTCCATCTTGTATCAATCTAGTAAAATAGGTTTCACTTATGAGGAAATTGCCAGTATACCTGCTCTTGGATGTTTCAACATCAATGATGGGAGACCCGATTGAAGCTGTGAAAAATGGTTTGAAAACGCTAGTCACAGGTTTGAGACAGGACCCTTATGCGTTGGAAACGGCTTACTTGAGTATCATTACTTTCAATCATCAAGCACAGCAAGTGGTTCCTCTTACCGAACTGACTGATTTTCAAGAGCCCGTTCTTGAAGCAAGAGGTCAGACGGCATTAGGTGCGGCGTTGGATTTAGTGTCTGAAAAAATTGATGAAGAAGTAATCAGGTCATCCCCTACTCAAAAGGGAGACTGGAAGCCATTGGTCTTTATTATGACCGACGGACTTCCTACGGATGACATTACGATGAGCCTTTCAAAATTCAAATCCAAAAAATGTGGTATTGTAATAGGCTGTGCCGCTGGTCCTCATGCTGATGTCAACAGTCTGAAACAAATTACTGATTATGTTGTAAAATTAGACACTTTAGACTCTGGAAGTGTGCAGTCATTTTTCAAATGGGTGTCAGCATCTATATCAGTTTCAAGTACTAAAATAGAAACTTCGGGGTTAGAGCTTGGAGGGGTTTCAGAACTACCTCCGCCTCCTGCTGAAGTGAATATTGTGATGTAAATAAAAAAATATGATTAGAAGATTACCGGTTTACCTTTTACTTGACACCTCTGGATCGATGAAAGGTGAACCTATCCAAGCAGTGAATGTTGGCATTCAAGCATTAGTTTCCTCATTAAGACAAGATCCTAATGCACTTGAATCTGTATATATCAGCATCATTACATTTGATAGAGAAGTAAAGGAAATTTTACCGCTTACAGAACTGTCAATGTTGCAAGTGCCACATATTGATACTCCTGATTCAGGGCCTACTCATTTAGGTGAAGCTTTGGCTTTTCTGAATAAAAGATTCAATACGGATATTATTAAATCAACACCTTCTCAAAAAGGTGACTGGGCCCCTTTGTTGTTTATTATGACAGATGGAAAGCCTTCTGATTTGATGGTATTCAGAGAAGAGGTGCCTAAGATTAAGGCGAAAAGTTTTGGCAATATCGTAGCCTGTGGTGCCGGTCCTAAAGCAAAAGCAGAGTTCCTGCAAGAGATCACAGATAATGTGGCCATGCTGGAAAACACAGACAGTTCTACCTTCCAGCAATATTTCAAATGGGTTTCTTCTACAGTACAGCAAGGAAGCAGAAGTGCTGGCGTGACATCTAATGAAATGGAGCTACCTCCACCGCCTAGTGAAGTGAATATAGTAATCTAGACAAATAACTAATGAGGAAATTACCAATCTATTTTTTGCTGGATGTTTCTGAATCAATGATCGGTTCTCCAATTGAAAGCGTTCAGTCGGGTTTAGCAAGCATCGTTAAATCATTAAAAAGTGACCCTTATGCTTTAGAGACAGTTTACCTTGAAGTGATTGTCTTTGCTGGAAAAGCGAAGGTCCTAGTTCCTTTAGAAGAACTTGCCGTTTATTATCCTCCAGTATTGCCTATTGGCTCTGGAACTTCATTAGGAGAAGGGATGAATCTGCTGATGAATGAACTGGATAAAAATACGGTAAAAAGAAGTTCCACTTTTAGAGGCGACTGGAAACCAATTGTATATATTTTCACAGATGGAGTACCCACTGACAAATACGACAAGTATTTGCAGAAATGGGAACTCAACTATAAGAGCAAAATAAATACAGTTGTTGTAAGTATTGGTAATAATATCGACTCAAGGTTATTAGAGAGAATCTCTGAAAATGTGTTCGACTTCAACACTACAGACCCTAAAGCGTTTACTTCTTTTTTCAAATGGATCACAGATTCCATTAAAACACATAGTGTGAAAATAGACAGTTCTAATGATGACGATCTGGATATCAGACAAATCAATGATCTGGACGATGTAGAGAAAATTGATCTGAGCAAAGGCAACCGACCAAATGTAGATCAAAATACGGTAACGTTATTAGGTAAATGTCAGAACACACACAGCGGTTATATCATAAAGTATAACAAGTACAAGGAAAACTCAAATGCCTTTAATGACTTCGGCTTTATGGTCACTGGCTTTTCACTAGAAGGGGCTTTCAAAATAAATCTGGATGAGTTTAGATCGCTTTCACAAAATATCAATATCAATCAACATGTCAATACAGCGGAATTAAGAAACTTCCCTTCTTGTCCTTGCTGTGGAAATCAGATTGCTGTTGCTATTTGCTCATGCGGTTCCATCTTTTGTGCAGATCCTGAAAACATAGAACAAACCTGCCCTTGGTGTCATAACACCTCTTATTTCGGCAGAGGTAATGGAGATATAGACATTGAAAGAACAATTGGTTAATATGGAAAAGGGTACTTTAATCCAACAGAAAATTCAACAATTAGAATCAATCATCTCAGAACTGAAAGAACTTTTTCCTGAAGAAGTTGAGATAGATTTAAATACAGAAATCGAAGAAAAGCAAACTGAAAAAATCCCTATCAAACTTAAAAAAGCAAACACGAATAAGACACAGGAAGATATGGCAAAAATCAGAACGAAAGAAGAAGACAACACTCAGATTTTATTAGACAACGGAATGGTAGGCAAGGCCTATTCTGATAAAATTACTGCGGAACTCATAGGTAAGGAACAATTCTTTATTCTTGAACTGTCCTTGTCTTCTAAAGTGGAAGGATTGGAATTTAATATTGAAACCGGTGAAATTTCAGGTACACCAAAAAGTGCCGGCGATTTTATTGGTACTTTATGCTATAAATTAGGGGAAAATGATGATGAGAAATATCCTGAGTTAAACAAAGAGGTACTTATCACAATCAACCCTGATCCTAATTCTTTATGGAAAAATCTTCCTACTGACGAAAATGCCCCTTACCAAAAAGATAACACTTATGCAGAGGTTATTTCCACTGAAAAACATAAAATCATTGGAGCATCTATCCGAGGCAGATCACATGCGCATATAGGTTCATTTAGAGATGATCATTTTATCAATTTCGTTTTTGAAGAATCACAATGGACGCTTCAAGCAGTTGCCGATGGTGCAGGTTCTGCTAAATATTCTAGACAAGGTTCCAAAATTGCTTGCGAAACGCTGAAGCAAGGTGTTGAAGATTACTTGTCTGGAGACGACTTTAAATCCTTAGAAGAAAATTTAGTTGCTTATTATTCTAAAACGGAACAGGAAGACGAAGAGAAAGAAAACTTAGGAAGAACATTAAGTCAACAAGTATATACTTTCTTAAGTCAGACTAGTTACGAATCCTATAAAGTAGTAAAAGGTTTTGCTGAAGATAAACAACAGGAATTAAAAGACTTTTCCACTACACTGCTCTTTACTTTAAGCAAGGAATTTGAATTTGGAACTATTGTGCTGTCTACATGGATTGGCGACGGTGTGATTTGTGTTTATACCAATGATAAATTCGAAACATTGGGAGAACCTGACGGAGGTGAATACGCTGGACAAACTCGTTTCCTTACGATGTCAAGTATTTTCCAGGAAGGGTTTGAAAAGAGAATCAGCCTGAATTGTTATAAAGAAAAACCAACAGCCATTATTTTGATGACAGATGGTATTTCTGATCCTTATTTCGAGACCGATGAAGGCTTAAAAGATGGAGAGAAATGGGAATCACTTTGGAATGACTTGAATGACGCTGTGTTAAGTAAAAGTGAAGAGGAAGAGTTCAAATCATCCATGATTGATTGGCTAGGTTTTCCATCAAAAGGACATCATGATGATAGAACTATTTCAATTTTAAGCTAATCAATCCAGTATTATGAGTAAAATACAAGTCAGCTCTATATTCTCTGGAAAGTCTTATGAATATATAGATAAAATAATTGGCTCCGGAACGATGAAGGATGTGTATTTCAGTCCTGATAAATCCTATGTTATTGGTTTTTTCAGAACGAAATTAGATATACAAGCCAAAGAACGTTTAGAGACCATTGTAAAAGTTTACCGTAAAAATATTTTTGAACAAGCTGGAGGCAAGTACTGGAATCAGCTTTACTGCTGGCCCTATGATATTGTAGAGTACAAAGGGTTATGGGGAGTTGTAGCACCAGCCTTTGAAAAGCACTTCTTTTTTGAGCATGGATCTGTGAATGATGATATGTTGCAGATCAAAGGAAAAGAAAAAGAAGGAAAATGGTTTGCTTCTGCCAGTCATCAAAATCGATTTTTGGACGATAGAGAGAAAGGAAACTTCTTGAGCTACCTAAGAATCTCTTTACTGATCAGCAGAGCTGTAAGAAGAATGCACGCGGCAGGATTGGCCCACTCTGATTTATCGTATAAAAACGTACTGGTCGATCCCGTGGGCATGAACGCTTGTATCATTGATATAGACGGATTGGTAGTGCCGGGTAAATTCCCTCCTGATGTGATGGGTACACCGGACTTCATTGCCCCTGAGGTGATCATGACCAAACACCTGGAACTTACAGATCCTAACCGCAAGCTTCCTTCTATTCATACAGACAGGCATGCACTAGCGGTACTGATCTATATGTATTTATTCTACAGACATCCTTTGAGAGGTAGAAAAATACATGATGAAGACCCTACCATTGATGAGGAAAAAACAATGGGAAGTCACGCATTATTTGTAGAACATCCCACTGATAAGTCCAATAGACCTGATCTTTCACAGATTAAGAAAAGCTATTTGCCTTATGCAGATGTCGATGCCCTGCCTTACAGCATCAGCGGGCCATTTTTGAAAGAACTTTTTGACAGAGCTTTCATTGATGGGCTACAGGATCCACTAGCAAGGCCTACTGCCGACGAATGGGAACATGCACTGGTCAAGACCGTTGATTTACTTCAACCTTGCCAGAATCCGAAATGTTCGCACAAATGGTTTGTTTTTGATAATAAAACGAAACCAAAATGCCCTTACTGTCAAACAGAATACAAGGGCATGCTACCTGTACTCAATTTTTACTCTTCCAGAGGAAATAATAATTTCAGACCTGATAATTACCGCTTGATGGTCTATAATAATCAGTACTTATATCAATGGCATGTAAATAGAAAAATTTTCCCCAATGAGAAATTAGACGATACAAAAAAAGATCCCGTAGGGTATTTTGTTTTTCACCAGAACAAATGGCTTCTGGTCAATCAAAAACTTGATAATCTTATGGATATGACGGATAGTAAAAATCCAACAAAAATAGCAATAGGCAAGCCTGTTGAAATAAAAGACAACGCTAAAATCCTGCTGTCTAATGAAGATGGCGGTCGATTGATTTTGGTTCAAATGGTTAATAATTAAAAGAAATGCAAGACGTACTAGAAAACACAACCAACGAGAAAGACAAAAAGGGTACTTTACCTATAAAAAGTATTGCCATTACTGTAATGCTGATGCTTCTATTTGTTCCTTCAGTAATGAATCTGATATTTCATGTTGAACTCGCAGTATTCAACTCCATATTCAGCAATATAATTCAGAGTCTTATAGTCATATTGGTGACTTGTTTAATGATTTGGAAAGCCTCCGATGGATTTGAATTAGCTTCAGATTACTTTGGAGATAAATTAAATATGGAAGGTGGTGTAAAAGGAGCCACTATTAATGCCGTCGGCAGTTCTTTGCCAGAGTTATTTACAACCTTTTTCTTCTTGGTTGTATTAAAAGATGCAAGAGGATTTGCAGGTGGTTTAGGAACAACGGCCGGTAGTGCTGTTTTCAACTCCATGATTATTCCAGCAGTAGTGATCCTTGCTGTTGCTTTCAGTTTAGGTAAAACCGTTATTGTCAACCCTAAAGTGATTTTAAGAGATGGATTGTTCTTAATTTCAGCAGAACTTATTCTGATTGTATTATTAAACAGTACAGCACTTACTTGGGTACATGGCCTGATCCTTATGTTGGTTTACGGGGTATATATCTTTATCCTGAAAAAAGTCAAAATCAAAGATGAAGACAGTGATGATGACGATGATGACGACGACGACGAGGAATATGATGGATCAAGAAATGGCCTTATCAGAGCTATTTTCACACTTGACTTGGAAGCACTTATTGTAAAAGGAAGAGAGCTGGACAACAGAATTGCAGGTACATTATTATTTGTAGCAGTTTTAATTATGGGTGCGGCTTGTTATTCCCTAGCTTATGTATGTGAGAGTTTAGGGCACGAGCTTGGAATTTCTTCATTCATTGTAGCTATTATTTTCGCAGCGGCGGCAACGAGTGTTCCGGATACAATCTTATCCATCAAAGATGCTAAAAATGGCAACTATAATGATGCGGTAGCCAACGCGCTTGGCAGTAACATTTTTGATATTTGCTTTGCATTAGGTTTCCCATTATTTGTTTACACTCTTGCCAATGGAGGTGTTTCCATCCCAATTCAGCCAGAGGATAATGACATTGTAGGGCAGTTCAGGGTTCTATTGTTACTGCTTACAGTAACAGCCTTTTTAATCTATTATATCGGTAAAAAGATGACAAAAGTGAAAGCTGTATTACTACTAAGTGTTTACGGAATCTTCATCGCCTATACACTAGCTTATGCTTATAACCCTGAATCAATTTCAGGTATTCAAGCTGTTCTTTTCAAAATCAATTCAGTTTTAGGAAATCTGAATTTCTTATAAAAAGAAGCTATTCTAATAATCCCCCTCTTATAACATTTTACAATAAGAGGGGGATTTTTAATTTTATTGTAATCAACTAAGATTCTCCCATTAAAAATAGTTTTTATTTTACATTGAATTCCCTCTAAAAACCTAATAGAAATAACCTCAAATACAATAAAAAATGCTGTACATGATAAGAAACTATAAAGAATTACTTATTAATTATCTTGGATTCAAAATTTATTAAGTGTATATTATACAATATCACAAACTTATACTTAACCCCTATTTTATGATTCAACAAGTCAATACGTTCATGTCTAATGTTCTTTTTTTATTATTGTTTTCTTTTTTTGTAGAATACATAGTCATTGAAGGCAGTGGACTTACCCTTTCAAGCTTTACAATCAGAGCCTTAATCTTTTCAGCAATTTACGGTGCACTCCACCTCTCCTCCTTAAAAAAGTTTTTATAAAAATAGGTATATAAACTTACGTCACCCAATCACAAAGCTGTTTTTGGGTGACATGAATTGAAGAAACCATCCGTTCCACTAATTTTTTGAAAATCGTTTTCCGATATACCCTTCTATTAAATCGAAAATGAAATTCATCTAAATATCGTTGGATATATTGATCACTGACATGGTGATGAAT
>NZ_JABANE010000056.1 GCF_012844305.1 Flammeovirga aprica JL-4
AGGCTCTTAATTGTCCGCTGAGATTAAATGAATGTTGAACAAAAACGGTCAACCCTATTTAGGGAAGTACACACCCTAACTCTTAACTCTTACTTCTTAACTAAAAAAATACTCAAGACTAAAACATTACGCTCTCATTCATCTTAAAATAGACCTTCAGGCACACTATTTACATGCTGGTACACATCTAAAACAACAGTTTGTCCTCAATTTTGTAAGGAATTAATAAACTGAAATGGTAATGAAAAAAATCAAATTACTTTTACTTCTATGTATAGGAGCGATGTCATCAGTGATGGCACAAGAGAAACCTAATATTGTACTTTTATTTGTGGATGATTATGGATGGTCAGATGTGGGCTACAGAAATGAATCATTCGTTACACCTCATTTAGATCAATTCAAAAAAGAGAGTCTTGAGTTCACTAGAGCTTATATTCCTACTCCCACATGTAGTCCGAGTAGAGCATCTTTATTGACCGGAAAAGAAGCGGCACGTTTGCAGATGCCTCGTCATATTGGTCATGAAATGCCCGACGGAAGTAATACAAAAGAGTTTGGTTTATGGTCGATTGATCCTGCCAAAAGGGGATCAAGAAACTGGTTGCCATTAGAAGAGGTGACTTATGCAGAGAAGCTTAAAGAATATGGCTACTATAATGCCTTTTTAGGAAAATGGCATTTGGGACATGAAACTTTTCACCCTATTCACCAAGGGTTTGATGAGCAAATTGGCGTCAGTAATTTTGGTCACCCGAAAAGCTATTACGCTCCATTCTTTAAAGACAAAAATGCTTACCAAGAGTTCAATGATCAGCCGGATGTTTATCTTACGGAAGTCATGACTGATACAGCAGTGCATTTCTTGGAAAATTATAATAAACCACAACCTTTTATGATGACTCTTTGGTACTATACTGTACATGGTCCTCATATTGGTAAAAAAGAATTGGTGCAGAAATATATCGATCAAGGGATGTTACCAAAATATGCTGAATATCACGCTATGGTAGAAAGCATGGATAAATCCGTAGGTACTATTTTAAAGACCTTAAAACGTTTGAAGATGGACGAAAATACAGTAGTCATCATCACTTCAGACCAAGGGAGTTTCTTCGAAAACACGCCGTTAGCAGGTGGTAAAAGACATAATACATTAGGAGAAGGTGGAGCAAGAGTACCGATGATGATCAAATATCCATCTGTGACAAAAGCAGGAACAGAATACTCAAAACCAATTCAAACAATTGATATTTTTCCAACTCTAATGGAAATCGCTTCGGGGCAAACCTACAAAGACAGCAACATTCAAGGAAAAAGCTTGATGCCTGCTTTAAAGGGTAAGAGCATGAAGAAGAGGAATCTTTATTTTATGAGAAGCTACGAAGATCAGTATGCCGCTATTATGCAAGAGGATTGGAAACTAGTAAAATACCATTCTGGAAAGTTTGAGCTATTCAATGTCGTAGAGGACATTTCGGAAGAGCATAATAAAATTGATGTTGAAACAAAACGAGCATCAAAAATGAAGGAAGCGTTATTGGAATGGGAAAATGAAGTATATGCAGGGTGGAAAGAAGTAACGCTAGAAAATAGCCATTTATTTAAGGTGAATAAGAAGAAGGCAAAGGAAAAGGGGATCAAATAAGACGAAAAAAACACTTTATATAAAAATTTTCAAAATACAATTTGTATTCAACAGTAAGTATGCGAGAGGTGATAGGTTTTCTTATCATCTCTTTTTCTGTTTATACAATTGATGGAGTAATTATAGAAAGCTGAATTGTTGTGAAGTATTGTCCTACCGTACGTTGTATTAAGCGATACTGTCACTACGCACTATCATTTTGTATAAGTTTCTAACTGATCACCTCAAAAAAACAGACCAACTTACTCCAAAATCAGGTTGGTCTGTTTTTACAAAAATACTTACCTTTACCCTCGGAAATACCATTATTTCCTTCACGAAAAAAGTACAATAATGAAGAATGATTTAATACGTTTTGATTGGGCAATGAAACGCCTTTTAAGAAATAAGGCGGATTATGTAATTTTAGAAGGATTTCTCTCTGAATTAATGCAGGAAGATATCACTATTGATAGTATTTTAGAAAGTGAAGGAAACCAAGAAACGGCTTCTGATAAATTCAACCGTGTAGATATTTTGGTAAAAAACCAGAAAGGAGAATACGTTATTATTGAAGTTCAAAACCAACTAGAATACAATTATTTTCAGCGTATGCTTTATGGTACTTCAAAAGTATTGACCGAATATATATCTGTTGGAGAAGCATATCATCATGTCAAGAAAATTTATTCAGTCAATATTGTATATTTTGATTTAGGACAAGGAGCTGATTATGTTTATCATGGCAAGACTAACTTCAAAGGTATATATCAAAATGACGCTTTAGAACTATCAGGCAAGCAAAAAGTATTTTTAGGAGAAGAAAAAACCCCATCCGATTTATTTCCCGAATACTATATTATCAAAGTAAATCAATTTGATGATGTGGCCAGAAATACGCTTGATGAATGGATTTACTATTTCAAAAACAACGAAATCAAAGACAATTTTAAAGCAAAAGGACTAGAACAAGCCAAAGAAATATTGAAAGTAGATAAGATGTCAAAATCAGAACAGGTAAGCTATAAAAAACATATTGTCAACCTTATGGAGGAAGCAAGTAGGGAACGTACATTGGAGATGGATGCAATCATTAAGGAGAGGGAGATTGGACAGGAAATTGGGGAGAAGAAAAAAGCCATTGAAACATCTAAAAACCTTTTAAAACTAAACCTTACTATTGAGCAAATAGCAGAAAGTACAGGCTTATCAATTGAGGAAGTAAAAGAAATAGCGGATACAATGTAGAGAGGTTGATTGCATGTGAAGAACTATAAAAGGAGCTAAATAAATGTAAGCTTTTATTTTTTATCAAAATAAAACACCAAACCCCTCAAGCCAAAAATACTTGTGGGGCTTGGTATTTTATATGTATTGTTTTATTGAAAAATTGAACTAAGCTAAATTTTCTACTGCATTTTCAGTTTTATTATCAACCGAATTGCTTACCTCTTTCAAAGATTTTAAATTGAAGATATAACCTGCTATTACCAAGCCAACACCCAAAAATGCCAAAGCAGTTGGTGGTTTTCCTTCTGTATTCAATCTTACCAATACATTCGCATATATAGAGGTAAAACTAATGGTTAATCCCATAAATAAAATTAATGCAGGTAACCAAGAAATTTTTGTAGATGAAAACTTTTTTTGAAGAAATACAATAGCCAAAGCGATGGTCACAAAACCACCCGCAACAGCTCTCATAAGTGCAAGAATTAATGCCTGAAAGTTCTGATCTACTTCACTCCATTCCAACATCACAGCTTCACTATGATAAGGCATAAAACTATTTTTAAAGAGATACACTACACCCATTATTAGTAGAATAAATGAAGCTAGATAAGTGGTTACATTTCCAATCTTTGAATTCATAATAGTAGCTTGTTATTATTTTGTTTATTATCAAATGGAATTCAGCATATACTAAAACCCTTTTTAATCGATCAAAAATAAGTCAAAAATAATTACAAGAATTGTTTTCATTTAAAAACCTTCAATATTTGTAATGTTAAGAGCTAGAACTGAGCATACTGTAGAGCCAACTAAAAAACACATACCCCTTCATTCTTCCTTCTATCCTTTACTTTAACCAAAGCTAAATTATTAGTTTTTGAAGTGTCTCAACTCGTTTTATTCCTTTCTAAGAAATGAAAAATAATAAGGTGTCAATAGTCACTATTTCAGTATTTTATCTCTATAGCTACATATTATATACACACAGGTTCAAATTTTTGTAAAAAGAAAATGACTTTTGTACTGGTACTAAAGCGGTAGTAATTGAGGGTATTTAGTATTTCGTGCATCATCATCACGGTTATATAACAATTTTGAGGGCATGATGCACGAACCCTAACTTCAATTACATAAAAATGAAATTCAAATGAAGTATTTACTTATACTGGGGTTACTTTTTTCAGCCCTGCAATTAACAGCGCAGCAAAGACTTAATTTTAATAAAGATTGGAAGTTTAAACTGAACGAAAATAGAGGAGCGGAATTCTCAGAATACAATGACAAAGACTGGAGGGAACTGAACCTGCCCCATGATTGGAGTATAGAAGGAGAGTATGATGAGAAGCACCCTATGGGTGGACAGTGTGGTTATCTTCCTGCCGGAATTGGTTGGTATAGGAAAACCATTGAAGTGCCTGAAGAGTGGAAAGGAAAAGCAGTTCGTATTGCATTTGATGGTGTATTTATGAACAGCACCGTTTGGGCCAATGGACGCAAATTGGGGACTCGTCCTTATGGATGGATTTCTTTTGATTATGATATTTCTAAAGAAGTAGAAAGTGATAAAACCATTACTTTTGCGGTTCGTGTAGACAATGATGCACAGCCTTCTGCGAGGTGGTATACCGGTTCTGGAATTTATGCTAATACTTGGATTGATATTAAGGAAAAAGTGAATATTCCTGCTAGTGGTATTTTTATTAAAACAGCTCAAAATAATATCAGTATTGCCACAGAAATTAAGAATGAGACTTTACAGAAAGCCAAAGGAACATTGACTACTGACATTGTAGATCAAGAAGGAAATATAGTGGCTACTGCTTCAAAAAAGTTTTTCTTAATGGAAAATGAGTTAGTGACGCTGGAACAGCATATGAGTATTGATTCTCCTGAACTTTGGTCTACTACAAATCCTTATTTATATAAAGCAGTTTCAAAAGTTAAATTAAAAAAGTCAGAAGAAGTTTATACGACTAAGTTTGGTGTTAGGGATGTAGAATGGAAACCGGAAACGGGCGTTTGGATCAATGGTGAGAATGTGAAATTACAAGGAGTATGTAATCACCAAGATGCAGGTGCTTTGGGAGCGGCGGTGCCCGATAAGATTTTACGATTCCGTTTAGAGCAATTGAAAAACATGGGTGTCAATGCCATCAGAACAGCCCACAACCCTCAGACTCCTCAGTTTTATGATATGTGTGATGAAATGGGTTTGATTGTGATGGATGAGATCTTTGATGGCTGGCATAAAAAAGCCATGAATGATTATGGCGCTCATCATTTTGAGGAATGGTGGAACAGGGATGTGACAGACTGGATCAAGAGAGATAGAAATCACCCGTCCATTATTATTTATTCTGTAGGAAATGAAACAAGAGGGGATGAAGCGGCAAAAGCATTGGTGGAAAGATGTCATGAATTAGATGATACAAGACCTGTTACTTCAGGGCATTCAGGTTCTGACTATATGGACGTATTTGGCGTGAATGGTCATAGTGAAAGAAAAGGTTTCTTTGATCACTTAAAAAAAGACAGAGTATTTATCGGTACAGAGAATACACACACTTTCCAAGTAAGAGGTTTTTACAGAACATTGACGTGGTACAGAGACGGTTACCCTTGTGTGCGTCATCAACCTTATGAGTACCCTGATTTAACTAAAGAAGAGGTTTTTACATATGATTGGACCACTTCTGCTAAGAAAGCAAACTACAAACAGCTTTTCAATTCAAGCTATGACAACGCCATGGTACGCTTGACTTCAAGACAAAACATTGTGCAGTTAAGAGACATGCCGAATTATGCAGGATCTTTCCGTTGGACGGGGCATGACTACATCGGTGAAGCTACTTTTGTACATGGCGGATGGCCTTTCAAATCCTTTATGGGAGGTGCAATTGATATGGCCAATTTTGAAAAAGACCTTTACTATTTATACCAATCACAATGGACGGAGGAGCCAATGGTACACATTTTACCTCATTGGACGCACCCTATGTTAGAGAAAGGAGTGGAAATTCCAGTTTGGGTGTATTCTAATTGTGATGAAGTGGAATTGTTCTTTAATGGGGTATCTCTTGGAAAACAAAAGCCGGGCAAATCATGGGATAAAATGCAATGCCAGTGGATGGTTGGTTATCAGGAAGGAACCTTGAAAGCAGTAGGGTATAAAAACAATAAAGTGGTCACTGAAGAAACTATTGCGACAGCTGATCAGCCTGCTAAAATTAAATTGTCGATAGATGGTGAACCTTTGAATAATACAAAGGAAGATATAGTGCAGTTGAGAGTAACAACAACGGATGAGAAAGGAGAGTTTTACCCCTATGGTGAAAACAGAAATTTCTTCAAAGTACTTGGGGCAGGGCATGTAAAAGCATTGGACAATGGTAGTCCTGTGGATGTGGAAAAGCACTATTTAGCCACTGATCGAATTGGTTTTTATGGTTTGACGAGGGCTTATATTGAATCTTTGGATGCTTCTGGAGATGTGAATGTAATTGTAGGTTCAATCTTAGGAGATAAAAGGTTATTGACCTCAAAGAAGGTGAGTATTGATGTTCAGAAAATGGCTTTAAGAGGAAAAGAAGCGAAAGGGGATTTCAGCATTTTTTATACCACTGATGGAAGTGAACCAACGACTGCTTCTACAAAATACGATCAAGCTTTTGATTTAGAATTAGGAAAGACAGTGAAGGCCTTGGTTTTGTTTAATACTAAAGAAGTTCTCCGTATGTATGAGCGTTTTGCAGAAGATGAAGGTTTTGAAATGGACCCCGTTGTAACTGCTCTCAATCCAGGCGGTGATCAAGCAGAAGATGCGGCATTCGATCAAGTGACCATCTCTTCTGAAGGAGCCAACTTTAATGGAAAAGGGTATATCGACTTCGGTAAAAATCAAGGTGGGTACATAGAGTGGTACCAGGAAAATGATGGAAGCGAAGGTGAGTATACTTTGAAAATCAGATACTCGGCCTCTAAGAGAGATATTCAAGAACATAAAGTACTGTTGACCATCAATGGCGAAAGTCAGGAATTGATATTACAGGCAGTAGAAAAATACAGAAAAGACTGGAATGAATACGAAATCAACGTGACATTACAGTCGGGTGCGAATACCATTCGTGTGACTACTTTAAATGCTAACGGCTTATGTATTGATGAGCTAAAGGCACTATAATTTTTTATTGAATTGAGCAATGTACAGTTGCTCAATTCATAAGAGATGTTTCAAACATGCTCTAAGAATCCAATAAATTTTCGTGAAATGAAAAAACTTATCGTTACATTAGGTGCTTTGCTAGTAAGTGCCAGCTTTACTTTCGCACAGAAAGAAAGTGATTTTTACCAAGATAAAATAGGTCAAGTCTCTAAAACCGTTGATCTTGTAAAAGATTATAAGGTGAATAATAAAGACGATAGAGATGATAGTGCACAGTTGCAAAAAGCGATTGATGATATGACGGCTTTGAAAAAAGGAGGACGTATCAATATTACTGCTGGTAAATATTATTTTGGAAGCATTGAAGTAAAATCAAATGTACATATCGTCATCTCAAAGGATGCTGTGATTTACCCAACTCTTCCAGAGAAAAATAAAAATTATGGCGTTTTTGATTTCGGAACCAAAGGCAACTACGTTGAAAACGTAAGTGTACGAGGAGATAAAGGACAGTATAAGGTAGATGTGAGCAAAGTAGTGAACAAAAATGTAAGAGTGTTCAGCATGACGAATGCCCACAACTTTTTGATTGCTGATATGAATTGTATTGATGATAATACAAAATTTTCTTCCATTACTATGGGGTATTCCAAAGTCAATGGAAAGTATGTAATGTCTGATAATGGTGTGGTGAAAAACTGTAGAATAGAGAAAGCACATTACGGTTATGGTTTAGTACAATCTCAGGCCCTCAAAAACGTATTCTTCAAAGACCTCTGGGGTGATGGTGGTGTTACACTTCGCTTAGAGACGGGTTTAAAGAAAATGAATAACGCCCAAACAGGTGGTAATCATGATATCTATGCCAAAAATATCTACTGTCAAAACGGAAATGCAGGGGTGATGATTTCTCCTCATGCCATCAGAAATGGACACGTTGAAGTGGATGGAGTGGAAACTGTAAATACAGGTTTTGCTTTGAGAATTGATAAAGGATATACGAATAAAGAGCAGAAAAAACTAAAATTACAACCGGGGTATTATGCCAATACTTCCATTGTGAAGAATGTAAAAGCTACTTACGGTGAGAATGCTCAAGTAAAACCAAAACATTTTAAATACATCACGTGTGATGCCAAACCATTGATCCACTCAAACGCACATCCTGATGGTGAAAGCTACCCTGCACCAGCAGTAGCTGCAATTTTATACAGAGCAGATGGAAACGCAGATAATGCAAATGGCTATTACAACGTGAAAATATCAAATGTGGAAGCGATAGGTTTCCCGCATCAGAAAAAAGCTATCATTAATGAAAGTGATGAAGTGGGATCTTGTGAACAATAGTTTAGCATTGTAATTCAATTCCCAAACTTCCATAAACACACATCACATAAATTTTTCCACCCATCATTGACCCATGATTAAACCTTGGGTTAATGATGGGAAGTGGCACTTTATTGCATTACAAGCCACTAAGTACTAGGACAAAAGTTATGGAACTTTTTTAATTCTTCATTCAAAAAACCTCCTGTTTTTTTGACTTAGTACTCATAATTAATTAACACCATAAATTTGAAATGAAATGAAACGAATTTTACTCACAATTTTTGTGGCCTTATTCTCATGGGCTACACTTTCTGCACAAAACGAAACGGACTTCTACACTGACTATCTAGGTACCATCAGTCGAACGGTAGATCTAGTCGCTGACTACAATGTCAATAACACTGATGCTGAAGATGACAGTGAAGCATTGCAACAAGCCATTGATGACCTCACAGCACTTGAAAATGGAGGAAGGATTAACATTCCAGGGGGAGATTATTTCTTCAGGAACATCCACGTGAAGTCGAATATTCACCTAGTCATCCACAAAAATGCTACAATCTATCCTACGGATATTGGAGGTGATAAAAACTTTGGGATTTTTAATGTCGGGAAAGATAAAGAGTATACAGAGAATGTTAGTATTAGAGGGAAAAGCGGTCAGTTTACTGTAGATGTCACCACTTCTATTAATCCAAATGTAAGAGTAATTTCATTGATCAACACCCAAAATTTTTTAGTAGCAGATGTAAGTGTAATTGATGATAACACCAAGTTTTCAGCCATTACAATGGGCTACTCACTTTACAATGATAAATATGTCATGTCGGAAAATGGCGTAGTGAAAAACTGTAGAATAGAGAAAGCGCATTACGGTTATGGTTTGATACAGTCCCAAGCCTTGAAGCATGTATTCTTCAAAGACATTTGGGGAGATGGAGGCGTTACATTACGTTTAGAAACGGGATTGAAGAAGATGAATGAACTTCAAGTAGGTGGTAATCATGATATTTACGCTAACAATGTGTACTGTCAAAATGGAAATGCAGGGGTGATGATTTCTCCTCATGCCACCAAAAATGGTCATATCGAAATAGATGGAATAGAAACTGTAAATACAGGTTTTGCCGCCAGAATCGACAGAGGGTATGTCACAAAAAAGGAAGATTCCTTAGGTATTACTCCCGGCTACTATGCCAATACTAGCATTGTCAAAAATGTAAAGGGAACTTATGGAAAGACAGCACAAGTGAAGTCAAAACACTTTGGCTATGTACCTTGTCAGCTTCGTCACCTAATCGGTGAAAATTACAACAAAGATGGAGAAAGTTATCCCGCTCCAGCAGTAGCTACAGTTTTGTATAGAGCCGGCAATCAAAATAATGCGGATGGATATTATAAAGTAGCCGTATCTGCCGTAGAATCTGTTGGTTTTAAATATCAGGAAGCCATTATTGGTGAGGAGAATTGGATAGATGATTGTACCGGTGTGCCAATAGAGCCAACGGACCCTATTACTCCAGAAGAACCTACCTCAAAAGAAGATTTATGGAGCATGGGTTATCAGGTTTACCCCAATCCCACTGATGGTATTTTCAATGTAAAAAGCACTACTATTACAGAGGCCACCAAGCTAGTAGTTTTTAATGCTCAAGGGGAAAAAATCAACCCCGTTATCATAAAAAGACACCAAAGAATAAAAGTAGATATTTCGGCGTACCCGAAAGGCTTATATTTAGTGAAAGTGGAAGGTGATCGTTTTAGAATTTTGAAACAGTAATTTCTATGCTGAGTGTCATTTGTTGTATGCTAATTATGTTCTAATTTTACCCTAGTTATTAATAATTACATAGCAATAAAGATGAAGTCTAAAAAAGAACAGCTAGAAGAATTAGAAAAAGAATTGGAACAGCATTTAGCCACTTTAAATCAAGATTTAGAGGTTTTACCTTCTTTAAAAAAACAGCAGAAGTTTGTGAAAAAAGCAAAGGAGTTGGAAGAGAAAATTAAAGCTTTGAAAGAAGGGTAATACAATTTGAGGTTTCAAACATGCTCATAATAAGAAAGGGTTATTGATAGATGGATTTATCAATAGCCCTTTTTTGCTTCAATAGTTATAACGATAATACTATAAGTAGCACTTCAAATTTTACTCTTATTTTTTATCTCATTTTTATCAAAAAACACTTCTTTTATCTTCATCTTTCACGAAAAAAAACGGATTTCAAATTCTAACAAAGGATTGATATTTTTTCAAAAAGAATAATAAAAACAATGCTGTAAACTTAGATCAGTAAATTTTTTAAACATAAATGAGATGAAAAGATACATCGTTTTTACAGCTTTTATTCTATTAATTTCAAGACAACTATTTGCTCAAGCACCTTTTCAATTATTTGATTTTACTAAGGCAAATACCTATATGTATTTTCCAGAAGTACCGTCAAAAACAAAAGAATTTTACATTCATTCCAACTATCATTTTTTGAGGTTCAATACAGAAGAATTGAAACTCACGCAAATGACAGGTTTGGCACCTTATGAAAAACTGGAAGACATCAGTATTCATAAAGAAGAAGCAGATATTTTGTCCATGTATTTAGAATATAATGGCGAAAGGTACAAAGTGATTAAAGAAGAGAAAGACAAGAAGTTTTTAGGAAGATGGATTGAAGGAGGGAAATATTATCAGCGCCGTTTAATTCCGAATTTGATTTTGGAAGATGGTCCTCTTTTTTCATTTAGCCTTGAAATCGCCTCATGGCCTGATGCATTTTCTTTTACTTTATCGTGTGAGGAAGACTTTATTCCAGAGGATGTCGAAATGAAGTTACTTGTTGAAATTGAGACTCCTAATACATTGTATAAGGTCGATCAGAAGAATAAGAACTTGGTGCAAGTCGTATCTAAAAAAGAAGTGGAATGGGAAGTCACTACAAATGATAAGAACAATACGCTAAAATATAGCAATGAGAAAATCCAAGTTGAGGGTGATTTAAAACAAAAGCATATTTCAGCACTCTTTCACCGTAAAATGGCTTATAAGAGTAATGATGGTTTAATCGTTTCTGCTATTGATAAAAAAGAACCTTATACTGATTTAAAACCTTATAAAGATCTTAAGAGGCAAGCTACAGTAATTCCGTTGTCTGGAAATATGGAGAAATTTGAAGGGTTGGAACGAACGGGACTTTTTCTTCAGAATACTTCTGATGAAATACGATATGAACGATTGATTTTCGAAAAGAAGCATCAAGTCAAAAATATCACAGGCACCACCATGATTTTAAGAGATAAGGAAGGGAATCCGATTGGTTTGCCGATACAAGTTTCAAAAAACTGGCATACAGAACACAATAGAAAATACAGTGGAACGTGGCTGAGAGGTTTTACAATTGTCAGCATTCCGCCAAATACCACTTTGGAGTTAGAACTGAGTAGAATCAATGGTTTTTGGGGACAGCTTCCTGCGGTGTCACACAGTCAGCTTTCATTGGAAGGATGGGGACAAAATGTACCCAACAATCACCAATTATGGGAACAAACATCTTTGGGGGCCTATGGTGTAAATATGTGTTTGGACCCTAATAAAAACCTTACGGGATCATTGATCAATGACCTACGTCCCTTTTATGTGCAGAGTACCAAGGCGGGGATTTCAGCTCCTCAAAAACATGACTGGACTCCTAATATTGGAGGAGGTGATGTATTGAAAATTTATGACAACAAGGGGGAAATTGTAGAAATAAAAGAAACGAAAGTAGATCAGGTACGAACAGGCCCTATCCTTACTGAGATTGTGTATAGAGGTAAGACGGGAGACGATAAAGCGGATTTCAAATTAACCACGTACATCATCAGAACGGATGACTACCTTAGAACTTTTTTCCATGTTGAATTAAACGTGCAAAAAACGATCAATTATAGTAAACTGGCCATCGCACAGTTTAGCTCCAAAGATTATAGTGATAATTTAGAAGACGGTCTAGCATATGGTAATGAGAAAGGTCTTTACCCAGATGTAGATCAGATCAAAGACATCAACGGATTTGCTATTCAAAGAGTGAATGCCACAGGAGCCGCTCCTTGGGTGAGTATGCATAAAGCAATTAATCAGCGACCTCAAAAATACGGTACGTGGGGAAACAAAGGCCTTATTCTAAGAGAATGGAATACGATTATTGATAAAAAATTAAATCAGGCACAGTTCACTTCTTACATGAAAGAAATAAAAACTGGCAACGGGAAAACGTATGAAAGGATGATAGAATTAAATCTTCCTAACCAAAAAAGACAGCTGAACAAAGGAGATAAAATTGATGCAATTATCGAATTGTGTGTGTTGCCCAACGAACCGAATGCCTATTATGGAACCAACACACTTTTCAAAGAATTTATCAATAAGAATGCTGATACTTGGAAACCGATGTACAGAGAGGCGTATCTGAACACACAAAAAATCAGTGTGAAAAAAGGAAAACTGACTCGTCAGATTCCTATAAGAATTGAAGCAGAAGATAATGAAGTGGTAGTGGATATTTCGAACGGTTTGGGGTATGTACCTGTTACGATTACCAATATCACAGACTATCAAAACTTCAAGCTGATTTTAACGAAAGGCGGTGAGTTTGTCAATTTGAAAGAACAGGAAAAATACGGAAATGATTACTGGCAGACGGATTTCAATCCTGATACAAAAACATGGGAAATCACTTATTCAGTACTAATGGATAGTGATCTGAATTTGAATTAATTAGAAAAGGGAAGAAGTGATAGAAGTGAGAAATTTATAAAAACGTTATAATCTATTGTGATAGAAAAGTGATAGACTTTGACCGTTTTCTTCAGTAAACCCTCTATTTATTCTCAAATATTACTTCTTCATTTTTAACATATTCTCTTTTTATTAGTTGTGAAATAGCTGGTTTTGAGTGATTTGTGATTTGAGCAAAAAAATGAAAAATATTGAAAAAGGGAAGACTTATAAAATGATTTCCTTTGTTGAGTGCTAGAGCAAATGAAAAAAGATGTTTCGTACACCATAGTTAAAACTATGGGTAGGTAATACTCCAACCTCATCAAGACTGAAATCTTGAAGGTTGGTAACGTGGGCAACACTTCAGTGTTGGTGGAGTCAGTATCACTTGCCCATGACTTCAGTCGTGGTGCACGCTATATTATCTCTTTCCTTTTGTCCTGGTACTAAAAAGAAAGAAGTAGCGGTTATTTTTTACCTGTCGCTACATCAATCAAAACACCCTTTTAAGCTGCTATTTTTTAGAAGTAAGTATAAGGAAAGAAGTAAAGGGATTTAATGTCCGCTTACTTTATTCCAGGTACTTAAACAAAACACAGAAGCATTTTTTATATAACAGAATAAAGTATGAAATTAAAATTATTACAAAGCAGATTAGGTTGGCTTACAGCCTTTTTCGTTGTGGCCCTTTTGGGAACCACAGCACAATTGCATGCACAAGGTGCTTATCATTATTACCATCACGCTGAAAAAAGTATTGGTAAACTAAAACATATCATAGGAGGTCAAGTAAGCAGTTATTCTGATCCTTCGGGAATGATTTGTGAGGATGTCATTCGTTTCAAAATCAATGACAATGAAAACTCTAGTTTGGTGTATCAGATGGGTGGAAAATTGGACCTGTCAGAAGATCAAAAGGTTTCAGTGCAAATCTACCTTGCATCACCTGCAGCACTTCTGACCAATAAAACACTTGCCTGTGCACTGAAAAGTGATGGAAATCCAGATGCTCAAGCTATTCTGACAAAAGAAATTTCAATGTACGATCAATGGGTGCAATACACTTTTGATTTTGCTGATGCACCTAAAGATGTAGCTTTTAATGAATTGTATTTTTACTTCATTTACAACGATACAGAAAAAGTAGGAGATGGCCTGCAGTTTTATATCGATGATATAAAAGGACCGAAAATTACGCCGAATCAAATTGTAACAAAAGCCTCAACAGATCAGGAGGGCAACAGTGTGATCATTGATTTCATCAATCATGAAGGTATAAAGTCGATTATCAATCCATCATTTGTTATTCGTGAAAAAACAGAACAGGCAGCGGTTATTCCCACTAAAAGTGTGTTGGTTACCAATGATCAAATACAATTGGTACTTTCAAGAAAACTGAAGGCAGGAGAAGAAGTGACACTTGCTTATGAAAGTGGAGAAGTGACAGACAATGCAGGAAATAAGCTTGCCGTTTTTGAAGGATTGGATGTAGTGAATAATAGTACACAAATGGAGCTTACGCTTTATCCTTATTATAACTTTGGTGAAGCTTCTCTAACTACTATTAATGGTTCTAATCGTTACACGATTAATGAAAACTATAAATATGAAGACGAAATTGTAGGACAGTTGGTAAGAGGCGGAGAAGAATGGGTTGATATCAGCTGGAAACTTCCAGAAGGTTTTGCCTTTGATTTCACAACCACAAAATCGTTCTCTATAGATGTAATGATTGAAAACACAGGTCAGGAAAATGCCAATAGAGAGATTGCGATTGGAGTTGGAAGTAAATTATCAACGGCTCAGGTGGTGAACTGTTATGGACAATGGAAACGTTATTATTTTGATCTATCAAATATTGCGGATGAAGATTTAGTCGGAAATCAATCGGTGAAATTTTATTTAGCCCCTGCCGATAATAAGAAAAAAGCTGAAGGCTTGACGTATTATATCGACAATATAATGGGTCCAAAATTACAACATACAGCCATCATCACTTCTGCAGCTTTAAATGAAAATGGTAAGGAAATTACATTAGATTTACTGACTCATGCGTCAATCAAAACAGTGGATAATGCAGTATTTGTAGTGAAAGCAAACGGTACTGAAATTCAGGGAGTACAATTTGAAAACAATGAAAAAGGGTTTGTTTTTAAACTTCCGAATGCCTTGACATCAGAAGACGATGTGACAATTTCTTTTACTGGAGGAACGGTTGAAGATACGGATGGTATTACACTTGCTACTTTTGAGGACAAAGCGGTAGAGAATAACATGGGAGAGGTGCCTGCAAAAGAGTATCCTTTAGTAACGTATCATAATTTTGATGAAACTGATGCAGCTCCATTAAGTTATGAGCGATTCGCTTCTGTGGAGATCGTTGACAATCCTGATAATACAGGTGTGGTCAGCAATGCAAAAGTGACCAAGCTTACAAAAGGTGACTTGAATGATACTTATATCAAGCATCGTTTTGATGAAGTGCATATGAGTGAAGCCAAAGCCTTTAAATTCTATTTTTATCACCCAACAGGAGAAATTGAAGCCAATCAGCATGTGTTGAGCCTTCGTTTCAGAGGACCAAATAATTCTTTTGCTAGTGTAGATAAAACCATCAAAGCAGAAGACGGATGGCAAGACCTTGTTTTTGACTTTACAGATGTTCAAGCATCTATGAATAATGAAAGTGGAGACAATGTAAAAGTTTCGATCGATCAGGTAAGCTTTAATTACATGGAACTGGTTTTATTAGGTAACAATGCAGGTGGAAATACATATTATTTATCAAACCTAAGAGGGCCAGAAGCTAAAGCAAAAGATGATGCTTCATTGAATGCGATTTTTGTAGACGGTCAATTAATTGATGGCTTTGAGAAGGGCAAAACAGCTTATACTGTATCTTTCCCTTATGGTTCTACTGCAGTACCAACGGTTTCAGTACAGACTAGTCACCCTAATGCAGTGGCTGAAATTACTCCTGCCGCTAACTTGACTGAAACGACTAAAATAGTAGTGACAGCAGCAGACGGAAATACTACAGGTGATGAAATTGTAATTTCTTTCCAAGAATCACCAGCCTCTACTAACGCTGACTTAGCATGGTTAAAAGTAGATGAAATACCATTATTCAACTTTGATGCAAATTCTCAAAATTACGAATTGAAGTATCTTTATGGCACTACGCGTAAGCCGGTGATCAATGCGGAAGCCATGGATGAGCAAGCAAAAAATGTGGAAATTACCCTGCCAGATGCTTTGCCAGGTAATGCAACAATTACGGTGACAGCACAGGATGAAAGCACAAAAGTATATACGCTAGCTTTGTTATGGTCACAAGGATCAAATAACACAGATTTAGCTTCTCTTAAAATAGAAGAAGACTTGATTGAAGGTTTTGAAGAAGCAAAAGCAACTTATCAAATAGAATTGCCTTATGGTACTGAAAAAGCACCAGTTGTGACAGCAATGGCAAAAGATCCACTTGCAAGAAATACAGTTGTTGCGAATGGAATAGATGGACAAGGAACTGCCCCTGTCGCTACAACGATCACAGTGACTCCTCAAGATGGAGCCGATAAGGTATATACGATTAATTGGGTTTGGCCAGCACCTTCAGATGACGCCACACTTTCAGCCTTGTATTTAGGAGAAGGAGAAAGCAAAGTGATGATCAATGGTTTTGCACCTGATATCTTCACATATGATTATGAGTTGCCTTTTGGCACAACAGATGCACCAATTATCAGTGCTACAAAAAGTCATGACGGAGCGGTAGTAACGTTGACACAAATCAATACCTTAGAAGGTACAGCAACAGCAAAAGTAACAGCACAAAATGGTACTTCGGAAAACACTTATTCTATCAACTTCACAGTGGCAGAAGAACTTTCACCAGATGCGAGTATTGCTTCAGTTACAGTAGACGGTGAAGCATTTGCTTACGAAGCAGGAACAGAGAACTACACAGTTGACCTGCCTCATACCGCTACAAGTGTACCTGCTATTGTTGTAACTGCTACATCGACAGCCGCTAAAGTAGTTTATTCTGATATTAGTAGTTTAGATGAAACACTAGTGGTGACAGTAACTTCTCAAGACGAACAAAATACAACTGTAGCACGTTTCAGCTTTAACATCTTGCCTCCACCTTCATCAGACGCCACATTGAAAAGTATCACAGTTGGTGGTGAAGCGTTAGCATCTTTTGAAGCTGAAACATTGAATTACACATATGTTTTAGAGCCTGGAGTAGAAGCACCGACAGTAACTGCTGAAAAGAATGATGCACAAGCAACTATCGAAGTAACGCAAGCAGATGCTCCAACGGGATCAGCAACAATAAAAGTAACAGCAGCAGATGGTACGGTACAAACATATACGGTAACATTCTCGGTAAGAACTTTATCATCAGATGCCACATTGAGTGCTATTTATTTAGATGGAGAAGCATTATCAACTTTTGATGCAGGAACATTGAGCTATGCTTACAGTTTAGGGTCAGAAGCAATAGTACCAACAGTTACTGCGGATAAGAGTGATGCACAAGCGACAATCGAAATAACGCAAGCGGATTCTCCAACAGGTTCAGCAACCATAAAAGTAACGGCAGAAGATGGAACGGTACAAACGTATACTGTAACATTCTCAGAGCAACCATTATCCTCTGTAGCCACATTGAGTGCGATTTATTTTGATGGAGTTTTAATAGAAAACTTCGAGATTTCGAAAACGGATTACACGTTTGAACTTTCAGAAATTCCAGAAGTAACAGTGGAAACAGAAGATGCTAAAGCTACAGTTGTAATTGATGTAGCAGAAGCGTTGGGTGAATTGACTATTATTACAGTGACGGCAGAAGATGGAGTTACAAAAAAGACGTACACTATCTTAATGAAAGAAAGTCAGCCACTATCCTCTGAAAATCAGTTGGCTTCAAAAGTAAAAGTATTCTCAGGTTCATATCAAACCTTGACTATTATTTCTCAAGTAGATTTAGAAGGAAGTGTATTGATAGTAAGTGACTTGAAAGGTGCAGTTATAGTGCAACAATCAATTACTAGTGCAGAAACAAAAGTTTCAGGATTGAAAGCGGGTATTTATATCGTACAAATTGTAAGCCCTAAAGGCCGATTGACGAAAAAAGTGAAAATCTAATAAGAAGATAATGGATTAAATAATTGATTCAAGTTGTGGTCTAGGAGATGCGATTAAAAACATCTTGGCTAGCCACAACATGAACCATTTATTCCCATCATCAAATTTTTAAAAATAAAAGAAATGAAATCTATCATTGTAAAAAGTATACAGTCTCTTGTATTACTATTGACACTTTCTGTGTCATTATCATCAAATCTTTTAGCCAATGATGGCGCCTCTAACAAAGGGAAAGTTTTCTTGACAAAAGAAATGGCAAGTGCCAAAGAGTCGTATTGGAGAGTCATGAACGACAAGTCAGTTTCAGGAGCAAAACTGATGATTAAAGGTAAATCTTTTGAAAAAGGATTAGGCGTACACGCAGACTCAAAAATCACTTTTGATGTAACACCTGACTATAAACTTTTCCATGTAGTACCCGGTGCAGATGATGCTCACCACGGTACAATAGAAATGAAAATAATGGTAGACGATAAAGAGGTTTACAACAGTGGAAAAATCAATAGCGAACGTCAGAAATCACCAGAATCAGTGACGGTAGATTTGGCGGGAGTAAAAAAGTTAACACTTGTAGTGGAACAAGCTGAAGATGATAAAGGCGGTGATCACGCAGATTGGGCAGATGCTTATTTTATCACAGACCCTGAAGCTGTAGCGGCGGCGAATAAGGCTATTGCTGAGAAAGAAGCCGCTGCCAATGCTGTGGCAAATGCAGCGGCTAAAGCCCGTGTTTTGAACAACAATAAGATCAAGGTAAAAGAAAAGAAAAAAGTATATGTTTCTAAGTCATTGATGTCATCAAATAAGTCGTATTGGAAAGTAAATGAAAACCAATCAGTATCTGGAGCCAAAATTCAGATCAAAGGAAAAACATTTGCAAGAGGTCTTGGAGTGCATGCTAATTCTAGAATCAGCTTTTCAGTAAAACCCGATTATAAATATTTTCATGTAGTGCCAGGTGCAGATGATGCTCATACAGGTACAGTATTAATGAAAATTTTGATAGACGGTCAGGAAGTGTATAACAGTGGAAAGATCAACAGAGAAAGTCAACCTTCCCCTCAATCCGTTATGATTGACCTGAAAGATGCTCAGAAAGTAACATTGGTAGTAGAGGAAGCAGATGGCGATAAAGGTGGAGATCACGCGGATTGGGCTGATGCTTATTTTGTCAACAAGTAATTATAGTTCAGTGTAGATTGATTGGTTAGCCAATTAATAATATAACAGGTATAGGAGGAAATAGAAGTAGTATCATATTTATTAATAATCTTCTATACAAGGTAAATATTTATATAGGGCAGGTATTTTATACTTGTCCTATTTTTTTATTGTGAAGGGAATATTTTTGAATGAAGTCTGAAGAATGATGAACTATGATTCGTATAGGGATTACCGCTCTCTGTAGAGCCACAATGCCTTGTGGCTTAAGAACCACTATAAATACCACTATACGGGCCACAACAAGAACCATTTTCCTTCATTCATCATTCTTAATTCTTCCTTCAAAAACCTCTTTTCAGTAAGCTAATGAAAGAAATGAGAATATGCTTTTACTCTTTTTTTAAAGATGATAAAGTATCAAAAGGATTTGGATTGTTTTTATTTCAGAATTATCCTAAAGCCAATATTCTGAATCACTTATATCATAAAAAGGTGTTAAAAATGGAATAAAAATATTTTATTTAAGCGTAAAAAAAAGATAGAAAACATCCTTAATACTATCAAAAAGGCCTATTTTTTCATTTCCTATATTTCCGCAAAAAAATGTTAAGATCAAGAAAAGAAATCAAAAGTGTAAAACATACATTTGGATTGAATTATTATTTATTACATTTTAATCTTTATCGAAATGGGAAAAAATACCATTTTATACTTTTTAATCTTTTTACTTCAACTATCGTTTATACGGGTGGCTGAAGCACAAGAAAAGGTGGTAGTAACGGGTGTGGTAAGTACCACTTCAGGTACAATTCCTGGAGCAACTATTGTAACAAAACGAGATCCAACTTCTGGAACTATTTCTGACATGGATGGGCAATTTAAGCTAATGGTATTGCCCGATGACATCCTTAAGGTTTCTTTCCTTGGTTATAAAACTGCCGAGGTACCGGTGAAGGGAAGAAATTTAATCAAAATTACTTTAAGAGAACAAGCAACAGAGTTGGATGCTGTAATTGTAACAGGTTATGGTAGTACAGCTAAAAAAGAAGACTTAACAGGTTCAATCAGTAGAGTAGATTCGGAAACTTTAGAAAAGACAAATACCGCTTCATTTGAAACAGCACTTCAAGGTAGAATGGCAGGTGTGCAAGTGACAACAACAGGTGGTCAGCCAGGTGCATCAGCCGCAGTCAGGATTAGAGGTGTGACTTCTATTGGTGGTAATTCTGCCCCTTTATATGTGATTGATGGAGTGCCATTACAATCGAGTACAGCCAATGGACTACAACAAGAAGAAGGTGGTGCCATGAGTACCATTGCTGATATTAACCCTAGAGATATTAAATCTATTGAAGTGTTGAAAGATGCTTCCTCAACAGCAATTTATGGAGCTTTGGGTTCTAATGGTGTTATTCTGATCACAACACGACAAGGAGAAGAAGGAAAAGCCAAACTGAATGCTTCTGTAACACATTCAACACATGTGTTGCCCTCTACAATGTATAGAGATGTATTGAGTGCAGCGGATTTTGTATCAATGAGAGAAGAAATTGGTTATAATGATAGATTAAGTGATAGTGTGAGAACGGCGATTCAAGAAGGTAAAATTGCTACCGATTGGCAGGACCTTATTTATCAGCAAGGACATACTACGGATGGTAATGTAAGAATTTCGGGCGGTGCCAAAAAGTTTAATTTTTATACTTCTATGGGACTTTATGATTCGCATGGTATCATTCCCAACTCTGGCTATAACCGTTTTTCATTTAGAGGAAATATGAATGCCAACCTCTCGCGTAAATTTAAGATCGGTACAACAATGGTGTTCAGTAGAAGTACATCTAAAGTGGTGAACACAGCAACCAATTTCCAGCAAGGAAACGGTCAAGGTAGTGTGGTTTTACAAGCTTTGGAAGTTTGGCCTACAAAAGAAGCCAACGGCAGGGATGTGTTAACTCAGAATTTATATGAGATTAGTGAACAAAATGCCAATTCTCCATTAGTCAACATTCATAATAACATTCAAAACTATTTGGCAAGTACGGTAAGTGGCAATGCTTATGTAAAATATCAGCCTATAGATAACTTCTCTCTCGAAAGCCGAATCAGTACGAATATTTCACAAAGAGAATCTTCTCATTACCGTAAAAGAGAAGTAAGAGTTGTCAATAATAATAACACAGGCTGGGGTAGAAGAAGGTTTAGTTTCACGAGTGTGACCAACTTAAGAAACACCATGCACTACCGAAAAAAGATTGGCGAAATTCAAACAGACAATCTACTAGTAGGAGAACTAAGAATGGTGGACAACGACTGGGTACAACAACAAGCCAAAAACTTCCCTTCTGACGAAACACTTTATTATGCAATGGGAAAAGCCATAGAGCAATACCCGTCTATTGGTGGAAATTCTCAAAGTCAAATGCTTTCAGGTTTAGCTCGATCAGTTATTAGCTATAAAAATAGATATATTCTTACAGCTTCATTACGTGCAGACGGTGCTTCTCAATTTTCTGAAGGAAATAAGTGGGGCTATTTTCCTGCAGCAGCATTATCATGGAAATTAAACAATGAACGTTTTTTGAAAAATGTTGAAAAGCTGGACCTGCTGAAACTGCGTTTAGGTTTTGGTACGAATGGTAGCCCTGCCGGTCAAGTGGGAAGGTCTTTGAATAATTATGGAACCGAGCTAGTGGTTTTTGGAAGAAATCAAACACCTTATTTCACTTACGGGGCTGAAGGGTTTACTAATGATGCCTTACGATGGGAAATGACCAAAGAGTGGAACTATGGTTTGGATATCGCATTGTATAAATCAAGAGTGACACTGACGGCGGATTACTTCAAAAAAGATACGGATGATTTATTGTTGGAAACAGTTATTCCAGCGTATGCAGGTGCATCAAGTGGAACTTCTAAAGGACTTCTGAATATGGGAGCGATCAGAAATGAAGGTATAGAACTTTCTTTAACGACGACCAATATTGAAAAGTCGAATTTCACATGGACCACTACTTTTAACTTTACTTCTGTAAAAACAACTTTTACTAAACTCAGAACAGACTCTTTAGCGGCAGGTTATTCTAATGGATGGACGAACGGCCCTACGCAGCGTCTAGTGGTAGGTGAAGAATTAGGAACTTTCTTTGGGTTGAAAACGGATGGTATCTATCAGTACAGTGATTTCAGAGAATTCCAAGGGATGACAACGGAAGAAGCGGCCAAAAAGTACCGTGAGGATATTGCGAATACTCCTGGTAATGCTCCTGAATATACGCCTTGGAAGGAAGGGGATAAAAATACAGCACTTTTTCCTGGGCAGAGAAAATACTTGGATCTTAATAAAGACGGTGTAATTAATGAGGAAGACAAAGTGATGATAGGTAGAGCACAACCTGATTTTACATGGTCTTTCAATAGTAAACTGACCTATAAAAGGCTTGAACTAACGGTGTATATCTATGGAGAGCATGGAAAAGATATTGCCAATATGAACAACTGGACCTTAGGCTTCCTGAATGGTAATAACAATACTTTGCAGTCTATTTATGATAAAAGATGGACACCAGAAAATCCTAACAATCTTCATCATATAGCAAGAAAAGGCAACAATAACAGAAGCATACTTTTCAGTGATAATCTTATTGAAGATGCATCATTTATTCGACTGCAAAGAGTGGATTTGCGTTACCGTTTTGATTTCAATAAGGTAAAAGGAAGTCTGACGCTAGCAGTAGATAATCTTTACACATGGACCAATTATTCGGGTTACAACCCAGATGTGTCATTGGGTGGTAATCACTCTTTAAAGATGGGGCATGACTACGGTATTTACCCATTGCCTACATCATATAATGTTGGTTTAAACTTAAATTTCTAATCTGATGAGACTACATATCCTCAAGAAATATATTACAGTAGGTGCGCTTTGTTTAATGACATTAGCAGGATGTCGAGATTTTTTGGAAGAAGAAACAAAAGGCTTACTCAGCGAAGAACAAATACCTCAAAATTTAGAAGGTGCTCAAGCCTTAGCTTTTGCTCCTTATCAGATTTGGGTAGAAGGAGCTACACTTTATGGGCGTTGGTTACACCTTTGGGAATTAGGTACTGATGACATGTCAGCCACTTCTTCCCGCAAACCCGATGGAATGATTGCTGATCACGTAAGACGTCAGGTCAACCCCAATGATGCCCGTATTTATGGTGATATTTGGGTACCACTTTGGAAAGGAATTGAAGATTGTAACAAGGCGATTGAATTGATTCAGAAAATAGAACCTGTAGAGATTGATACCACAGGAATTGAGCCTCATCAGATCAATCAGTATAAACAGATTGAAGCGACATTGATCACTGAAGAGAGAAAGAAAGCACTGATAGGTGAGGTGAGAACCATGAGAGCGTTGAACTATTATTACCTTGTGAGAATGTGGGGAGATGTGCCATTTGTGACTAAATCTCAAAACAAATTCAGTGAAATGGAAATGCAACCAAGAGTGGATGTAGACAGTATTTATTCAACATTGATTGAGGAGGATTTGAAATATGCCATCTCAGTACTGCCAGAAACTTATCCTGATAATTTCAGAGGAAGGATGACCAAATCTTCAGCTAATGTGATCTTGGCAGATGTTTATCTTACAAGAGCGAGCTGGAGAAAAACAGCTGCCGGACCATTGGTTAAAGGAGATCCTGTATATTATGATTCTGCCATGAAATATTCTTTAGATGTGATTGAAAATACAGCAGGTTTCCGTCTTGAAGAACAGGAGATGATCATTGATGGAGATACAGTTCCTGCATACGGTATACCGTGGGTAATGCCGTTTTCAAATGAATCTTTGGTGGAGTTTGGTAGTAAAGCGGGTATTTTAGGAGAAGCGATTCCACTTACTGAATATGCATCATCTAATCATAAAACAGATGCTTTCTGGAGAGGTAAAGCACAAGGACAGAACATGAGAGGAGGTTCGGGTTGGTATATGCCTACGCCAGACTTATTCTTATCTTTTGAACCGGGTGATTTAAGAAGAAAGTGGGGAATGCTCACGAAGTCAAAAATGTATGATGGAGGCATGGGTTATTCAGCACCAATGTTTCACAAGATGGTTTCTCCTAACCGATATAAAAGACGTCAGACAGAATCAGGTTATACTTCCAATGATGATGACTTGCATTTTGTAATGTACCGAGTGGCAGATGCAATGCTAATCTATGCAGAAGCTGCCAACGAAGTTTATGGTGGGCCGACCGGAATGGCTTATGAGCAAATCAATAGACTGAGAAGCAGAGCGGGATTGCCAGATCTTTATCCTAATAAATCACAGAATGAGTTTAGAGCATCAGTATGGGAAGAAAGAAGAGCTGAACTACACGGAGAGTGCAAGCGTAAGTTTGATTTAGTACGTACAAACCGCTTGAAACAGAAAGCAGGAAATAGAGAAAACTTCTATTATACGAATTCCAATCCTGATCTAGAGGCAGAATTAGGAACTAGTGTTTACAGCACAACACAAGATCCTGTGGTCTACCCTGAGCACGAATACTTGTGGCCAATATCACTCAATGAGCTGAGTATTCATCCTCATTGGACTCAAAACAGTGGTTATTAATCAAAAATGATGTATTAAGATGAAACATATTAATCTATTTAAATATATATCCTTATTGTTCTTTGTGTCGTTGATAATTGGTTGTCAAGATACTGAAGAGAAGGACCAAATTCCTCCTTATCAAGGTGAAGAGGAATTAAGAATTAGCCCCTGGCAGTTACCCTTTCCCTTAAGACAAGGTGATTCACTTACATTTATGGCGTATTCTAAAGTACATGATGAAGTGATGGATGGGGTTTCATGGAGAGTGCTCAATCACCCTGAAGTTTTGAGTATAGATGATAAGACAGGGGAAGTAATAGGCTTGCAAGAGGGTTACGCTACTGTGGTGGCAACGAATGAGATCACAAGTCAAGCAGACACATCTTATGTAGTTGTTGCACAAGACCGTACACCCGTTGTTACAGTGAGCCGAGTTTTGATCAAAGTAGATGAAGACACTGAAGTGGAGAACATCGGTGTTCCATTAGGCAGAACTACACAAATTGGTGCATTGACAGTACCTTATGATATTGCGTATATGGGACTGATCCGATACTATTCAGAAGACCCTTCTATTGCAACAGTAGATCAATCGGGAAAAATTTCAGGAAAAAAACTAGGCACCACTTTTATTGGGGTTGAAACCTTAAATGAAGATGGTGACAGAATTTCAGATATTCTGATTGTGGAGGTAACGAACCCTGTTCCATTGACAAGCATTACTGTTAAAGATGATCCTATCATTATGTTCAAGGACATCACAGCCGTTCCGGAAGTTTCTTATTTACCAGAAAACGGATCAGAGATTGATTTCCTTTATTTCAGTACCGATAAAGAAGTATTGGATGTAGTGGAAGAAAAGACCTTATTGAAACCTTTAAAAGCAGGAGAGACCTCTTTATTTATTTCAAATGGAAAGATCTCTGCGGGACCATTTAATGTAAAAGTGATAGAACTGCAAGGACTCAGCATACGCTCTAAAACAGGAGGCAACTTTATGAAGAAAAGCGGTCAATATCTTGATTTGGAATGTACAACACTTGACGGAAGCAGTGTAATTCCAAACAAAAACTTAGAGTGGACATCATCAGACGAAAGTGTGCTGGTAGTGGATGAAAACGGAATCGTAAGATCAGTAACAGGAGATGGTACTGCTACAGTGACGGTAAGAACAATTGTAGGGGAAGAACATATTGCTCATTTTGAAATTAAAGTACAGTCAGAAATTCATTATTTCAGTGTCGATAACCCAGACAATATCAATATACCGAAAGAAGACGGTATCATTCATGGTGGTAACCTGCAACAAGAAGTTGTAGTGGGAGAAAATGCCTCTGGTGAGCAAAGTAAGTTATTGAAACTGACACGTAAAAAACATCAATGGGCAGATATTAATATCAAGCTTGAAAAAGAAATTGACCTACGTTACAACGGTCTGTTTTCAGTATGGGTAAAAGTGGAAGATCCAGGAAGAGAGGTGACGTACAAAAACCTTGAAATGAGAATGTCGCAGGCTGGTGAGAATCCAAGAATGTTAAGACAAGAAATCAGAGTAGATCCTGAGAAATACGGACAATGGGTAAGATATGTCTTTGATTTCTCTGGTGTAGAAGATCCTGATGACCGTGTGTATACCAATGTAATCATTCACTTCGCCTATAATGATTTGGATTACAACAATGAAGCAACAACTTCTGAAGGGATGGTCTTCTATGTAGATAAAATTACAGGTCCTCATTTGAGAGATTGATCTAGGAGGGTTAAGAGTTAAGAATTAAGAGGGAAGAAAAATGGTTCGTGTTGTGATTCATAATAAGGTTTTACAATAATTATTGGATCTCAACATTGACCACCTTCCTTCTTAACTCTTCCCTCTTCCCTACTCTCCCTTCCCACAAAAAAACATCGTCATAATAACAAAACAATATGAATCATTGTGATAGCTTCTTTATAAGAAATGCTTTCCATCGTATAGTATTTACAAGTATCATTTTTCTTTTCTCTATTACCGTTGAAGCAGTACATTGCACAACAGCCAACTCGATTTTTTCTTCAGAAGAATGGAATAATGCATTGAATTGGGAAGGTAGAAGAATCCCTGCAAGTGGCGACCATATTTCCATAGCACATGATGTAATTATTGCTTTTACTACCACTGAGTTTAGCAGTGTAACGGTAGAAAATGGAGCAAGTTTATCAGTAGCTACCAAAGGAAATTTGACGCTGAATACACAAAATGGAATTTTGACCGTAAATGGAACAGGGGCTTTTACTATTTCTGGCGGATTATTTACAAATGAAGTGCTTTTAAAAGGAAGTGGTACTTCTACAATCAGTACACCGAAAATCATTATCGTAAAGCATAATTTTAGTGTGTCAGAAGAGGCGGTTTTGACCATCACAGGAATCATTGCCAATACCAATTTTGAAGTAAAAGAAAATGCAAATGTCACTTTCACAGAAGGAGGAAATCTTTTTGAAAATGAAATCCTTCTTATTCAAGATCAAGCACAAGTAGCTTTTGCTGAAGGTTCAATTGATACTAAAAAAGTAACGCTAGAAAATGAAGGAAAGCTTTTGAGAAATGCGATGGCTGAAATTATTGAAGTGGGTCAACTTTCTATACATGGAAATTCATCTTTTATCGTCAAAAGATCAGAGAAAGACCCTGAAGAAATTATATCTTCGATACCTTTATTAGACAAAGATATCAGTTTTAAAGTATATCCAATTCCGGCATTAAATCACATCTATATAGAAAGTGAAAATGCAATGGATTTAAAGGAATGTGACTTTGAGATTTTTGATGAAGTGGGCCGTAAATATCCTCTATTTGATAAAAGCTATCAAACGGAACGTTGGCAACTTGCAGTTCATCATTTACAGAAGGGTTTGTATATTCTTAAAATTTCAAATCAGAATTTAGTGAAAGTTGAAAGAATACTGATTCAATAAAAACAAACATTAGAAAGCATCAACTTAAACACAACACATCAATAACAATTTCATGATCCCTCTTCAAGATTTTATTAATCAGACGCTTCATTGGCGACTGAATTTATATGCCCTTTTTCTTCTTTCTTTCGTATTCACTCCACTATTTGGAACAGAAAACGAAGACCCTATTATTTTGATCAGCAATGATATAAATATTGATGGAGGCTTTGTGTCATTGACAGGCGGTGAAGTTCAATTTTCCAATCATCCGGTGTTGAATATTAATGGAGACAGTGCCACAATTATCATGGACCGTTTAAATGCAGGCACAGAGGAATCGGCAGTAACGATCAATTTCATTTTTAATGAGAAGGGTATTAGTAAAATCGTTAGCAATGAATGGATGTCTTTATCACACGCTATTATCACTGTTGATGGGAGTGCTTATGCGGGTGATACAGGAACGTTTGAATTATTCAAATCCAATAACCTGATGGGTGACGTTCCAATACACTTACTGGTAGATTTTCCCGGCTATAAAAGTACATTTAGTAAAAACGACAGTAGTTGGTCAGTGACTTTAAGGAAGATGGAAGAGCTTCCCTTTTCTTATTTCAATATTTTTCCTGCAGAAGAAAAACAAACTCTCCCTATTACAGCGAGCACTAAAATTACTACAATAACTGATACCACTGCTTCACCGTCCACTTCACCATGGAAAACATTTGAAGACGATGCCAACACCTATTTTGATGAATCCATCATTAATGATGAAAAGTCAGTACTATTTGCCTCCATAAAACATGATGCTGTCAATTCGGATAAAAGTTCATTTGAGATGAGAATAGGGCAAGGTGGACAGGTTTATTCTATCCGTAACAGTACCGGAAAAGAGGTGATCCCGCCACAACATAGAGAAGCAACAAATAAGAAAATGGCTCCTTGGATTGATGAAGTTTTTCAGTTGATTCAAGTCAATATAAAAAAGCAATACGACACCTCAACACCTCACTATTTTATTCATCAAGCAGGCACTTATTTCTATGCAGATCATATGGAAAAGCCCTTTTACTCCCCCGTCTTGATGTCGGCTCAATTGGATGAAAATACTTTTGTGATGGCAAATTGGGCTCAACAGGGACATTTAGATAAAACCACTGGAGATAACATACATCACTCAAAGTCTATCATATATACAAAATACAGTGTAGTTGCAGAAGGTGTAGTTGAAGTGACACATTTAGCGTACAATTTTGGGGAAGATGAACTGGACTTTTTCAATGCACCTTGGGGAGGCGTACGAATGACGACTTATCCTGAAGTGATGTTGGGTGAAAATACAATTGATGGTACTGTAACAGGAAAATTTTTTAAAGAAATGCCGGGTTATACAACTTCAGAATCAACATTTGATATTCGTAATACTGGAGGATGGTTGCTTTATGGTGCCGGTACATCAGATACCGATGAAGCAATGGCTTTAGTTTTTGGTAAAGATTTTACCGTGAACCCCAACAGAAATGACGTGTTACGTTTTGGAAGTGCTTCAAAAAATGGAAACAATGAACCTGAAACAGAATGGAGAAATTATAATGTGACGGAAGTAATCCGTTACCAGAATTTGACAGAAGGACAGTCGCTCTTAGCACGTTATTATTATGTGTTTGGCAGTGTCAGTGAAGTGAAAAATTTAATTGATGATCATGATCTAGTACAAAGTACGAAGGTAGAAGTAGTTTCAACATCAGATGATGGCAGGGTGTATAATTGGCGTCGTAATGCAGTGGGTGAAAAACCCGTTTTATACGGTATAGCACCCGTACATTTACAGTTGAGAAATAACCCTGTTGATATAAATTTCAAGCCCGTTTTCTTGATCAAATATGATGATCAATATATTCCAACTTACGACCCTTATAAGTATACAGAAGGGAAACCTTTCAAGCGAAATACCCAATATATTGGATTATTAGGCTACGCCGATACAAGGATCTATGATGAGAAAGATTTGTATTGAAATGAAGATGGTTCAACGGTATACTTAGTAAAGTCTATTCTACCCCAAAATGAAAATAATACTGTTGGGGTGTTGTATTGCAATGCCCTAACCAACTACCATAAGCATCACATCAAAAACCATTTTCTTACTTCTTAACTATTACATCTAAAAACTATCGAACTAACATTCAATCTGAAAAATAAAGAAAAAAGAACACCCTTTTTAAATAAACAGTCTGCTCCCAAAACAATGAATTATTTACTTTTAATTTTTATTTCTATGAAACATGAAGAACAATTGCGACTAAACACACCTGAAAATTCTTTTAGTGCTACTAAAAGTACTCGACCCTATTGGAAGAAATGGAAGGGAGAAAAACTCTTCTTTATTTTAAGTGTGTTTTTTCTATTAGTAACCTTGACAGCAAAAGCCACCTCAAGCGATGATGGTGACATTTCAATAGATCAAGGAACCTACAGAATTGAAGGTACAGCCCCTTATGATATCATTGAGATCAGTGATAACATGAACATCACAGGAGGGACAGTAGAATTAGTGAACGGACAAGTCAAATTTTCCAATCATCCCGAAGTGAATATCACAGGAGATGAGGCAAGTATTACCATGGATCGTTTGAATGTCAACTCAACGCAAAGTGCCGTTACCTTTAATTTCACTTTCGGAAACAATGGAGTCAGTACAGTAGAAACCAATCAATGGATGACGCTTTCGCACATCACCGTAAACGTAGACGGAAGTGCTTATAATGGCGGTGAAGGGACTTTTGAGTTGTTCAAATCCAATAACATGACGCATATTGGTGAGATTTATTTATGCGGAGGATTTCCGGGTTTTAATGCTACTTTTAGCAAGCAGAACAACAATTGGGTAGTGACTTTGAGCAAAGCGTTAGAACTACCGCAAGCCTTTCTGGAAATTATACCTACGGACGGACAAGCTTCAATTGCTACCAATGGAACGACCAACATTTCTGCTATAACGGACAGTAAAGTGCCTTTTATTGGTTCACCATGGACTACTTTTGAAGATGACCCCAACACCGCCTTTAATGAGACTATCATCAATGATGAAAAAAGAGCCGTCTTTGCAGTAATCGAACATGATGCAAACGGTTCATCAAAGCGTTCTTTTGATATGGGAATTGCCAAAGGTGGACAAGTATATTCTATCAGAAATGGAGCAGGAAAGGAGGCTGTCCCACCTCAGCATAGAGATGCTACCAATAAGAAAATGGCCCCTTGGATTGATGAAGCTTTCCAGCTTGTACAAGTGAATATTGAGAAACTGTACGACAAATCTACCCCCAAGTATTTTATACATCAAGCCGGAACCTATCTCTATGTAGATCACATGGAAGAACCGTTCTATTCCCCAGTCCTTATGTCCGGTCAGCTTGATGCGAACACGTATGTAATGGCAAATTGGGCACAGCAAGGGCATTTGGATAAAAACGTGGGGGCTAATGTGCATCAATCCAAATCGATTATTTACACCAAGTATAGAGTAGTAGCAGACGGGGTGATAGAGATTACCCATTTGGCTTATAATTTCGGTGCAGATGTTTTAGACTTTTTCAATGTCCCTTGGGGTGGAGTAAGAATGACCACTTACCCTGAGGTGATGCTGGGTGACAAAACTTCAGACGGTTCCGTATCAGGAGAGTTCTATGCAGAAATGCCCGGTTATACCAATGCGTCATCCACATTAGACATCAAAAATACAGGAGGCTGGCTTCTATATGCGTCAGGGAAAAATAATACAGATGATGCAATGGCCCTTGTCTTCGGAAAACAGTTTGCAGTCAATGGCAGAAATGATGTAGTTCGTTTTGGAAAAGCAGCTAATAATGCAGCAGGAGTCCCCGAAACGGAGTGGCGTAATTACAACGTTACAGAGGTAATCCGTTATCAAGATCTCAATGAAGGCCAAAGCATGTTTGCCCGCTACTATTATGTATTTGGCAGTGTAAGTGAAGTAAAAAGTTTGATTGACCAATATGATCTCGTTGAAAAAACCAAGGTAGAAACGATCTCTTCTTTTGATCAAGGACCCTTGTATAAATGGAGACGCGGTAGTGCAGGTGAAATGCCAACACTTTCAAGTAACGCTCCCGTCCATCTGGAACTTCGTAACCGTCCGGTAAACATCAATTTCAAACCTGTTTTTCTTATCAAATACAATAACAATTATATCCCAACATACGACCCTTATAAATACACTGATGGCACGCCCTTCAAACAGACAACACAATACGTAGGCTTGTTGGGGTATGCAGATACCACAGTGTATAGTGAATCTGATTTGAACTAAATCACCTATTTATAATAACGAAAAATGGTTGATGTGGAAGATGAAAAGTTTGAGTTTTTAAAAACGGAGCAGACAGTACTTAATACATTGTAAACTAAATTATTCTAATTAGAAATCAGGAGATTTCTGATGATCTGAAGAACACAACTGACGCTTACGCTTAACATTCACGCCAGTGGATTCTCTACTCTATTCATTGGGTAGTGCTCCCTCGGCTTGGAAGTAGATCATAAAAAGCTTGCAGAAAAATCGATTGAAAGTTGACGATCACTCAGTTTACAGTGTACTTAATATCTCAAACTACATCTAAACCGCTACAGCTATTTCACTTGTATGAAATAAATTAATTACTTAAACACAAAGTATTTCTATGAAACGAATGACTAAAAAAACGCTCTACACAGTAGTGTACGTGAGTGCTATTACTCTTTTTTCACTAACTACTAAAGCAGCAACTCGAATCACTATGAATACCATTTCTTCTCTTGCAGATTGGAATAATACATCAAATTGGTTGGGTGGCAATATCCCCACGGCTGGAGATGATATTTTTATCCAACATGCAGTTGTGATTGATTTCAAGACACCATCATTTGGAAGCCTTACAGTTAAGAGTGACGCAAGTTTATCTGTCATGGAGAATGGAGACTTGCAGTTAGATCTTTTGATAGGGACAGTGAAGATCAATGGATCGGGGAACTTTCATATTTTGGGAAAACTCTCTGCGGGAAAAGTGATAATGGAAGGTACAGGAACTTCTATCGTTTATCAAAATGCTACGCTTAATTTGACGGAATTAGCATTAAAAGGCCATGAAACTTTAGAGTTTAGTACCACAAGTAATCTTTCAAATATAGAAAAAATCACCATCTCTGAGGATGCTGTTTTAATGGTTAACTCTAATTCAAGGAAAGAGGATACTTACACTGATGAGATTGATAATCACAGCCTCAAAGTATATCCCATACCTTCTAAAGATCATGTTTATGTGACAAAAGAAGGAACTATAGAAAAAGCTGAGTCATTTACTTTTGAGTTATTTGATGACATGGGGCGTCAATACCCTCTGAAAAATGCTCATTATCTGGGAGACCGCTGGAAAATAGTATTAGAAGGTTTATCCAAAGGTGTATATTTTTTGAAAATCTCTGATAAAAGTCAAGTTTACTTTGAAAGAATTATGATCGAGTAGAAGCATGTTTTATGGTGGTTTGTATGAGCTTATAGTTTGTAATGCTTATACAAACCACTTTGCTTTTTTTAAAAGAATATTAAATGATAAATAATTGATTTTTGGAGTTTCAAAATACTGATAATGTGTTTTTTGTTACTTTTTTCTGTTTTATTTAAATGATAGTAAGGAGGTCTTGCTAAATTAATGATGTAATAATCATGATGTAAAATATTGGCTTGAATGAGAAGTGAGAAAATTATAAAGTATCATTCAAGAATAGCTAAAGCAACAAAGAAGACTTACTTATATTTTTCTTTTAAAAATCGAGTTGTGGGAATTTAATATACTGATATACAGAGATATGAATGCTATGAGGTGGAGTTTTTGATTATAACAAAAGAATGTAAATTATCAGAAAAAGAAATATTAATACTGATTCTATTTTTGTTCTATCATATTTCCATACATAATTTTTGATGTACCAAAGAAATTGACCTTAAATGAAGCAAACAAACCATATTATTAAAATTACTTATTCTACGATGGTCCATCTTACAGGATTTATAATGGAAATAACTTATTAGGAATACTTTTTTAATTTAATGAATTAGAATGAAAAATATTATTACGCTCGCATTAAGTATAGTTCTGATATGTATTGGTTTTGAAGGTTGGTCACAGATCACCTATTTTGGTGAAATGCAGTTAGCTAAACTTGAATCATGGAATGGAAAGGGTATGCAAACCACAAGTCCAACCGGTGATGGAACAGCATTTAAATACACAAGAGGAGAAGGAAGGAGTGCTGGAATGATGATGAAATTGCCTTCAAAGATTGATGTTTCTGGTGATCGTAAATTTGAAGTGACATTATATATCCCTAAACCTAAAAAAGAAAAAGATAAATACAGGTTTAATTTTACTTTGAGACAAGATGGAGAAGGTGGAAAGGGACAGATGAACAGGTCTTTTTACATTGAGAAGTTTGATGAGTGGGTGACCTATAAACTTGATTTTGCTGGAGATGAAGCCATCAAAGATTATAATGTGGTGATCTTAAGTTGCTTTGCAAATGATATGGAAGGGAAAGCAGTAGGAAATGACGTGTATCTGAAAAGCATAACGGGCCCAAGCATCTATTCTGAAAATGTAATATTCAATGCCAGAACAAACAGTGAAGGAGATAAGGTGATTATGGATATTATTTCAAAAGAGGACTTGAAATCAAAAATTAAGAAAGCAGAATTTAAAGTCATTAAAAACGGTTACAAAGAGTTGGAGGTCAGTGAAGTGAATTTCGAGAAGAGAAGAATTGTCATTTCATTGAATGAGAAAATAAGACATACCGATAATATAAAACTGAATTACCCCAAAGGGAAAATTACTGATGTTGGGGAGAAGGAACTGAAGTTCTTTAGAAATAGAAAAGTAGTGAATAAAGTACCGTTGGTATTACAACTATTTACAGATTTTGCTCAAAATAATCCATATGTTGAAAGCTTCAGAAGTGCAGGGACAGGTAATTGGACTTCAAATGTTGCAGATCCTGAAAAGGAAAACCAAAAGGTGGGGAAATTTGTAAGAGGTGATGCACTTTGGGATGGCATCTATATAAAACTTCAGCAACCCATAGATATGAGAGTGCAAAAGGTTTTTAAATTAAAAATCTACGTAAAGAACCCAGGAAAAGAAATCACTAATCCTAGTATTGATTTTCTGTTACAGAACAAAGATTCAAAACTTCAGATGAACGCTAAAGCTAAGGTGAAACAATTTGATCAATGGGTGGAATATACACTTGATTTTAGAAAGCAAAAACCTAAAGCATCAACTTATGACAGAATCGGTATTATGATAGCAAGCCCTGATAAGGACAAAGATGCAGTGGGAATTGAATATTATTTTAAAGATTTAGAAGGTGCCGAATATCCTGATAAAGTCAACTAGAAATAATTTGTAATAGTAAGGTAAATGATCTTGTTTCTGATTTTCAGATGCAGGATAACCATTTACATATAGATTGAAAAGTAGGGTGTGACTACTTTTTTAATGAGGTTCAAAGGTTTGATTATCAAAAGCTAATGGAAGTTTTTTGAGTTTATGGACAACCACTCATTTTATCATTTAATTATAGACTAAACATCATGAAAAGAATTATTTATTTATCACTAATCGCTCTATTGTTTGCTTGTACTTCGGAACAGGAGGGTAAACTGAAAAGCTTTACACCAGGGCAAACTTGGCAAGACAACAATGGAGTACATATTAATGCTCATGGAGGAGGAATTCTGTTTCATGACAACCTTTATTATTGGTATGGTGAACATAAAATTGTAGGTGGTGCAGGAAACAAAGCACAAGTGGGCGTACATGTTTACTCTTCCAAAGACCTTTACAATTGGAAAGATGAAGGTATTGCATTAGCAGTTGATACCGTTGATATGAAGTCTGATATTGCAAAAGGAGCTATTATTGAAAGACCTAAAGTGATCTATAATAAAAAGACCAAGAAGTTTGTGATGTGGTTTCATTTGGAACTGAAAGACAAAGGATATGATGCCGCCCGTTCAGGAATAGCAGTTGCCGATGCAGCCACTGGCCCTTTTACTTATGTGAAATCAATAAGACCCAATCAAAAAGACTGGCCTATAAATGTGCAAGATTTTCATAAATTGCCTGTGGCAGATACAGTAAAAGAAAGTTACTGTGGCGGTAAAGACTGCCTGCCGAGTCATGTTGATTCTCTAAACCTTTTAGGCCGTGATTATGCTGTTGGTCAAATGGCTAGAGATATGAACCTTTTTGTTGATGATAACGGTAAAGCATACCACTTGTATTCATCTGAGGAAAACAGTACTTTGCACATTGCTGAACTTTCAGATGATTATTTATCCCACTCTGGAAAATTTGTAAGGGTATTCCCCAATAGATATATGGAAGCACCAACGATCTTTAAAACCTCAAAAGGGAAATATTACTTTATAGGTTCTGACTGTACAGGATGGGCACCAAATGCGGCAAGATCAGCTTCTGCAGACAACATTTTTGGCCCATGGACTGAATTAGGAAATCCGTGTATTGGGGAGGAAGCGGTAACCACTTTCAAGTCGCAGAGTACTTATATTTTACCAGTGCAAGGAAAGAAAGATGCTTTTATTTATATGGGTGATAGATGGACGCCAGAAAACCCGATTGATGGACAATATATCTGGTTGCCAATCCAATTTAAAGAAGATAAAATCGCTTTAGAATGGAAAGAAAACTGGGATCTGACAGTATTTTAATGAATGAATTAGCCTAATAAAATGAAATTATTGAAATCATATCTGTTTTTCCTCTTTCCCTTTTTACTTTTCGGTTGTGCATCAAGCAAGTCGAATAAACAGAAGGAAGCAAAGAGTTCGAAACTACCCAATATCGTTTATATTTTATGTGACGATGCAGGGTGGGGTGATTTGAGTTGCTATGGACAGCAAAAATTCTCTACACCTCATATTGATGCACTGGCAAATAGCGGCATGAAGTTTACAGATCACTATGCCGGAAGCAGTGTTTGTTCTCCTTCTCGCTCCACCTTATTCACAGGACAGCATACAGGACATACAGCTGTAAGAGGAAATAAAGAAGTATATCCAGAAGGACAGCATCCACTATCAGAAAATACTTTTAATATAGCCAAAATGCTAAAATCTAAAGGTTATACTACAGGTATGTTTGGCAAGTGGGGTTTAGGTTTTCCGGGTTCAGAAGGTGCACCCAACGCACAAGGTTTTGATGAGTTTTTCGGTTACAATTGTCAACGTTTAGCTCATACTTATTATCCTTTGTATTTGCGTCACAATGGTGAAAAAGTAGATTTGAAAAGAAATGAGAAAGACGAAAAACAAGAATACGCACATGCCATTGTCCATCAGAAAGCATTAGATTTTCTCGATCAACAAAAAGATGAACCGTTCTTCTTGTATCTGCCTTATACCATTCCTCATGCAGAATTGCTAGTACCGAATGACACCACTTTCGCAAGGTTCAAGAAGTTATTTCCTCAGCAAAGAGGTTTTAAAGATCAAAAGAATACCGATCCAGAATTCTCACAAGAAAAGCGTTTTATTCAAGGGGTGTACGGTGATCAAGAATATCCTCATGCGGCCTTTGCAACAATGATGACCTATTTGGATCGTTCTGTGGGAGACATCATGAAAAAACTGAGAGAAAAAGGATTTGATGAGAATACCATTGTTATTTTTTCATCAGACAATGGTCCGCATATTGAAGGAGGTGCAGATCCTTATTTCTTTAATTCAAACGGACCTTTCAAAGGAGTGAAAAGAGATTTATACGAAGGTGGAATTAGGGTTCCTATGATCGTTAGCTGGAAAGGAGTAGTGACAGAAGGATCCACTTCAGATCACCCTTCAGCATTTTGGGATGTCTTGCCTACTTTTGCAGAGATTGTTGGAGCAGAAATTCCTCAAGATCATAATATCGATGGTATTTCTTTCCTTCCCACATTAAAAGGAAAACAGCAGAAAGAGCATGAATATATGTATTGGGAATTCCATGGCGGTGGCGGAAGAGTTGCTACACGGTTTGGGAAATGGAAAGGAGTTCAATATCATTTGAATAAACCTGAGAAATCAAAAATAGAGCTTTATGATTTATCTGTAGATGCAGGAGAAGAAAAGGATGTGTCAGCACAGTATCCTGAAATTGTAGAAAAAGTAAAAACAATTTTTGCGACTGCTAGAGAAAGATCAGAAGATTTCAAAATGCCTGGAGAACAGTATTTAAAATAGGTAAGACTTAAGAGTGAAGAGTTAAGAAAGCAGTTCGTGATGTGGTCCTTATTTTTGGTAGAACCATTGTAGGGACGTTGCATTGCAACGTCCACTGAACCACTAAAAAACAACAACACGAACCATTTTTTCTTCATTCTTCATTCAAAAAAATAATAAAAGAATCATGTTAAAATCATTTATAAAAATAGGCTTGATCCTACTGATAGGAATTCAAGCTTATGCTCAGAAAAATCAGAAACCAAATATCTTACTGATCAATGTAGACGATATGGGTTGGGCCGATGTTGGTTATAATGGAGGTAAAGAATACCATACACCCAATATTGATAAGCTAGCCAATGAAAGTATTATTTTCCCCAACGGTTATGCAGGTGCTGCAAACTGTGCTCCTTCCCGAGCTTGTTTGATGACGGGGCAGACCACTTCAAGACATGGTATAAGTACAGTTCCCCCTGCCAATAGAGGTCCGGTTTTCAGTAGAAAATTAAATGCCGTACCAACAGAAAAACACTTGAAAGGAGGAGCTTATACGATGGGAAGTCTTTTACAACAAAATGGCTATCAGACAGCAATTTTTGGAAAGTGGCATTTGAGTGAAGATGCTCGCTATCATGGTTTTGATTATGCTATTGCTGCCGGCCCGAAAGGACACCCTAATTCCTATTTCAGTCCATACAGCTTATTCAATATTGAAGATGGTGAGGATGGAGAGTATTTGACAGATCGGCTTACTGATGAAGCGATCATATATTTAAAGAAAGAACGCAAAAAGAAACAGCCCTTTTTCCTCTATTTGCCGTATTATGCTATCCATACCCCTTTGATGGGAAAACAAGCATTAAAGCAGAAATACAAAGGCGTCAAACAAAAAGATGGTCATGGAGTGAATTTAGATTACGCGGCTTTAATCGAAAATACAGATTGGAATGTAGGCCGTCTTTTGGAAACGTTGGATAAACTGAAGCTTACAGATAATACAATCATTATTTTTACATCAGATAATGGCGGTATCTATACTTACTCCCATCAATTGCCATTAAGAGCAGGAAAAGGTTCTTATTATGAAGGAGGAATTAAAGTACCTACTTTATTCAAATGGAAAGGAAAGTGGGCAGAGGGCAAAGAAATTCAAAACAGAGTGACACACCTTGATTACTTACCTACAGTTTTAGAATTAACAGGAACAGAAATGCCTGCAAATTATCCATTAGATGGCAATTCTATCGTTCCATTACTAGCAGACGAAGGTTCTTTTGAAAATGACCGACCTATTTTCTTTCATTTCCCTATTTACTTACAAGCTTATAGTAAAGGCGGAGATGACGCAAGAGATGCATTATTCAGAACTCGCCCTGGATCTGTTGTGATCAAAGGAAACTGGAAATTGCATTATTATTATGAAGACAATGCAAAGGAACTTTACAACTTAGAAAATGATATTTCAGAACGTGATAACCTAGCAGATAAAAATCCTCAGAAAGCGAATGAAATGTATCAACTATTACAGGATTGGTTGAAAGAAACAGGAAGTAAAACTCCTACAGAAGCGAATCCGAAGTATGATGCTGCGAAGGAGAAAACGGAACTAGAGAAGTATCAGTAATTTTGTTAAGAGTTAAGAGTTAAGGTGGTTAGTAACGACAGGATTTTGCAACATTCCATAAATGAATGATATCTAGGTTTTATTCAACCATGTTGCCAGTCACAACAAGCTCCACATTCTTAACTCTTCTCTCAAAAAGCCTCCTTTAATAAACATGAAAGAAATGAGTATTTCTCTTGATCAGAAAAGATAATTATTCAACATAAAACACCTAAAAATAAGGTTAAATACTTGAAAATGAATACTATAAAGGTGTTTGATAAAACAGCAAGTCTTTGAAAATTTCAAGAAAAAGATTAGCGATAGAATAAAGTAAACTTGCCTAACCAAAATATTACTTTTTTTATTACTTAATAGACAATGGAATGAAATTAAACATTACTGACAAAACTATTTATTTATGTCTATTGTGCCTATTAATAGCACTCAAAGTGACTGTTGCGAAGGCACAAACTAACGGCTACTATTCTTATTACAATGAAGGACAACCTAGTTTATTAGAAATTGATAAATTAAACTGGGGTACTTGGGGTATTATTGAAAACCCTGATCAGACGCAACATAATAAAGTAGGTGTGCTAGCACGACAAGCAGGTCCCAACGCTTTTGTTCGTTTCAGATCTAATGGAGAATTTGACTTTTCAGAAGGTACAAAAATCTCATTCAGGGCATATGCTGAAACAGTCGGTGAAGCACCTGAAAATCAAACGATGGCGATTATTTTAAGAGACGTCAACAATAACAGTGGCACACAGTTTTTAGGTTCCATGCCTATTCCATCTTTTAATGAATGGCATGAATACGTGTATGAAGTAGATCCAGCCTCAATTCCTGAAGGAACGGTATATGAAAACCTTAGAATTTTCCCGCTTTATCAAACTGCAGGTGCGGATGGAGAAGGAATGTCGTTTTATTTTGAAGATATTAAAGGTCCCAAAATTAATGTGGGTAAAATGCTCGTGAAAGCGGCTACTTCAGCTGACGGCCAGAAGGTACTAGTTCATGTAGTAAGTCATTCTGCTTTAGCGACTTCAGATGCTCAATTTGAAGTGAAAGCAGGTGATGTTACACAAGCAATTTCAAGTACAGCAATTGTAGACGGTAAGATTGAAATCACCTTGACAGAAAGAGTTACATATGGCAATAACTTGACAATAAGCATGACTTCTGGGGCTATGGCGGATGAAGCAGGAAATACCCTTTCAGATTGGACTGCACAGAACGTGGTGAACAATTTTGAATTGATTCAAATCCAAAGTTTTGATGGAAATGGAGGGTTAACGGCTGAAGCGATCAACGGTTTAACTTTAACTACTGAAGATAACCCCTCGAGAGAAGAAGTATTGATGCAGACGAAAGTCGGAAAAATTGTAAAAGGTGAAAATCCATCTTCTAGTTTGAGATATAAGCTAAATGGTAAAATCGCTTATGGTAAAGAGAATGTAGTGACTTTAAAGCTTTTTGTACCAACACAGGATAATTACCCTGAGGAAAATAATATCATGGTAAAAATGATCAATACTCAAGATGGTACACAATCACAGCCCCTCAAAACACAAGCAATTACAACATTTGATGCATGGACAAAATATTCTTTTGACTACAGTGCAGATATTGATGATACATATTCTTTTGATGCGATTGAAATCATTTTTGGTACAGACAATGCGAACACAGGAACAGGTACAGAATACTACATCGCTGATTTAAGAATACCGTCACTTTCAGAAGATTCAGATGCTACTTTATCGGATTTGAAAGTAGGAGGAACAACGGTGGAAGGTTTCTCTCCATCCACCACTTCTTATGATGTAGCATTAGCGTATGGTTCTTCTCAAATTCCTGCAGTAGAAGCTGTAGTGGCTGTGGAAGGAGCAGTAGCAAATGTTGGGGCACCTGTGGAAGTTGATGGTTTTTCTAAAGTAACGGTGACTGTAACGGCTAAAGATGCTTCTACCGCATTAGATTATACAATCAATTTCACAGAAGGAGCACCACGAACAGATGCGACATTAAAGGATCTGACAATTGATGACACAACTCCAGAGAATTTTAATGCATCGACTAAAACCTACACACAAGAAGTCGCTTTTGGAACAACGGTTTTTCCAGTAGTTGCAGGTGTAGTCAATGACGAGTCCGCATCAGTAGATGTTTCAGAACCTGTAATTTCAGCTGAGAGTGCAGTGGTAACATTGACAGTAACCGCTCAAGATATACAAGTTCAGGAGGTTTATACAGTAACTTTTACATTTGGAGAGCCAAGTACAGATGTAACTTTGAATAAAGTAATGTTTGATGGTGAAACCTTCGAGGAGTTTGATGTTGCTAAGAAAAGCTATGACATTGAATTGTCATTTGGAACGACTGATTATCCTGTAATTACCGTTGAAGAAAAAGATGAAAATGCCACTACAGTAGTATCAGAATATGTAGAACAAGGAGTAGTGGCAACGGCTACAGTGACAGTAACCGCTCAAGATGGGCAGACACAAGAAGTATATACTTTTAATTTTACAATCGCCGCTTCACTTTCTGATATCGCTACTTTAGAAGAGCTGATGATTGATGGAATAATGGTAGACGGTTTTGCAGAAAATGTAACTGAATACAATATCCTACTTCCTTATGGAACGACGGCAATTCCAGAAGTGACAGCCAAGGCTTCCTCTTCAGTGGCCAATCTCGTGATCTCGGATGCTGTAAAGGTAGAGGAAGCAACTACAGTGAAGGTGACAGTGACGGCACAAGATGGTATAACAAAGAAAGTTTATCAATTGAATTTTACGGTAGCTTTGCCAAAAACAGACGCTTCTATTACTTCAATAACAGTAGGTGGAAAGGATTTGGGATATACATCTGATCAAGGAAATTATACGTTTGGCGTTGCACCTGATGCAGTGGAAGTACCGGCAACAGTTGTTATAAAAGGAGATGCAGATGCGACAATAGTGATCGACGAGGCTTCTGATTTAGCAGGAACGACCACCATCACAGTAACTGCTCAAGACGGCATCACAAAAAATGTTTTAACTATTAATTATAAAGTATTGTCCAATGATGCAGACCTGGCTTCCATCAGTATAGATGGGGCACAGCTTGAGGGATTTCAATCGGCAACTTTAGAGTATACTTACACTTTACCTTTTGGCACGACTGAAATTCCAGTTGTTTCAGCTACGGAAAGTCATACAGGAGTAGCAAAAGTGGTGATTACACAAGCAACAGAAGTGGGTGGTTCAGCAATAATTGTAGTGACTGCAGAAGACCCAACGGTTACACTTTCATACAGCGTAACTTTTGAAGAAGAAGCACCTTCTAGTCAAGCTCAATTATTAGATTTACTGATTGACGGTGTATCTGTAGTAGATTTTAAAAGTGATTCAGCCAACTACGTAATTTCGGTGAATTCAACAGAAGTACCAGTAATTACAGCTGTGGCAGAAAGTGAGTTTGCAACCGTTGAGATCAAGCAAGCAGAAGAATTTGGAGATATGGCTTTTGTCAAAGTCACTGCACAAGACGGTTCAACAGTACTGACATACTCTGTTTTCTTCAATTCTGATGTGATTGCTTCTGTTGAGAATGGATTGGCGAACCTTAAAATTTATAAGTCTGCCGCTACAGAATTGAGCATCGACTCGGATGTGAATCTCGATGGAAAGTCACTTTATATTTATGACTTGAATGGAAGAGTCTTGAAGTCGATGACTTTATCAAACAGAACACAGAAAGTAACAGTTTTGAATAAAGGGTTATTGATTATACAGATCATCGGTACAGAAGGAAAAGCATCTCGTAAGATTATTTTCTAAAAGGTGCTGTAGCTTATAAATTGAAGTCTTGATATTTAAATTAAGCATTAAGGTGGTTTGTGTTCTGGACTATCTTAATGCTTAATTCAAAAAACACCTAACTATTTTATCCAAAAACGAACTATAAAATAGAACTAACTATGTCTACATTATTATCTATTTTTCTTCCTACAAGGGCTAAAATCCATTTGCATTTTATAAAGAGGTTAAGCCCAAATCAAAATTTTGGTTCTAGAGGACCATAACATTTTCATTCCTTATTAATAAGATACTCTATGCTAGTTTAAAAATGGAGGATAGAATTCAGTCATAAGAAATATTCTAATAGTCGATCTTATAACCCCTAACTATTTTTATGCTTTGTTTGCAAGTTAAGGATAGAGATGATGTGTGTATAAATGAGAAGCTGGTAGTTTTTACTATCAGTTTCATTATACATACAGCTTTACATTAAAATAAGGTTTTCAAAAAAGTAAATTTTATAGATATGAATAATAGTTGATTATGAGCGTTTTATATTTGTTTATGAGATTATGACAACAAAATGATAAAATTCCAATCTTCTCAAAACAATAAATTCCCTATCTTCAAATCAATTAAACCCGACAAAAAGGTTGGTTTGATTTTTTGATGATCATGAGGGTATTAAAAGCAAATAAGATTATTCTTGTAACACTTTACAGTTTTTAATGCATTCATACGTAAAATGATTTTTTAATAGTTATTCTTTAATATAAATGTTGGCTTACAGACTATCCTTTTTATTGATGCTTTTGAGTTGGCAGATTACATTTGCCACTTCATCCAAGTTGCACTATTTTGATAAAATAACTAATGAAGATGGCTTGACAATGAATACCGTCAATTGCCTGTGTCAAGATGAAAATGATTTTATCTGGATGGGATCTCCTAATGGTTTAATCAAGTTTGACGGTAATGAATACTCATTCTTTTACCATCAGCCTGGAGATGAAAATTCAATATTTGGTAATAAAGTAACTCATATATTCAGTGATCAGCCGGGTATTTTGTGGATTGTAACCAGTATGGGTGTAACCACCTATAACGTAGATACCAATACATTTACAGAAGTAAAAAAAATCAACAACCATATCATAGACACAAATGGTATTAAAGATATTTTGAGTGATGGGTCGAACAATAAATGGATTCTGACTTCAATGAAATTATTACTGGCAGAAAGTGATTCAGCTTCATTTAAAGTGACCAACGTAGCACTGCCTTTTATAGAACAAGCCAATGAAAAACTAATTACCCTAAGAAAGGTCAAGAACACTTATTATCTATTGACGGACAAACATCTTTATAGCCTTTATTTAGAAGAAACAAATACCTTTAAAGTCATCGAAAAAATTGATTGCGGGAACTTTGGAGGTACTATCTTCAGACAACTTTATTTTGATGAAGCAAATCAAATGGGCTATATCGCAATGGACAGTGCATTGATTACTTTTAATTTGAATTTCGAGAAATTAAAGCACATGGAAAGCATTCCATACGCTGCTTTTACTTCAAAAGAACAGGTTGTAGAAGTATCAAAAATCATTAAAAAACAAGATGATATTTGGATTGCGACTGCTACTACTGGCCTATTGAAATACAATGTAAAATCAAAAATAAAGCAACATTATCATAAGTCTCCTGCACATTATGCGTTAAATAGTAATACTATTAATGACATTTTAGTAGATGCTTCAGGGGTGATCTGGTTTGCTACAAAATATGGAGGAATCAACCTTTTGAATCCCCATAAAAAAGCATTTTATGGATTGACAACGGATAATACGTTGACCTCAAATTTGGTCAATTGCTTTTTGGTCGATTCTAAAAACAGACTATGGGTGGGGCTGTTTCGTAAAGGATTAGATGTAAGTGAAGGAGCTTTCGAATTGAATCAAATCAATCAGATAAAATTCAGATCGGTAATGCAGAACACCACCATTTTTTCTATTAAAGAAATCAACGAACAGCTGTTTATTGCTACTCATAGAGGGTTGTTTATCTATGATCTGGAAACGGAGCAATTTATTGATATACCGAATTATCCAGAGCTTATTCCTGCGGCTTATGCTATAGAAGAGGTGAACCGTAATTTGCTGATCAACAGTAGGGGATACTTATTTTTATTACACTTAGACGGTAAAAAAGTAGATGCAGAAACGCCATTGAACTTTGAATGTTTAAATGATAGAATAGAAGGTATAAAGCCATTGACAGGTCCAATTGTCGATCAGTTTTTAGTAGATGGTGATAATGGAATATACATAGGAGCAGGTAACGGATTGTACCATTTTGATACCGCTTTTAATAAGTTAACACATTATCAATCCGTCAAAGATGATCCCAACACTTTGGGAAATGCCACCGTTTTTTCCATTCATAGAAGCCGTGATGGAGTGTTGTGGGTAGGTACTTTTGGTGGAGGACTTCATAAGTGTATTGAAAAAGACAATAAGATAGAGCGTTTTGAAAGATATACAACTAAAGACGGTTTACCTAACAATGCCGTTTATGGTATTTTGGGAGATCAAGATCATGGATTGTGGGTATCGACAGATGCCGGTTTGACACGTTTCAATACAGAAACAAAAACCTTTAAAAATTACTCCATTTTTGATGGTTTGCTATCCAATAAATTCAGAAGATTCGCCTTTTACAAAGACTCATTTGGGACAATGTTTTTTGGTAGCATCAATGGAATTGTTGTTTTTAATCCTTCTGATATTGGTCCAAATACAGTAGCTCCAAAACCTCAGATATTAAAACTAAAAGTCAGAAATGAACTGATAGAGGCCAATCAAGTTTATGATAATCAGGTGATTTTGACAAAGCCTGTTTATAAAACGAATCATGTTACGCTTCCTTATGATATGAATCAGATTAGTCTTGAACTTGGGGCTACGAATTATGTCAATAAGGATAACGCTATTTTCTCTTACAGATTAAGAGGTATGGACGATGCTTGGATTCAGAAAGGAGCAGGACAGAAAATGGTGAATTACTCAAAACTTCCTTCAGGAAATTACATTTTTGAAGTAAAGGCAATCAACAGTAATGGAGTGGAAAGTGAGCAAATACGTTCTTTAAAAATCACAATCCAAAACCCTTGGTACCTTACTTGGTGGGCCTGCATGGTGTATATTTTTATAGTATTGATGATTGCCTTAGTGATTTATAAATACCTGTCGAATGTGATCGTTTTAAACAAAAAAATTATAGAAGAGCAGAAAGATCAAGCACACATCAAGAAAATAAATGAGGCAAAACTGACCTTTTTTACCAATATCAGCCATGAAATCAGAACACCGCTTACCTTGGTACTTAGTCCATTGGAGAAATTGACAAAAGATCAACGTTTAGCACCTGAGTTAAAGCACCTTGTAGATGAAATTAATGTCAATGGACAGCAGTTATTAAGTTTGACGAACTCCTTATTGGACTTTAGAAAACTAGGGAAAGGGGAATTGGAACTGAAAAGTACGCATCAAGATATTATTCCTTTTATCAAGAAAACAGCAGAGGCTTTTCTGGGTTATGCCAAAGACAAGAATATTGATTATAAGATTCTTCTAAAAGAAAAAGAGCTTTATGGCTGGTTCGATAAAGCGGTTTTAGAGAAAATTATTTTCAACTTGCTGTCAAATGCTTTTAAATATACAGCAGAAAACGGCAGTATTACTTTTGACTTAAAATTGAAGGAAGATAACGTATTATGTTTCTCGATTGAGGTTTCTGGCAAAAGGTATAAAGAAGATGAGATGGACATGGCGTTTGATCAATTTTATCAAGGGAATAATGAAGAGACCATGTTTGATAATACAAGCATTGGTCTGAAGCTAGTCAAACAACTATTACAGCTCCATAAAGGAGAAATTAAAGTAGATTATAATCTGGATACAGGGTCTAAATTCATGGTAGAATTGCCTGTGCAAATTCCAGGAAATAAAGCTCAACTTCAGGAAGAAGTGATTGAAAATACACCTACTGTAGCATTAGAAGAAAGTAAACAGGAAGGGCAAGCAAAGTCAGATGCTAAAATCCTTCTTGTAGATGATAATGAAGGGATTAGAAAGCTTGTAGATCAATTGTTTGGTGAAAAATTCAATATGTTTTTTGCGGAAGATGGGGTTGAAGGGGAGAAGAAAGTACATGAAGTAGAGCCTGATATTTTGATTTTAGACGTCAATATGCCGAACATGAATGGGTATGAATTGGCTGAAAAATTAAAAGCAGATGAAAGCACCCGTCACATTCCTATCATCTTTTTAACCGCTTTGATTGATGAAGACAGTAAGAAAAGAGCTTATGAAAAAGGAGGACAGCTGTATATCACAAAACCATTTTCTCCTCATATTCTTGAATTGCAACTGAATAGTATGTTGCATCAGAAATCTTTGGAAGATGAGAAGAACATCAAGAAAATAATTCTAAGTCCGGAAAAGAAAAAATTCAAGACCAGAGATGAGGATTTTCTGCAAAGAGTACATCAAGTTTTAGAGGAGAATTATGGTGATGACCGATTTACCGTTGAAGATATTGCTGATGCCGTGAATATGTCTTATATCCAATTTTATAGAAAGTTTAAAGTACTGACCAATTTCACAGCCAACGAATATTTAAGAGAGTACCGATTGGAAAAAGCGGCCTACCTCCTAGAGCATGATGAGTCACTTTCTCTGAGGGATATAGTTTTCAGTATTGGTCTTAATAGTCAATCTTACTTTACTACCGTCTTCAAAAAGAAATACGATGTGACCCCTTCAGTGTATAAAAAGAACAAGAAAAAAGAAAGGTTAGAGCAAGGTTTATAAGCGTTGTATTATTACTCTAATCTTCTATCATTTAACCAAAAAGTGCTCTGTTTATAGCCTTATACCCCTTTTTTACTACTTCTTAAGAAAAAGATGCTTTTTTGAAAATTCCTAAAAAAGCTTTTAAGCTTGAAAATTCTAGATTGAAACACTTTACATAAAAACGTTGGCAAAAATTTTTAAATAAAGTGTGATAATGAAAAGAAGAGTTATAGTGAGGTGCTGTGCCCTCTTGCTCATGGTGCTGGGGTGCAATAGTCAGATTTCAAAACAGGAAGTTGCACTGCTGGAGCAACCGAATATTATATTTATCTATACTGATGACTGGGGGTATGGAGACTTAGGATGTTATGGAAATACGGAAGTAAAAACGCCTAACATTGATCAGTTGGCAAAAGAAGGAAAAAGGTTTACACAATTTCATAATAGCAGTGGTGTTTGTTCGCCGAGCAGGGCTTCAATACTAACCGGACATTTTCCGGCAAGGCACAATATTCACGGTACTTTTGAAAATAATGTGTTGAATACAGAAAGGGGCATGCCTAATTGGCTGGATGAAAAAACACCTTTTCTTTTGCCACGTATGATGCAAAATTTGGGGTATATCACAGCACATTTCGGCAAATGGGATCTTGGTAAATTACCTGATGGAGACTCCTCAACACCAAAGCCTAAAGATTATGGCTATGATGAAGCAAGTGTATGGAATGGTAATGGCCCCATATGGAAAGGGGAGGAGGATACGCTTTGGGTGCAAAACTCAAGTAAGTTAGTCATCGACGAGGCAATAGATTTCATACTCAGAAAGAAAAACCAAAAACCACTCTTTATCAATTTGTGGATGAAAGATCCACATAGGCCACTTATACCTTCTGATGAACAGAAGAAGGTATATGATGGCTTCTCCAAAGAAAAAGAAACATATTATGCTGTACTTTCTGAGGCTGATAAACATATAGGCAGATTGATGAAAGTATTGGAAGAACTACATTTAAGAGAAAATACTATTTTAATTTTCAGTAGTGATAATGGCCCTGCAAATTATGATGTAGCCAAAACCGCCGGAAGTACTGCAGGCTTAAGAGGCCGTATGTTAGATACTTTTCAAGGAGGAATCAACGTACCTTTTATTATCAGCTGGCCTGGTCATGTAAAGCAAGGAGCAGTGGATTCTACAAGTGTACTTTCTGGTGTAGATATATTGCCTACGTTCTGTGAGTTAGGTGGAATGGAGGAATTGCCTGAAGCTTATCAAGCGGATGGTGAAAGCTTTGCTTCGGTTTTTGAAAACAGGACCTTCAATAGAACAAAACCTCTTTTTTGGGATTGGAGATTTTCGGTGCCCACAGAAGATCAAAATGATACGCATTGGGTTGCGAATGCGGTCCGTTATGGAGATTGGAAATTGCTGGTAGATGAGGAAAATAAAAGGCAGGAGTTGTATCATCTTACCGAAGACAGGTTTGAACAACATAACCTTGCAGACAAAAATGAGTACATGACAAAAAAACTTTCTGAAAAATTACAACAATGGAAAGAAACTTTGCCATATTACACTCAAAAGGTACCCTTGTAGTTAAACCATAATAATTTTCGAAGGTGATTTAACGCTGACAGCGGCATAATTTTATTTTTTCAACTTACTATCATATTCAATATGTTTTCAAGAAAATTATGTATTCTTTTTACCGTTTTTACTCTTTCAATAAGTTCTGTTTTTTCCCAGAATTTTTTTGAACGAATTAATGATAAAGATGGGCTTAATCAAAATACAATAATTGACATTCACCAAGATAAATCAGGGTTTATTTGGATGGGTACACCCAACGGTTTGATCCGATATGATGGCAATAAGTTTATTTCCTATAACAATCAGCCCGGTGATGAAACATCAATTATCGGAAATACAGTCAATTTTATTTATGATAATGGAGAGAGTCTATGGTTAGAAACCAATGATGGGTTCTCAGTTTATTCTTTTGCTCACAATTCCTTCTCAGAGATAAAAGAGTTTTCAAAATACATCAAAAAGGGACATAAAGTAAGAGCGATCATTCCACTGGCTGATCAGACAAAATGGATGGTTACTTCTAAAGGGATTTTACGGATAAAAGAAATAGGAAATACTTATAAAGTTACAGAAGTAGATCTCAGCAGTATTTTGACCAATAATGATCATCCTATTCTGTCAGTACAGAACCATAATAACAGGTTTTATATGTGTACGTCTCAGGAGCTTTATATTTTTGATAGGGTAGAAGCAGGTACATTAAAACTGATAGAAGTAATTCATAAAGACACTTATCATCTGAATTGGTTTATTGAGCTGACATTAGATCAGGAAAATGAAAAGCTGTACGTCACAGGTAGAAAAAGTCTTTTAGCGTTTGATATCAGCTGGGAAAAGGCAAAACTTTTGAAATTAGATTTTTTTGATGAGCATTTTAAAAGGTATGATGTAGGAGCGATTACAACTTCCGTAAAAGACCATGAAGGTAATTTATGGATAGGGATGCGTAATGGAGGAGCAATGAAGTACAATACCAAAACCTTTAAAAAACAGTTTTATGTCAATTCTGATAACCCCAAAAGCATCAGCAGTAATATTATTTTGGATATTATGATAGACCGTTTTGGGACTATTTGGTTTGGAACGGGACTAGGAGGTGTGAGTATTCTGAACACTCATCAAAGATTATTTTATACCTTATCTAATACAACGAAGATAGAGAAGTCTTTATCATCTAACAGAATCAGCAGTAGTCTTGTGGACTCAAAAGGGCACCTTTGGGCAGGTACATTTCAGAGTGGCATCAATAGAAGTAAAGAACAATTCAGCCTAGCTAATATTGATGAATTGTCTTTTGAATATTTTATTGAGCAGGCCCAAATTTTTGATATCATTGAATGCAATGAGCAGATTTTTATCGGAACCAATAAAGGACTTTATATTTATGATCTGAACAGCGAAAGATTGATTTCCCCTAAAAATCAGCCCCCATATTTAAAGAATATCAATAGTTTTGAAAAGCTCGATGATAAGTTAATTTTTTATGCCAATGGAAAACTTTTAGCACTTCATTTACAAAAGAAAATCACCTCAGAAAAGAAGCTTTCTTTTGAAGATATTGGTGCTAAAATTGTCAACTTCAGTGTACTCAATAATATACAGGTCAATCAAATTTATAATGATGGTGTCAAAGGAATTCTCTTGGCCACAGATCAAGGATTATTTCATTTAGATACTACTTTCACTTACCTCACGCAATATAAAACCAATGTAAAAGATAATACTTCTATTGGAGCAAATAGAATATTATCAATTTATCGTAGTCAAAAGAACGAATTGTGGATTGGTACTTTTGGTGGAGGACTGAACCTAGCGATTGAGAAAGAGAATAAGATTGACGGTTTCAGTAGAATTACAAAGAAAGACGGTCTTTTGGATAATATGGTATATGGTATACTTGAAGATAAAGAAGGGAATATCTGGTTGACTAATAATAATGGTGTTACAAAATATAATGCTAAAGAAAAGCAATTGAAAGTTTTCAATAATTCAGTCGAGTTATTGGCCAATAACATGCAGAAAGGGGTGTTTTTTAAAGACAAGTATGGCATTATGTTTTTTACAACTTTAAAAGGTCTCACGGTTTTTAATCCCATGGATATCAAACCTATTCCTTTTGCTCCCTTGCCTCAGATCACTCAATTTAAAGTAAGAAACGAGGTCATTGAACCTAATAAAAAATATGATGGTGAAATCCTGCTGAATACATCAATTGATAGAGCATCCAAAATTGTATTACCCAGTGATATGAATCAGATTATTTTGGAAGTAGGGACAATTTTTAATGGAGGAAGAAATAATATCAAATATGCATACCGCTTAAAGGGGGTAGACGATGACTGGGTGATGAAAGATTTTAAGCAAAGAGAGATCAGTTATGCAGGTCTTTCTCCAGGAAAATATCAATTAGAAATTAAAGGCTACAATGGTGATGGAATGGAAAGTGAGACGGTAAAAACACTTACGATCATCATAGAACACCCTTGGTACGCCAACAATTATGCGTATACTGTCTATCTGCTATTGCTTTTCTTGCTGTGCTTTATCTGCTTTACATATTTCACGAAAATGTGGAAACTAAAACAAAAAGTAAGAAAGGAACAGCGTGATAAAAAACACTTGAAGGAAATCAACGAAGCCAAGCTTACTTTCTTTACCAATGTGAGTCATGAGTTAAGAACTCCGCTGACCTTGATTCTAACGCCCTTAGAAAAGTTGGCGTATGATGACCGGTTAGATGATGATCTGAAAGGTTATGTACAGAACATCAATAAAAACGGGCAAAGACTGATGAGTTTGACCAATTCTCTAATTGATTTCAAGCAAAACGGGAAAGATGATTTTGAGATTAATCTTACAGAACAAAACATTATTCCATTTATTAAGAAAACTACCAATGCTTTTCAGGATTATTCTAAAGATAAAAATATCACTTTTAAAGTAGACCTGAATAAAAACGATATCATCGGTCAGTTTGATCAGGTTTTATTGGAAAGAATCATTTTCAACCTGCTTTCAAATGCATTTAAATACACAGAAAATGGAGGTGAAGTATCCTTTTCTGCACATCAAGTGAAAGGAGATTTAGTGTTTAAAATTCAGGATACAGGTATTGGTATTGATGAGGGAAAACTAGATCATATTTTTGATAACTTCTACAAAGCCAATAATATGGAAACTGTTTTTGGCAGTAGTGGTATCGGTCTGTTTTTGGTGAAACAGCTTGTGGATTTGCATGATGGAGAAATCAAAGTAGACAGTAAAATCCATAAAGGAACTACTTTTACGGTGAGAATACCAGTATTGGGTTATGATGAAAATCGAAAGGCATTTGATCAGAGAACGGAAGAACCTGTACCGCTACTTTCTGCTATTGATGAAGGCAAACCAAAAATTCTGTTAGTAGAAGACAATGCAGAATTGAGGAAAATGATTTACGAGTTATTTAAAAGTAAATACCAATTATACTTGGCTGAAAATGGTGTAGAAGGGTATGATTTAGCAGTAGAAGTAGCACCAGATCTTGTGATTTTGGATGTCAATATGCCGAAAATGAATGGCTATGAACTGGCCGATAAATTGAAAGGAAATTATGCTACTAATCATATCCCAATGATCTTCCTTACGGCGATGGTGGACTTTGAAAGCAAGAAAAAAATCTTTGAAAAAGGCGGACAGGTGCATATTGGTAAACCATTTTCTCCTTATGTTTTAGAACTTCAGGTTGATAACCTTATCAAGCAGAAAAAGGATGGTATTACTAAATTGAAACAGGACATTAAGAGTAATCCGAAGAAAGAACAACAGCTCACAGAGGATGAAAAGTGGTTGAAAGGAGTACAGAAAATAATGGAGGAGAATTACGGTGAAAATAAGTACGGCGTAAAATCCTTGGCTGAATCTTTAGACATGAATTACGTGCAGTTTTATTCTAAGTTTAAAGAGATCACCGGACAAAGCCCCATCGAATATTTGAAACTTTTCAGATTAAAAAAAGCAGAGCACCTTTTCAAAAATGATGATGGTCTGTCTGTACGAGAAGTCATTTATCAGGTAGGTTTTAAAAGTTCATCTTACTTCACTCATATCTTCAAAGATGAGTATAAAATGACACCAACGCAGTTCAAGAAAATGCATTCAAATTAAGTTATTGAATATTTATAATAAGTTAGGTAATCATTTAGCAGGGACGTTTTTTACAGAAGCGTCCCTGTAATTGTTTTATATCAATAGTATGATTCACGCCCATCAAAATTTATCCTTTTCACTCTTATTCTAAACCAATTATTAGTTTCTATTTCTTTAGTTTAATATTCATTTTTTATCTTTTTTATTTATTTAAAATGTTGATATTTAATGTTTTGTGTTTGGTAAATAAAAAGATGTCAATTTGAAAAATATAAGAAAAAGGTCCTGGAGATGAATTGTTAGTTTTACGTTAAATAACAGCAATTATACAGCCTCTATTTAAGTAGCGACTCATGGAGTTATTGGAGAAGAAGATGAAGAAATGAAATTATTTAATACTTGAATAGAAGGAGCAAACGACACTTTTTATATGAAAAAATTATTACTACTTTTTTTGCATTCAATACTGATTGTAGGGACAGCAAATCAATTATTAGCAAATAACATTCAGATCACTTCACTGAGTGTTGGTGACAGGACAGCAGAGCAGAAGTTACCTTTGAGTTTTACAATATCATGGGATAACGCTTGGAGGGTGGACAATGGACAGAATAACTGGGATGCGGCATGGATTTTTGTAAAGTACAGAAATCATAATCAGGAATATTGGCAACATGCTTCCTTGTCCTTTGGATCGGGGCATTCAGTAACTGCTACGCAGGGAGCAATCGGGGGGATCATAGAAAGTAGTGATGATACAGGTTCGGGACAATCGAAAGGAGTTTTTTTATATAGTTCATCAAGCATAAGTCAGCAAACAGTGTCTTATGATGTGACGTTGGAGTGGGATTATGGTTTTGATGCACAGGGTGACGGAGATACATTTGATATACATGTATATGCTATAGAGATGGTCTATGTACCAAAAGGACAGTTTTATTTAGGTTCAGGAAGTACGTTAGCCAATTATGAAACAGACCCTTTTTATACACATGATGGAGGAAGTCTTTCTAGTACAACAACGCCTTATTTAGTACTTTCTGAAGAGGCGATTACAGTAGGAACTTCTTCGGGAGATCTTTACTACAATTTAGATGGCACAGATACGGGTGATTTGCAAGATGGTACTATACCGGCTTCTTTTCCTAAAGGATATGAAAGTTTTTACTGTATGAAATATGAGATTACACAAGGGCAATACGCAAGTTTTTTGAACACCTTGTCTAGTGATCAGATCAGTAACAATTATAATGATAAAGCCGTATGGAGGGAAAACTTAATTTATGATGCAGGAGCAGGAGAATACAGCAGTACTACGCCTTCATTCGCTCAAAACTTTCTGGAACATCCTTATGCTATGAACTATATGGACTGGTCGGCGTTGCGACCTATGACAGAATTGGAGTTTGAAAAAGCGTGCAGGGGTACATTGTTGGTCGTAGAAAATGAATTTGCATGGGGCACAAGTAATATCAATGCCACTGTTTATGGGACATCAGGAAGTGGTGATAGCGAGGAAGTGACCAACTATAATAATGCTAGCGGTAATGCCAATTATGTCACTGTAAATAGTACCATCAGTGGGGTAACGAGAGTAGGTGTTTTTGCGAGTAATGCAGACAATACAGGAAGAGAAACTGCCGGTGCTTCTTATTACGGTATTATGGATTTGAGTGGCAATGTTTATGAAACGGTCATACCGGTCAGCACATCAGAGGGCAGAAGTTATGATGGATCACATGGAGATGGTATGTTGAATGCCTTCGGAATTTATAATCAATCAGGATGGCCGTCATCTTCTAGTACAGGCAGTATTGGTGGCAGAGGCGGTGCTTTTAATACAAGTCAGAATGAGTTGAGAGTTTCGAACCGAGTGAATATTGCAAAAGATTTCAGCACACTAAGATTTTTGCTTGGAGGAAGAGGCGTAAGAACTGCTCCTTAAACAGTATTCCATGATGAAAAAATTACAATTAATAGCCCTCTTTATTGGTCTACTGATCAATGCGGTAAATGCGCAGGATATTTATCAAGGGGGAACTGGAAATGGCGTTTTTGTTATGGCACTTTCAGAATCACCTCATTTGAATACCAATCAAATTTTCAATGGAAGTATGGCAGGAGGAAGTGTTTTGAGCAGTATAACCGAAACTGATTTGGGAAGCTCTCCTTCTATTTTTCAAGGAGGTACAGCACAAGGAGCTGAAGAAGTACAGATGCAGGAATTAAAAACGGGAACGTTTGCCAATTTCTATCAGGGAGGAGTGGCTCAAGGTCATACATTAGGAGTGGTAGAAGTAGACGCAGGGAGTGAGTTGCCTATTGAACTGAGTTATTTTGAAGTGAGTATTAAGGAAAGTAAGGTGAAATTGGAATGGCAGACTTCAACGGAAATCGATAATCATTTTTTCACGATTGAAAGGTCACAGAACCGAAAAAATTGGGAAATAGTGAAAGAGGTGCAGGGAGCTGGGAATTCTAATAGTCCATTGAATTATAAAGCATTTGATCCATCTCCATTACCAGCAACAAGTTTTTACAGATTGAAACAAACGGATTTTGATGGGGCATATACTTATTTCTCCATCAAGCAGATTTACAATGATGAAGCAACAGAAGATTGGGTGCATTTATACCCGAATCCTGCTTCAGATCAAATTAGGATTAGAGGGAATGAAAGAGAATTACAAAATATAGTGTTGTTTGATGTGATTGGTAACAATATGGGAAGACAACTTTTTCTACTAAGTGACATGCCAACGGAAAAAGTAATCAATATCAGTCAGTTAAGAAAGGGAATCTACCTTTTGAAATCAAGAACAAAAACAACTCGATTTATAAAACAATAAAGTGATGTGTTGACAAAGTTAGTGTGTTTATAAGGTATAGAGTGATCAGCTGAAGTGCGGTTTAGACTGACTACTCTATACCACCAACAAAATCAACTAATTCATGATTTAATCACGGAATATAAAATTTAGTAGAATGAAAAATCAAATTATTATTTTAGCTTTAATGCTATTGACTTGGAACGTTTCAGCACAAGATATTGCATCTCAAAAGAAGCCTAAGAAACTGAAAGAAGTAAAACAGGCCGTTACATTTCATACTGACAGATATGATTTGAAAATTGGTAAAAACGGAGCATTTTCTTCTATCAAACTTGCTAACGGAAAAGAGATTTTAAGAGCGGATAGAACAAAAAGTTTTTACTTGAACTTGCCTAAAGGAGAAGTGAAATTCAAAAAGTTCTATAAAAAAGGAGACGACTTTGTTTTTGCAACGGAAGACGAGAGTTACATGGCCACATTCAGCATTGAGGCTAAACCAACTTATGTAGCTTTTACGTTGAAAGATTTTTATGGTGATATGCCAGATGCGGGTACTATGGAGTTTAAAGTAGTGGTGAACCATAAAGACATTACAGGTTTACCTTTTGATAAAAGATTGAAAGAGAAAAACAGAGATTATAGACCTAATGTCATCTTCATTTTTGATCAATTAAGAAACAGAGGAAAAGAGGAAACATTAAGCGGGTTTGCTTTATATACTTACGACAAACCAAAAGAGGAAGAGGAGTCTGTAATGAACGCATGGGTAAATGAAGCGATTCCTCATCCGGTAAAGGGAGACTGGACTTATGATCGTGCAGTAGAGTGGATGCAAGCAGAAAAGAAATCTCAATCGGGTAAAAAAGCCGTTGATATTCTATTGCATTCCATCTCAAAGTAAAGAACGAATGAAGAGTTAAGAATGAAGAATGATGAGAAATAGGATCGTATTCATGAGGTACTAGGTAGATGTAATGGAACAAAATATTGTGCACCATGACTGAAGGCATGGGCAAGTGATATTGACTTCACCAACACTGAAGTGTTGCCTACGTTATCAACCTTCAAGACTTTAGTCTTGATTAGGTTTTAGTATCACCTGCCCATAGTTTTAACTATGGTGGAAGCCTCTTCCTTCTTAACTCTTAATTCTTCCCTCAAAAAAAACTGCTACTAAATCTAACAAACTCATGATGTGTGTCATGAAAAATATTATACAATGAAAAATCAAATTTTATTCATCGCTTTGATGCTTTTGACTTGGAATGTTTTCGGGCAAGACATTTCATCTCAAAAAAAGCCTAAGAAGCTGAAAGAAGTACAGAAAATCATCTCTTTTCATACGGACAGATATGATCTTGAAATAGATAAAAAAGGCCGTTTGAGTTCTTTGAAATTAAAAAACGGTAAGGAGATATTGAAGTCTGAAAATACCAAAGGCTTTTATTTAAACCTTCCGGGAGAAGGGGAAGTTCAGTTTACAAAGTTCTATCAAAATGAAAAAGGTTTTGTCTTTGGTACTGCTGATAAACGCTTTTATGCCACATTCAGTATTGAAGCCAAACCCACTTATATCGCATTTACTTTAAAAGATTTTTATGGTGATTTGCCTGTTGGTGGTATGATGGAATTTAAGGTGGTGGTGAATCATAAAGAAATTAAAGCTTTGCCTTATGATTATATGATGGTTGAGAAAAACAGGGAGTTTAAACCGAATGTCATCATGAAATTTGATCACCTTTGGGAACGCTATCAAACCAATGCCCTTGGAGGTTTCACGCTTTATACTTTTGATACACCTGAAGAAGAGGATGAATCAGTGATGCGTGCTTGGGGTGCAGAAGCTATCCCTCATCCAAAAGTAAAAGGAGAATGGAACTATGAACGTGTAGTACAATGGGTGGACGATTGGAAAAAGATGTTTGCGGATCAAAGTGTGATGTACATTGAACCTAAAAATGTAGATGAATTGGATGCTTTTGAGCCTTACTTGAAAATGGCGGATGTGACAACTATCAATTTATTTACCAATGTATGGCACGGTGGATTTTGGCCTACAAAACGTTTGAACTGGGAGGTAGACGGTGTATTTGGAAGCAAAGAGAAACTGAAAGCGTATTCTAAACTACAACAGGAAAAAGGAAGAAGTCTTAATCTGCATTATGTGAGTGGCGGTATTGGTAAAAAAGACCCTCAGTATGGTAATAAGAACTTATCAAATGAGCTGGCAGATTGGGTTGATGGTACTTTAGTAGAAGGCATCGGAACAACGGAAACAGAAGTGTATTTCAAGCCAAAAGAAGATTGGTATATAATGCCTGAAAGTATGAAGGAAAATGACATTTACATGGGTAGGTTAAGTACACCAAGCCGTCATTTCTTCAAATACAACTACTTGCAAGTGGGAAAGGAAATGATGGACATTGAAAGCATTGAGAGTGTGACGATCAAAGGGAAAAGGTTATGGCAGTTCAACATCAAGAAAAGAGGTGCAAATAATACGGAAGTGATCACACATCAGTCAGGTGAGGAAGTAAAAGGTATTGTTATGCCTTATAGAGCAGTATATGTACCGAATAACAACTCCGCTCTGTTTGATTCAGTGGCGATCAACTACGCAAAATTATTGAACGACTGTAAAATCAGTAATGCTCTTTTTGACGGTGCAGAAATTCATGATTACGATGGTCCTTGGGGTTTTAGAAAGTTTGCACAGCGCGTCTACGAAAATTTAGACCACCCTGTAGTAACGCGTACATCTTACGGTAGAGAACCTGATGCGGGTTATATTGAATACAGAATCAACAGCACGAAAGAATTGATGCAAGCACCTGTTGGGGACCACAATCACGGCAGACCTTCATTAAGATTGGAAGGTAAAAGTAGAACGCACCGAGCAGAAGTAAGAGCATCTTCTAATATGCTAGCCGCTCACTTTATGTTAGGCACCCAAGCAGCATCTAATGGTAGAAACTTTTCAATCTTGAAACCAGATCCTATGTTTGGTATTCAACTTGAGACTTTAAAAGAGTATGGGCGTACAGAGGAATTGCTTGGTTTACTTCCGAAATGGAAAGAAGCAAGCCGTAAGCTGTCAAAAGAACAGCGTCTAACAATGTTCAAAACTCTGAAGAAATTCAAAGGTCGTTTAACTTCAAAAGTGGGATATGAATTAAGAGAAGAGGATGATAAGTTCTTGATTGTACCATTGCAAATGATGGCTCAAAATCCGGAGGATATCAAAGATCTATTAGAGAAAGAGCCAAGAACGCAGTTATTCCATATGAAGCAAGAAGACGGAATGTATGCTCCTAAGGTAGAGATGAAATTTGGTGAAGCTAAAAACTTAAACAACAGTTACAAAGCACAAGCTCCTCAGTTCGTACTTCGAATTATGAATGGTAATGAGAGCATTGAGAATCCAACAATCAAAGTGGGAAAAACGGAACTGCAATTAAATGCAACTGTGCAACAAGAAGCCTCAGCAACTCAGTATTTGGAGTATAGAGGAGGTGAAGTTGTAAAATTGTATGACAAAAATTGGAACTTGAAGAAAGTAATTGAGGTAACTGTAAAAGGTGGTTTTGAAGCGAAAGAAGGTTATAATAAAGTTGAACTGACTTCTGCTAATAAAGCTACTGCCGAAGTTGAATTACTGTTGTTTACGGAAGGTACTCCAATTGTAGTTAAAAAAGATATGCCACTTTTATGGTAAGTACTAAGCCAAAAATAATTGATAACTAATTCATAATTATTTTTTGTGAGTACAACGCAAAAAAACGTATTAATAGTGGTTCTATTCATAGTTTTTTTAAGGCAGTAATCGCAAAACAATAATTGGAATTAGTATTAAATACTTTTGTCTTAAGTACTGAGACAAATTAAAATATAAGCTATATTTATACCCTAATTATGGGTCGTAAAACAAAAGTTATAG
>NZ_JABANE010000057.1 GCF_012844305.1 Flammeovirga aprica JL-4
TTTTGTCCATTTAGAGATAGGTTTGAATAATGCATATCTACTTCTTGCTAATAGTTGCGGTAAAGTATCGCCGTTAGGAAGTATTTCAGGTACATATTTCTCCTCTTTTTCACGGCTTTCTTTTATTTTCTCATTCTCTGCCTCCAAAGTTTCCCATCTAACCTTGATTCGTTGTTCCTGTACAGCCTCAGAAGCTAGCTGTTGCACATGAAAACGGTCAATTACGATATCTGCTTTACCAAAACATTTACTCGCAATAAGGTTCATATTATTAGCCATGTCTAATGTTATTTCCTCTACCTTATCACGCTGATCTTTGGGGATTTGTCTTAAAACTTTTATTACATCTTCAGACTTTACTCCTTCAATTAAAGCGATTAAACTACCCTGTTTGCCACCTGCAAGTTTATTCGTTACAATTGTGTATAATTCTCCATTGGACAAAGAGGTCTCATCAATACCAATCGATTTTGAAATATTTTCAGGAAAGACAAGGTTGTTGTCATCTGAGTGTTCTTTTACCCATTCACCAAACTCACTCAAATGTTTTTTATAACTTCGAAGAAAGTTCGAGCTTTTAACTCCATAGAAAGTAGAAAGACGTTGACTGCTTATTGCTTCAGTATCGAGCAAGTTCTTTTAAAAAAGACGCGTATTCCTCAGACATACGTGTTCCTTTTGCTACTAACTTCCAATCCCTTGATAATTTTAAATGAGCATCTTTTTCTGCCCATCTACGACGTTTTACTATCAACTTTACTTTTTTACCACGAATAGGAAAATCTTCAATTGTCTTAGGGTCATGGAATCCTCTTTTTTGGAGTTCCAAATGAGAATATTCAACAGGAGGAATATCTTTTTCTTTTAGATAAATTTGAAGTTCTGCTGAACTGTTGGTATAGTCTTCAATTTCGAAGAAATCTAGCATCCCTTCAGGGAAAAACAAGGCTAATAAATCGTCATTCATAAGAATACAAAGGTAGCAACATTATGGTCTTTGCCCAACTTTTGGTGCTGACCCGAAGAATTCCCTTGAAATCTCAAAAAGTAGAATAACAAAAAAGAGGTTGCCACTGAATGACAACCTCTCCCACAAAGTATGAAATGAAATGAATTATTACTTATATTTTTAACTCTTTATTAGAGTATTATTTCTTTATTCTAGTAATTCAAAAGTTATTTCCTTTTGATTACATAACAAAGGTGCATGATTATTTTCTTTTGTCAAAATTAAAAAGCTCAAAATTTAATAAGTGTAAATAATGATTTTAAATATTATTAATTTTGTATTTGTTACGCTTAATTCATTTATAGGTATTAAGTGTAAGTTGATCCTTATATATAATAATGCATCTTTTGAAAAATGAAGGGTTTTGTTTGTAAAGTGTTACTGCGTACACTTAAAAATTTATGACGGATTTAAAAATTGTTAAAGATGATTTTTTGATGATTATCATTACCTTTTCGCTCTTTTTTTTATAAAAAATCTTACTTATCAATAAAAATCAGAAAAAAGTTATAACAAAAAAGAGGTTGCCACTGAATGACAACCTCTCCCACAAAGTATGAAATGAAATGAATTATTACTTATATTTTTAACTCTTAATCGAGTATTTTTTCTTTTTCAATGTAATCTTAAAGCTTATTTCCTTTTGATTACATAACAAAGGTGCATGATTATTTTCTTTTGTCAAAGCATATTTACATAAAATTTACTGTTGCGAAAATTCGCAAATACTTTATTAAATTTTGTACTGAGAACACTTATTTATGTATTGTACTGAGGTTTTTAATTATGACATAGATCATATTTGGACTTTGTCTTGAATCACTGATAATAATGTAGTTAAGTGTTAATATATACACTTCTTAAAATTTTTTTTCAAAAAACCGAAAAAAAAAGGGAATTTTTCATTTTTAAGGTATTAAATCAGATTTTTGAGTAGTATTGCCACTGAATTTTTTCATTTATCATTACACATACTCGTTTTTAACCTATAAATACAAATGAATAATTCCTCTCAACATATATTGATGGTCAGACCTGCGTCTTTTGGCTTTAATGAAGACACTGCTGCAGATAATGAATTTCAAGAAACAAATTTCGATCTCTCTAATACTGAGTATATAGAAAGTGCATTGAAGGAGTTTGATCATTATGTGGCCACACTAAGGGCCAATAATATTGATGTCACCGTGATTGATGACACACCTGAACCTAGAAAACCTGATAGTCAATTTCCTAATAATTGGTTTACAACTCATCGTGACGGAAATATCTTTTTATACCCAATGCGTCCTATAAATAGGAGGTTAGAAAGAAGATCAGATATTATTGACATGATGGAAATGTGTTTTCATGTTTCTAAAGTGACAGATTTATCGATCTATGAAGAACAGAATAAATTTCTGGAGGGTACTGGAAGTATTATTTTCGATAGAGTTCATAAAATAGCGTATGCTTGTGTTTCAGGAAGAACAGATCAGGAACTTTTTGAGAAACACGCTGAAACATTAGGATATGAACCTGTAGTTTTTACTTCCTTAGATGAAAATGATGTGCCTATCTATCATACCAATGTGATGCTGTCCATAGCGACAGATTTTGTGGTGATCTGTGGTGCCTCCGTAAAAAATGCTGAGGAAAAGGCTTTGCTTTGGGAGAAATTTAAGTCAACAGGGAAAGAAATAATAGACGTCAGCTTCTCACAATTAAGAGATTTCACTTGTAACGTGCTGGAAGTGACTGATTTGAATGGGAACAAGAAAATTACAATGTCTTCCAGAGCTTTTCATTCTTTTACTCCAGAGCAGATTGAAGTGATGGAAAAATATGTAGATATCATTCATTCGCCTATAGATACCATTGAAAATGTTTGTGGTGGAGGTACGAGGTGTATGATGGCAGAGATTTATTTAGATGAGAACATCCACATTTCCTAATCTCTTCTTGAAGTAAGCTTCAAGCTGAATGATCAAGATATAATATAAAAATACGCTTGCCCCAATTTTGTATCTGCTCAAGGATCCCAAATTGGGGCTTGCTATTGCTAAAAATGCTATGGTGCAGAGTGAATACGCTAATAATAATCCGATCATCAATAAATTAGATCTTGAGATTTTCGTCTTTTCTGTAATAAGGAGATAGAAATTCATCAGTATCAGCAGTAATACAAGAAGGTTTTCTGAACTTATGATCACATCAAAAAGGTGTCTTGAAGTGAGATAATTAGGGTAGAGAAGTGGAGTGAACATAGCTTCTGGGATAGACAGAAGAATACCTTCCCAAGTATTGCTCATTTTTTCTAAATGAATAGCATGAGGATCTTGTTCGTATAAACTTAGCTTCTGGTAATTATCAAAAATAGTTTGTGGAAATCGATTCAGATTGAAATGGTATTCAAAATTGATCATAAATATTCCTCCAATAATGATCAATGAGAATAGTATCAGTATATACTTTTTGCTGAAACTTATATTTTTCTTATTCAGATACATGAAAAAAAGCAGGGGGACAAAGAAGATTAAATACCCTCCGAAGTAATAAAACTTCAATTGTAACAGGCTGTAAAGGGAAAATAGAAGTGCTAGAATAGGAGTCAATTTAATATTTCGAGATATTAAATCGATTGATAAACCTAAGCTGAAATATAAAAAGGGGAGCGCTAATGCTTCTTTAATGACGCCGCTGCTCCAGAAAATGATTGTGGGAAAACACAAGTTGGCTATTAAAAAGCTAAAGGCAGTGGAGGGGTAGAGTTGCTTAACTCTTTTCAGTAAAAACCAGAAGCCACAAAAACTGAAAAATGACATGTATAGTGACATTATCCAGTAATTTCCGAAACAAATAAGGCTTAAAATACTTCCAAGAATAGTGAAATAGACAGTGGAACTATTACTGAACATCAATTGAGACTTGATTTCAGATGGGTAGTAATAAGGTTTTGAAAATACAAAATCTAGATAGCCTGTAAAGTTAGTTTTCGCAATTTCAGCTAATTTTACCGAATCAGCATGCAACATAAAAGTATCACCTCCTTTGAAATAAGTGGAATAAAGGTATCCAAGTAATAGACCCATTATTAGTTTGACCAATAGTGCACGGTCATGAATCAGAGGATACAATGAAGCGTTTTTTCTTCGGTGTAAAAAAATACCGATGATCAAAAGGAGGATGCTGAAAATACTCATAAAAAAATGCTGCAACATTTGAATTGTCTTCAAAATATTGCAGCAATATAATTACTTCAAACGAATAATCTAATCCTAGAAGATAGCCTCAGCGATATCTTTTACAGAAGTAGATCTACCCATAGAATAGAAATGCATACCTGGAACGCCGTATTCAATCAGTTCTTTTGACTGTTTGATACCCCATTCGATACCCAATTCCTTGATCTCTTTATTATTCTTACACTTTTTAGCTTCAGTCAATAATTCCTCAGGGAAATCTAACTTAAAGATACTCGGTAACAGTGTCAATTGCTTTTGAGTAGTCAAAGGCTTGATTCCTGGAAGGATAGGTACTGTAATACCCGCTGCACGACATCTATCTACAAAATCAAAGTACTTTTGATTATCAAAGAACATTTGAGTTACGATGTAATCAGCACCTAATTCTACTTTCTTTTTTAAGAAGTCAATGTCAGAAGCCATATTAGAAGCATCCATGTGCTTTTCAGGGTAACCTGCTACACCAATGCTGAAACCTCCTTTAAATCCTGCTTGATCAGCATATTTAAACTCACCTTCGTTCATTTTAGTGACATGTTCCACCAACTCAGAAGCATAAGCATATCCTTCAGGATGCGGAGTGAAAGAAGCTTCACCTTTAGCAGCATCCCCTCTTAATGCTAATATATTTTCAATTCCTAAGAAATTTAATTCAATAAGAATGTTTTCAGTTTCTTCTTTAGAAAAACCACCGCAAATGATATGAGGAACAGTATCTACTTTGTATTTGTGCATAATGGCAGCGCAAACGGCAACTGTACCTGGTCTATGGCGTTGGATTGATTTTTCAAATAAGCCGTTTGATAATTCTTTATAAACGTACTCCTCTCTGTGATAGGTAACATCCACAAATGCAGGATTAAACTCCATTAGCGGGTCAATAGCATCAAATAATGATTGAATACTCTTACCTCTTACTGGGGGAAGTAGTTCAAAAGAAAATAATGTCTTTTTATCCTCGGCTGCTTGATTAAGACGATCTATAACTTTCAAAGGCTGTAATATTTAGTTTGTTCGAAACATAAGTACTTGATTACAATCGCTCAAATACATAAAACGCGAATGCAAAGTTATTTTCATCTGTAAGCTTTACCAAAAAGAAAGTGATAAATTTTCTTTTTTTTGATGACTTTTTTATAAAATCTTCAATAATAACGTGGAATGCCTATGAAAATGAAAGCTTTTTGGGGTATGAAGAGTGAGAATCTCTTTGTAGAGTTCATTTTAATTGTAAAAAAACAATCCCTACTCTTCTTTAGAAAAATAGGGATTGAATAAAAAGCTCTTATAAGTCAGCTTTAAAGAGGATTGTTTTCTATGAATTCACTGCCTTCATTCTTGAAGAATTTGGTAGGAATTTCATTTCTCAGTTTGATGTATTTCGCATAGTCGCCTTCAAAATCAACTCTCTTATCGATAGTCTCATCAAAACGATCCAATAAGCATAATACAACTTCTGATACTTCTCTAACTGCATTGCTGTTACCTGCATTGCCAGTAATGTAATCCGCATAGCCATGCATACGGCAGTACTCTGTGAAAAGCGGGCTTCCTTGTCTTCCGACCATAAAACGGGCACCTACTTCTCTCGCCAAAGAAATATCAAGGATATCATCAAAAGTAAAAAGGATCTCTTCTGCTTTTACGCCAGACATACTGTCTACTAATGGAAGTACTTTTACTTTATCTTTGACTAAGTAACAAACAGCATCAAAATGTTCTCTTTTGGCCCATTTAAATGCAGCTTCATTAAATTCTCCTGTTACAACTGCTGTGAAAGGGATTTCACCGTGCTCTAAGAAGTAGCCAAAGCGAAGCATATTTACACCCATAGAGTCCACTTCACTAAATGGACTAGGCATAGCACCACCTTTTACGCCACCATTAAAAACACCATCCCAGTCAAAGATTAATCCTTTGACTTTTTTCAATTGCTCTAAAAGAGAAGAGGAGGCGGTTACAAACACGCCTCCTCCTTCTTCGAATAATTCTTCTCTCATGGTTAGAGATTAGTATTTTACAACGTCTTGAACGTCTAATAAACCAATAGCTTTACCGTCAAGTGTTACTACTAGTTCGTCAACTTGCTTCTCTTTGATTAAGTTAGATGCAGCGAATAATAATTCGTGAGCATCGATAGAGATAGGAGCATTTAATCCTAAATCGCCAACTTTGATGCTTGAAACATCACCACCTTTTTCAGATACTAAACGACGTAAGTCACCATCAGTGAAAATACCGATAGCAGCACCGTTAGCGTCTACTACAGTAGCAGCACCAGTTTTGTTGTTTGTCATTACTACTAATGCCTCAGCGATTGTAGCGTCAGCAGTGATAGTAGGGTTGATGTCAGATAAAGCATCACCTACACGTACAGTCATTAAACGAGTATCGTTGATGAACTGATCAGTACCGATTTTTGTGAAGTGGTTCTCAGTTAATTGAGACATGATCTTCCAAGGTACAGTAATAGTGTGAACTCCGATGTCTACAGCGTCACGTACGTGTTGGATAGTACGAACTGAAGAGAACATGATTTTAGTATTGTAACCGTAGTAGTTTACAGCTTCAACACAATCTTTAACTAATGATAAAGCATCATGACCTTGGTCTTGTAAACGACCAACTAGAGGACAAACATAAGTTGCTCCAGCTTGCATAGCCATATACGCTTGTTGTAAAGTGTATACAAGGTGAACGTTCACTTTGAAACCTTCTTTTACAAGCATGCTACAAGCTTTAAGACCTACTTTAGATACAGGAATTTTGTAAACAGTAGTTTCACGGTCTAAACCTAACGCCTCTTGACGTTTTGCTTCAGCAACGATTTCTTCTGCAGTGTCACCTAATGCTTCGATTTGAAGAACAGGAACAATTTTCGACAACTCAACGATAGTACCGTCGATATCAGTGATACCGTGACGAGCCATGAACGTAGGAGTTGTAGTTAAACCAGTCATGAACGGAAGTTGTTCAAAAGACGATTTGATCTCATTGATCTCCGCAGAATCTAAATATAATTCCATACTAGTAAGTATATATTTTGTTTTTTTAAATCGGAAAAAATGTTGAAATAAGTTACTAGCGGTAGCTTACTTCGATATTGTGTAATTCAATTAGAGGTTTCATGAACTCTTCTAATTGATTTACATCTAATTGACTTGCCGCGTCACAAAGAGCTTCGTTAGGGCAAGGGTGAGTTTCGATAAATAAACCATCGATACCAGCTGCTACACCAGCTCTAGCCAATGTGCTTAAGTATTGACGAGCTCCACCTGTTGGATCCGCAGAAGGGATACCGTACTTACGGATAGAGTGTGTTACATCAAATACTACAGGGTATCCAGTTTGTCTCATTTCATAGAATGAACGAGGGTCAACAATCAAGTCATTGTAACCAAAAGAATAACCTCTTTCCGTTAAAATGATATTTTTGTTGCCTGTAGATTCTACTTTTTGAGCAGGCTTGATCATGTTTTCAGGAGCTAAAAACTGACCGTGTTTGATATTTACAACTTTACCTGTTTCAGCAGAAGCAACCACAAGGTCAGTTTGCATACATAAGTAAGCTGGAATTTGAAGAATATCTAAAACCTCAGCAGCAGGTTTTACTTGGTCTGGATAATGAATATCTGATACAAGAGAGAAACCAAACTCATCTTTTACCTTTTGAAGGATTCTTAAACCTTCATCAATACCAGGACCTCTGTAGTAATCTACTGAAGATCTGTTATCTTTCTGGAAAGATGCTTTGTAGATCATCGGAATGTTCAAACGTTCCGTAACCTCTTTTAATTTCTCTGCGGTTTTCATCATGATACTCTCGTCCTCAATAACACAAGGACCAGAAATCAGGAATAACTCGTCGGCTCCACAGTTGATATCGCCAACTTTTACAATGTTTTTACTCATCTGTATATATTGCTTTTGTATTGGGTGTTGCCCTAACTTAACGGACTAATCTCCAACGATGCGCAATTTAATTTATTTTTAAATTAATGCCCAATGATAAACGTTAGCTATTTGTAAATTTTAAGCACTTACCCCAAAATAGTTACAAATAGATATACCTTGTTACCTATGCTAACTTTTGCATGATTTGTCTTACACGCTCCAAATCTTCCTTAGTATCAACAGGAATGCTATCATGCTCTGTTATACCGACCTTGATTTTGTAACCGTGCTCCACCCATCTTAGCTGTTCCAACGATTCTAATTTCTCTAAGTTTGTAGGCTCAAGAGAAGAGAACTTTGCTAATGCTTCTTTGGTATAGGCGTAAAGACCGATATGCTTATAAAAAGTGGTATGCTGCATCCACTCTTTAGGGTCTACACCTCTTACGGTAGGAATTACCGCTCTACTGAAATATAATGCGTCTTTGTTGTGATCGAATGTCACGAAAACTTCACTGTTGTTGATCAGGTCTTCTGCATGAACTACTGGTAAAACTAGCGTTGCGAATTCAGTAGTATCATCAAAACTTTCCATTAACTCTGTAAGCTGAACAGGTTCAAGAAGTGGTTCGTCACCCTGAATGTTCACTACTGCATCAAAGTCTTTGCCTGTTTGCTGGTTTACGATTTCCAATGCTTCCAAACACCTTGAAGTACCATTGGAATGATCAACTGAAGTCATAACTACGTTTCCTCCAAAAGATTCAACTGCTTCAACAATACGAACATCGTCAGTGGCAATATAAACATCGCTCATTGTTGCGGTTGCACGTTCGTATACGTGTTGAATCATAGGTTTTCCACAAATATCAGCAAGTGGTTTACCTTCCAATCTGGATGATCCGTAGCGAGCAGGAATAATTCCTAAAAACTTACGCATATTTAAATTATTGATTCTTATTCGATTAGAGACTGAAGTTGTGGAAAATCCGCCCTTCAGCTCATAGTGGCTACAAATGTACTATTTTTGTTTTTGTTGACACCAAAATATTAAGAAATGATAAATTAAAAGTTTTCTTCCTATTGAATGGAAACCTGCCATGTATGACTTCCATACTTTGAAGAGGCTTTCAAAATACAATTCTGGTTTTGAAGTGCTTTTGGAAGATAGATGGTATAATTAGACCCTGTGATGATGTACGGTATTTTATCCAATAGTAAGCGTCCGTCTGTTGTATAGAGATCAAATGTAATCATTCCTAAATTTCTAGGTAGAGCCAAATAAATCACGCCGTCATTCACCGGGTTTGGATACAGTTTACCTTCTTCCAATGTAGAGACCACTGAACTTAGAGGGTTGTCACGTTTTACCTCAATTTCTTTTGAAATAATATAAGTGCACCCCGCTTTGTTGGTTGCGTAAAGCCTTAGTTGAGCCATACCTTCGGTTGTGAAAGTAGGGGTAATAGAAACGTCATTGTGTTCACCAATCCGTATTCCATCCAATTCCCATGACCATGTAGCGGCATTTTGATTTTCGTCAAAAGTAGCCGTAATGTTTCCATCTATATAAGAAACACTGTCTGAAATAGTATAGTCATTGAACGTAGAATCAATAATAATTTGGGTATGTACGGTGTCTACTATTCCAATATTTCTTTCTGCACATGTAATCCAGAAAGAAGTATCACTTTGGAGGTCATATAATACGAGGGAGTTGCCGGTGTGTGCCAGCTGTGTCAGCAGTCTATCTTTATAGAAATTATAAGAATCACAACCTTCGGGTTGAATAATGATACTGCTGTTGTAACAAGAGTAAATTGTTGGATCTACTTTCAGAGTAGGAATAGCTTCTCCTTGTAGTTGTACCGTATCTCCATAATATACATATCTACCTTGTGACTGTACATAATAATAATTGATAGAATCGATCAGAAGATCAAACTCTCTACCGATACCTTTAAAGACTTTACTGCCATTGACCTCTTTATAGAGTGCAAAAGAGTCAAAATTATCTGTTCTTACATTCACTATTTCACCTTCACGGGCCGTTAAATACCCGATTTGTGGAGCTGGTCCTTTCAGCCAGTACTGAGCATAAGGCAGAATGTTTTCGGTATGTTCATGTATTTGCTCAAGATCATCTCCTGCACTGATTAAGAAGCCTACTCTTGCTGTTTCATCGGCCTTTAAGTTAGGTATGCTTAAACTGATTACACTCGATGTATTTGTGCCTGTTCCTTCTTCACCCACTTGTGTTGTGCCAATTCCAGAAGAAACCGCTTTTATTTTATCTTCATCAGAAAAGCCATCCGTAATATTAATATCACTATTACTGCTGTCTGTATTATCAATTGCTTGTATATTGATTTCTCCTTCATTTAATAACGTAACTGCAGCATATTTTTTCCCATTGACATGCTTTACAAAGATCATTCTTCTGTCTGAGTCATAATCGACAATAGAACTGTCAGGAGGCAATGAATCTAATGCAGTAGAGGTGGTGTATTCCATAATCCAATCCATGAAGAGCCCTGCATATAAAGTATCGATTGTTGCATTAGATACATTTTTGATGGCTAGTTCTGTGAAGATATCGCTATTGACATTAGATGCACGCCCTGAATAATAGGTCTGATCTACCTCAAAGGAAATAGGTCTGCCTGATTTTGAATCAATGTATTTCATGTTGTAAGCCAACACAGGGTAAAGGCTGTCCGTTGAATATTCCCTTAGATAATTGGGGAATGTGACGCCTTGGAAGTCAGTACTTCTAGTATTGTTGTCAATATCAGTATAAACAGCATCAGAAACGTTGTCTTTTGTAGCTAATATCACACCTGCTTGCCTTGTAAGGTGATAGTTTGAATAAAATTCAACATTCCCACTAGCATTCGGGCCATAAAAATTGAGTCCATGTTCTTTACCTATTGTTCCATCAGGGCGGAAAGTACCTGAAATTCTATTGAAATTAATGATTTGCTCAAGAGAAATATTCATATGGGTATTCTGCCAGTCCTTATGAACGTAATTGGAATTGATGTCTTCGAAATTGATTCTGAAATAAACATTTTCCTGCAAATTAGCCGATTCACTGATTTTAAATAAGAAAGGAGTAAATCGATTGGAAATCACCTGTCCTTCGCTCATCTGACCAATAAAAGTGGTGTCAGTGATTGGTGTATAACTATCGCTGTAAGAAGTCAGGACTGCTTTGAGGTCACCTGAGTTGCCATTCAGCATATTTCTGAAATCAAACCAAATGGCTAAAGTATCTCCCTGTGCTATAGTAATATCTCTTGTGAGGTAATGACCATACTGTATGTTTTCTGCCTGTACTATGTGTAAACTGTCTTTGTGGGTTAATGCCCTATGAGCATCAGCAAGGCCGTAACCATATACGTATTTGTCTTTGGCATTGTCCCCAATAGAGATATAAGAAGTGTCGGCACTGAAACGGAGAAGCTGACTTACTTGCTTAGCTGTAAGCTCTGGATATTCTGCCCTGACTAATGCCGCAATACCTGCTACAGTAGGAGAGGCGTAAGATGTACCGCTAGTATGTTTGTAACCGTTATTTGCTGTGGTGGATAAAGAATTGTCTGTGGCAGACATTGTAATATTATAGCTCTTGGTGAAATCCTGATTGTTTTTATCTCTATCCACTGCGCTTATGGACATAACATTGTCATAAGATGCCGGGTAGTAGTTAGTGAGTACTTGATTGTGATTTAAATTTCCAGAAGCGGCAATAAAAAGCACATCATATTCGGGATCTTCCGTATAATGATTGATCACATCCTGATAAGCATTTGATATGAAATTCACACCACCCCATGACATATTAATAATATTAGCACCATTTTCAGCTAAATAAACCAAGCTGCTAAGACTGCTTCGGACAGCAAAAATCATTTTACTATTAAAGCCCATTCCTGCAATGCCAACTTCGTTATCCGGTGTAGCAGCGGCAGTTCCGGCTACCTCAGTACCATGATTTGAACTTGTCTGTAGATCATTACTGTTATTTGCAAAGTTGTAACCATAGATATCATCTATATAACCATTACCATCATCGTCTATACCGGGGTTTCCGTTTAATTCTGCCTCATTGACTTTCATATTTCCAATGAGGTCTTCATGATTGATTTCAAAACCACTGTCATGTATACCAATCACTACTTCATTACTTCCTTTAGTGATTGCCCATGCCTGTTTTAAGTTGTGATTGAAGACATTATATTGTGATGTAAGACTCGGATCATTTGGTGTATATTCATCAACACTCTGCAGGTCCTGCACGTAAGTGTCTACTTCCGCATATTCTACCAAAGGGTGTTTTTGAAGCTCTTCTAAAGCGTGTTGTATGTTGGCAGAGTTGTTAAGGTGAATTTCCAGAATATCAGGTCTTTCTTTCTGAAAAATCTGATAGAAGGTGAAAGTATTTTTAGCTGATGGAATGATATGAGCGTACCTGACAGGGGCTAACATAGTAGCAGGATAATCTCTGTCTGCTAGGAAAGCGGTAGACCAAGGTTGAAGTATTTCAGTATCAGTACTTTTAAGTTTAGCATAAATCACAATATTACTATTTTCTTGGGCAAAACTTTCAATATTGAAGAGCACAAGAAGAACAGCAATGAATAATGCAGTATGTTTATAAATAGACAATCCTTTCATGGGTAATAATGATCTATGAAAAGTCATTGAAAGACAACTTTTTAAAACTGCCTTTATTTAAATCTCGGTAAAATTAGGACAAATATATTATTATCGATAGTTTTAAGATAACACAAAATCCAATAACAAGAAAGAATGCTACAGAACAAAGTCAACGGAACAAGCTTTTAACGTTCTGGAAGGCATCAAACATTACTTTACAACCAATAAATTATGACAACACCTAAACGAACATTTGATTTTCTGTATTTACAAAAAGAGCACTTTCCGAAGGAGGATTGTGTAGCTTACAAAAAAAACGGACAGTGGAAAAAGTTTTCTACTGATGAAGTCGTAGAAATCGTTAACAATCTCAGTGTAGGGTTTCTTGAGTCGGGCTTAAAAAGTGGTGATAAAGTTGCAATCATCTCAGCCAACAGGCCAGAATGGAATTTTATAGATTTAGCCTGTCAGCAAGTCGGTATTATTTCAGTGCCAATCTATCCGACGATCACTGTAGATGATTACAGCTACATTTTTGAGAATTCGGACTCGAAATTTGTTTTTGTAGGAGATGAGGATCTGTTTCAAAAATCAACTGAAGCGGCAGAGAAAGCGACTAACATTGAGAAGATCTTCACATTTGATAGAATTGAAAATGCTCCACATTGGACGGAAGTGGAAAAACTTGGTAAAGGCAAAGAAAGAACTGAGGTAGAGAAGATGATGGCAAGTATTAAAGAAGATGATTTGATGACCATCATTTATACATCAGGAACTACAGGAAGACCTAAAGGTGTGATGCTTTCTCATAAAAATGTCGTATCCAATGCAATTGCGGTGTCATCGGTTTGCCCCATCGAAAAAGGAAAATCAAAAGCTTTGAGTTTTCTGCCGTTATGTCACATTTATGAAAGAACAGGCTTCCATTATTTCCTTCAGTACGGTGTTTCTATTTATTATGCCGAAAGTATGGAAACGATCGCTGCTAATCTACAAGAAGTGAAACCCGATGTATTCAATACGGTACCGCGTTTATTGGAGAAAATCTATGATAAAATTATAGCGAAAGGTTTAGAAGCAAGCGGACCGAAACGTGCTATTTTCTTTTGGGCCCTCAACTTAGGCCTCCGCTATGAACCAAGAAAAGATCAAGGCTTTATTTATGATAAACAGCTGGAATTGGCTAATAAATTGGTTTTCTCAAAATGGAGAGAAGCTTTGGGTGGTAATGTGAAAGCAATTAATGTGGGAGCAGCCGCACTTCAGCCTCGTTTAGCTAGAGTTTTCTGGTCGGCAGGAATAAAACTTTGTGAAGGGTACGGGTTGACGGAAACATCTCCAGTGATTGCTGTGAATAGAGCAGAGGAGATTGATATGATGGTGGGTACAGTTGGGCCACTAATTGAAGGTGTGGAAGTAAAAATTGCTGATGATGGGGAGATTCTCGCTAAAGGCCCTAATGTAATGATGGGATATTATAAAAACCCAGAGAAAACAGCAGAAGTTTTGCAAGATGGATGGTTCCATACGGGTGATATTGGTGAGTTGGTAGAAGGGAAGTTTCTTAAAATTACAGACCGTAAAAAGGAAATGTTCAAAACATCAGGAGGGAAATATGTAGCACCTCAATTAATTGAAAATAAAATCAAGGAATCTTATTTTATTGAGCAAGCGGCGGTGATAGGAAATAATAGAAAGTTTCCATCAGCACTTGTAGTTCCTAATTTTGATGGACTGAAGGAATGGTGTAATCTCCATCACATTGATTACACTACAGATCACGAAATGATAAAGAATGATCAGGTTCTTGAAAAAATTGAACAGGAAATTGAGAAAGCGAATAAAAACTTTGCTCAATGGGAAAAAGTGAAGAGAATATCACTTGTTGATCATGTTTGGTCGATTGATTCAGGAGAGGTAACACCTACGTTAAAGTTGAAACGGAAGGTGATCAATGAGAAATATGAGAGCATGATTGAGGAAATGTATCAATAATTTTTGAAGAGGCTATGAGATGAAATTCATAGCCTTTTTTATTAGTACTTAAACTTTTTATTCTTTACTTTTATTTACCTGTTTAGAAAAAGCAAACTAAATTTTGTCTGACAATAACAACAAACCAATATTGAATTCTCACAAGAATGAGATATTTCTAGCTTAATCTATAGCAGGAATTAAATTTTTTTGAAACTTAAAAATCAAATGTTACTCAACATCACAACTACGCATCAGCCTGCGTCTGTATTGGGGTTTATGTTGCATAAGCATCCCGATAAACTGCAAACTGTAAAACTGTCCATCGGAAAAGCACATGTATTTTACCCCGAAAGCTCAGAAGAGAAAACAACAGTGTCTTTGTTATTGGATATTGATCCAATAGACATGGTAAGAGGAGGTAGAAACCTGTCAGGAAAAGGGTTCGCATTAGGTCAATATGTGAATGACCGACCCTATGTGGCTTCGTCATTTATGAGCGTAGCCTTATCTAAAGCTTTTTCAACAGCGATGAACGGAAAGTGTAGTCATGATCCCAGTCTTGTAGATGTTGAGATGCCCTTTGAAGTAAGTTTAACTTCATTGCCAGCTCCAAAAGGTGGGGAATTGCTGATTAGAAATATGTTTGAGCCTCTAGGTTATGAGGTGGAATTGGAACGTTATACGTTGGATGAAAAATTCACGGAATGGGGCGATAGTAAATACTTCACATTGAATTTGAAGCATACTTTGAAATTGAAGGATTTGCTTTCCCACCTGTATGTTTTAATTCCAGCATTGGACAATGATAAGCATTATTATGTGAGTCATAATGAAGTTGAAAAACTTTTGGACAAAGGAAAAGAATGGTTGAAAGATCATCCAGAGAAAGAACAGATCACCAAAAGATATCTTTTTAACTTAAGCCATCTTTCAAGAAAAGCCTTAGAGCAACTCCGTGATGAGGATGTCGCAGAAAATGATGTGGAGGAAAATGTGAAGAAGGAAACATTGCATACTCAGCGTTTGAAATTGGTCTTGGAAAAACTTTTAGCTTCCGGGGCTAAAAATGTGATTGATTTAGGTTGTGGAGAAGGAAAACTGATTCGAATGCTGATCAAGGAAAAGCAATTAGAGAAAATTGTCGGTATGGATGTTTCCTATCAAGATTTGACCAAGTGCAAGGAACGTCTGCATTGGGAGGAAATGGCACCTAAGCAAAAAGATCGAATTGACCTTTTTCAAGGAGCATTGACGTACCAAGATGACCGTTTGGCAGGGTTTGATGCGGCTACGATTGTGGAAGTGATTGAACATATGGATGAAAGCCGTCTTCAATCTTTTGAAAGGGTTGTATTCGAATTCGCAAAGCCTAAAACGGTTTTTCTTACTACACCAAATGGTGAGTACAATGTACTTTATGAGAGCATGGAAGAAAATACTATGCGTCATACAGACCATCGTTTTGAATGGACAAGAGCAGAGTTTGAAACGTGGGCGAATAAAGTAGCCGAAACGTACAATTACACCGTTTCATTTTTATCAATCGGAGAAGAAGACAGTATAGTAGGAGCTCCATCACAAATGGCAATTTTTAATCATGGAAATTAAAGTACCTGAATTATCATTAGTACTTCTTATCGGTTCTTCAGGTTCGGGTAAGAGTACATTCGCAGCAAAACATTTTAATCAATACGAAGTCGTATCATCAGATATTTGCAGAGGCATAGTGTCTAATGATGAGAACAGTCAGAAAGCGTCACAGGATGCTTTTGATGTATTGAATTTTATTATAGAAAAAAGGCTGAAGAACGGCCTGCTTACGGTAGTGGATGCCACCAACGTTCAGAAGCAAGCAAGAAAGAATTTATTGAATCTTGCTAAAAAATACCATACGCTTCCTGTTGCCCTTGTTTTAGATATGCCTCAGAAAGTATGTGAGGAAAGAAACAAGGAAAGGGAAGATCGTAATTTTGGCAATCATGTTATTCGAAATCAACAACAGCAACTTCGAAAATCAATCAGAGGTTTGAAGAAGGAAGGTTTCAGAAAGACTTATGTGTTAAAAGGAGAGGAAGAGGTGGAAGCTGTCACTGGAGTGGTAAGAGAAAAACTCTACAATGATAAGAAAGATGTACATGGTCCTTTTGATATCATAGGTGACATTCATGGCTGTTATGATGAAACAATTGAATTATTAGAGAAACTTGGTTATGTGATGAATCAGGTGGAAGATAATGGTTCAAATTATGGTATCGAAGTAACACACCCAGAAGGTAGAAAAGTAATTTTCTTAGGTGATTTAGTGGATAGAGGTCCAAAATCTCCTGAAGTATTGAAGTTGGTGATGAGCATGGTCAGAAGTGAAGTCGCTTTGTGTGTGCCTGGTAATCATGATATCAAATTACAAAAGAAACTGAGTGGTAGAGATGTGCAATTGAAGCATGGGTTGGAAGTGACAATGGAACAGTTGGAAGGTGCTTCTGATGCATTTTTAGAGGATGTAAGAGAGTTTCTTTACAGTCTAGTCAGTCATTATATTTTAGATAATGGAAAATTAGTAGTTGCTCATGCAGGTGTGAAAGAAGAAATGCAGGGAAGAGGATCTGGAGCAGTACGATCATTCTGTCTTTATGGAGAAACTACAGGTGAAATTGATGAATTTGGCTTGCCTGTACGATACAATTGGGCTTCGGAATACAGAGGTAGTGCGAAAGTAGTGTATGGTCATACGCCGGTTCCAGAAGCAGAGTGGTTCAATAAGACTATCGATATTGACACAGGTTGTGTATTTGGAGGGAAATTGACGGCATTATGTTATCCAGAAGAGGAGCTGATTTCCGTAGATGCAGCAAAAGTGTACAGTGAGCCAGTAAAACCTTTGGAAGCAGGAAGTTCATCGGGCATGTCACATCAGCAGGAATATGACGATTTGTTGGTGATTGATGATGTCATTGGAAAGCGAATAGTACAGACAAGGTTGAGAAATAACCTGACCATAAAGGAAGAGAATTCCATTGCTGCACTGGAAGTAATGAGCCGATTTGCGATTAATCCAAAATGGTTGATTTACTTGCCTCCAACAATGTCTCCTTGTGAAACAAGTGATTTACCTAACTATTTAGAACATCCAAAAGAAGCGATCAATTACTTCAAAAAACGTGGAGTAGAGCAGTTGGTTTGTGAAGAAAAGCACATGGGTTCAAGGGTTGTTCTTGTGGTTTGTAAAAATGAAGAAGTTGTACTGAAACGTTTTGGTATTGAAAATGAGGGTATCGGAGTTTGTTATACTAGAACTGGAAGAAACTTTTTCAATGATCAGACTATAGAAAAAGAATTCTTGAGTAGAGTACAAAGTGCCCTAACGAAATCAGGGTTCTGGGAACAATTTGAAACTGATTGGGTTTGTTTAGATGCTGAATTGATGCCTTGGTCTGCTAAAGCACAATCGTTATTGAAAGATCAATATGCTGCGGTAGGTACTTCTGCTCAGAAATCACTGTCGGCTGTAGAGGAGGTATTGCAAAAAACACAAAGCAGAGGAGTGGAAGGCATTGAACAATTATTGTCGAAAGTAACTGATAAAAGAGGGACGGTTGACAAATATATTGATGCCTACAGAAACTACTGTTGGGAAGTGAAATCAATCAGTGATTATAAATTGGCTCCATTCCATATTTTGGCCACAGAAGGTCATGTTCATGTAGATAAAGACCATCAATGGCATATGGAAAAGATTCAATCGATTTGTGAAGCAGATAAGGAAATTTTCAGAATCACACCTTATAAAATTGTGAACACAAAAAGTGAGGAGAGCATTCAAGAAGTTATTGATTGGTGGACAGATTTGACGGCTAAAGGTGGTGAAGGAATGGTGGTGAAATCCTTCGACTTCATTACTCGTGGTAAAGATGGATTGCAACAGCCTGCTATAAAATGTAGAGGAAGTGAATATTTAAGAATTATCTACGGTCCGGAATATGATTTGCCAGAAAATCTTGAACGACTTAAAAATAGAGGCCTTTCAAGAAAACGTTCTTTGGCGTTGAGAGAATTTGCTTTGGGGATTGAAAGCTTAGAGCGTTTTGTACAACAAGAACCATTGAGGCGAGTACATGAAACCGTTTTTGGTGTTTTAGCTTTAGAAAGCGAAGAAGTAGATCCAAGATTGTAAACTTGTTCTCAATAGGTCTAAAATAAAAACCTCTCATCGTAGTTTTTTACGATGAGAGGTTTTTTATTGATTTATTTTCTAAGTGAAAGTGCCGTTTCATGAAGGGTGGCATCATCCGCAATTTTCTTCAGTAACACCTCAGCTTTTTTTCTGCCGTGAACCAAATACTCATCTTCTTTATTCCATTCCAACCTAAAAAGTCTTCCTTTAGAAGTTTTACTCACGCCAATTACACGAGCAATAGGAGCTTGGATTGGAATATTGTAAAATGAAATCTGTCTGTCAAAGTCTTTTTGTAAAACCTGCTTTTCAAACGCCTGACGCATATTTCTAGAAGTAGTTTTAAGGTCCAACACCACTTCACCTTCAATAAAAAGGTCGGGTTTTGCTTTACATTCTAAACCAGTAAGAGGGTCTTTCCAGAAAATACATTTTTCAATTAATACATCGGGGTGCGAAAGCAACTCATTCAAAAGAGGATAATTTCTAGCAGTAGCGGCTATTCTTCCAATTTTATTAGCTTGCGGAGCCGTTAGCTTTTTTTGCATATCCACCCATTTTTCAGGTTCTAAAATTGCGGTGTGTAAATATGTACCTTCTCTTAAAGCTTTTTTAGGTGTAAAAGGAGGTTGATTTAAAAGGTGCATTTGAGCATTTTTCAAATCAGTATTTGCAAGGGCAGGATGTGCTCTGTATTCCGCCTCTGGCATATCTACAATATCGTAAGCAATTTTTGACATATAAATGAGTTTTTTCTGTCTTGCAAAGATGCAGTTAACTCTTGTAACTCACAACTCTTTTCTTTTGGTGAAATCTCAACTTTTGTGATTGAAATTCTTAAAAAGTTATGAATGAGTGCTTGAAAGAAAGTTTTTTGGAGATAGTAATCACAAAACAATAAAATACAGCAAATATATTGGAGTACTTCGTTAAATTTACTCAGAATCCATTTCAAGAATTATCAAAAGAAGGTTGTGCTTTTGGTATCGGTTAGAAGAATGATAATATGGCTTTAATTAGTAAGAAAAAATTACCTTATCCGGTTACAGAACCGTTAGAATATTTTTTAGATCAGTACGATAGGATCTCTCCAGTAAATATCAAGTATGAAGATCTGACGCGTTTTAATAATGCAATTCCACTTTATGACTCACAAGGGGAGGATACTTTGTGGATTACGGTATTTTATCCACAGGATGATATGGAAGAATTGTATAAAACGCTTAAAAAACTTTATGCATCTTTGAGAGCTGATGGTAACCTTACGGTCATGGAACACCTTTTTGTGGATAGGGTAGATATGTGTACTTACGGTAATACCAAGCCATTTAGAGTAAGAATTGTAAACCGAATCAACGATAACTTTGATTACTTCTATATCAAAGTAGCCGATGCTTCAAGGATTTATGGTTTAGAATTAGAAGATATTTTATCACCAAACAAGGTGAGTTATCTTGTGACAGAACAGACGCTAATTGAGGAGCACATTCCGGGTATTCCAGGTGATACGTTTATCAATAGTTATTTAGAAGATGGTCATCAAAATAAAACGCGTTTGACAAAGGAGTTTGTGAAATTTAATGAAAGATGTTTTGTACAGCTTCTAGGTGATATGCACTCTTCAAACTGGGTAGTTTTAATGGTGCCGGATTTTGATGAGATCAACTACAGAATCAGACCTATTGACTTTGACCAGCAGAGTTACGAAGGAAGAAGGAATATTTATATGCCACAATTCTACCGTCAGAACAACGCCATTTTAAAGCTCATGATGGGTAAAATTTCTTGGGAATCTGTAAGACAGTATCAAGCCGAGGAACGTTTTATGATTGCCAGTAGAGTCATGGGTTTCCGTCACAGAGCAAAGGATATTTTAAGAACAATGCGTAAAGATGTGATTGCTCCAAGGGATAATGTGATGTCATTGAGACAAGACCTTTCAGAGCATTACAAGAGCTCAAGATTCTTGAAATGTGAGAATATGGGTGAAATTGTAACTGAATCAATTGAGCACGTATTAAGAAGACAAGACAAGTACAAAGACATGTTTGATTCTTCTCAATATGAACAATAAGCAAACAACGTGAGGGGAACTTTTGCATAAGAAATTACTCCCGACTAATACAATAAAAAAGGAGATCTAGTATTTTAAAATACCGGATCTCCTTATTTTTTAATTTTAGAAAAACTTATTTTTTCTCTACTTTCTCTAAGCGGTACCCCACGCCAATAACCCCTGTCAATTCATCAGGTCTCATAAAGTGAGCAATTTGAAAAGTATAATTTCCTTTTTTGGGAAATTTCATGTTTTTCTGCAATGCCACAGGATGTGTATAAATAGCACCTGTACTTGAATTGCCAACTGATCGTTCCACTTTACCGAATGGTTCCCCGGTTTTCACTTCAAATAGTTGACAGTCTTTTATTGTTTCAGTAATTAAAGTGTCCACTTTATCGAGTGTGCCGTTTTCCACTAATGAATATTTGATGTAAATATTCTGGAAAGGGTAATCATTGGTGTTTCTGATGTAGGTAATCAAATTATACTCTGTATTGAGGTCCTCCACATCAAAATTAAAAGATGCAAGAGAATCAACATTCCAGGCTCCATTACCATAATCTACAAACTCTTCGTGTACTAACTGTGAGTCACAAGATGTATTGAATAATGCTAGGATTACACAAAAGAAAGGTAAAACTAATTTAGCAGGATTACTCATTTGTATTGTTAGGTCTTCTACGTTTTCCTCTGAAATTACCTCTTTGAGGTTTTTTATTATTACCGCCTTCTTTTTTAGACTTAGGCTGTTGCTGTTTAGGAGCGTTATTCGGCTTTTTAGCTTCATTCGGCTTCTGATCAGGGTTGTTTCCTTTTTGTCTATTTTGGAAGTTGCCTCTTTTCTTAGCAGGTCCGTTATTTGGCTTTTTACGTGGCTGATTTTTCTGACGGTCATTTGGTTGCTGACCCTTCTTATTTTCAGCATTCTGCTTATTTGGATCCTGCTTGCGCTTTCCTTTATTTTTCTTTTGAGGAATAGGCTGTTTATCTAATACAGAACTTAATTTTTGCTCCTGCATTACAACAGTCTTGTCAATAGTATTTTCCTCCAGTGTTTCAGGGAACTTACCTCTCTCATTCATTTTAGAGACTTCATGTACTCTCTTTGTAGAGATCGCATGCCAAGTTGTTTCACCTTGGAAACTGAACCACATTCTCTTGCGGAAAATATCTACCTTCTGAAGAACTGCTTCGCCCTTCTGTGTCTTTAAGTTTTTATCCAGTAAAGGAATATCTACTAAAGCATCAATATAAGTCTCTAACTCATAGTTCAGACAGCATTTCAAACGCCCGCACTGACCAGATAACTTACTTGGGTTTAATGAAAGGTTTTGGTAACGAGCTGCAGAAGTAGAAACACTTTTGAACTCTGTCAACCACGTAGAACAGCATAACTCTCTACCACAAGAACCAATACCGCCTAGTCTACTAGCTTCCTGTCTCAAACTGATTTGACGCATTTCCACACGAATTTTGAATTCGCTGGCTAACACTTTGATCAGCTGACGGAAATCCACTCTGTCATCTGCAGAGTAGTAGAACGTAGCTTTAGAATTATCGGCTTGGAAATCAACATCAGAGAGCTTCATTTGCAACTCCATGTCTTGAATGATTTCTCTTGTACGGTACAAAGTAGGAATCTCTCTATTTTTCACCATAGCCAGCTTCTCCAAGTCTTTTGGAGTAGCATGACGAAGGATATTCAATAGCTCATCTTCCTCTTCATTGATTCCTTTTTTGATCAATTGAAGCCTTACCAAGTCACCTTGCAAGCTTACATGACCAATATGATGACCGTTGCCAGTATCTACCACAACAGGGTCACCTGTATATAATTCAAGGTGGAAATGATTGATAAAATAACCTTTACGGCCACCTTTGAATTTTATTTCTACTATATTAAAACGCTGCGATGAGGGGAGGTCCATGTCGCCTAGCCAATCGAAAGAATTCAATTTGCTACAGCCTCCAGAACTGCAGTCTCCATTGCTGCCACATCCTGTTGGTACCCCACATGCTCCCGTTGCGCACGATTGACATCCCATATCTATATATTTTTAAGTCTATCTTCCGATAGGTTTGGCAATTTAGCCGAATGCAAAAATGCATCAAAAAAATTAATATTCCGATTCTAATTTGAATGGAACAAATTCGCTAACACTGTGTCCGAATTTATGCAGTTCACGAATAATTGAGGAACTTAAATGAGAAAATTCTGGTGAAGTGTAAATAAAAACAGTGTCAATGCCGTTGACATATCTGTTGGCTTGAGCAATACTGTTTTCGTATTCAAAGTCAGTCGTATTTCTGAGGCCTCTTAATAAAACGCAGGCTCCAAGATCTTTCGCTACTTTCGCTGTAAGCTCTTGATATAAGATGACTCTGATACTTTTATTGTCTTTAAAATAGTCTTCGATCAGTGTTTTCATTTCTTCCGCAGGGAAGAAACGTTTCTTTTTGGTATTGTGGCCAATACCAATGACAACTTCGTCAAATAATTGTGCACCTCTAAGTGCTATATCTTCATGTCCTTTTGTGAAAGGATCAAATGTGCCAGGGAAAAAAGCAATTCTTTTCATCTATATAATTTCATATTGCCTATAATATCAACGGCAGCATGTTGATGAGGCTCTTGATCAAATTGATAAGCGTAAAGTACATCTTTAGGTTTACTTCCAAAAGTGACTTTGCCTATAAATTTTCTTAAGGTATTAATTTCTTCTGCGTCACTGTTCAATTCACCCCAGACAAACAACTCAGTCTCTTTAGCTGACATTTGTAATTCATCAATCACAAAAAGAATGAAATAAAGCATATCCTGAGCGGTTTTATACTTAAAAGTATTCGCAAAAGAAAGGGAGTTGTCTTCATTGATTTTGGTAATGCAGATTGTATCTGTATCAATGTAACAATGCATACCTGCTGCAATGTTACTTACTTCCTGAATAAAGCTGTTTGCATAATGATTGTAAGAAATAGCAGTATTGCTGTACATTTCATTAAACCACTCTTCTAATTCTGAGGGAAGTGCATAAACAACAGAAGCTCCAAAATTAGTAGCATTTTTAAACACTTTGTCTTTTTTGCTGCTAAACTTTGAAGATAATTTCAGAATATTCTGTTCAGTTTCTTCGTCTACCATATCATCAGGCACAAAAGCAAAAGATGATAGTGCAGAAATAATGTTTACATTTTTCCAAAATGCGGCATTAAGGAAAGAATGTTTCTGCACAATATTATGCAGATTTACGATCAGGGCAGTTGCATTCATTGCCGTCTCGTATGAATAAGATTCAAGAGCTAAACACTCGTTGTTTTCAGGGTCGTATACTCCTATAACAAGACAGCTTTGATGTATTCTCAAATGCAAGCTGTATTCAGCTAGTCGAGCTACATCAAAGCTGTTTGAATGTACGGAGTATCTGACTGATTCTAATAGCAGATCTTCCAATATTATTCCCAGTTACCTGCAGTAGTTGCTTCGTCTGTTGAACCAAACTTAAGAAGTCTTCTAGTAGGTGAAGCATTAGATTCTTTACGTTGTTTATCTAGTGGGAATTTATCCACACATTCAACATAAGAAACCATTGCGTTACCTTTTTTCTTTTCTACTGCAGAAAGTTCAAATTCTTTACCGTCTTTACCGGCGATATATCTTAACTTCGATGCGTCAAAATTACCATATTCCTCAACAGGGAAAATAGATTCTCTTACTTGAGTCGCTCCGATTGTATCATACTCAATACGAACTGAGTCAGTACGTGTGTAGTATAATGGATCGTCTTTCGTACGAGCTTGGATAATTTCTTTCTTTTGAACGTTATAAATAGTGTCACTATCAATGAACATTGCTAACGTATCCCAAGAAGCAGTATATTGCTTGTATCTCAATAAATAAGCTGTCTCCGCATCACGGATCATTTTTAATTGTTTGATCACACGTGCTTCGGACTTCTTAATCTGCTCACTTAACTCAATAGTGTCGAATACGCTATGAAATAACGTGTAGCCTAAATATACTACAACTGGCACCATTAACAAAGTAAGTATTTTTGTTTTTGTCATTTTTCTACAAAGAGTTTGTTGTAATCTTGCTGCGAACTAAATACTAGTCCGAAATGAATTATAAGAAAATAAAATCAATGCAAAACTTTATCGTCAAGATTCAAATCAGACATTGGCAAATTTAATTAGTTTTCGGATAAAAAATAATCTCATTAACCTAAAACTTGTTACTGAATCTTTATAATTCGTGTTTTTTTTACAATAACACCTAAAAAAGGCTCAAATCGTACATTTTCTGAAGATTCTTCCTTTTTTCTTTAACAACTTTTATATTTATTTCTACTCTTTTTAACGGTTTTCCTTCCGTGTTAATTTCCAAATCTGCAATTTTTTCAACCACATCCATGCCTTTTACTACCATTCCGAACACTGTATACTCGCCATCCAAATGATGTGCACCTTCTTTAGATTGCACAATATAGAACTGTGAACCGCTTGAAGATTTGTCGGGGTTGATCTCGTCATTTTGTCTTGCAGCACCCACCATACCATAGTCATGCAACAATGAAGTATCGAATTCACTGTTGACAGTGTAGCCGGGATTACCGATGCCGATTCGAGTAGAATCACCACCTGCTCTTGTGTTAGGATCGCCTCCCTGAATCATAAAACCTTTCAGTACTCTATGGAAAGTCGTACCGTTATAGAACCCGTCTTTAGCAAGCTGGATAAAGTTTTTTTTGTGATCGGGTGTTTTGTCAAATAAAATAATGACAATTTCACCATAGGAGGTTTCGATATGTACAACTTCCTCTTTTCCTTTGATTTTCTTTTTATCCAGAGCAGATGCTGTATTCGTTAAAAAAGAAAATAAAAAAACAAGAATATAAAATGATAATGAACGCATATTTTTGTGCTTGAAAAACATTTTTTTATTTATGGCGAAAATAGACAACAACAACGATATTCTGAAGAAACTTTTATGGTTACTGCCGTCGATTTTATGGTTTTTAGTGACTATCAAGTTATTACTTACTAAAAGTCCAGTGGATGGTAATAGCTTTTTACTCAATTTACCCTATGGTGATAAAATAGGGCACTTCGGTATTTTCGGGATATTGACAGCTGCTTTGATGTTTTCATTTTGTGGAGGGCGATTTTTCAATAATGAAAGAAAGCCAATCATCACTGCAGTATTGATAATTATTTTTTCATGGGGAATACTGACAGAACTATTGCAAGGCTTTTTGCTGGATGCCAGAGAAGGTGATTTCTGGGATTTTCTAGCCGATGCAAGCGCAGGCGTAGTTGGCGTATACTGCTATGAACTGCTTCATAAGATTGTCAATATTGTTCCTATTTATACAAAAATAGAGCACCAATTATAAAAAGGTGCTCTATAGTTTATATCTAAAAGGGAGTAGAATTACAGCTGACAGTGGTCTCCGTCACAGAATTTCTCTGCCTCTACATCTTGTCCTTGTCCTAGATCATTAAAGTTAAGCGGTTTGATGTGCTTCGCTAACTCCTCATATTTGTCTTTAGAAATTTCTTCGTAAGGCATTTGAGGGTAAACCGTATTTCCTAACTCTAATTTTGGTAAGAAACTGATTGACTTCAAGTGGTACTGGAAGTAATTCAAGATTGGTTCAATCTGACTAGCTTCATCTTTCTTGAATGTAACTGTCACAGAAACTTGGTTGTCTGCCCAGTATTTTTGTAAAAATGCAGCTAAGTGAACTTGTTCCCAAATCCCCACTTGGTTTACAGTTCTTACATTGTCGATACTTACCGGAATAGAAACAACCATCGTGTCTGACTCAGAAACACTTGGTTCAACGTGGTAGTTGGCAGCAATACATTTCTCAATCAATGGTGATTTCTTCGATAAACGAATACGACGGATATAGTGATTACTTTCAGGGTAGTGCATACCTGGCGTTACACCTGGCAATAATGATACAGTACCTGAAGGCTTCACTGAAGTTGTTTTTACTGATGGAGTAACACACAACCACTCAGAATAGATTCTATCCCAGTTCTGAATAGTATTGAATCCATCATCACACCAGTCTCTGAACGTATCCAAACCTTGGTTTTCAACAAATTGAGCAATACCAGACATAGAAGTACCAATTCTTCTGTTTCTTAATAATACTCTGTTTGTTTCAGGCCAGTGAGTGTTTGTCAACGTTACCGTTTTGGCATATAAATAAGCGAACTTCAATGTTCTTAAATAATCCTCTTTACTTGTAGCTCTAGTAGGGAATGTCTCTACTAAACAGCAAAGCTCATAAGACTCCAAAGTTTGCTCAGCACAAGGGTTAGTACCCATAGCTCTGTTGTCTTTATTGTCTGGAGCATCGCCCATACGGCCAAACTTACGCATGTTGTCCAACCAGATATAACCAGGCTCACCGTTTACTGCAGATTGAGCGGCAACTTTTTTGTAATCCATACCCACATGAGAGAATACAGAGTTGTTAGAAGACCATCCGTATTCAGAACGGTGCGCTGAAGATCCTTCCATTTGTTGTGTTTCAGGATTCCAACGGTAGTCTTTTAATTTTAAGTACTCATCATCATCTGCTTCACCGAATACAATTTCGGCAGAACGTCTTACGTTACCAGCTACTACACAGCATCCAATCATGTTCATGATATCCACAATATCAGTCACAGTGATGGTAGCATCTTCAGGTCTGCCCCCAAACATTGCACGAATTTGATCGTGAAGTTTTAATAAAGGACCTGCACCTGATGCAACACCGCCAAAACCTTTGATTGGTAAACCAGCTTCTCTAATTTTAGAGTAATCAAACTCCACACTTACTCTTCCTTGGTGGAAGAAAGAGTCCAACAACATTCCAGTACTGTTTACCCATCCTTCTCTGCTGTCAGGAATCACATAAGTTACTTTATCCTCCTTGTTTGGTTGATAAATAGTAACTGTTCCTGCACCTTTTGTATCGAAACCAACACCTACACCTAACATTGACATATCCATAAGGAATTCAAAAGGTTTTGTAGGGTCTGAAGCCATTGTTTCTGTACTTACAAAAGAACAGTTGTTCAAGGCAGCGAATAAGTTTCTTTTCGTAGTAAGTTCTGAACCCATTGCCCAAAGACCACGTCCCGGAGGCAAGAACTTCATGTTGAACATACGGTCAAACATTTCTTGAGCAGAAAGCTGCGCCTTGTTGTCATCCCATCCTAATTGGTACTTTAAGATGTGATTTTTCTGGATCGTATAAGTACCCTCAACGACACGCCTTACAGTTTCCCACCACACTTCGTTTGTTCCGTCGTCTTTTAAGCGGGAATAAGTACGCATATATACCAATTCTCCAAGACCGTTGAAGCCGAATGGAGGTTTAGTAGTTTTGTACTTTTCAAGGAATTCATCGTTCAGAATAAATTTATATGTCATCATTATATTAGAAAAGTTATAGTGCATTGAAACGGCTAAAAATGCACGAGTAAACTGGAATTTATATCACTTGAATAAATTAATAAAATATATCTAAAATTGCACACAAAGGTTAATCGAATATTTGTATTTATTTGTTATTCAACAAATTATGTAATTCTAAATACTTTAAAAGAAAAATTAAGATAATTGAGCTACATCAAAACAAATTAATAGATTTCAATGAATTGTTGTGTTAACAGTCGTCTTAACATGCTCTACAAAATAAGCGAGGTTATTCATGAAAATCAATGTTGCATTTTTAATATTTTATTTTCATGAGATAACTATCTGAAAATAAAAAAAAACTTTCTGTAATATTTATTGTGAAATGATTGATCATTTGTGTAAATTCTATTGTAATAACCAATTAGAAATATTAGCAGATTTTAAATTTTGACCCAAACATCTAAAATCAAAAAATCTTCCAAAAGAAGGTCCTTGCCCATGTGGTGTATCTGTCTGTTGACGGTGTTGAGTAGTTTGTTATATATGCAGACCGTTCATGCACAATGGCAGAAAGTGACTTACAACGAACTGAATGGATTGCAGAACGGTCTTGTAAAGGCAATATGCAGTGATAGTCTCGGTTTTATGTGGATGGCCACTGATGATGGCTTGATCCGTTTTGACGGTACAAATTTCCTGCAGCTTGAGGATGAGTTGCCGAGTTACTATGTGAAAAATGTTTTTACAACTTCGACTGGAAAAACACTAGCTACTACTGACTTGGGGCTTGTACGTGTACATACTATACCTAACAATCCGTCAGTAGAACTTCTAATAAGGGGGGATAACTATGCTTCAGATACGCTGATGTGGTACCCGAAATCTATTTTTGAAAGTATTGACAAAAAAGTGTGGGTTTGTGACAATCATGCTATTTATAAACTGGATTCCTCATTGAAAATTCTTAATAGATATCAATTTTCTGAGAGGGATTTACCTACAAATTTTCAGCGTTCATTTGCAATATTAGAAGATCCGGTTCTGGGAGTATATGCTTTTTCAGAGGCCGGTTACTTGTATAAATACAATTCAGTTCAAGATACTTTTAAAGAGGTGCCTTTACTGGGGACAAATGAAAGGATTAATCACGCCTTCTTTTTTAAAGGTAAGATCATTGTGGCTACTCAGTCAGGTGTGATGGAGATTATTTTAAACAAATACGGAACTGAGATCCTTTCAAAGAAACTGATCATGCCTATTTCTGCTTCTTATATTGAAAAATATAATGATGAAGAATGGATTGCAGGAGCTTGGAATGATGGGGTGTATAAAGTGAGAGTGCTGAAAGATGAGTACTTGCTTGAAAAGATGGATTTTATAAAGCAAAAGGTAGTGTCTTCTGTTTTCATAGATGATTCACAAAATATTTGGCTTGCAACAGACAATGGTGCTATATACTTGAAAGAACAGTATTTCAGTGCGCCTTATCAGAAAAAGGCAAATGGATATATTCAGTCTATCATAGAAGATGACGGAAAAGTAATTTTCACGAATGGCAATACTATTTTCTTCTGTGAGAGTGAAACCAACCACTTATTGGATGAATGGACGATTCCTCAGCAAGATGGTATTGTCTTGAGAATGATAAGGATTGAGGAGGAATATTGGTTTGCGACTAACTTAGGTGATTTTTTAGTGTATTCATTGGAGGGAAAGTTTTTAAGGAAAATAGAATGTTCAGAATATGGAGGAGCGATTTATGATGTGGCGTATTCTCCGAAATATGGACTGTGGTATTTACAGGATCATAGCGGTTTGTATAACCTGCATAGAATGCAATACCCTTCTTCTTACGACAGAAGCAAAGGTGTAGAGGGGAAAATAAATACACTCGAAATCATTGATGGACAGCTTTACCTTGGAGGGAATACGGATGAGGCTTATTTTTATAAGTTTAATGATAAGACACAGAAGTTTGATAATTTAAGCAAGCCTGTTGCGGTGAAAAGAAATGTATCGATAGGCGTGAATGATTTCGTCAAAGATGGTGATGACTTTTATTTTGCTACAAACTTCGGACTTGCAACACATACTGAAGATTCCCTGGTGGAATGTAAAGTGAATAATCTAAATCTGGGTGCTGTAAAGGCTGTTGTCCAAGATCACAGAGATAAAAATGTTTTCTGGCTTACGAATTCAAATGGTATTGTGAGGATTGAGAACTGGAAAGATTTTCTAGTTTTCGATGAAATTTCAGGTTTGCCTAGTAAAACCATGATTTATAGAGGTATACTTTTAAGTGAGCATGATGAAATTTGGGTAGGTACTGCTTCTGGAGTTGGAGTGTCAAAAAAGATAGTCAGTATTCAAGCCACGCCAGCACCTATTTTTACTTCTATAAAAAATTCTATTTTCAATTTCAATAGTCAAGACCGGCCTGAAATCCCTAAATCATCTTATATAGAATTTGAGTTTGCGAGTCTTTCCTATCCCGGCAATTTGATCCAGTATAAAATAAGGTATAACCAAGGTGAATGGAAGAATTTGGGGTGGACAAATAAGTTTATTGTATCCGGATTGAAAACCGGTAAATATACCTTAGAGTTGATGGCAAAACAGACGGGGGAATATCACTGGAGTAAGCCTTCACGGTTTTATTTTGTGGTTTCTGAACGCTGGTATCGAACTTGGTATGGGATTTTAGGGGCGTTCTCTGTATTATTTGGTGGTATTTTCATTGTTTTTAAATTATACGATGAAAAAAATCAACATGATAAAGAGATTCTGGAGAAGCTTGTGAGCGAAAGGACGGAAGAGGTGAAACAGAAGAATAAAATTCTTTCGAACAGGGAGCTGATCCTTAAAAAGCAGGTTTCGAAATTTATGAACCTTAATAACGTGTTGGAGGGTAAACAGAAAGAGATGGAAGAACAGCTGGATTATGCTCACTCATTACAATCTGTCGTTTTACCTTCTACGGAAAAATTGAATAAATACTGCCAGGATTCTTTTGTGCTATTTATTCCGAAGCAAACGGTATCTGGTGATTTTTACTGGGAAAAAACGTTTGAGACCACTGAAGTTGTAATTTCATATTATGTGGTAGGTGATTCAATAGGACACGGTATACCGGGTGTAATCCAATCTATCATAGGATTGAATATGTTGAATCAGGTGGTGCATGATCATAAAGTGAAAACAAATGAAATCTTGGAACAGATGGATGCTAAGCTTTATGAAATTGCAGAAAAAGATCCCACAATGATCGGTATGGATTTAGTTGTACTAAGAGTTACGAAAACTGCTGATGACATAAAAGTAGAGTTTTCTGGAGCGAAAAGACCACTATTTTATATTGAAGAAGGGCAGTTATTTGAAGTAAAAGGTACAAGAAGGGCAATAGGAAATGAGCCTCAGCATGTAAAAGCTAAGGGATTTAAAGTACACGAAATGTCATTTAAGAAAAATACACTTCTGTACCTTACTTCAAACGGATATTATGACCAATTCAACTTTAAAGAGAAAAGAATTGGTATATCAAAATTTAGAGATTTATTGACAGGACTGTCTGATATTAATCAATTAAGCGAACAAAAAAAATGGCTTAACGATTACTATTTAAAATGGAAGGGCAAAGCAGAGCAAATAGATGATATTACAATTCTTGGGTTGAAATTATAGTTGGAAGTAAGTGCTAGTAAGGTATTTTGTCTCCTGAAGAGAAAAGGTTCTTGAAGAAACTGAAAAAAGATTTTTCTTCTTGCTTGTATCTCTTCAACTCTCTCAAAAGAGCTTTCCCTTTAGAACGGGCTGTAATAATCATGTCGAATGAATCAGCAGGAAAGTTTTTGTAAACTCTAGTTTCTCCTGCATGTTTTCCACGCTTATAATTTACTTGAAGCGCTTTTTTTTGTCGGTCATAGATCAAGAATTCGATAAGAGTCGATTCTGGTGTGATAATTTTTTCAACGAGTATTTCTCTCATAATTTGTATAGTTTCAACAGGTATTATCTTCGAAATTTCACAAGATAATAGATTACATTTTTTGTATTATTTTCTGTTATCATCACCTTCTATCATACTTAAGTAACTTAAATATCTAGAGGTAGCAATAATTCCTTCATTCACAAGTTCAAGTACCCTACAATGAGGTTCATGTGTATGAGTACAGTTGTTATATTTGCAGTCATGCATCACATCTCGGATTTCTGGGAAAAAATGACCAATTTCATTCTCTTCAATTCCCATGATACCCAATTCTTTTATACCTGGCGTATCAATTAAATGGCCATTATGATCTTTTAATTCAAACATTTCGGCAAAAGTTGTGGTGTGCTTTCCCTTTTCAGCGTACAACGACACCTCGTCGGTTCTTTGTTGCACATTTGATGCCAATTTGTTAAGAAGAGTAGACTTGCCTACTCCTGAGTGTCCAACAAGCAAAGATGTTTTGTCTTGAATGATAGACTTGATTTCATCTAAGTTGCTGTTTTCCAGTGCAGATATCCTTACGCATTTATAGCCTAAAGGTTCATAAATACTTTTCAATTCATCTAAGTATGCTCTGCTGTCTTCATCTAGCAAATCATCTTTGTTGAATGCGATATAAGTTGGTACATTGTAGGATTCAGCGGCCACCAAAAAGCGGTCGATAAAGCCTAATGAAGTCTTTGGCAAGGCTAGTGTTGCGATGAGAATAGCTTGATCAATATTAGAAGCGATCACGTGTCCATGATATTTTTTTCTAGTTGACTGTCTTAATATAACATTTTTTCTCGGAAGAATATCATGAATGATCACTGTATTTTCAATCTCATCCTCCAAAGAGTATTCAACTAAATCACCAACCGCAATAGGGTTCGTTAATTTCATTCCTTTTAATTTTAACTTGCCTCTCAAGCGTCCTTGATAGCTTTTCTTCGTATCATAATCAATGACAGTGTACCAAAGTCCGGTTGATTTTGTGACCAAGCCTTGAAACTTTTCTACTTCAACCTTTACAACTTGTTTTTTCTTTTTTGATGTACTTTTCTTTTTTGCCATTGAGTGATAAAGAAGGTAAATTAAATTATTTAAATAAGGAACGAATTCAACTTAGAGTGCAAAAATACCTTATTTTATTGAATATTTTACAAGACCCCTTTACAAAAGTCAATGATTTTGTTAGTGCTTCCTAAGTTTTCTTCTACATACTTTTTTGTAATATTTCCAGTTTCTAAACGGTAGTTTTTGTCCTCCATTAGCTGTAGAACTTTTTTGTAACACTCCTCTTCGTTTTGAAGACTGAAAGCACCTTGTCTCTCAGTGAGTTGAATAGCTTCATTAAACTTAGAGTACTCACTTCCGAATATTACTGGAATTCCAAATGTAGCTGGTTCAAGTATGTTGTGAAGTCCTTCTCCAAAAGCACCTCCTACAAATGCAACGTCTGCATATTGATATAACGATGATAACATACCGACATTATCTATGACAAGCAGTTTTTTGTCTTTTATATTCTCTAATGTACTTTTTGAGTAGGTAATTCCTTTTTTTGAAGAGAAAGTGGTGAAAATTTCCTCTATTTTCTTATCCGTTATCTCATGAGGGGCAACGATCAGTTTTAGATTATCAATCTCATTTGCTGTTTTTTTAAGTACCTGAATATCTCTAGGCCAGCTGCTACCTACAACAATCGTGAAGGAATCTTTGCTGAAAGCTTCGGCAATTTCATTAGGTGCGGGCTGATTACATATATCAGCTACCCTGTCAAATCTTGTGTCACCAGCAATTATTTTATTATCGATATTGATGGATGACAGAAGATCAAAGGAATTCTGATCTTGTGTGAAAAAGTAATCGAATTTTTTAAGCATATTCTGCTGAAAACCACCTTGCTTCTTGAAGAAAGCTTGATTGGCTCTGAAAATCGTAGAGAAGGAAACAATATAGGCGTTTGTTTTCTTTAGCTCGGATAAATAGTTATGCCAAAATTCGTATTTCACAAAAAAGGCAATCTTAGGTTGTATAGTTTTTACAAAATTGGAAGTATTGTAGGCTGAATCAATTGGTAAATAGTATACGAAGTCGGCATGCTCGTAATTTTTTTGAACTTCATACCCACTTGGAGAATAAAATGTCAACACTATTAAGTAGTCGGGAAACTGTTGCCTGAATACTTCTATGACAGGTCTTCCTTGTTCGAATTCCCCCAAAGATGCACAATGGAACCAGGCAACAGCTTTAGTGTTATCTGTAAAGTCATCTTTTATTTTTTGAATTAGATTTTTTCTTCCTTCCACAAATAATTTTGCTTTAGGATTGAATAATGCTGCTACACTCATCAAGCCAGAGTAAGCATGTATACCAAGATTATAAAACTCTTCCTTTAACATGATGCAAATTTATACATTTAAATATTGAATCAGCAAAGAGGGTTTTAGTTATTATGGTATAACCATGAAATATCCATTCAGTTCAGATGACTACATTTCATATACTTTCAAGATTTGTTTTAACTCTTTTCTTGCTAAAAAGATTCTATTCTTCACAGTACCGATTGGAATGTTTAAGCGTTCTGAGATTTCATGGTATTTAAATCCTCTGAAATACATTACGAAAGGTCTCTTGTAAATATCTTCCAAATCTTCAATTGCCGCTTGAATATCATCCATTGCAAAGTTGCTATACGCCGCATTTTTTTGCTCAATATTCGTGCTGTTGATGAAATGTAAGTTGTCGGTAGTGTCGATGAAAGTCTTTCTTCTAGATGTCTTTTGATAATCAGTTAAGAAAGTATTTTTCATGATTGTGAAAACCCAAGCCTTTAAGTTAGAGCCTGTTGTGAACTTCTCTTTGTTTGAAAATGCTTTCAACATTGTTTCTTGAATTAGATCTTTAGCGTTGGAATGATCTTTAGTCAACTTCATTGCGAAAGGTTCCAATGAAGGGATTAAAAATTGAATGCGATTGTTAAATTCTACTGCTGTCATGATTTTGTTTAAAGTTTTTGTGATTTGTTTAAACAATTATAGCCGTTAAAATTTTCAAATCAAAATTTTTGTTTAATAAAATCATAAAATGATTAAACAAAAATGAAAATGTATTGATTTTGTCATATTTTGAGGCCTTGTATTAGTGGTGTTTTATGTGGAAATTGAAGGAAAACAAAAGCTTAACGATCTATGCTATTTCAAACACTTACCGTTCTTTTCTGGGGTTTCTACGCCCATGTTACAATCAATACTGAAGCTGTATTAATTCTTCCTCAGGAGTTGTTTCCATTTTATAAAAGTCAATTACAAGAAATTAAAAAAGGAGCCGTACGGCCTGATCAAAGAAGAGGCTTGCTTGAAAGAGAAGGAGGGAAGCATTATATAGATATTGAGCACTATTCTGACTCTATATTGTTGAAAACCATGACTTATGATGAAGCTTTGCTACGTTATGGGGAAGCACATCTTCTGGAAAATGGTGAAGCTCCATGGAATATTATCCGATATTATTATATGCTGAGAAAGGCTTTTGAAGAGAAAAATGAGAAGCTGATCATTAAGTATTCAAGTGAGGTGGGGCATTACATTGCTGACCTTCATGTCCCTTTACATACTACTGAGAATTATAATGGTCAATTGACAGGACAGGTGGGTATACACTCTTTTTGGGAATCTACGTTGCCGGAACACTTTGGGAACTACTATTCTTTTTCAAATCTTGAACCCTATTATATTGAAGATATAGAAGAAACAGTATGGCAAATTATGAGAGAATCTCACGCCTTGGTTGATAAAGTGTTGAAGGATGAGCGTGATATTGTTAAACAACTTCCTGTGAACTCTGGAATGACAATTAAAAGAAGGGGTAGAAGGTTGGAAATACAAGCTTCTGATGAATATGCCAAAGCATACCATGATAAATTAGGCGGTATGGTCGAGCAACGCATGCAATCTGCGGTGCAGAAAATTGCGTCTTTCTGGTATACTTGCTGGATTGATGCTGGACAACCTGACTTATTTGAGGAATAGTGATCATTGAAAAATGATGCATTTTACTTGAATAGTTCAAAGAATTAGAAAATGTTGTTAATATCGAACTTTTTATGATTTACTAGGGGTTATAACTGTATAGTTTTGTTAACCACTCAATCATGAAAAAATTACTCTCACTAATTATGTCTCTCGTTTTCCTATGCGTATCATGTCAGAAGGAAGATGAATCTAATCAAGACGTCCCCTCTGTTGGTGAAGAGGGCTTTGAATCCCTTCAAGTGGATCCGTCATTTGATTACTCGACCAATGCAAACTTCTTATTCTCAGTTCAACAAGAATTTACAGAGTCAAACTTGCCTGTAGAAATCTACACTTCAGAGAATTTTGAGGAAGGAGACCTACTCAGTACAGTTGCTCTAAAGGGCAAAGAGCCATTCACTACAACGTTCAATCTTAACAAAGGGTTGAGCAAGGTGTATGTGAAAGCATTAAAAACGGGGGTGCCTCAGTTTTATGAATTTGATGTGCAGCCAGGACTGAACCGTTTGCTTATCAATGATAAGTCAATTTATGACAATACTATTGAGGAAACAGGCAGTTCGTCATCAAGAACGAATTATAACGGAACACTCCATGACGTTTATGGTGGTTGGAACAGTCAAGGTTTACCTAATTATCTCACTGACCCTGATACAGTACCTCAGGATCTGATTGATGATATTGATGCATCATTACCAGAAAGAAGACCTGTTCCCACTTACAATCCGCAGTATCTAGTGGATGTGAATTATGATACAAAGCTTACGGATTCTTGTGATGTTTGGATCACTTTTGTGCATGAGGGTGCAGGATGGAGAAACTCGCTAGGTTATTACACTTATACAACAGGAAGCCCTCCACAAACAACGGATGATATTGATAGTATCAAAATGGTTTTCCCAAATGTATCTTTCCTGCATTCAGGTGGAGAACTTGAAACGGGGCATAAAGTATATCTAGGGACTTTTGATGAAAATACGTCTATTGGATGGGTTTTGATACCTAATGGCTGGAATGCAAGTACATCTGAAGCGATCTACCGAAATCAAGTAAAGTATAGTAATTACCTGCTGAATAATGATTCTCAAGCAGAATATAAACAGCATATGGTAGCACTGAAAGACGTAGACAGAGAAATTGTTGTTCTAGGTTTTGAAGATATTACACGACCAGGAGGTGATAATGATTTCAACGATTGTATGTTCTACTTGACAAGTAATCCTTTCGCATTTGATTTGACAGATATTGGAGACATTACAATGGCAAATGACTCAGATGGAGATGGAGCATATGATCATGAAGAGGAATATCCACAAGATCCTGACCGTGCATATAATATTTATATCAACAACAAAACAAATTACTCTACTTACGGCTTTGAAGATATGTGGCCTGAAAAGGGTGATTATGATTTTAATGATGTTGTGATTGGTGTGAATTACAAGAAAGTAGTGAATACAAGCTATTATATTAAAGACATCGTAATGAGAAGTGAATTGTATGCGATTGGCGGACATTACCATAATGGTTTTGGTATAGAATTCCCGTTCAATGCGGCAACGGTCAGCTCAATTTCAGGTCAAGTGTTAGATCAGGGAGTAGTTACTGTTGGAGCCAATGGAACTGAAGTTGGTAATACAAATGCTTCAGTTATCTTTTTTGAGGATGCCTATTCTCTGATGTCTTCTAATGATATATTGGTCAACGTGAAACCGACGGGAAGTAACTATGTGACACCTCACCAATTCACAGTAACTATGACAATGAATTCGGGACAAGTTTTGAATTCTTCGTTCTCAGATTATCCTAATCCGTTTATTTTTGTTGATCAAGACAGAGGAAGGGAAGTGCACATGCCAAATCAAGAACCTACGGAATTAGCGAATTCGGCTTACTTTGGAACTTATGATGATGCAACAAATAAACCGGCAGGTTTCTTTTATAAAACATCAGCCAATCATCCATGGGCCATTAATGTTGTAGCAGACAAATTCTATTACCCTTATGAAGGTGTAGAAGTGACAGATGCTTACAATCACTTCAGAAACTGGGGTGAATCGAATGGCCATAATTACCCGGATTGGTATAAGAGCAAGAGCGGGTACAGAAACTCAGACAAAATTTATCAAAGACCATAATAGTTGAAATTTAACCTTTTAAGCCTCAAGCTTCGTGCTTGGGGCTTTTTTTATATCATTTATATGCGTTTTTTTGTAGTGAAAATAAAAAAAAGAAATTAATATAAATCCTATACTGATCTCAGGATTGGGGAGGGATATGCAATACGATGTTCAATAATTATTATTTCCTCAGACAGCTGAGTCAGGCATTAAAAGAAAGATTAGTAGGGATGACCCTTGGGGCTTGTTTTAGCCAAAGTAAAGACGAATTGATGATTGGTTTTTTCAAAGGTGTACAAGAGCAATGGATTAGAGCATCATTGATACCTAATTTTAACTTACTTACATTTCCATTAGATTATCAAAGAAAAAAAGTCAACAGTATTGATCTGTTTAAGGATGCGATTGACCAAGAGGTAGAAGACATTATTCAGTATCATAATGAAAGGGCTTTTCTAGTCAAAATGACTAATGATTGGGGGTTATTATTTAAAATGTATGGCAATAGATCCAATATTCTTTTGATTCATGAGGGAGAAGTGCATTCCGTTTTCCAAAAAAGACACATTGAAGATCAAATCATGGAAATCAACGCTTTGGATAGGGAAATTGATCAATCTAAAGAAGCGTTTTTTGATGGAGGAATAAAAGCTACCTATCCTACTTTAGGCCCTGAAGCGAATGCTTATTTGGAGTCTCAAGGTTTTAATGATGTCTCTCCTGATGAACAATGGACAAGACTTTCTGATTTGGTGAAAAAGCTGGAATCTCCTCGTTATTTTGTTGAAGAAAAAAACGAGCAAGTGCAGTTTTTATTATTTCAATTGGAAGATGCGGAGACATTATTAGAGTCTGACCACCCTATTGAAGCAGCCAACGAATTTTACTATAGATTTTCCAAAAGATATTTTGTTGAAAGAGAGAAAGGGCCTCTTTTAAAAGAAATAGATAAACGATTGAAGCAGTCGAGAAGCTACCTGAAAAAGCATTATGCAAGGTATGAGGAACTGACTGAAAATGCTCGTTTTGAGGAGATAGCCAATATCATTATGGCTAACCTTCATAATATTCCTCCAAGATCTAAAAAGGTGACTTTATTTGATTTTTATAATGAAGAGGACATTAAAATCAAATTGAATGAATTGCTTACTCCACAGAAAAATGCGGAAACGTATTATCGCAAAGCGAAAAATCAAAAACTGGAAGTAAGCAATCTCGAAAGAAATATTCAGCAGAAAGAGAATGAAATGGAGGAGCTGAAGGTGCACCGTGATGCATTGGATGAATTTGAGATGGTGAGAGAAATCAGAAAATACATCAAAGCACACTCATTACAGAAACTGCAGAAAAATGAGCCTGTTTTCCCATTCAGGAAATTTGAATACAAAGGATTTGAGATTTGGGTAGGAAAAAATGCGGTCAATAATGATTTGCTGACACAGCGTTATGCACATAAAAGAGATTTATGGCTACATGCTAGAGATGTGGCAGGGTCGCATGTAGTAGTGAAATGGAAATCTAAACAACCAACTTTCCCTGTGGATGTGATTGAAAAGGCAGCATCTGTAGCAGCCTATTATTCACAAAGAAAAACAGACACACTTTGTCCTGTGATTTACACTCCTAAAAAGTTTGTAAGAAAGAGAAAGGGAGATCCGGCAGGATTGGTTGTAGTGGATAAAGAAAAGGTGGTTTTAATAGAGCCAGCACCTTTTTATGAAGGTTTAAACTAAAAGAATATTAAACTACTCTACAAACGGCGTAATTTTTTTGTCTTAGTACTTACGAAATAGTAAATAATTTGACTGAACTATTAACTTTGTGGATTATACATAAAATTGAAATCACAATATTCATGAGCAATAATAAAGATCATTTAGCATTTGGAAAGAAAAATTACCAATGGATGCTTATCGGTATTCTGTTGATCGCCTTAGGATTTTTTGTAATGTCATTAGAGAGTGCTCCAATGGGATTCGGAGTTTTAGGTTTGACAGTAGGACCAATCATCGTAATGAGTGGATTTGGTCTCAATTTCTATGCTATACTTTTAAATTCTAAATCAAAAAACGATTCTGAAGAATTAGACTAAAACTATATTAATTAATATTATCAATGAATATTTTTGAAGCCATTGTTCTTGGTATTATCCAAGGTCTAACGGAGTTTCTACCAGTGAGTAGTAGCGGACATTTAGAACTTGCTAAGGTAATACTCGGGGACACTAGTGTCGCAGAAGAAAGTATGATGATGACTGTTGTACTTCATTTTGCAACGGCATTGTCTACAGTGGTTATTTTTAGGAAAGATATTTTAGAGATCTTAAAAGGATTATTCCAGTTCAAATGGAACGAACAAACACAGTTCTCTATTAAAATCGTTCTTTCTATGATTCCAGCCGCTTTTGTGGGTGTATTTTTAAACGATCAGATTGAGCAACTATTTGGAGGTGCAGTATTATTAGTAGGATGTATGTTACTAGTAACAGCAGTGCTTCTTATTTTAGCAGATAAAGCAAAAAACACTTCAAAGAGTGTAGGATACAAAGAAGCAATTATTATTGGTATTGCTCAGGCGATTGCCATCCTGCCAGGTATTTCAAGATCAGGAGCTACAATTTCTACTTCAGTGCTTTTGGGTATTGACAGAGAGAAGTCGGCCCGTTTTTCATTCTTGATGGTAGTGCCTTTGATTTTTGGTAAAATTGCGAAAGATATTTTAGATGGTGCATTTTCATCTACGTTCGAAGTGGTGCCTATGACAGTAGGTTTTGTAGCTGCTTTTGTAACAGGTATGGTAGCTTGTACGTGGATGATTTCATTAGTAAAGAAATCGAAATTGATGTATTTCTCTATCTGGTGTGCAAGTGTAGGTACTATCGCAATCATCTATTCTATTCTTAATTAAGATATAAACGTATGCAGGATTTTGATTTTGTAGCAGGAGAAACTGTATTAGTGGATAAGCCATTGGAATGGACTTCCTTTGGTGTAGTGAAAAAGTTACGCTGGGAAATGAAGGTGAAGAAAGTAGGGCATGCAGGTACTTTGGATCCTTTGGCTACAGGGCTTTTGATATTGTGTACAGGTAAAAAGACAAAAACAATAGATCAAATTCAGGGAAAAATCAAAGAATATGAAGGGGAAATGGTGATTGGAGCCACTACACCTTCTGTTGATTTGGAGACTGAAGTAGAGAACGAAGTAGATTTCAGTCATATCACTGAAAAGGACGTTCAAGATCTATTGCCTCAATTCACAGGTAAAATTATGCAAGTTCCACCTATGCACTCTGCTATCAAAGTAGACGGAGTGAGAGTATACAAACATGCTCGAAAAGGGAAGGAAGTGAAAATTGATCCTCGTGAAATTGAAATAAAAGAGTTGGAGATTACTTCCATCGACTTTCCAAAAATCCAATTTAGAATGGTTTGCTCAAAGGGAACTTACGTAAGAAGTTTTGTAAGGGACTTTGGAGAAGCTTTAGGAGTTGGAGCTTATATGTCAGGTCTTCGAAGAACAAAAATCGGAGAGTATGACGTGAAAGATGCCAAGACAGTGGAAGAGTGGATTGAAGTCATCAGAGACTGGAGAAACAGACAAGAGATAAAGGAGTAGGGCAACCTATTCCTTTATTTCTTTTGGAGCAAGTACTAAGACAAAAAGTAAACGGACTTTTTGAATGAAGAATGAAGACAAAGTGAAAGTGATCTGTACTGTGGTCCGTGTTAACGTTGCAATACAACATCTAAGCAACGGTATCCATCATAAATATCACTTTATTAACCAGAACACGAAACATTTTTCTTCATTCATCATTCTTAATTCTTCATCAAAAATTATCCCTTTTCTTTTTTCCATGTACTTATTAATTTTGATTTGGTACTTATATAATTACTTTTGTGCTTGTAATTGATAACAGTGATTTTTGAATGAAAGTACATTACGGTATAGAAAATTTCATCCCTTTAAAGAGGGCAACAGTAACAAGTGGTACTTTTGATGGTGTACACTATGGACATCAGCAGATCTTGGCACACCTTAGAGCGGTGGCAAAGGAAGATCAGTCAGAAACGGTATTAATTACTTTTTGGCCACACCCAAGGTTTACGATTCAGCCGGAGGAAGCTAAAAAATCACTGAAATTATTGACCAACCTTGATGAAAAGATTGAACGATTGCAGTTGGAAGGTATTGATCATCTGATTGTAATTGAATTCAATGCAGAGTTCTCTCAAATGACTTCTATGGATTTTGTGAGAAAAATATTGATTGAAAAAATCAATACTACAAAGTTGGTAATTGGGTATGATCATCGTTTTGGCAGAAACCGTGAAGGAGGTTTCGAATACCTGAAAACACATCAAGATCAATTTGGTTTTGAAGTGGAAGAGATCACAAAACAAGAAATAGAAAATGCCGCGGTTAGCTCAACGGCAATTCGAAAAGCACTATTGGAAGCCGGTGATGTTCAGTTGGCCGGTAAATATTTGTGTTACAATTATACTTTTGAAGGGACAGTAGTAGGTGGTAATAAAATCGGTAGAAAAATCGGTTTTCCTACAGCCAATATTCAGTTACAAGATCAATTCAAATTACTGCCAAAATCAGGGGTGTATGTAGTGAGAATTCAGGTAGGTGATGTATGGCACAATGGTATGATGAATATTGGTAGGAGACCAACAGTAACAGAAGGAATTCAGCAGACAATCGAAGTCAATATTTTTGATTTTTCATCAGATATTTACGATCAGAAAGTCAAAGTGGAATTTGTAAACCACATTCGTGATGAGATGAAATTTGATGGGGTAGAAGCATTGATCGAACAACTTAATGCAGATAAGAAAGTTGCCCTATCAATGCTATCAAAAGCTTAAATGCTCTTTTATTGTTCTGTATTAAAAACAATCCATTTCTTTATTTCATCTAATAAAAAAGGAGAAAGTGTTTGCTCAATTTGTCCGTACTCATTAGGTAATCCTGTTTCACATTTCTGAAAGAGGTGATTCAAGCCTTCTAGCTCTACAATTTTGAAATGTTTATTTCCAGCTTTCTGAAGAGCACTTTCAATTGCAGGCAAATTTTGAGAAGCCACGACTTGTACATCTTTTGAGCCATTCAAAGCCAATACAGGGCATTTCACCTTTTGGAAATAAGTGGCAGGGTCTAATCTGATAAATTCAGTAAACCAAGGGTTAGAAAGTGAGAGTGCAATATTGTGAATTTGCTTATCACTGACTTGGACGTTCAACTGATGCTTGAAGTATTCTTTCAATCGATCATACAGAGGTTGCTCCTTTCTAACAATCATATCATAAGCTTCTCCAAATATTTTCTGATCTCTGGCTACTACAGCAGGAGGAACATTACTCTTTTCATCTATGACTTTCTTTTGCAAAAGCATTAGATCTTTGCCTTTCACTCCCGGACTAGCCATTAGTATTATAAAACCTACTTGAGGTACTTTTTCATAAGTGATCGAAGCAACAATACCGCCTTCACTATGCCCTAATAAACCAATTTTCTGAGGATCTATATCTGTTCTTTTGGATAGGAAGTGAAATGCTTCTGCTACATCATCTGCAAAGTCATAAGTAGTTGAATTAGCAAACTCACCAGTAGATTTAGCAGTTCCTCTATCATCAAACCTTAATACTGCAAAACCACTTCTTGTTAGTTGGTCAGCCAATAGTAGGAAAGGTTTGTGCCCCAATATTTCATGATTTCTATCTTGTGGACCACTTCCTGTTATTAAAATTACAGCGGGGTATTTTTTATTTTCCTTAGGTCGTGTAAGTGTTCCGCTGAGCGTAACATTTCCATTTTGAAAGGTAACGTTAGTAGAGATATAAGGAAATGGAGCTTGAGGTTCCTGAGGTTTAGGTTTACCAAGGATAACCTCTAAACTTTTCTTTAAATGAAGTGGAAGAGAGGCTCCAGCTTGCTGAAATGTTCCCTCTATATTGTCATCGTCTAACACGTTGCCTACGTATTTGATACCGAGGTTAGGAAGTTCAATAGTCAGAAAAGGATTTTGGTAAGTTATACTGTGAATAGGAATGCCTTTTCCACCTTGTTCAGGTACATCCATTGTTCCAGAAAAACGGTTGTTATCATGTTTAATATGAAAAATAACAGTCAGTTTTCCAGTGGGGATTTCTAGTTCGCCTTTCCATGGACCTACAAGATTTTGAGCCATAATTGTACTATTGAAAAGAAAAAGCAACAATAAAATAGTTGCAGAAATGAAGCTTTTTTTCATGTTGTTATTTAATTGGTAATGAATATTTTATATGTGCATATCGAAAATATTCTTATTTAAAAATGATTATTTATTCACATTGAGGAAATATAGTATTGTGTACCCCTGAAAATTGGATCATTTAATTATTTAATTAAATTTTGTGAAGTAACTAAAAATGCTATATTTGTAAATATATGTAAATAATTGTAATTAAACGTGACTGACTATGGTACATCAAATTAAAAAATTGTTGACAAGTCATAGCTATTTTGGATTAGGTCTATTTTTAGGATTACTGTTAGGTTATTTTTTAGCATTTGTCGTAGTAAGCTTTTATTTAAATTAGAGTATTAAAAAAGTTTCAACTGCTCGTGTGAACTTTGTTGTTCATCATCATTACTACTAAAATTACTCACGCTGATACCTAATAATCTTACATTGAACTTCTGTGGCTCAAGTTCATCCAGAAGATGATAAGACTCTTGTAGTAGAAAATTATAGTTGATAATTCTTTTTTCAAAAGTCTTACTCTTAGTATGCGATTCAAAATTGTGAAGCTTAACTTTTACAGTTAAAGTTTTACCGTACTTATTAGCACTTGTGATTCTATTCCAGAGAATTTCAGCAATTCTATTCAAGTGCTTTTTCATTGTACCCACATCGGCTATGTCCTTTGAGAAGGTGCGTTCTGCACCAATTGATTTTCTTTCACGGGAGGGTTTTACTTTCCTATTGTCGATACCTCTCACAATATGATAGTAGAACTTTCCACTTTTACCGAAAGTATCAATAAGATGTTCTAAAGGCCATTTTTTAAGATCACTCCCTTTAAAAATCCCTAATTTCTTCATTTTCTCAGCCGTTACACTGCCTATTCCATAGAATCGGTCAATCTGCAGTTTTTCTAAAAACTCAATTGCCTCTTCTGGCAGAATTACGGCGATTCCATTCGGTTTATTGATATCTGAAGCGGTTTTAGCAAGGAACTTATTGTAGGACACACCAGCACTTGCAGTTAAATTCAGTGTATCACTAATTTTTTTTCTGATTTCCTCTGCAATCTGAATCGCAGAGCCAATCCCTTTTTTGTTCTCGGTAACATCCAAATAAGCCTCATCCAAAGACAAGGGTTCTACAAGGTCTGTGTATTCATAGAAGATTTTCCTTATTTGTTCTGATACCGCTTTATAAACATGAAACCTTGACTTAGTGAAAATAATCTGTGGGCACTTTCTGTAAGCCAAAGAAGAGGGCATGGCAGATCTGACTCCAAATTTACGAGCTTCATAACTTGCCGCCGCAACTACACCTCTTTCTCTACTTCCCCCAACAGCTACAGGCTTACCTCTAAGGTGAGGAAAGTCTCTCTGTTCAATAGAAGCAAAGAAGGCGTCCATATCAATATGAATGATTTTTCTGCTCATTTAAATTTTAAGGGTTTGGGACGGCTGCCATAATTATTAGAATACTTTGGTATCTTGAAAATCAAGTGGGGGAGTAAATTCCAATACGTTTTTATCAGAAGCTTGTTGTATTTTTTATCACTAATGGGTAAAAGTGAAAGAACAAGCCATTGAGGAAAATAAAACAAATAAGTGGAAAGAACATAAAGAATGTACTTTCTATAACCATACTTATACCATTTTAATGCATCTGAAAGGTGCATCTGACTGAAAGAGGTTTGTTCATTTTTTGAACTGCTATTTGTATAGTGTAAAACCTTGTTTTCAGTATCGATATAAAAGATTTTTCCCTTTAGCCGATGAGTAAAAAACTCAATATCTTCTCCATATAAGAAAAAGTCAGGATCAAAACCTTTCACTTCATCAAATAAGGACCTTTTCATCATAAAATACGCTCCAGAAATTGCCGTGATGTTTTTGAGTTTTCTCTCTCCCATAAGCTTATAAGCAAAAGGGCTTTGGAGCAAATAATCTTTTATGTGATCCGTTTGATGAAAGAAGTAATAAGGAAATTGAAGTTCTTCTTTTTGATCATCGATTTGTACAACACTTACAACATCTACTTTTTCACTTTCTAAGGAATTAATATGCGTTTCCAATAAATTTGAAGTGATAAAAAGGTCACTATTAATGAAAACTAAATACTTTCCTTTTGCTTGTTTAGCACCGTAATTATTTGCTCTGCCAAATCCTTCATTTTGAATCTTATGGTAAATGATTTGTGGGAATCGGGATAGAAATTCCTTCTTATCACAAGAGTCTTCAGAATTATCAATCAATAGTATTTCTGCCTGAAAAGTAACATTAGATAATGCCTCTTCAACATGTTTTAGACACTTTAAAGTGATCTCCAAAGTATCGTGATTAATGATAATTATAGATAAAAGTGGGGGCAAATTTTAATCCTTATTTGTTAATCAAAATAGCGAACATCATAGCTTTTAGATACAAATTCAATAGTTTCCAAGTCCGCCATTTTATTCACATATACAGACATCACAAAGAAGATATTGGCCATTGTATTCAATAAATCAGGCACGAGTCCATCCACTTTAACATCTTCAAATTTTGCAATTTTATAAGCCCATCTCGTAGAACTCTTACTTTTCGAACGGCAAAGGTTCAACATACCCGAAAGCTCATTGCCCAAAGGAAGGCTGAACATTTTCGTTTCTTTCTCTACCATAGCCTGATATTTATCATGAATACCGATAGCCTTGTCAATATCCTCTTCCGTAACTGCTAAATTCCCTCTAATTGATCCATTGACATGATAAGCCATTTCACAAAGCCAAATAAGTTCTTTTTTCATTTCAGGAAATTGACCTGCTTTTGAATAGGCATACCCAATATGACTTGCTAGTGAATCTGTTTCTATTTCAAAATCGCATTTAAAACTTGTTTCCTTTAGGTAAGGATAACACATTCTAACTTTTTTACTCATGATAATGAATTTAATTAAGGTGATTGATTTTGAACAAAAATACCGCCTTATTTTTACTAGAAAAATGATAGTGATTTGTTTCTTGAAATAAGTAGAAGTGTCACAGTTGTGTTGTTTGTTTTTGTTTAGTGAAAAAAATCTAATTAACTGATTTTGTGAATTAATTCTGATTCTTACTGACTTATTTTGTAAGATATTAAACTAAATAAAAATGAGAAAATTAGCATTAATTCTGATTACCTTATCCGCTCTTGCCTCTTGCTCCAATGATGTTGCACCACTAGGTGGGAACTTTGATAAACCTCTTTACACGGAAAGTAAAGATACTTTGTATGTTTTTTATTCGAATACCAACTTCGAAGCTTACATAAAATCAACAAATCAGTTTGTAAAAGGAGCATGGAATTACGAGTCTGTTTCTACTGATGGATCTCAAACGATATTGAGTGCTTCGGGTTTGAAACGTAAAGCTTGTGATGGAATAGCACTTTCCGCTTTTCCACTTACAGAAGTTTCGATTAACGCTCTTGAAGTTGCTCCTTGGGAAGAGTTTGTTACTTGTGAGTAGATGATCAATAGTAAAAAGTCCCATTTAGGTTAGATATCTAGGTGGGACTTTCTGTAGAAGCGTAGCCTTGCTACGCTCGTATGAGTGAAAAATAAACTTTGAAGTTTTTTGTGGGCTTCAATGATATACAGTTGTCAATATCTTATTTTATTAAGTTATTGCGTAGCAGGCTACGCTTCTACATAAGCATAAAGCTCTTTCCTCTACAAGTCATGCAAAGAAAAGAGCTTTCTATATATTAAGTTTTTAGAGATCTATCGTATCACTGCAAACTTTCCTACATTTTTCTCAACACCATCAAGGTCAGTAGCGAAAATAAAATAGACTCCTGTAGCAGGTTTTGTACCACTGTCCAATCTTAGATTCCAAGAAGTACTGCCTCCATAAGATTTTCCATCCCAAACAATATTTCCAGCGGTGTCAGTGATTTTTACACTAGCATTATCCACCAATCCGTTGATTGTTAAAACACCATTATAATTTGGTCTTACGGGACTTGGGAAAACTGTAATTTTATCAATGCTTTTGGAAGGTTCTGTAGCATCTGATCGGTAGGAAACAACTCCATTATCAGTGCCAATAAAGACTTCTCCTGTTTTGGGTTGAATACCAATTGTTTTTACTTCATTGGAAAGAATCGGTGAGTTTTCTTGTGTAAAATATTCAAATAATTGACCACCGTCTTTGCTGAAAAGCCATAAACCATTGCCGGTGCCAACCCATTTTCTATTACCGCCATCAATTCCATAACTCAACACTCTTTCTCCTCTTAATAGTGGAAAACCATCATAACGAGGTAGTGCTACTGAAAATTCATTGACTTCCGAAGGAGAGAAACCAAAATACTCTGCACTTCCATCTTCGGTGCCAATCCACATACTTCCGCTGTTATCCAATTGGATTGTAAATACGGTATTCGAAGGAAGCCCACCACTGGTATTGTCTGTCGTTAAAAAGCGAGTACTGCCTTCTTTGTATGTAAGCAGGCGGTTATTTTCTAAAACAAACCAAACATCATCCTGAGTAGAGTTTTGAGTGACCGTAGCAGGAGAACTTAAGCTATTATTTCTTGTGTGTATCCATTTCCCTTCAGTGTCTTTTATGTGAACATAAAACTGTGAACTTGTCCATAAGTTGCCATAAAAATCAATGGAGAGTGATTTTAAGTTGGCTTCTGTTCTTCCCTCCACTAAGAAAGGAGTTTTGATTAATTCAAAAGAGTTATCATTAAGGTTAAATGCCAAAAGGCCATCGCCATTACTGGCAAAGTAAATGATGTTCTCAAATGCATTAAAAGCTATGCCGTAAAAAGGAGCTGTGGCAGGAATTGTTGTTACTGAAGTTCTATTTTGTGAAGTATAATTGGTCCATTGCCCATTTTCAAAAATAGAGAAACTACCTACAGTGACATTAGGGTCGTCAGTAGAAGGGATCATCACAATTTTTTCGTTGGCATTAATGATTTGTCTTGCTACGGGAAATAAAGGCCCAGAAGGAGCGTACCCTTGAATCTCGTTTCCATTTGCTGAAATTGAGATCAAACCATTGGTATTATCTGCTATCCAAGCATTCCCATTTTCGTCATCCAAAAGCTGTCTAGGTGCAGGAACTTTAGGATCAGAATAGGTCGAAACCTGATCTTGTTCATCAATACGGTAAATCTCATCTTCTCCCACAAGTGTGATGTCATCTCCCCAAAAGTCAAGAAGGTAGACTGTTGTGGTGTAATTGAACACGGTGGAAGAAGCATCATTTGTATATTTTTTTAAAGCATTATCTTGATCATTGGTATAATAAAGTGAATTGCCAGCCCATAATATTGATCTTGTAGAGAAAGTTGAGGAAGGTACAATCAAGTGCCAGTTATTAAAATCTTGTTTATTGACATTGGGATCTGAAGAGGCACTTTTAATGCCTTCATTGGAAGCAATATAAAGAGAGTCGTCACTGATAGTAATATCAAAAACAGCATTTTCACTACCGTTTTGACCAATAAAATCATATGTTTCTTCAATCGTAAAATTATCTGTATTGATTTTAGCTACACCAAAACTTGCACAAACATATAAATATCGTCCATCTACTCTCAGACCATAAAATGCCTTATTCGGGTAAGAGGTGTTGAGTAGGGTTCTCATATTTACAATTTCATCATCGGTTATGAAATCCAAGTTACCATTGGCATAAAGTACTATCAATTGATCTGAGGAAGTGGCATAACCTAGTGCTAGAATATTAGTGTCACTTAATCCGTCATCTTTCGTAAGTGTTGTGATAATGCTGTTGTTTCTACCATAAGAAAACAGTGCATTATTGGAAGCACAGTAAACTTCATTGTCAGTGATGGCTACAGAATGAGCATTACTGAAGTTGAGGTGAGAACGCCATGTTTTCGTTGGAATGTTCTGTGCTCCAGCAAAATTGAAAGAAAAGATAAATAAAATTAGTACATTAAATAATGTAACTTGAAAAAATGATCTCATGAAGAATATTGATGTTTAGAATTAGCAAGATAATAATCTGTTAACACTAAACTTTGAAAAATCCCGAAAATTTAAAAAAAACTAATTTACGCAAACGGTTGAAATTTTTTTCAGCTTTTGAATGACCATAAATCAAATTATGTTTGTGTTAAATGAAAAATAGCAGAATATCGTAAGTATGAAAATTGTAAAAGCTGGCGTAGTAGCCATTTTAATTTCTTTATTAGGAATGAGTTGTACTCCGAATGGGGAGGAAGGCTCAAAAGCATTAGTCAAGCAAGCTAGTGTTCCGAATATGAAACCAGCAAACGAAGTGAAGTTAGAAACAGTGGAACCTGCATACTGGTGGGCAGGAATGAAAAATGAAACTGTTTTGTTAATGATTCATGGTAAAAATATTGCCACTTCAGAAGTTCAGATTAAAGAGGACGGAATCGGGATTGAAAGTGTAGACACACAAGACAACCCTAACTACTTATTTTTGAACTTGAATATTGCCAATGCAAAGGCAGGAAAGTACCCTATTACTTTTAAAGCAGGTGCTAAAGAATTGACGTATGAGTTTGAGTTGAAGCCAAGAAACAAAGGGACAAAAGCACAAGGTCTTACTTCTAAAGATGTGATGTACTTGATTATGCCGGACCGTTTCGCTAACGGAAACCCTGACAATGATTCACAAGCTGATTTGACTCAGAAAGCCAATCGTAAAGACAGAGATGGTAGACACGGTGGTGATATCGCTGGTGTGACTTCAAAGTTAGATTATTTAAATGACCTTGGTGTAACTACGGTTTGGTTGACGCCTTTCTTAGAAAACAATCAACCGGATTGGTCTTACCACGGATACGCAATCACTGATTTTTATAAAGCTGATGGCCGTCATGGTACTAATGCTGAGTATAAAAACATGGTGGATGAGGCACACAAAAGAGACATGAAAGTAGTGATGGACCTTGTGTTCAACCACATTGGTAATGGTCATGACTGGATGAAAGATCTTCCAGCAAAAGACTGGATTCATGAGTGGAAAGAATTCACAAAGACCAACTACAAAGGTGAGGCTTTATCTGATCCAAATGCTTCTGATTTTGATAAGAAAATCATGACTGACGGATGGTTTGATGGTCACATGCCTGACTTGAATCAAGGTAATCCTTATTTAGCGAAATACTTAATGCAAGCTTCTGTTTGGTGGATTGAGTATGCAGGTATTGATGGTATTCGTATGGATACGTACCCTTATAACAAAAAAGAAATGATGTCAGAGTGGGTGTCTTATGTATTGAGCGAATACCCTGATTTCTATATTGTAGGTGAAACTTGGTTGCCTGGTGCTACTTGGGAGTCGTACTGGAAAGCAGGTGGAAACAACCGTGATGGTTTTGTTTCAACGTTAAAATCTGTTTCTGACTTCCCTGTTTGGGACGCTTTAAATAGAACATGGAGAAACAACTGGAGTATCACTGAAGTATACAAGACTTTAACAGAGGACTTCTTATATGATGATGCTAACCAAAACAAAATCTTCCTGGATAACCATGATGTAGATAGAGCTTTTGGTGTATTCAATAAGAATATTCCTAATATGAAATTGGCAACCTCTTTCTTGTTGACAACAAGAGGTATTCCCCAAATCTTCTATGGTACTGAAATCCTAATGGGTAAAGGTGGTCACCATGGTGATTTAAGAGAAGATTTCCCTGGTGGATGGGCAGGCGACAAGCGTGATGCTTTCACTGAAGCTGGCCGTACAAAGAAAGAAAATGATTACTTCAACTACATGCGTTCTATCCTTCAATGGAGAAGAACATCTAAAGCAATTGCTGAAGGTAAATTAAAGCATTGGGTGCCTTTCAATGAAGTATATGCTTATGCAAGATATACTGATAGCGAAACTGTATTCGTGATTTTGAATAACAACAAAGACGAGCAGACGTTCAATACTGAGCGTTTCTCTGAGGTGTTAAAAGGTGATGCTAAAGGTAAAGATATTCTTACTGGCAAGTCTGTGACCATTGGAAGTGAATTTACAATTCCAGGAAAAACAGCAATGATTATTGATTTGAGTAAGTAATAATTTATTCAGTTCAAAAGAATATAGAGCTAGGGAGAGGTCCTTAGCTCTATTTTTTTATAAATAAAATTGTAAATTAAGTGTATACAATTTTTTAATAACAAATAGACAATACGATTTGATGAGCGATTGGCAAGATAAATTAAGACAGAAACTATCAGAACCTAAACCTGGCCGTGATGCACATGATAAGATGTCATCATTGAAAAGACAGGATGAAACCCCATTTGAAATTCCTGCTACAGCTAGAAAAGCGGCAGTTTTGATCTTACTGAAAGAAGAAGAAGATTCTTTGGTTTTTCCATTAATTCAACGCCCTTCTTATGATGGTGTGCATAGTGGACAAATGGCTTTTCCCGGAGGGAAGTATGATGATACAGACGAAGATCTTATAGAAACGGCCTTGAGAGAGTGTTATGAGGAGATAGGAGTAAGTGTAGAAAGAAATAAAGTTTTAGGTACGTTGTCTGATATTTATATTCCTCCATCTAATATGCATGTTGTGCCAGTAGTGGCAAATTACAGTGATGTTTTTCAATACAATATTGATGAGTATGAAGTAGATAAAGTTGTTGAAGCTTCTATCAGTCAATTACAGGATATCAATAATCACAAAGAACATATTGTAGATTTAGACAATGGTGTGAAATTCAAAACACCTGCCTTTGATGTATACGGACATACAGTGTGGGGTGCTACAGCAATGATGTTGAGTGAATTATTGATGATTATTGAGAAGATATAATCTTATTTCGCTCAAAAATCCCTTGACCTTATTTACCATTTTATTGGCCTAATATTCCAATTTAATCCCTGAGTAATAGCCGTACTTTGTACTATCGAAAATCAATAATCGCTATTACTATTATGAAAAATAAATCGAAACAAAACACAAGAGTTTTAATTACAGGGGCAAATGGTGGAATGGGTCTTGAGACTACTAAAATCCTTTTTGAAAAAGGGTATGGTAGTATCATAATGGCTTGCAGAACAGAAGATAAAGCAAAAGTTGCCAAGAATAAAATATTACAGGAGGCGGAAAGTAACAACGGAGGAGATAAGTTGGAAACGTATGGAGGGTTTGATATGAATGCTCCTGAAGCTATTGAAAAAGCAGTAAACGTTCTTCCAGTACATCAAAAAATCGATGTTGTTTTTTTACAATCCGGTGGTGTGATCTTCGGCAATAATTTCGAATACATCAACTTTAACAATAAGAAAATAGAAAAGACGATATTCCAGAATGTGATTGGTGGTTATATCGTACTTCAGAACTTAAAAAGAAGAAATCTATTATCAGAGAATTATAGAGTCATTTATGCAGGTGGTGAAGGAGCAAGAGGAATTCCCGGTATGATGGATAAACCAACCTTCAATTCACCTAAAATATTACGTGATTATATTGAAGGAAACCTCAAAGGACAAAAATACCATGATATGAATGCCATGGGAACTTCTAAGCTTATGAGTGCTTTATTAGTGGCGAAATTAGCTCAAAACGCACAGCAAGGTGAAGAGTTTATTTGGTTTACACCGGGCTTGACTTATGGTACAAATGGATTGGCTACAAAACCGGCTTTAGAGAGATGGTTTTTAGAGAACATCGGTTTCACTATTATGAAATGGGTGGGAATGGCTCAAAGCCCAGTTCAAGCGGCTCAAAAATATGTTAGTGCAATTGATGGAATAAGAGGAGAAAATGGTGATATTTTAGGCTCTCCTGAAAAGAAAACATTGGGTCCTACAGTGGATCAAAAACCAATGAACACAGCCTTTACAGATCAAGGTCTGATCAATGAATTTTATGCTATAGTAAAGGAAGTTTATCCCGAAAAAGAAATAGTACAATAAAAGTAATTTGAGGTAAGAGGTAAGAGGTAAGAGGTATGGAGAACATATCTTCACTCTTAATTCTTACCTCTTACCTCATCAAAATTTTACCATTCAATTTTTTCTTTATTCAAAAAAGCGGCAATACCTTTTTTACAATCCTCGTTGCTTCTTGCTTTAGCATTAGAAACCACTGCGAGATTCATTGCTTCTTCTAATGGTAAATGCCAAGTAGATGCAATCAGGTGTTTGGTATCTGCTTTCGCTTGTAAGGACGTTTCGGTGATGAGCTTTTGTGCAAAATCAAATACTTCTTCTTCCAGTTGTTCTGCAGAAGTAATTCCATTAATTAATCCATAGTCCAATGCTTTTTGAGCGGAGATAACCTGTCCTGAAAGGAGTAATTGTTTTGCTCTTCCTTCCCCAATTTTTCTGACTAAGAAAATGCTTACAATGGCAGGGATAAAACCAATTTTCACTTCTGAATAGCTGAATTTTGCTCCACTTTCCGCAAACGCAAAATCACAAACCGTAGCCAATCCACAGCCGCCTGCAATAGCGGCCCCTTGAATACTTGCAATAATGATCTTAGGGTAATAGTAGATCTTGAGAAACAATTCTTTCAAGTGATTAGAATCCTCTAAGTTCTCCTCATAAGAAAAATTTTGAAGATCTTGGATGTAAGCCAAATCAGCACCTGCACAGAAAGCCTTGCCTTCCCCTTTGAGGATTACAGCCTTTACAGTGTGATCATTTTCAATGATATCTAGCGTTTCTTTGAGTTCAGAAACAAGCTGATGATTGAGTGCATTGCGTTTCTCTGGTCGGTTCAATGAGATGTAAGCTATTTGTTGAGTTTTCTTGTAGTTAATTAATTCCAATGTCATTCTATGTGTTTTTTGTTAGATGGTGATTTATAACACCTTAATTTACTATTAATATGTCTTATTTTGGCATATCAATCAATAGAAATTATGATGTTGTGTTATTTAATTTGCTGATAATGTAATATTTATACTTATAAAGTAAAATAAAAAAGTTATTGAGCAGTTGTTTTTTATTGCTGATAACAATTTTATAATAACGTACACATTGTAATTTAAGAACCATATTAAGCATTATAAACATATTATTATTTCCTGACGAGCTATGAAAACCGATATAGAAATCGCTAGAGAAACCGTCTTAAAACGTATTTATGAGGTAGGGAAAAGTATTGGAATTCCTGAAGAGGACCTGATTCCATACGGTCATTATATGGCTAAAGTGCCTTATGAATTGTTGCAGAAGAAAAGAGACAACAAGAAAAAACTTATTCTTGTAACAGCGATCACTCCTACAAGGGCTGGAATTGGTAAAACCACTACTTCTGTAGGTCTGGCATTAGGTTTACAACAGTTAGGACACAATGCTATTCCTGCATTGAGAGAGCCTTCATTGGGTGTTTGTTTTGGTATGAAAGGTGGTGCTGCCGGTGGTGGTCACGCTCAAGTATTACCAATGGAAGACATCAACCTTCATTTTACAGGTGACTTCCATGCGATCACTTCTGCTAATAATATGATTTCTGCTTTGGTGGATAATCATCAGCATTTTGAAAGAGCTTCTGGTAAGCAACTTAAATCCATTAACTGGAGAAGAGTGCTGGATGTAAACGACAGAACACTTAGACAAATCGTTACAGGTTTGGGTGGTATCGGAAACGGAGATGTTGCCGAGGCAGGGTTTGATATTACACCTGCATCTGAATTGATGGCTATTTTATGTTTAGCTGAAAATAGAGAAGACCTTCAAGAAAGAATTGGTAATATCTATTTAGGGTACGATCATAATAATGATCCTGTTTATGTTAGAGATTTAGGGGTTGAAGGTGCTATGGCGGTATTGATGAAAGATGCCATTCACCCTAACTTGGTACAAACTACTGAAAATACTCCAGCCTTCATTCACGGTGGACCATTTGCCAACATTGCACACGGATGTAACTCTGTATTGGCCACAAAAATGGCAATGAACTATGCGGATTACACTATTACTGAAGCAGGTTTTGGTGCTGATTTGGGTGCTGAGAAATTCTTCAATATTAAATGTAGAAAAGCAGGTTTAAATCCAGATCTTACTGTAATCGTAGCAACTTCTCAAGCATTAAAACTTCATGGTGGTGTTGCTTTAGATGACATCAAATTACCGAATATTGAAGGCTTGAAGCTCGGTATGAAAAACCTTGAAAGACATATTGAGAATATGCAAGGTTTTGGACAAACAGTAATGGTCACTTTCAATCAGTATGCTTTTGATACAACAGAGGAAATGAACTTTGTATCAAAATGGTGTAAAGAAAAAGGTGTAGAGTTTGCAGTAAACGATAGCTTTATGAAAGGTGGTAAAGGTGCTACTGAGTTAGCTCAAAAAGTAGTAGATGTGATTGAAAATAATCCTTCTGGACCTTTACAGTTTACATATGATTTGGAGGATTCTATCTATGAAAAACTAGATAAAATCGCAAAGAAAATATATAGAGCAGATGGAATCAAAATGGATTCTAAAGCTTTGAAGAAGTTGAAAAGAATAGAAAAATATGGAATGTCTGAATTGCCGGTTTGTGTGGCTAAAACGCAAAGCTCATTTACAGACAATGCCAAAATCTTAGGAGCACCAACAGGTGGTTTTGTTATTCATTTCGAAGACTTATTAATTAATAATGGAGCAGGCTTCATTGTCGCAAGAGCAGGCAGTATCATGAGAATGCCAGGTTTGCCGAAAGAGCCTCAAGCGAACAAAATTATGTTTAAAGATGGTCAGATCGAAGGTCTTTCATAATTTAAAACCTTATTAATTAAATCCCCTTCAATTTAGTGAAATGCTAAACTGAAGGGGATTTTTTTATTCTGTTATAGCCCAAGCAAACCAATTGACTACTCTATTATCTTCTAATAAAAAACCAATATTACCATGGTCATAAACGATGATAGAAAGTGGTTTTTTATTCCATCGGAAAGAAGGATAACCATAATAGTTTGAAGTTGTAATTTTTTGATAGTCATCATTAAAATGAATACCTTTAAAAGTCGAGGCTTCATTATTATCCAATGCAATAATCATTTTCACCTCAATATCTTTACCTGCATAGATGTAATTCAATGATGTACCGTCATCTCGAAAAAAAACAGAGGCCCAATTCCCTAAATTGATTTCTTTATAAGTAGCACCTTCATGGATATCTTGAGGTAACTTTCCGTCAATCACTTCCTTATTTCGTTCTAAAGCAATCTTATGGTTCACTTCTTGGTCTTCATTGTTGAAATACGTGATGACCCAATTTCTGAAATCATCAAAATAAGATGCATCCTTTCCCGATTCAGCTTTTAATACAGAGTGATTGAATTGATTGATATCAGAATCAGAAGTGACATGATCAAACGCTTTTTGAGCATTAGTATAATCCTCATTCAGAGCTTTGCTGATTCCCTTTATTAAATAAGCATTTTCAGATAATGACTTTCCTTCCCTTTCCAAAAACAATTGCAGTTCATTGATAGTACCAGAGGATGCGTCTTGATTCCCCCTAATAGAATATGCACAAGCGAGATTGATATAAGCTGTTTCATAATAGGGGTCGATATGTATTGCTTCCTTAAAGAGTTGAATGGCTTCATCAATCAGCGTAAAACTATGATCTCTTTTACTCAATTTTGAGATTTCTTTCATCCGTTTCACTCTTACTTCAAATTCAAAAGGGTAGATATAAGGATATGCTTCTTGATTGTTGTTGGAATTAAGGTAGAGGCTCAAATTGCAGACACCAATATTATTATGAACAATTTTACTGGGATAATGATTTTGGATAAACTCCATACAATCTTTTGCTTCTTGAAAACGATGAATGGCATAAAGGTTTTGACCCACTCTATAGATATTAATAAAATCAGAAATCTCATTGATAGCACTTTTTACTATGCTTTGTCTATCTTGCAAATCAGGGTAGCCAGCAAGCTTGTCTGATTTACCATAAGCATCATAGACCTTATTAAGAATAAGCGGAAAAACCCTCGGTGTATCATAACCGGCGACGGCTCCAAAAAACAAACTGAACTTATCGGCAACATCCTCTAATGTTTTTTGGTCATGCTTAGCAAACTCAGTATTAAAACCAAAGTGATCACTATGATCTTCGTAATAATGTCCCAATTCGTGTCCAATAATACAAGCCAATGCATTCAAAGAATCTTTACCCATGCCAACACAGACATCATACACTTTCTCATCCAAGTAAATGAAATGCTCGTTTTCTCCTGCAAAATACATGGCTATGTTTTTCTTGTCTTTAGAAATTCTAAAAGAAGGAACCGTTCTATTGTCGCCTTTAGCCATTGCAATTTGGTTCAATACCTTTTCTGCAACCACGTGTTTATAGTGATCAGAAGGTAAATATTGGGCAAATCCAATGTAAGGTTGTAGATAAAAGGCAATAAAAAGAAGGGGGAAAATAAGAAATTTCATTTTAGTTCTACTTATTTCGTTTGGTGTAAGTATAAGTTACATAATTGCTAAAAGTTAAAATAATAAAATGCACAATCTCTTTATCGCATTGTACTAAGAAAAGATACTCTTGAAATGTGAAAATGTATTAAAATAAGCTGAGTACTAATTCATTTACAAGTGGTTACAATGTTATGTGTAGATTTTACAAGTGCAATAAAAAAGCTGTTTAATTATAGTATAATGTACAATTAAAACTTAATTGTGATTAAGTGAATATTTAATGTTGTGATTTTTATAAAGATATGAAGAATGTTGATTGTAAAATTTTTAATGAAAATACTTTTATGTTAAAAAAATCATAAATAAAAAACTGTGTTTTCGCAGTTATTTTTATGGTGTAAAAGACTGTATATCCTTGTTTTAACACATGTTAATCTTTAAATACAACCTTTACCTTTGTAATAACGTAAAACATAACTGTAAAGAATAAAGATTTGAAGTTTTAGAAGAATAGCACTTCAAGTTGAAGTTATTTCAATATTTCATTATTCTTATCAATACTTATCAAAAGTTATTTAAATTAGGATAAGTAATTCAAAAAGAGACAAATAAAGATTTTAAAAATATAAGTAATAATTCATTTCATTTCATACTAAGTTGGAGAGGTTATCATGATAATGGTAACCTCTTTTTGTTTACCTTATTTTTCGATATTTTTGAATTGAGCATTATTCTTCAAACTTCTGACTATGGAATATCAAGAGAAACATATTACATACAAGGGGCAACCCGTTTTTATTAAACTTTCTATGCCTAGCTTTGATCGTACGTTAAAACAGTACGTAGAAAATGAAGCTTGTTTTATGTTTGTCAACAAAGGAGAAGTTGCTGTTAGAACTCCTGATGATTACTTTAAGGTGAATCGTCAACAGGGAATGTTGGCAAAGTGTTTAAATTACTTCTTTGAGCCAGTAAAAGATTCAAAGCATTGTGATGACGGCATTGAATCTGTTGGTATCTTTTTATACCCTTCTATTGTCAAAGATCTGTTTGAGTTTGATTTTACACAATCAACACATAAAGTAGATTATAATGTAAAGCAGATTCAGATTGATAAACTATTAGAGAATTACAGAGAAAGTATCAATCTGCTTTTAGAAAACCCATCACTAGCAGATGAAAGCTTAATTAGGGAACCCTGGTAAATACTTAATCTACTAACAATGAGTTATTTACTTGTTATAAAATGTAAAAAAGACCCCGAAAAATGTCGAATTAGGCTTTTTTCGGGGTTTTAACTTGCATAAATTTGAGTTCCAACAAAAAATCTATTACAAGTCTGACTCAAATATAACATGCAATTC
>NZ_JABANE010000058.1 GCF_012844305.1 Flammeovirga aprica JL-4
GAAAGGAGAGAGTATACTTGAGGCTTTTATAACGCTTGCTTCGTTGAAAATTCCTATTGCTGAGTAGTTACGAGCATTCTTCTTTTAATTTTTTAGAGATAAGTACTGTGACAGAAGAAAAGGGATGATTTTAGTTTAATATTTTTTATTCTAATCAAGGCAGATTTGCAGAGCATAGCCTTAGTTACGCGATAAAAATCTAACGAAGAGTAGGATAAAAAAGATAAGATAAAATGTACCTTTACTTTTGTCACAGTACTTAAGTACATGGAAAAAAGAAAAGGGATAATTTTAGGTTGTTATTTTTTATTCTAATCGAGGCAGATTTGCAAAGCATAGCCGAAGCTATGTGATAAAAATCTAACGAAGAGTAGGATAAAAAAGACAAGATAAAATAGCCGTTTACTTTATTCCAGGTACTGATAATCCACTTACTTGTTGATGAAAAGAATTATTACACAAATTGTATTACTATTGGGATGTCTACTTCCGGTAGTATGTAGTGCACAAGATGAATATTTTGAAAGAGGAATTCTAAATGCCTATGCAATGCCGCAAGGGCTCTCACATTATGGTGTAACTTCACTTTTAGAGGATCAAAATGGTCTGCTGTGGGTGGGTACATTTGATGGGTTGAACACTTATGATGGCTTTGAGTTTAAAACCTTTAGAAATGTTGAAGGGTTGAATTCCAATAGAATACGTTCCCTGTATAGAGATGAGAAAAATACGATTTGGGTAGGTACAGATCATGGTTTGAGCAGTTATGATTATACAACACAGCGCTTCCGAAACATTTATCTTTCCCAAACCAAAAAAGGGGTAAAAATAGGGCCTATTGTCCGTCAAGTGACAAAATTCAAGCAGTATATACTTTGTACTACTGAGGAAGAAGGACTCCTGTTTTTTGATCCTAATACCAACAAGCTCAAAAACTCAATCACTTTAAGCGAAAATGTGATTGCTTACAAAGCAGAAGTCTTAGATAAGAATAATCTGTTATTGGCGACTTCAAGAGGAATCTATAAAGTGAATTACCCCAACAGGACGAAGACAAGAGTTGAAGGAGCTAAAATTGATAAGTATCTTGATATTGCGAAATATGATGACCACCGTTTTTATTGCATAGCGAATAATGGTATTGTAATACTGGATTATAAAGAAGGAAAATTTAAGTTGAAACCAGTTTTATCAAATCAGAAATTCCAATCCATTCATATTGATTCCGCAAAAAATATATGGTTAGGTCACAAAGAATTGGGAATTTATAAAACCTCAAAAGAAGAACTAGATAGAATAGGGAAAAAAGGGGTATTGGAAAAAGAAGTTTATCCAATTTACAGGGTGAGCACTATGACTTCTAACCCCAATGGGAATTTTTGGGTGGGTTCCTTTCGTAAAGGATTATATCATTTGCCCACAAAAAAATACAATTTCAAATACACCAATTTAAAGACCAATAATGAACCAGGGGAATGGTCTAATCACGTGCTCCGTATTCAGAAGGTAACCGATACTAATGTTTTTATCAATGTGCATTTTAGAGGAATTCTGAATTTCAATACGGCAACAAATAGTTTGGAACCTTTACCTCCACATATTAAAAATCTAGAGGGGAATCCCAATACGTTGTTCTTGATTGATCATAAAGGAGGACAGTTTATAAAAAAGCAAGGAGCGAGAACAAAAGTGTCCTATTTCAGCAAAAAAATGAATAAATGGGTGCCATTGGTCAGTAAACTGAAGCCAGAGTTTTCGGATGTGAAAATGAAAAATTTAATACTGGATAAGTTTGGGTACCATTGGGTGGCATGTGCTGAGGGGTTATACCGACTGAAATTATCAGATACTGGAATCATTGAAGATATTCAGTTGATGGACGTCTATAAAGGCTTTTTAAGTAAGGAAATAAAAGATATCAGGTATGTGTATGAAGACCCCAAGTATAATTTTATTTGGGTGGGAACGAGAAGAGATGGCTTGATTAGGATCAATAATATGCCTAAGAGGAGCTTGAACAAAATGCGTAAAGTACAATTTGTACATAACCCTGAAAACAAGTACTCTATCTCTAGTAATTATGTTTCTACCATCCTTAGATTGGACAGTGGAGAATTGTGGCTTGGTACTGAACAGGGAGGCATTTGCTTGGTTGAAAATTCTCAATTGGCCTGTGTTTTCAAGTCTTATCAGGAGAAAGATGGACTGGACAACAATATTGTAAAAAGTATTCTACCGGATAAGCAAAATAGGCTTTGGATCACAACGAATAAGGGTTTGAATGCTTTTGATCTTACTACACATCAGTTTAGAAATTATTCCATAGGAGATGGAGTGCCTATTTCACCATTTGAGCCTTCAGCAGCTATTATGAAAGATGATCAACTGATTTTTTCAGGAGGAAATGGCTTGTTGTATTTTGATCCAAAACAAATTCATGATGAAGATGAAATGCCGAATTTGTTATTAGGGGATTTCAGGTTATTCAATACCAAAATCAATGTATTGGATACATTAGGTGATCATGTGATTTTATCAAAATCTCTAAATGAAACAGAGAAAATTGATTTGAATTACGATCAAAATGTGTTCTCTTTTGAAATCATATCTTTGCATTATTCTAATAAAAAAGGAAACCTAATTCGCTACAGGATGTTGCCTCAGGAAGAAGAGTGGGTAACTGCTGCTTCTGAAATGAAACTAGCGAGTTTTAATGGGTTACCTCCTGGGAAATACACGTTTGAAGTAGCCGTTTCTAACTCTAAAAAGGAATGGTCACCTTCAAAATTTATTGAAATCACAATCCATCCACCCGTATGGAAAACCCCTTTGGCTTACCTGATTTATATTCTATTAGTCGCATTGATTTTATTTGTTGTGATCCGTTTTCTATTAAGAATGAACAGAATAGAACATGATCTTCAAATAGAACAAATGGATAAAGAACGTATTGATGAACTGAATAAGACAAGGACCAGAATGTTCATGAATATTGCCCATGAGTTTAGAACGCCATTGACATTAATTTCAGGTCCTTTACAAGTACTGATTAAAATATTTGAGTCTAATAATGATGCCTATAAGCATTTAAGCCTTATTGAGAGTCAATCGAAGAAGATGTTTCAACTAGTGAATCAGGTGCAGGATTTCCAGAAGGCCGAACAGAGTTTATTGAAGCTGAAGATCACTTCTTTTGATTTTACAGCATTAGTTTCTGAAGTCAAGAAAGGGTTTGATCAAATGGCAGAACACACTGAAAGGAAGTTTGAAGTGAAGGGAGATGCAAATCAATTATTTGTATTGGCTGACCGTCAGAAACTGGAAATTGTATTGAATAACCTTCTGAATAATGCATTTAAATTTACCAAAACAGGCGACAAAATTACTTTAAGCTATGGAGTAGAGAATGATCAACTGTTCTTTACTGTTCATGACACCGGTGCAGGAATTAAATCCAAAGATTTACCTTATGTATTTGAGCGATATTATCAATCTGAAGATGTAAATACAGCCACTGTAGGGTCAGGAATTGGTTTGGCTTTTTCTAAGAGAATTGTGGAGTTGCATTATGGAACAATCAACGTGGAGAGTAAAGCTAAAGAAGCGACTACATTTAAGGTAGTTTTACCTGTTGAAATTAGCTTGAAAGATACTTTCAATGAAGAACGCTTGCAGGAAATTCTAACGTTGGAAACCGATGATGAGAAGCAGAGAACTTTACCGAAGGGAATTGAATTACCGGAAAGTCTGAAGGATGAAACGTTGAAAGAGTTAAATGTGTATTACGTTGAAGATAATAAAGACTTGAGAGATTTTGTGCATTCCTCTTTATCAGAATACTTCAACGTCACTTCATTTACCAACGGACTCCAATGCAAAGAAGCAGTAGAGAATGAGTGGCCTGATTTAATTATCAGTGATATTCTAATGCCGGAATTAAACGGCTTGGAACTTTGCAAAGGCATAAAAGCCGATATCAGAACAAGTCATATTCCTGTAATTTTATTGACTTCAAGATCTTCCGTTGATGATCAAGTGTCTGGCTTTGAAAGTGGTGCAGATGCTTATATCAGTAAGCCTTTTGACTTAAAACACCTAATTGCGACAGCACAAATGTTATTGAAAAACCGTCGTCAGTTGAGGGAACGTTTCAGAATTGATTTTCCTGTGGAGGTAGAAAAGAAAAATAATAATAAGAGCGAAAGGGTGTTTATGGAAAAGCTGTATGCTTTGATGGAAAAACACTTGGACGATGAGGAATTGGACATTAATATTTTCATTAAGGAATTGCATTTAAACCGTACGCATTTCTATCAGAAAGTAAAGTCCATCACGAATTATACACCTTATGAATTGCTGAAACTTTACCGCCTGAAAAAAGCTGCTGAGATGCTGGTGAATGAAAAGCTCACTGTTTCTGAAGTTTATCTTAGAACAGGTTTCAAAAGTAGAACGCATTTTAGTAGAATGTTCAAAGAACACTATGGCATCACGCCAGGAAAATACGGAAAGGAACATCATACTGAAGGGGAGAAAGCGGTTGTGAATTAAGAAAGTAGCATCAAAAAAGAGGTGGTCTTTGTTGTAAGAGGTAGAACTTACAAAATGGACCACCTCAACTTTTTCCTTAAATTATACCCCTTAATTTTACTTATTATTCGTAATCGATACCTGTTGAAAATCAGTAATTTGTATGCTTTGATACACTCAATTTACTACCACAGACTGTTGTTTTTATAGTTTATATCACATTTGTAATGTGAAAGAATTATTACCGGCTTCAACACTCTTCAATCTTTAGGAGTAAAGTGTTGCAGTCAATTAAATTATGGAGACTACTATAAAACAAAACAGGTTTTAATAATGAAGAAATTAATAGTGATTCTTGCTCTTCTTGTTTCTGTGTATGGATTCAGCGTGAACTCAGGACAGACAATCAAGGTGGGCAATACAAAGGATATAACGGAAGATGCCACACCTTATGTATTAAAGCAACTAAAGGAAAATAAGGGTGCTAAAACCATAGAGTTTGAAAAGGGAACGTATCATTTTTACCCTGATAAGGGACTGAATAAATTTGTATACCTTTCGAATCATAAAGATGTATTTGTAAGCTTGGCTTTTCCGGTGGAGAATTACAAAGATTTTACGATTGACGGTCAGGGATCTACTTTCATATTTCATGGTAAAATGATACCTTTTTTAGTGGATGATTCTGAGAATATTACAATTAAGAATGTGAAAATCGACTGGGCTATGTCCTTCCATAGTGAAGGTGAGATTATCGCTCATCATAAAGAAGAACATGCTTTTGATGTCCGTTTTGGAGAGGAGTACCCTTATGATATTAGAAATGAGCAAATCTATTTTATCAAAGAATACTACGAGCACGATTTAGGTCAGACGATTTTATACGATAAAGAAAGACGTGCGATCTCTTATAATAACAAGAAAACAAGCCCGATTTCTACGTATCAGAAATCTACTACACAGTACGGTACGGACCAAATAAAATACAAATACAAAGTGGATAAAGCCGATTTGACTTTACGTAAAGTTGGGACAGAAAGCCGTTTGAAAGTGAATGAAGTTGAACCGGGTGTTGTGAGGTTTTTCAATCATAAAAAAGGGTTGCCACCGATCGGGAATATTTTATCTACAAAAGGACAGCAAGGAGAAAACCGTGTGGCTCCTGGAATAAGAGTGAGCAATTCCAAGTCATTCTTTTTAGAGAATGTAACCATACATCATGCCGGAGGAATGGGTTTATTGGTTGAAAACTCTGAAGATATTTTTATTGATAAATTGACGATTTCACCGTCAGGAGATAGAATGGTGTCTACTACTGCCGATGCGACCCACTTTGTAGGATGTAGAGGACAAATCAAAATGACGAATTCCCTTTTGGAAAATCAATTGGATGACTGTATTAATATTCATGGGGCTTATCAGGAAGTGGTAGAGCAATTGGCTGACAATAAGTTAGGAATAAGAATGGGGCATCATCAACAAGAAGGTTTTGTGATTGGCAGAAAAGGTGATACGATTGGTTTTGTGAAAATTGATGAATCTTTTACTCCTTTTCACCAACTGACTATAGCTTCAATAGAAGTCATTAATCAGCGTTATCAGGTCATTACTTTTGAGGAGAAAATTCCTGCAGCAGTAGTTCAAGGTGACTATATCGAAAACCTTTCTGCTTACCCGGAAGTGATATTAACGAACAACAAATTCCAAGGAAATAGAGCCAGAGGCGTATTGTTATCGACACCTAAAAAAGCATTGGTGAAAGACAATTATTTCCACTCAGAGATGGATGCTATTTTCTTACCGGTAGAAAGTTCTAAATGGTATGAATCAGGTGCTCAATCCAATTTGATTATTGAAGGAAACACCTTTGATAATTGCAATTTTGGGGGGACAAGCCGTGGTATCATTCGTTTGGTGACAGATGAGGACAATGAGAGCATTGCTTTCCACAATATTACAATCAGAAATAACACCTTTAAGTTATTTGATAATCTCGTACTTGAAGTGAGCAATACGGATGGATTAGTATTTGAAAACAACAAGATTTTATCTACAAATACCTTCCCGCAATTATACCCTGAAAATCCTGCCTATATCATAAAATCATCGAAGAATGTGGTATTTAAGAACAATGATTTTCAAGGCAAAGCAACAAAAATGATGGAGTGTGACGAAAGTGCTGTTAACGTAGACTTTCAATAAAAATGAAGAAGTTAATAGTTCAGCTATTGGGTATGTGTTGTCTCATATCCAATAGCATCCTAGCACAAGACCGCCCTAATATTCTATTGGTCATGGCGGAAGATATCAGCAACGATTTGGCTTGCTATGGTATGCCGGCGGTAAAAACACCTACTTTTGATCAATTGGCAAAAGAAGGAATCCGCTATACCAACTGCATAGGCAGTAATTCTATTTGTTCACCAAGCAGATCAGCCTTGATGTTGGGTGTGCATCAAAATATTACCAATACGCATAACCACAGAAGTAATAGAAAAGTAGCGTTGGAAGGAGAGTATACGCCAATTACCAAACTCCTTTCAGAAGCCGGTTACACAACAATTGTGGGCAGTAGATTGGTCATGAAAAAAGGAGAAAAGATTGACTGTAATTTCAAACATCAATCTACTGGGAACTATAATGGTACAACTGATTTTGGCCTTTTTGATGCGAAGTCCACAGCTTTAAAAAGTGATGGAAAACCTTTCTTTGCTCAAGTACAATTGAAAGTAACGCACAGAGGAAATTGGTGGAATGACATCAGAGCAAAATCAGCTCATCCTGTCGACCCCGAAAAGGTAGTTTTACCGCCATTTTTAGCAGATACTCCAGAGGTCCGATTAGATTGGGCGACTTATCTTGATCAGATTGAATATGCTGATATGGAAATGAAACTCTTGATGGATCAATTAAAGGAGAATGGAGCAGCTGAAAATACGGTCATCATTTTTATGGGTGATAACGGCAGGGCCAACATCCGAGGAAAAGGATATGTGTATGATTCAGGTTTGAGAATTCCATTAATCATTCATTACCCCAAAGGTTTTAAGAAACCAAAAGTAGACGATCAGTTGTGTACGTTCACTGATATTTCAGCCACTATTCTGGATCTAGCCCATATCACTTTACCGGATTATTGTACTGGTTCGTCGCTTTTTGATAAAGAAGAAAGAGCATATGTGTATTCAGCCAGAGATATTTGGGATGAGGTGAAAGACCGCTCAAGAGCCATCACCACCAAACGTTTCAAATACATAAAAAACTATATGGCAGAGGTACCTTATGATGCCCATCAAGCCTATTTGGAATACAACCGGCCAGCTGTTCATGTGATGCGACGTTTAAATGCTGAAGGAAGATTGAATGACGCACAAGCTTATTTTTTCAATACTCAGAAAGAAGAAGAGGAGTTGTATGATTTGAAAAATGATCCTGATGAATTAGTGAATTTAGCTCAAAATCCAAAGTATAAGAAAGAATTAGAAAAGTTGAGGGGTTATCTGAAAGAGTGGCAGTCAACACATAAAGACAGAGGTTTTGATGAGGTAGAAGCGGAGGTGGCGAAAAGTGTGCCTTTCGTAAAATATTTACAAGAACATCAACCTGCTCGTTGGGCGCAGCTTGAAGAAGGAAAGCTTTTGGATTTGTCAGCAGAGCAAGATGATTTTACAAAAAAATACTATAAAAAGAAGGTGAAATAGAGTGTGTTTTTATGGTGGATTTACATTAAATTTTTCTGAAAAAAACACTTTTAATTCCATCCTAAAAAAATAATGAACAGAGATTCAAATAACGTAGACTTAGGTAAAATAATAAGTAATAATAAGATTTTTCACCCTTGAATTAATAAAGGCATTTCATGATTTGGAATGCCTTTTTTTATATGTACTGTTCACTGAACTACAACAAGAATCATTTTATATCGCGAGTGACGCCTGCAGCCTAACACTACACAAAGGGGGGAAATATTCTAGACAACTCTGAATTGCTGTTACCTTTCAAAAATATATAAATCACCATTAAAGTCAATTTGGTAAAGATGATCATTTGTGATAATAGGGGCATTTGTTCCTAAGCCATAATCCTTAAATACATGTGTCCATTCAATTGTTTTTGTATTCCTATTTATTAATACATTTGCACCATATAAAACTTTTGGGTCTTCTTTTAACTTTGCATATGCCAAAACGGCTAAATGTTGATCATTAAAAGACAAGTTTGAAAAGGATTTAAAAGAAATCACATTGGTTCCTTCTAATTGATCTCGTAAATTATATACATTAATTGTTTTTGTATTTAACTCAATTTCAACGTAAAAAGTATGAAAAATACCTACCAATAACCCTTTATTTTGATCTAATTTTAGGTTTGTAAAATCTAATGAGAAACCATCTTTATTTGTTCCTTCTGGTAAATTAGAAATTTCTTCAAAATTATAATTTATACTTCCAGTTTCAATATCAATCTCTACTAAATTTTTTTTAGATTCTAGCACATAAAGACTACCTTCATAATAACCATATAGAATATTAAAATCTCCCTCTATGTTCCACAACAATTTATAAGACTTATTGCAATAACACTTAATTTGATTTTTAAAATTAATAACAATGTAGTCATCAAGTCTTATAACATTTTGTATTCCAGCATAATGTCTTCCAAAACTATAAATCACACTTAAATCTTCAAGGTTTATTAATTCAAATTCTGATGTGAGATCCCCTACATTAAAATCAAAATAAAAAATTCCTGTTTGAGCATAAAGTGAATCCTGAACAACAGTCTTATTTAAAAATTGATCATCTATATAGGTACCTTCATTGAATCGATATATAACTTTGCTTTTGTACTTTATAAAGTAATCATTATCGCAATTATCAAATACATCATCATTTATTCTTAAGCCTATGTCATCTAAATACAATAAAGTCTCATTACTTACAGTATACATTTTAACATTATGCTTTATTTCTTTTAAAATCATTTTCTAGACAATATTTATCCACCCTTAAACATTTACATGACCACTGATGCAAGAGTTAAGCCGAAGATGTCCGTAGTGTCTCATAATTGTAAGAAGTCTCCTGAGTTCTAAACACAAAAGCATTTGATTTTTCAGAGTAACAGCAAATAGACATTTTTATTTAAAGGATGAAGGTGATTCACAATGGAAAAGATTAAGATCGTTTTATCCCCTTTTTCTTAACCATTTCAACCACCTTTACAAGAATAAGTGTTTGATTGATAAGTTATTGTAATGTGTTTTTAGCGATTGTGATAAGTTTTTGTAAAGCTTCAAAGATTGGAATAGGATAATATTAAGATAAAATTGTGAGCCGTAATTTCATCAAAAGAAATGAAGGGAAATTCCCTGAGTTTCGGTAATACTAATATCCAACAAAAATGACTAGACTTTTTATTATGGTCGCAATGTTATTCATTGCAACACAGACTTTCTCTGCAACAGGGTACGGTTATAATAACAACCGAATTGCCGTAAGTGCAGATGGAAACAATCAAGCGGACCCTAACACATGGGGAGGCACCGTAACCGCTACAGCACCTTCTGCAGACGCAGGAAAAACTTTCACCTATAACTCCAACTGGCAAAGAGGAGATGAAGACGATTGGAGTGCTACTCCCGCTGCTTTGGCAATGTTGGCCAATGCTGGACTAGAAGGCAAACTGGTCCATTACTCTTACAACAACTTCATTGGTTCACCAGCACATACTTCTGCAGTGAATGTGATGAAAGACGGTGTGAATGGAGCATTACAGCGTTTTAAAAATTTCAATGCTTCTGTATTTTATGATGTTTCCGCCAACAATACAGCGGCAATTAATCACTTGGCGGAACAAATCAAGATCTCTACGGCCAGCGACCCTTTGTATTTTGTATCTATGGGACCGACGGAATTTCTTTATCAAGCATTAGCAAAAGTAAAAGCGGACGGTAAAGAAGCATCGATCAATCACCTGTATATTGTTTCTCATAGTAACTATAATGATAATAATATCCGCAGAGCCAATCACAGAAGAATTGAGCATGTTTTACAAGATTTTCCTGTGAAAGAAGGCACTAATTTCCTGCGTATCAAAGATCAAAATCAGTCTTCTAACCTTACGCAGGGATGGAGTACTAATAATATCAATGGCTCTAATGATTATTCTCAATGGACATGGATGAGAGATCATGCTGACGCTAATGTGAATTTCCTTTGGGATAGAATGAATGTGAACAGTCATAGCAAAGCAGATATTTCTGATGCTGGTATGATTTGGTTTTTATTGTATGGTGATCAAAATGGAAATCCAAGTAAATTAAAAACGCAATTTGTAAACGGAATTGTAGAAGGGGAAGCACCTGACAGTGATTACTGCCCAGCTATTGAATCTTTTGAAAAAGATGGACTAATGGTTTTTGAAGCAGAAAGAATTCCATTGAAAGGGGCTTGGAAATTGGGTACAGATGATCAATATGCTTCAGGAGGAAAATACATTTACTATGATGGACCGAACAGTTACAACACACAAAATGCTGTGAATACACTGACGTATAGTTTTAAAATAAACAATCCTGGCACATATACTTTTAAGTGGTTTGTCCGTCAGAATGAGGAAGAAAGAGGAAAAGTAGATGGGCAACAAGGAACGGATTTAAGTAATGATGCATGGGTAAGATTCTTAGGAGATGTTGCCCACGTAGGAGGCACTCAAACATCAGAGTTCTTTAAGTTTTATGGGCGAAGTGATCCCGGTTTTTGGCTTCACGGTGTAGCAGAATTTGATCATAATCATAACTGGGTCAATGTGAAATTCCCATCAGCAGGAACCTATACGATGGAGATCTGTGGACGTTCGCATGGTTATCAGATTGATAAAATAGTGATGGCACAAAGTTCAGCGGCGGCTTTAGGTAACTACACTGAAAAGACAGAAGCTCAATCTCAGAAATATTGGTCAGAAACAGGAACACCTGATCCAAACTGTGGAAGCGGTACAACTCCAACGAATTCAGTAGCTTTTGCCAATTCACCAACTTCTATTATCACTGGAGAAAGTTTTGATGTGACGGTGGCTTATAGCTCCGCATCTCAAAATGATGTGATGGCCATTGTCAACGGACCTGATGGCACATGGCTGGCGAATGCAATACAGACAGTACAAGCAGGATCTGGAAATGTAACCTTGACGGTCAATCAGCCAACAGCATGGGAAGTTGGAGCAAACTATAATTTAAAAATTGCTATCCGTCCTGTAGGTGGTGCTTGGGATACTAATCTTGATGAAAAAGATGTGAAGTTTGAAGTCAAGTCAGCGCTTGAAAATGCTATAAGTTTAGTGAACTGTCCAGCTCCAATTACCACTGGAAATAGCCTTCCGGTAGCGATCAACTATTCATCAGCTACTCAAAATGATGTTTTAGCCATTGTAAGTGACCCAAGTGGTGTTTGGTTAGCGAACGCTATTCAAACAGTGCCTGCTGGAACAGGAACATTAAACTTAACGGTTAATCCTGAAACGGAATGGCCTGCAGGAACAGCTTATCAATTAAAAGTAGCGATCCGTCCCGTAGGTGGAGCTTGGGATTCCAATATCAAAGAAGACAACTGTACTTTTGATGTCCTTCCATCACGCCTTGTGGTGAGTATTCAAAACCAAGGAAGCCTAAGTTATATCAGTGCTTCAAATGAAGAGAAGTTGAATGTGGTTCCATCCGTTGGTGCCAATGAGCAATTTGAAATGATAGAAAATAATGACGGTACAGTCTCTTTCAAAGGCAGTAACGATTTGTATGTCAGCTCTGAAAATGGAAATAAAGAAATGACTTGTACAAGAACGGCAATAGGAGCATGGGAAAAATTCACTTTAGTAGATTTTGGTAATGATGTCTATGGCATCAAAGCTAATAATGACATGTACTTAAGAAACAGCATGTTGTGCACAAGTGAAACAGCATCATTATGGCAACAATTCAAGATCCAATCTGCTACTAGTTCCGCTAGAAAAGTGAGTACTGCTGCTCCACTTTCTACCGAAATAAATGCGAAGTTCTATCCAAACCCTAGTGATGGTTTAGTTCACATCGATTGGGGCAATGCTTCAGAAGCTGGAAGTGTAGAAGTATTCAACCTTCAAGGACAATTGATTTATCAATCTTCAACAAGTTCTATGGTTGATTTAAGCCAAGAAAGAGCGGGTATTTATATTATTCGTTTAGTGGTGGATGGTGTTTCTACAACTGGAAAATTGGTGATTCGATAGCCATAAGATGACCTAGTGACTGGAATGAAGAGTTAGTTAAGAGTTAAGAATTAAGAGTTAAGAAAATGGATCGTGTTATGGTTCGTAAAGTGATCTTTATGATGGATAAGTTGTAGGGATGTTGCACTGCAACGTCCACTGAACCACAACAAGAACCATTTTTTCTTCATTCTTAACTCTTAACTCTTAACTCATCATTCTTCATTAAAAAGTCAGTTTACTTTTGGCCTTGTACTTATCCAAGCATTGTATTTCTACAACGTTTCAATTTGAAAACAAAGCGTTGTGGGGATACGATGCTTTTCTATTTATAACACTACGAACTATTCATTTTTAATTCATAACCCTTCATTATATTATTTTTCTTACCCAAAATGTTAAAAAACGTATGTAGTACGTATATAATTCTTAAATTAGCTGATATTAAGCAACTAAGTACATGAAAAAAAGATAGTCTAAAATAGACTTTTACTTTCTTCCAGATACTTATCTTATTACTGAATACATATTGTGCATTTACTGGACTCAATCTTAAAACTATGAATTATTCAATGACTTAAAAGACAGGTTAATAACGTATTATACACCCTGGAATCTCTGGAAACAGCAAATGTTTTCATGCCTTTTTAAACGTAAACTATGATTATGATAAAACAATCCTATTTCGCAATAAGGAGTCTTTACCTTACTGCTCTCTTTTTCGTGCCTTTTATCTCTTTTGGGCAATACAATTTTATTGAAATTATTGGTGAAGCCTCCCCTAATGGAGATTGGAATAATGGTGTCTTGATGACACAAGATTCTACCAATCAAGACCTATGGATGCTTACAGGTGTTATGCTTTCTGAAGGAGGTATAAAATTTAGAGCCGATAGCACTTGGGACAATAATTGGGGAGGAAATCTTTTTCCTAATGGAACCGCTGTAGCAGGTGGAGATAACATTAATGTCACTGTGAGTGGCACGTATGATATTACTTTAGATTTATCTACGAATACTTACTCTTTTAACAATCTAGCGAGTGAGAAAAATGGTGTTTCTATTGCAGAATATGGAGCACTTGTAGATATCTATAATAAGTTGGGAGGAGACTTCTGGAAAAATACCAACAATTGGATGACAGATGCGGATGTATCAGAATGGTATGGCGTATCGGTGATAGATAGAAAAGTGGTGGCTATCAATTTGAGTAATAATGGACTTTGGGGAACAATTCCTCCTTCCATAGCTCATTTGCAGTACATTACGTCACTTGATTTAAGTGTAAATGGTATTTCAGGGATGGATGCCCCGGAAATGGAGATGCCACTTTTGGAAGAACTGTCTTTACACAGAAATTACATTCAAGCATTACCGGATAGTTTGAACCGTATGTCAGCGTTGTCAACTTTGAGACTTACTAATAATACATTGTTACCTGATGTAGAATACGTGCTGAACAGAATGAGTTCACTGACGGCTTTGTATATCGATAACAATGATTTAGGTGATACTGTGGCTTATAATAAACTCATGGATTCTCAGTTGTTATCCATTAAAAATACGCTGACAAATCTTACTACTTTTGAATACACCAACCAAAAATATTCTTACTGTTGTGGTGATTATACAGAAGACGGAGATTCTACCACTTTATTTGTTCCTTATTTTGATGATCCAAAATACTCCTCTTTTCAGTGGTATTTAGATGGTCAGGAAATTACTGGAGCCAATGCATACTCCCTGAAAATTAAAATTTCCGAAAATTTGGGCAGTGCATATACTGTCACCGCTGTGAATGAGAATCTTCCGGGCCTTAGTTTAATGTCAAGCCTAATAACGCAGGTTGGTGCAGTGAGGAGAATGGAAATCAACACCACTCCTGCAGGTACAGAGCTGGATGATATTTATATTCATCTGACATCAGAAGTAAATAGTTTTTCGGATAAATATAAATTGACTTATGATGCTGATAAGGATGTCTATTATGCGGAGATAGAACAGAATAAAGGAGCATTAGGCTATTATTTCAGTTTAAAAGGGAGTGATCGTTTTAGAGAAACAGAAGTTGGTCAGGATGTGGTGAGACAATATGATCCATCAGGTCTTACGGCTTCAGATACTTTGCAGATCATAATTTCAAATTGGGCTGAAGTTCCAGTTCCTAATAACACCTGCAATAACGCTGAGGCAGTGACTTTGGGAAATCATGAATCAGATGGAAGCCCTAATTGGTATAAGTATACGGCTACAGAAAACATCAATATCTTCATTTCATCAGACCATGATGCTATGGGCTTAGAGGTTTACAATGCAGACTGTAATGATCTTACTTTACTTTCAACCAATCATTCCATCAGCCTAAATTCTGGAGAAGAAATATTGATAAGTTGGAAGCATAATGAAGATAAAGATGTTCCTTTCCAGTGGAGTATTTCTGAGAGTGAGTTTATCATAATTTCTCAGTTTGAAAACTGGAATATGGACTATGCAGTATTAATGCAAGAGGTATCTCCTAAAGTGTATGAGGCGACCACAAGGTTGAATCATAGCGATAATTTTTATCTGGATTGGGATGGTACTAATCTTTATAAAACGTATAATACTTCGGGGAAATCAGGAGATTTCAAAATACATTATAACTCAATGACTGATTCTTTGGCTTATGAACTTGTAAAAGAAAAAATCATTGCACCGCACCTTATTTACAGCACTGATCCTAATAACCCAGATAGTTCGTATTGGACTGCAGATGAGGAAATAATGATGGTCTTAGATTTAGAGGACACTTATTTTGAAAGCGATAATCAAGACAATGCCTACCTCTTTTTCTGGCAGAAGGATATAGGGCTTGCAGGAGGAGACAGCCTGAACGGCCCTTGGTTTGAATCAGCTGAAAGAAATAAACTTACGCATATAGAAGGGAGTAAATATTCATTTACATTCAATCCGTCAGCACACTTGAACCTGACTGCGGAAGAGATAGAAACAACAGGATTGAACTTCTTAGTAAAAACGAAAGATGGAGGGTTGAAAACAGTAGACTCTAAGGAAGCCTTTTTCCCTACTCGCTTGATGAATGAAAAGCATTTGACGCTAAAAGTAAATATGAATCTAGCCATTGAAAAAGGGCTTTTTGATCCATCCATTGATACTTTAGACGTGGCAGGTTCATTTAATAATTGGGGTACAAATAATCCTCCTACTTTGCTTTGGGACGAAGATCAAGATGGTATTTATACCGTTGATGTCAAGGTGTTTGATCTCTTTGATTTTGGTGGGAAAGAAATGATTCTATTCAAAACTAGAATCAACCAATCATGGAGTCTTGGAAGACATGAATATCGCAATCGTTTTATGGATAGAAGACATGAACTTCCTGATTTTAAAAATACGATTGAATATTGGTTTGATGATGAAAATGGTGATTATCCAGCTTCTAATTTTTCTATTGATTTAAAGAAACAAATTCATTTAAAAGAGTTTGATCTAGCGTCTGGTACTGTATGGTTGAACATCTATAAAGATTCGGTATTCTTGACTAAATATGAACTTGTAGCTTTAGATACGCAAAGTGTTTTCACTTTCAATTCACATTTGATGAATGAAGGAGAAATGTACGATTATAACTTCTCCTTTAAATCAGATGCAGATACATTGGAAGTTGTAGAAAAGGACATCAGAAAATACACTGTAAAAGCATCTGACAATAACCTGATGCACGTCTTTAATGATATTCCTAATGCTACAGTAGAGTTGAAAGTGAACATGAATTTAGCCATAAGCAAAGGAATATTTGACCCTTCAATGGACACTTTAGATGTAGCAGGTTCTTTTAATAACTGGGGAAATAGTGGTTATACAACTTATCTATGGGATGAAGATCAAGATGGTATTTACACCGTGAAAATTCATTATCTTGAACTGGGAGATTCTATAGAATTAAAAACAAGAATCAATCAATCGTGGCAACTGGGAGAGCATGAATTAAGGCATCGACCAAACAGAAAGTATTTTGTCAATGATCTCATGACTATGATTGAGTTTTGGTATGATAACGAGAATGGCGATTATCCAACCACGACTTTTGCTGTAAATCTTGAAAGAGAAATTCACCTGAAGCAGTTTGATCCATCATCGGGTACAGTTTGGCTGAACCTCTACAAAGGACTGGAACTGTATAATAAATATGAAGTGAAGGGTATTGATTCATTAAGCGTATATGCTTTCCATTCAAATCAAATGGATGAAGGGCAGAATTACGATTATAATTTCTCATACCAGTCGATGGGTGATTCCGTACCAACCGTTGAAAATATCTTTAGAACGTACACTGTCAAAGCGGACAGCAATAGCAGAACTCATGCTTTCAATGATAAGCCGATTGCCACTGTAACTGTAAATGTCAATATGAATTGGGCTATTGAACAAGAATTATTTGACCCACTGACAGATACGCTTGACTTGGTAGGGAATTTCAATAATTGGGGTACTGATGGTGTTGAAATTCTGGAAGATGCGGATGAAGATGGTATTTATTCTACAGTGTTATATGAATTAGATACGCTGGAATGTAAAGTTAGAATCAATCAATCGTGGGAATATGGGAGTCATGAATTGGCTAATAATGCGAACAGAAAATACCCGATTCTTCAGAACCAAGAAACGATTAATTTCTGGTACGATAATGAAGTAGGAACTCACCCTACAACAACTGTTGCGATTAATATGGCCAAGGAATTAAATGATGGCAATTTCACAACAGAGGTGCTCTATATAGATGTAATGAAAAGTGATTCTACTTTAATGAAACGTTATAGAGCGGAAACTTCAGAAGGAAACAATCTGTACACTATCTCTTCAAAATTACTGAATGATGGATTCCCGTTCTTATACAAAGCGGTCTATTATGAAACGGTTGAAGTAGACAGTACGGTCAGTGTAAATGAGATCTCTGAAAATGAATTCTCAAGTTTTACAGTAGGAGAGGAGAACAGAACTATTGAAAGATGGTTTAATGATGAGGTGCTGGTAACCACAATCACGCTTCAAGTGGATATGTCTGCAAAAATTGCTCAAGGCTTCTTTGACCCAACTAAAGATTCTGTAGACGTGGCAGGTACTTTTAATAGTTGGTCAAATGACAATGGAGAGTATAATCTATCTACTGAAGATAATAAGATTTACAGCATTACATTTGAAGTAGATAGCATACAAGAATACAACTTTAAGTTTAGAATCAATGGCAGCTGGAACGACCTCTTGCATGAGTTCCCTGGAAACGGTGCTTTAAACAGAGCGATAACACCAGAACTAGGGATAGAAAATATTTTCGTGTATTATTTCAATGATGAAAATATTGAAAACCCAGAAGTGCTTTTGAAAGTAAATATGGAACATCAAGTCGCATTAGAAAACTTTGATCCGACAGTAGAAGGTGTTGAAGTCCGAATCAAATTCTATGAGGGTGACGGTTTTTCTACTTACCCATTGATTTTGAATGAAGACGGTTTATATGGATTGCCTTTCAATAAATTAGGAACAGGAGAAACGTATACCTATAAATTTATGTACCAATACCCGAACGGTGAAGGTGGGTGGACTGTTTTTGAAGAAGACAATGACCGAACATTCTTAGTGGCAACAGGTCAGCAGACCACATCTGTATGGTATAATGATCAAGTGCCTGAAGAAAGAATTCTGGCAGTATGGAATGTCAATATGCAACAAATCATCAATACTGGCGGATTCAATATTTCATCGGATCAACTGACCATGAAAGGCAGTTTTAATAACTGGACCGAAGAAGTGACATTAACGCCGATTGCGAATGGTGGAAGTGCTTATACCACAAGCATTTCATTGCCAGCAGGTACGGTATACTACAAGTTATTTATTAATGGTGTAGAAGAGGTTTTCTTGGGACAAGATGCCAGCAACAACCGTTCTTTTGAACTTTCTGCAGACAACACTTTGATCAGTGTAGTGTATCAGTTTGAAGAAACCACAAAAGTAGAAGAGGAGAAAGTAGTGGCTGTTGAAACCGAAGAAGGAACTGTTGAAGTGGTGATTGAAATAGATGAAGTGATTGATGCTTTAGGGGAAGATATCACTATAGTGGCAATGCTAGCAGACGGCAGTCCGCTTCCGGAATGGATAGTTTTCGATCCTGAAACATTGACTTTCACCATTGATCCATCAAAAATTCCTTCTGGTCAAAGAGATAATGCATCTGTAGAAGACCTCGATATTGTGATTTTAGCCAATAATGAAGAAGGAGAAAGCTTGGCCATAGAAGTGAACTTGCCAGTTGATGAATACATAAGTAACATTACTTCTTTGGAAGACGTACTATTGCAAGGCGTTTCAATTTATCCAACTTTGATAGAACAGCAATTGAATGTAAAGTTTGATGCACCTTTCAAGGCTATTAATTATAACGTCATGGACCTTCAAGGAAAAACTATTCTTCAAGGTACTGAAAGTGGAGATTTTGAAATTGATTTCATTAATATGCAATCAGGCTTATATCTCATTCAGTTACAAAATGCGGATAAGGTTTCTACATTTAAAGTGATCAAAAAATAAGGACAAATTACGAATGAAGAAAATGGATAATATTATAGGCCGTTAAGTGGTTTTTTAAGCTGGATCGGTGGACGCTGTAATACAACGTCTCTGCAGACACTTTCAAATTATTTTGATACCGTGTAGGGATGTTGCACTGCAACGTCCACTGAACCACAATAATCATAACACGAACCATTTTTCTTTATTCTTAACTCTTCATTCATCATTAAAAAAGGCTAGCCCATTTTACCAGGCTAGCCTTAAAAGTTTGTCAAAACACTGTGATCTACTACAGCGTTTCTGGATTGAAAGTATGAGAGTTAGCGACGATTATATTTTTAAACTTCAGCAGGTGCTTCCGTTAATTTATTCTTGATTTTGTCTTCGAATGCTGAAAGTGCAGCCTTAGAACCTTCGCCCATTGCAATTACAATTTGCTTGTAAGGAACGATAGACACATCGCCTGCGGCATAAACACCAGCAATAGAAGTACGGTTATGAGCATCAATGATGACTTCACCCATACGGTTTGTTTCTACAATTTCTTTGAATGCATCACTGTTGGCTTTCAAACCGATCTGTACAAACACACCATCTGTAGTGATAGACTGAACATTTCCAGTTTCTCTGTCATTGTATTGGATACCTGTTACTTTACTACCATCACCATCTACGCTCAATGTCTCAGCGTTAGTAACTACTGATACGTTTGGAAGGTCGTTTACTTTATCTTGTAACACTTGATCACCTTTTAAAGTGTCCATGTATTCCAATACTGTAACTTCTGAAGCGATTGCCGCCAAGTCGATCGCCGCCTCTAAACCAGAGTTGCCACCACCTACAACAACAACTTTTTTACCTTTGAAATAAGGAGCATCACAGTGCGTACAGAAGGCTACACCAGAACCGATGTATTCCGTTTCACCAGGAACACCCAATTTTCTCCAGCTTGCACCTGTAGCGATGATCAAAGCAGGAGCTGTGAATTTCTCACCCATAGAAGTAGTGATTTTCTTCACACCATCTACCACCTGAACGTCTTCTACCATACGGTTTTCCAAGATGTCGATAGGGTAATCTTTCAAGTGACTGTATAAGTTAGCAGTCAATTCAGCACCTGTTGTTTTTGTAATTGAAATCATGTTTTCAATACCCACAGTTTCCTTCACCTGACCACCGATCACACCGGCAATCACCGCAACTTTAAAACCTTTACGAGCAGAGTAAACCGCTGAAGAAACACCGGCAGGGCCACCTCCAACTACAATTACATCATATTCTTTCTCTACTGCCTCAGAAGCATCAAAGCTACTGCCAGCAATATTCTCTATTTTACCTAATAACTCTCCTAATGAAGCTCTACCTACGTGCAATTGCTCACCGTTTGCAGTGACTGTTGGTACCGCTTGGATTCCTAAGCTTTCCACTTCCTCTTTATTGATACCGCCATCGATAATATGGTGCTCAATATTAGGATTATAGATCGCCATTACGTTCAGTGCTTGAACAACTTCAGGGCAGTTGGTACAAGTCAATGAGATATAACTTTTTACAACTACTTTTTCGTTGATTCCTTTGATTTTGGCAGTAATCCCTTCATCAGGTAAGTTTTTACCAATTCCTTCCATATTCAGAACAGCCATCAAAAGTGTAGTGAACTCATGACCGGTTGGCACTGCTCTAAAAATGATATTATCTACAGTTTCACCATTTTTACTGATTGTAAAAGAAAGACCTTCACCTTCTTTCACCTCCAAGGCAACTTTATCTGAACAAGAAGCTACATCTTCTAATAAATCTACTAAAGATTGTTTGCTAGGATGATTCGCTTCAACTTCTACATTGAAAGTATATTTGTTGTTTAGATTATTGAAAAGTCCTACTACTTGGTTTTTTAACGCTTGTTCTAACATGGATTATTTGGTTTTTATATTTTTTGAGTACTAATTCAAAAATATTTTGTAGTTAATTATGTCTTAGTACTTATGTCCTTTTATCATTATTGATGCAACAAATGTAAGACGACTTTTAGGATAAGTAAAATTGATTGTTCCTATGATGGTATAAGTAAATCTTATGAGGACAGATGAATGTTTAGTAATGACGCCCAATAGAACTTTTCAAGAACTTATTTTCAATGGAGCTCAACAAACTTGAAGATTACAGTTATCAAATGACAAATTTACCCACTTTTTATTCCTTTTTTTATCTCAATTTCACACGGGTTATAGAATCGAGTAAGTATCAATATTATTTGAGAACATAGTTTTTAAATGTAAATCATAAATTGCGAGGTAAAGGTTATGTATAGCCACGAATATCACAATTGATGCAGATTTAATTGATAATCTATTGCTGAATATTAATAGTACTAATGAATGCAAGATTTAAGCAAAGTTGCAAGAAATGAAATAAGTAAAATTGTACTGTGATTATTTTTTAAAGACATTAAGTCAATCGAAGTATGAAAAAGTTATTATTAATAAGTTCTCTTATTTTAGTCTCTTTTCTAGCAATTGGTCAAGAAAAAGAGAAGGGTATGGATGAGCTTTGGGGTGAAGATGAAAAAGCGAATTATACAGATAAAGATTATCAATGGTATAAAGAGGCAAAATTTGCCATGTTTATTCATTGGGGTTTATATTCTGAACTAGCAGGTGAGCACAACGGCAAACACTATTATGGTATTAACGAGTGGATTATGCGCAGAGCGGCCATCAAAACTGGAGAGTACCGTAAATTGGCAGAGACTTTTAATCCAGTTAAATGGGATGCTGATGAAGTGGCTCAATTGGCAGTAGATGCTGGTATGAAGTACGTGGTTTTAACTGCGAAGCACCATGATGGATTTGCATTGTTTGATTCAAAAGCGAGTGACTATAACATCTCAAATACACCTTATAAAAAGGATATTGTAAAGCAGTTGGCTAAAGCGTGTAAGAAAAAAGGAATCCGTTTTGGTTTCTATTATTCTCAAATGCAAGATTGGAATGAGAAAGATGGTTTTGGCAACACTTGGGAGTTCGATGCTAAAGAAGCCAATGTACAAAAATACATGGAGGAGAAAGCACTTCCGCAAGTAAAAGAGTTGGTGACGAACTATGGTGACATCGGATGTATCTTCTTCGACACTCCAGGTCCAATCAAACATGAGCAAGTTTTAGAGTTGAAAGCGTTAGTGGATAAATATCAACCGAACTGTTTAATCAATAGTAGAATTGGTAGAGGTTTGGGTGACTTCAAAACGTTAGGTGATAATGAGATTCCTTCCGAGCCTGTAGATGGTTTATGGGAAACTTGTGATACACACAATAACACTTGGGCTTACAGTAATTTTGATTTCAATTGGAAAACACCAAAAGAAATTTCACACCGTTTGATCGATGTGATTTCAAAAGGCGGTAACTACTTGTTCAATATTGGTCCTAAAGGTGATGGTTCTGTTCCTGAGGTATCAGCTATGATTTTAAGAGAAACAGGAAAGTGGATTGCAAAATACAAAGAGGCAATTTATGGAACTGAAGCATTGTACTTAGGCGGTCAAACACAATTTGCTGCTACTCAAAAAGGAAACAAGATGTACTTGTTTATCAAAGAGTGGCCAAAGGACAACAAGATCTATTTACCAAAATTCCAGTCGAAAGTAAAGAATGCGTACTTCTTGGATGATAAATCAGCAGTTACAGCTACAGATTTAACTTCATCTACTGTAGTGACGTTCCCATTGAGAATGCCAGACCCTGTAGCTTCAGTGATTGTGGTAGAATTTGACAGTAAACCAAAATTAAATTCTGATAAAGTATTCAACACAGGTTTAGTAACAAAATTATTACCTCACGAGGCAAAACTGACTGCTTGTACTTCTGACAAAATCAGATGGATGGAGATCTTCGGTGACTGGCATGCAGTTCCATCGATCCAAAATTGGTCGCAAAAAGGAAGCAAGGCAGAGTGGGAAGTGAATATTCCACAAAAAGGAATGTATATCGTAACATTAAATTACGCTTGTAATGAAGATGCTGATATGCAGGAAGGTATCTTGAATATCGACGGTAAAGAATACTATTTTGTTCCTACTTATAGTGGAGACAAAAAACAAATTAAAAACAAGTTTGAAAACAGAACAATCCGTGTTTTCAAAGACAGAAAAATTGGTGTAGTAAATTTTGATAAAACAGGAAAACAAACCATTTCTGTAACATTAAACACAGACGATGCTTCAGGATGGATCAATTTGGCGTCCATTTCTTTTGAGCCAATTATCCCTGTAGATTCAGACAATATTTAGTTTGAGTTAAGAGTTAAGAGGTGGTATGATTTAATAGGTCAAGAACTAAACTTCCTTCATCCCTCTTAACTCTTACTTCTTCCCTTTTCCCTCAACGTTCTTACCTACACTTAATCAGATTTGAAATGAAAAGAATTATAGCTTTATTTTACCTATTACTCTGCATTACTTCTCTTTCCTTTGGGCAGTTGCCGAAAGAGTTATGGGAATATGCGGGGACGAATACCTACATGTATCATGAAAATGATATTTTTGGTAATACCCATTTTGATATACAGACCGACCATCATTTTTTAGCCTTCAATTACAAAGATTTTAAGTTAGAACAGTTAAGACTCATTGATCAAAAAGAAGTTGGAAAGGACTATCTTGATAAAGTGCAAGAACAACCTTTCGATATTTTATCACTTTACGTGCTGCATAAAGGCCAAAAGTACAAGGTAGTCCGTATGGAAAGTGATAAAAAATATGCTGGTGAATTGATTGAAAGCGGTCAGTTTTATCAGAGAAGAAACTTTCCGGATTTATTATTAGAGAATGGTCCTGATGTGAAATTATCATTTGAAATTGCATCTTGGACGGATGCATTAGGTTTTAGATTGGTATTTGAAGAAGGGGCTGTGAAAGAAGAGGAGTGTGAATTACTGATTGAATTAAATCTTCCAAAGGAGCAATATTCAGTAAAAAATAAAAAAGGAAACTTCATTGCGAAAGCAAAAAATGGAAAGGCTTGGAACATCTTAAGTAATGAAAATGCAGATGAAATTACAGTCGAAAAAGGTGTAGTGACTGCAAAAGCATCTTTCACAGAAAAAGATGTGAATCTAACAATGCACATCGTACAACCTACTTACCATGAAGAAGGGTTCGAAATTACAGCCAAAGACCTTATCCGACCTAACAGACCTGTAGTTGTGACTAAAAGTGCTGAACAGCAAGCTACTGTTATTTCATTAAATAATACTATGAAGCCAAAATTCGGTATGGAAAGAGTGGCGTTGCAATTGGAAAACAAAACTGACAAGCCACAATTACAGCGTTTGATTTTTGAGCGTTTAGAAAATGTGACTGACATCACAGGTATTTCTGTGCTTTTAAGAGACAAAGAGGGCAACCCTACAGGAATTCCGGTACAGATTTCTAAAAACTGGCACAATCAGAAAACATTCAAATATCACGGTCCATGGTTAAGAGCGTATACAGTGGTTTGTTTGCCACCAAATACAAAAGTGGAGTTAGAAATGTCTAGAGTGTCAGGTTTCTGGGGATCATTGCCGGCGGTTTCTCATAATCAGTTGTCACTGACAGGATGGGGAAGAAAATTAATTGGTAATCATCAGCTTTGGGATCAGACCGCCATGGGTGCTTTTGGTGAAAGTATTTGTTACGAGCCAGATTGCGGACAGGCCAATACTCTAATTACCGATGTTAGACCATTTTTGATTAAAAGTGATGATGACAATAAAATTGGTCCTAGAAAATGGAATTGGACGCCTAATGTGGGTGGTGGTGATTTTATGCGAGTTTACAACAAAGAAGGAAAGAAATTAAAGATCAAAAGAATCAAATCACATTACACGCGTAATTGTCCAAATCTTACAGAGGTCACTTACACAGGATATACGAGCAAGGACGAAGCTTCTTACAGTTTGACTTCAAATATCATGAGGAACGATGATTATTTGAGGGTGATCTTTACAATGGAAGTGGAGGTAAACGAAACTTTGGATTTTGAGCGCTTGGCTTTGGCACAATTTGGTGCGGAAACGTATTCATACTCTGTGGAAAGAAAAATTGCTTGGGGTAATGCAGAGGGTATGATCAAAGAAATGAACAATATCCATAAAGAACGTCAATACACTAATCGAGATATTGTGATTGAAGGTGACAACCCTTGGTTCAGTATGCATCAGGCCAAAAATATGGAGAGTGATAAATATGCTGTTTGGGGCAATAAAGGAATCGTATTGAAAGATTGGTCTGCTACTGTAGGTGGAAAGAAAATCAAGCCTCATTTCTCCACTTATTCATCAAGTAAAACAAGAGCAAAAGAGCCTGTTACGTTGGTGGAGGTCAATTTACCTTCAGAAATCAAGCAATTAAACAAAGGCGATAAGATCAAAATGGTGATTCAGCTTTGTGTTTTCCCACAGGAAGCGAAGAGTTATTATGGATCAAATGAGGTATTTAGAAAAGCGTTGTTTGCTGGTGAAGATACTTGGAAATTGATGCACAGAGAAGCGGATCAGAATAGAGTAAAAGTGAAAGTGAAGAAAGGAAAATTGGTTAGAAATTACCCGATGAAGATAGAGGCGAAGAACAATGAAGTAGTCGCAGATATTTCAGGAGGTTTAGCTTATGTTCCTGTAACTGTCTCAAATCTTACAAGCTACAAAGACTTTAATATTACCTTCAAACATGAAGGAAAAGAAATAAAATTCGATCAGGAGAGGTTTGGAAATGACTACTATCAAGTAGATTATAATGCCGAATCAAAAACATGGGAAGCCACTTTCTCTGTACCTGTTGATGAATTGTTGCCGAATTAAATTTAGTTGATAAGGGAAGCATGATCATTAGTATTTGCTTCAACATTTATATTTAATTGAGTAATATGAGCACGAGTGAGATGATTGTTTCACTTGTGCTTTTTTTATTTTTGTGTCAAAAAAATTGACCATGTTGTGGGTCGTAAAATGGTTTTTATGATGGTTCAGTGGACGTTGTAATGCAACATCCCTACAACGGTCTCCATCATAAATGATATTCTACCATAAATTCACTGAACCACAACACGAACCATAATTCTTCATTCTTCATTCATAAAACTCTTGTGTATTAAGTTATGAGCAGTGTTAAAATTTTTTTTTTAAGATTTAAAAAATTACGTTTTCATTTTGTCATTGGAAATTTAAAAGCAAATTTCAATGATGGAAATGCAATTATTTGAAATATTTGTAGCACGATACACCTCTTTCAAAAAAGTTCACGCTTTTTTTAATTATATATTTCGAAGAAGACTTTGCCCAAAAAATTCTCACAAAAAGTAAAATAGCTCTTTTTTGATAGTTTAAGCCTTATTTTCAGATTGTAAGATGAGGACAAACTTTTGAAAGATGTATAATTTACCATTAATATTTGTTTTAGGATATTGCTTTTGAAATCAGAATGAAATGATAAGTAAAAAACTACTAGACAGTCATTTTTACTATTGGAATTAATACTTAATAATATGAACAAGACAAATACTTTTTATTTTTTTATGCTGTTCTTGCTTTTGCCCTTTCTTTCTAAAGCGAACAATCTACTGATAGAGAATGTCTCTATACCTTCCAAAAATTCATCTACTAAAACAGCTACTATACAGTTTGATATTTCTTGGGAGAATTCTTGGAGGGTGACAAGTGCACAGAATAATTGGGATGCAGTTTGGGTCTTTGTTAAGTTTAAAAATACAACCACAGATTATTGGCAACACGCTACACTAAGCTATGGCAGTAGTCATAGTTCAACAAGTAATTTGGCTACAATCGATAGTGATGATGATACAGGTACAGGGTTTTCAAAAGGAGCCTTTATTTACAGTGCTTCAACAAAATCACAAGGCAATGCCTCTTATCAAGTACAACTAGAATGGCAATACGGTCAGGATTCACAGGGAGATGATGATACTTTTGAAATAAAAGTTTACGGTATAGAGATGGTGTATGTGCCTAGTGGAGCATTTTATTTAGGTACTGGAGGCTCAGATCCTAAAACATTTTATATGTACAATAATGATAATGTAAATGATAGAAGCGTGCCTTACTTTGTAGAATCAGAAGGAGCTATTACTGTAGGTACCACCAATGGGAATCTATATTATGATACTGATGAGAACTCAGGAACTTTTAGAGAAGGAGATATACCTGCAGATTTTCCTAAAGGATTTAGTGCTTTTTACTGTATGAAATATGAAATTACGCAAGGACAATATGCAGACTTCTTAAATATGTTGAGAACTACTCAAGTTAGTGTCAACCATATTAGTAAATCTGAGACTTATGGTAATAATTTGGAAACAGATGGATCTACCTATTCATCATCAACTTCTTTCTATCCTCAAGTACAGCTTAGTCACCGTAAGATATTGAATTATTTAGAGTGGGCATGTTTAAGGCCAATGACAGAGATGGAGTATGAAAAAGCGTGTAGGGGAACTCAGACACCTGTTGCACTCGAATATGCATGGGGATCTACGGATATTAATGATGGATCGGAATATACTATTGATAATGGGCAAACAGATAGTGAAGTAGTTGCGTCTTCTAGTTATTCTGCTTCTTCAGGTAATATTGTAATGAGTGCTACTGCACCAGACTCGGGTACTGGCAACCACAAACCTCTAAGAGTAGGAATCTTTGCAACTTCTGGAGCAAGCAGAGTTTCTTCAGGAGCTACTTATTATGGTATCATGAATATGTCTGGAAATGTGACAGAACTTGTAGTGACAGTATCAGTAGAACCCGGTAGAAGCTTTGATGGTTCACATGGATCAGGTGCTTTAGATAATGTAGGTAACTACACCAATACAGGATGGCCTAATACTGCTGTTGATGCCTCTGCCACTGATTATGGTTATGGTTCAAGAGGTGGAGCTTACGTTTTCCCTAGTAGTTTCGGTTATGTGTCGACTAGAAATTATGTTGCTTACCGTTATCATGATTCATCAAATGTGAGGGAATGTGGAGGTAGAGGAGTAAGAACAGCCCCAAGTAACTAACATATTCTTAAAGCGATGACTATGAGAATATATAAGATTATCATACAGTGTTTGAGTATAGTTCTAATTGCTAACTGCAATATGGCAATTGGTTTTGCTCAAAATATATATGCAGGAGGAAGCGGAGAAGGAGATTCTTTTTCAGGTCTGAGTGAGGGAGCTTCACCTGATGTAAATGTTTTTTTAGGAGGCAATGGAGAAGGAATTAGCAGTGAAAGTCTATCCTCAGTCGTACAAACAGATCCAGAAGTGATTTATACAGGAGGAATCTCATTGGGGTATTCAGAAGGCGTTCTTTCAGCATCACTTCCCGTAACAGAAAATTTTATTTTCGATGGAGGAGATGCTAGAGGAGATGCAAGTGCTTCTATCATGGTAGACGACTTTGCTGATTTGCCTGTAGAACTAAGAAGTTTTGACGTTTTCAATGTAGACGGAGAAGCATTAGTGAAATGGGAAACACTTTGGGAAATCAACAACGACTATTTCGTAGTTGAAAAGTCAAGGAATAGAAGAAATTGGGAAGAGGTAGAGCAAGTGAAAGGATATGGTAATTCAAATTATTTACTTTCTTACGAGGTAAAAGATGAAAACCCTTTAAGTGGCCTATCTTATTACCGTTTGAAACAAGTTGACTTTGATGGAACAGCTACTTATTCTGAAATAAAAGCATTTTCAACCGACAAAACTGTGGAGTTGGAGTTGGTGGCATATCCAAACCCGTTGCAAGATCAGCTAACTATTCTTGTGCGTCAGGCTTATCATAACAGGATGCAGCTTTTTACTATTACAGGGCAGAGAGTTGATTTCAGAATTGTTGAAAGTGAGGAGGAACGTATCAAAATTGCTTTACCCAACTTGGAAAAAGGAATGTATGTATTGAGAGTAGCTTCAGTGGGTGCTTTGGTATTAATGAAATAAGACAATACACATAATCAATATGTGTGATTACATACCTTAATTGGAAGGCTGTTTTTAATCTTTTAGACAGTCTTCCCATTTTTATTACTTATGAAAAACAAACAATTTTACCTTATTCTTGTAGCAGTGATTATTACAATTATCACAGCTTACAATACACTAGAAACTAAAACTTCCATTATTGAAAATAACCTTATCAAGGTAGTTTTTAATACAGATGAAGGACATTATGATATTATCGACAAGGCAAAAGATAAACGAATAGTGGAAAAAGCCTATGTGGAAGTAAACCATTTTATTTCTACCACTTACACCACTCACAAAACGACATTGAAGGCCTTGAAAGATGAGTTAGGTGAAGGACAAAAACTAACAGTGACGAGTTCAAGAAAAGACTACCCTGATTTGATTTTAGAAATATCACTGTATAATAATAAAAGTTATGTGGTGTTGAATACAGGAGTTGTCAATCATTCGGATCAAAAAATCAGAATCAATAAAATGTCTCCTTTACAAAAAGGGGTTGCCTATAACAAAACCAAGTTTGAATCTTATTTTGCCATTGACGGTTACAGTGGAGGATCATTAGGATGGGAGTGGCCGGGTCACGGTCATACCACAGCTGTTCATACTCAAAGTCTATCATGTGAGAACAACTTAATGCTGACTTTTGGTGAAACAATTGAAGAAAAAAATACCCTCGTTATGGGTGGTCTTACGTATAAAGAATTCGCTAAAAAAGCAGAAGCCATCAAATACGTGGATCATATTTCCTTATCACTTTGGTGTCAGGATGGTGTAGGAAAAGTAGTGGATACTCATTCCACGTATATTCCAAATGAGAAATTCTATTTGGATTTTAATCTGAAGAATCCCTTTGAGGCACTTGAAAAATATGCGAATACAGTAAAAGTAGCACAACAAGTAAAGCTAAACCATTATACATTTCCCACATTATGTCTTTGGTACACACACACAAACAATACCAATGATGGTGTGAAACAGTTAGATACAGCGGTTGAAAAAGGACTATTGAATTACGCTTCAATGGGTATCAGAATTGTACCTGACAACTACAAAGAAAACAATATCAATGGCTGGTTTGATGATGAGCACTGGCAGAAATATGGTTTTTATACGGCTCCTTATGAGACTTCTGAAAAGTTTGCTAAAGCAATTATCGATAGAGGAGGGATTCCGTTCCAATATTTCCAATCCACCAAAACATCTACAGATTACAGTGAGAAGTACCCCGAACAATGTTTATTTAATGACGGTAGCAAAAAGACAGGAAACTTAGGGCCGGATTGGAATATAATCGGAAACGGTAATTATGATTTGACTGATAAGGATTTTGAAAAACATATAAAATCTTCTTATGCCCACTTGAAGAAAGCAGGTTTTCAGGGCCTTATGGTAGATTACCCTCATTTGTCATGGCATGAAGACGGTGGTTTTGATGATGAATATACTACAACGGCCGGTTTTCACAGAAAGTATTTCGAATTGGCTTACAATGGATTAGGTAAAGAAAATTCTTATGTACATGAAAGAATGCGTGATTCTGATGTGACATTGGGCGTAGTATCTTCTAAGAGAACAGAAGGAGATACATGGTCAATTACACCTTCTATGATCAAGCATACAGCTTTAAGATGGTATAAAAACCGTGTATTGGTCAATTGGGATATGGATGCAAAAGATTATACAAAGGTGAAAACAAAAAATAGAGACGGCATCAGAACCATGTTTACCATGACCTATGTGGCAAGTGGAAGACTCCTTTTAGGGCACAGTTTATATGAAATGCCAGACAGTGTAGTGTATGATCTTTCAAGAACATTACCGTATCAATCAATACCTCAAACAGCAAGACCATTGGATGCTTTTGATCTGCAGAAATTCTGTCCACAGGTCTATGACTATAAAGTAGATAAAGACTGGCATCAGTTGACTTTCTTCAATGATAATCCTCGAAGACCTACAACAATCAGTGTGGATTTTCTGCAAAATGCATCTTTCAGTGGACTGGATTTAGAAGAAGAGAAGCAGTACTATATTTATGATTTCTGGAATGATCAATACATCGGAAAACAAAAAGGAGATTCAGAATTGAAACAAGTCTTAAGACCAGGAGAATCAAGAATGATGAGTATTCACGCTGAAGAAGATCATCCACAATTTATCTCCACCAACCGTCATATTATGCAGGGAATGCTAGATGTAAAAGCATGTGCATGGAATGCTAACGAGAATAGCCTTTCGGGAATTTCAGCCGTGGTGGCAAATGATCCTTATGAGTTGGTGATTGCTAAAAACAGTCATAAAGGATTAGCAATAGAAGTATCTGAAGGAACGGCAAAGTGGGTGGATATCAATAAAGAAATTGCAAAAGTGGTGATCAATTCACCATCCAATGCAGAAATAAAATGGAAAGTAAAGTTTCATGAAAACCCTCGCAATATGAAGTGACAAAAACCAATGTAAAGAGAGTGAAAACTACTTATTAGCTTTTGCTCTTTATTCATGTTGAATACGGTTGTTTGAGTTAAGAATGAAGAATGAAGAATTAAGTTGGTTCGTGGTATTGAACTCTTATTGTTCACCTATAAGACAAGTCATTTTTCTTAATGAAGTACCCTCCTTTGACATTCCCTCCTAATTCTTAATTCTTAACTCAAATACAGTATTCAGACTAGAGACATGAACCCTAAAACCTAAGAAATTACATCTCATTAAATCTAGTCACTTAACACATTGTAGTGTTTTAATTTTTATGTTTGGCTTAACTAATTTTAAGATCTGTTTTTTATCAACTTAAGTTGGGTAATTGAAAATAGAGTCTTACTCTCCAAAGTATTTGTTTGTAAAGTGATAAAACATTAGCCTGTCAAAGTTTATTGTTAACGCAATGTTTAAAAACATTATATAATTATGTATAAACTTTGTAAATGCATAGTTTTGCTAACAATTGATATATAAGGACAAATAAATTAATAGTAGAGTTACCTAATTTTGAGCTAAACGATTAGCAGAATCTATTCAAGTATTAAAAGTATGGTGAAAGAGAATAAACTACTTACTAATTTTTTACTACCATTAATTTTAACATTTTTTTTATCTGGTTTCGCAAACGCTCAAGATATTAGAATTAATGGTATTGTTTATGACACAAAAGGAGTAAGTATTCCAGGTGCGTCAGTTGCTGTCGTAAATTCAGATGAACTAAAAGGTTCGATTACTGATATGGACGGTAAGTTCTCCCTGACTGATATGAAACAAGGAGACATAGTTTTGATATCCTTTATCGGGTATGAAGACTTTAAGTTGACTATTAAAGCAGGAATGAAAGAAGAGGTGAAAATTTACCTCAAAGAAAAAGTAAGTGAATTGGACGAAGTCATAGTCATTGGTTATGGCGAAGTGAAAAAAGAGGACCTTACAGGTGTGGTGAGTAGAGTAGGAGAGAAAGATTTGGAGGGAAACACAACAGCTTCTTTTGAAAATTCATTGCAAGGTAGAATGACGGGTGTAAGGGTAGTATCCAACAGTGGTCAACCTGGAGCGTCATCTTCTATCAATGTTCGTGGTGTCAACTCATTGGGTGGTAATTCACAGCCGTTATATGTTATTGATGGTGTGCCAATCATGTCAAGTGATAATATGGGTTTTGCTCAGAATGGCGGTAGTGGTCAAAGTGCCATGGCCGATATCAACCCTGCTGATATTAAATCCATTGAAGTTTTAAAAGACGCCTCTTCAACAGCCATTTATGGTGCGATGGGTTCCAATGGTGTAATCCTTATCACAACAAAACAAGGTGAACTTGGAGATATCAAAACTTCAGTCAATGCGAAATACAGCTATCAGGAACTTCCTCCATATATGTATATAGATGTTTTGAATTCACAGGAGTTCTTACAGATGAGAGCAGAGTCGGGTAGAATGTCTTCTGAAGATTCTGCAAAATATTTAAACAACCCTGATATCCCCACTAATGATTGGCAAGATAAAGTATACAGATCTGGAGATATTATGGATATCAATGCTTCCGTTTCGGGTGGTACTAAAAAGTTTAACTTCATGGCATCAGCCAATCGTTACCAAGCGAATGGTATTATCCCAAAGTCAGGGTATGAAAGAACCACTTTCAGAGCCAATATGAGATCTCAGCTGTCGAAAAAAGTAAACCTTTCCTCTTCTGTTTACTTTGCCAACTCAGATGCAGAACAAGTGAACTCAGGTACAGGTTTTGATGCCTCAAAAGGACAAGGTTCTGTAGTTATGCAGGCATTAAGAGCACAGCCGACCATGGATGATGATGGGTTTAACATTATTGAAAATGGTAATACGGTAGAGCTGAGAGTAACGCCAACAGAATTGGTGTCCATGAATACACAGCAAAACATTACAAACGTATTGGTAGGTAACTTAGCCCTTGATTACAATATCATCAATGGAATGACCTTTACATCCAGATTTGGTATGAACAATGTCAATAGAGAGAACAACTTTTATAGAGCTACTCAGAAAAATCCTATTGACGATATCAACGGATGGGCGAAAAGACGTTTCAGTACTGGTAAATCATGGAACTGGGACAATCAATTACGCTATGGTAAGAAGTTTGGTAAAATCAATACCAATACTTTTATCATGTCATCATTGAGAAGTTCAGAAGATGTATGGTCTCAGCAGGAAGCTCAAAACTTCCCATCAGATGCATTGCTTTTCTACAACATGGCGGCAGGGAGTACACAGCTTCCCAACGCAAGTGGTTTTGGCAAACGTACTATGGCAAGTTTTACAGCTAGAACGATCATGGATTATAGCAACAAGTATTTCCTAACAGCTTCTTATCGTATGGACGGTGCTTCACAGTTCTCCAAAGGAAATAAGTGGGCCGCTTTCCCAGCCGTTTCAGCATCATGGAAAATTAATAATGAGAACTTCCTGAAAAATGTAAAAGACATTAATCTCTTAAAACTAAGAGCAAGTTATGGTACAAACGGTAATCCAGCCAATATGATTGGTCAGTCCTTAGCTATTTACTCTTCACATTATGCAGTGTATGGAGAGGACAAAGGAAGATATCCAGCCTTAAGAGAAGCGTTCTTTACCAATGATGAATTAGGATGGGAATTGACAAAAGAGATCAACTTTGGTTTGGATGTAGATTTATTCAAGTCGCGTATATCATTAAACGCTGATTACTATATCAAAAATACAGATGATTTATTGGTAAGCACCAACGTGCCGGGTTATACAGGTTTCACAACTGGTTTATTGAACATTGGTTCTATTCAGAATAAAGGTCTGGAGATCGCTTTGAATACTACAAACGTTGAAGCAGGTGATTTCACTTGGTCATCAAGTATTATGTTTACCAATGCCAAAACCTATATCACGAGTTTAAGAACAGATACTTTGAGTGTGGGGTATAACAACCCTTGGGTAACAGGCGGTCACACACAGCGATTGATTAAAGGGCAGGAATTAGGTACTTTCTGGGGATATCAATCAGATGGAATCTATCAGTATGAAGATTTCAAAGAGTTTAGAGGAATGACGACAGAAGAAGCGGCGCGTAAGTATCGTCAAGATTTAAAGGATGCCAATTATCAGGTAGGTCGATTAGATGGAATGTATACTCCTTGGAAAGAAAATGAAGTAGGTCAAGCAAGATATCCTGGTCAAAGAAAATACAAGGATCTGGATGGTGATGGTAAATTGACTACGAATGATAAAACCATTATTGGTAATGCACAGCCTGATTTTGTATGGTCAATGGAGAACCGATTTGAATACAGAAACTTTGCATTAACCATCTTTATTATGGGTGAGCAAGGTAGAAAAATGGCCAACTTGACCATGTGGCAAATTGGATTTTTAAATGGTAGCCAAAACGTTACAAAAGAGATTTATGACAATAGATGGACGCCTGAAAATCCAAATAACCATACGCATATGGCGCTGACTGGAAACAATCAAATCACAATACCTTTCAGTGATGCATTGATTGAGGATGCGTCGTTTATCCGATTGAAAAGAATAGACTTGATGTATAGGTTCAACTTCCCTAAAATCAGCGGTAATGTAACCCTTTCAGCTAGCGATATTTATACATGGACAAACTACAGTGGTTATAACCCTGATGTATCGCTTGGAGGTCATAATGCATTGCAAATGGGACATGATTATGGTATTTATCCTTTGCCAGTGACTTATACTGTCGGACTAAACCTAACAATAAAATAACTCATGAGAAAAGATACTTTACAATATATCAAAAGCTTAGTTCTAGGGTTAATCACGCTAGGATTAGTAGGCTGTGAAAGTTTTTTAGAGGAAGACCCAAGGGGATACATCACTAAAGATGATATTCCTACTACCTACCAAGGTGCCATTATGCTAGCATCTGCTCCTTATGAAAATTGGGTGAGTGGAGGCAACCTTTATGGCAGATGGTTTATGATGTGGGAAACAGGTACAGATGATCAGTCTGCACAGACGTTCCTTTCTCCACCAATGGATACGTATTTATTGCATAATGCCAACCCTGATGAACAGTTTTATTATTCAGGAATTTGGGCGCCATTATGGAAAGGCGTGGCAGATTGTAATAATGCATTAGATGTGATTCAGCAAATGCCGTCTATAGATGATAAAGATAATGTGATTGACTGGGATGAGGACGATCAGACTATTTCGGATGATACAAAGGACGTTATTTTTAACAGTAGAATTACAAAAAGCCAACAAGAAGCAGTCATTGCAGAAGTGAAGGTATTGAGAGCATTATATTACTATCATTTAGTAAGAATGTTTGGAGATCTTCCTTTGGTAACGGTACCAATGAACAAGCTGAGTAACTTAGGTTCCATTGAGCGATCTGATGTAATGGACATTTATAATGAAGTTATTATTAGAGATCTGGAAGAGGCCATTCCTCACTTGTATCATTTCCATTCGTCTTCTTTCAAAGGAAGATTTACTAAAGCTTCTGCTTATGTATTATTAGCCGATGTTTACCTCACATTAGCAGGCAAAAGATATTCATCTCAAGGAGTACCTTTATCAGGAGACTCAAAGTATTACCCATTGGCAATGAGCATGGCAGACAGTGCTATCAACAACCAAGGTGGATTTGAACTTTGTACCACTCCATCTGCAGAATATCCTAATCCTTATGGGCAACCATGGAGACAGTCTTTCTCAAAAGAGTCTTTGATTGAGTTTGGCAACCTTTCAGGATTTGGTATTGGAGGACAAGGAGAAGGTCTGATGGTAGTACAAGAAGCAATGATGGGTGGAGGAAGCCAATTTTGGGGTGTAAATGTAAAGCAATTTCACGGCTCTGCATCAGGTTATTATTTACCGACTCCAGATTTATTCAGAGCTTTTGAAGAAGGAGATTTAAGAAAAGAATTCGGAATGCTCGTAAAATCAGCCGATGCTGAAGGAGATACCTGTTATAGTATTCCATTATACCATAAACTGTTGGATCCGGTGATCTACAGAGGAGAAACAGGCTTCCAGCGTGCAGACGGTAATATCAATATTGTGTTGTATAGAATTGCAGATGCAAAGTTGATTTATGCAGAAGCGTCAAACGAGGTCAACGGTCCTACAGCACGAGCAATTGATGAAATTAATCAATTGAGAAACAGAGCAGGATTGGAAGACTTGCCAGCTTCAATGACAAAAGATGAATTTCGTGAGAGAATCTGGCAGGAAAGAAGAGTGGAATTACATGGGGAAGGCAAAAGAAAATTTGACCTGGTTCGTACTGATCGTTTGAAAATACTATCAGATTCAAGAGATCTTTATTATTCATCGAGTGACAATCCAGAGTGGAAAAGTAATAGTGGAAAAGATAATATTCTAGTCAACTATATCTGTTTGCCTTACCCTCAGCATGAAGCTATATGGCCTATTCCAAGACCAGAAATGGCCCTTCACCCGAACTGGAAACAAAACTATGGTTACTAAAAACGAAGAAGGAATAATGAAAAAACTAAATATAATAAGCATTGTATTACTCCTCTTTATGGTAGCTTGTCAGGAGGAGAAAGTGGAGGAAATCAGAGAAGTAAACGGCATCAGTGTCAGCCCATGGGAAACACCCACTTCTTTTGAGATCAATGAGAAATTACAATTTGTAGCGTACAACAAACCTGATTTTGAAGAAGCAACTGAAGTTGTTTGGTCAGTAGACTCCCCAAGTGGGGCTGTGGTTGTAGATGAGAAAACAGGTTTTGTAACCGGTGTCAAAAAAGGTTGGGGTAAAGTAATAGCTACTTCTACAGTGACTAACCTTTCAGATACATCTTATGTGGTGGTAGGTGAAGATAGTGCCACTATTGATTTTATACGATTTGATACACCCATCGTTGATGCAGTTGTAGGGCGTGAAGTAAAGGTAGAAGCGCTTACAACTCCTTACAACGTAAGTGATCTTGGTTTGATCCAATATCGTCCTGATGATTTAGACAAAGCAAGTGTGGATAAAAATGGCGTGGTGAGGCCGAAAGTAGTAGGCGTAACTAACATTTTTGCTGAAGTGATCAGAACAGATGACAGAGAGGTGATCACTGCTTCAATCCGTGTAAATGTGATGCCTGTAGTAGCAATTGAGGAAATCATTTTTGCAGAGACTGAATTATTAAAATCAAGAACAGAGGAATTCGAATTAGACTTTACGTTCTTACCAGAAAACTCTAATGATACTTTATTCAATTACTTCGTATCGGATACCACTGTATTAACAGTAAATCCTGAAAATGGAAAAGTGGTGGGTAAAGGTGTAGGCGAAGCTTTTGTTTACGTTTCCAATGATAGATTTTTATCAAAAGCTGTGAAGGTAAAAGTGATTGAGCCAGTACTTGCAGAAGGGGTGAAGCTTCACAATCCGCTTACAAAACCATTGCAGTTTGCAGGTCAAACAGTACAGATAGAAACGATTTTCACTCCTGAAGACACCTTCAACAAGAAAGGAACATGGACTTCATCAGATGAGTCGGTCGTTACAGTTGATGAAAATGGATTGACCACTGCCACAGGAGACGGAGAAGCAACGATTACTTTTGTTTCTGAAGACGGCGGTTTTACCGATGCTGTAACAGTAGCAGTAAATACAATTTTCTACTACTTCACACCAGATCCAGATGATGTAATACCAAATATCACTTACTCAACAAGAGATATTGACTTAGTACCAATAGATGGTCAAGATCATTTAGGCAATACCACCAAATTATATCAAGTAACAAAAACTCGTGATGGATGGTCATTGATAGATATCCGTACCACAAAACCTATTAATACTGATTATTCAGTAGAGTTTAAAATATGGGTGAAGATACCAAAGCAAGATGTTGAATTAGAACAATACGATATGAGTTTATCGCTTTATTCAGCAGATAAGTCCAAAAGGTTCTTTAAACAACAGCCTGTTACAGAGGTGACCTTTGACGAATGGACTGAATACACTTTCAATTTCGACGATCAAGATCTTGAAGGCGTTGATCTTCAAGTCATAGAATTTGTATTTGCTCACGGCTTTTTCGAAGAAGCCATAGGCATCCAATACCTGATAGAAGGATTAAAAGGCCCTCATTTAAGAGATTAATAATAAAGGAAGAATGAAGAGGGATGAGGTAAGGCGGTCCAAGAACCATTATGCTTACCTCATACCTCATTCCTCTTACCTCAAAATATGGGTTTAAATTTTTTAGACAAGATGAAATTACAACTGCATTTTTTACTGATCAGCTTAGTCATCGTGATGATGAGTGGTACATCTTATGGCCAAATTCAAGTATTTGGTGAAAAAGGAATTGTAGAAGAACCTAAAGCTTGGGGTGGCAAAATGGAAGAACTAACTTCTTTCAATGGAAAAGAAGAGGTGCTTTTTATACAGCGAAATACATCACCTTATGGTGGGTTTATTTTTGATATGGATTTAAAGCTAGACTTCTCAACTTCTAACGTCATAACTTTTTCAGCCTACAATCCAAAGCCAGCCAAAAAACTTGAAGCCTATACAATTCTGGCAGGGGTAAGGAAGAAGGGAGAAGATGGGCAACTGCAAGTTTTAAAGAAGATTCCAGTAAAATCATTTGATCAATGGGAAGAATATAGCATAGAAATCAATCCTGTAGAAGGTGTCGATTACAAATCGGTCATCATTATTCTTCAACCAGATAGCCATAATAAAGAAGCCAATGGTATGACAATGTATGTGACTGATGTAAAGGCCCCTGCTGTGGTGGCTGACGAAATCCTCACTTACCTCTCAACTGATGAAAGTGGTAAAGTCATTCAGATGGATATCCTGTCATCAGGAGATTTAAAAAATAAACTGAAAAAGACTGCTTTCAAGGTGATTAAAAATGGTTATAAAGAATTGTCAATCAGAAAACTGGAGACGTATGATCGTCAGGTGATACTTAACATGGATAAACCCATTCATCCGAATGACGATATAAGACTTTCTTTTGATAAAGACCGCTTGGAAGATACAGATGGAAAGGTTTTGAAACCGTTCAAGCACAAGTTGGTAAAAAATAATGTGCCGATTGATTTTGAACTCTATTCTGATCTTAATTTCACTCATAAACATGTCTTAGATAACTTCCATGGCTACAGGTCTTCCTTTCAAAAAGGAGTAACAGTTCCTGGAAATGTGGAGGATATGGCAATGAAGGTAGAATTGAAAGAAGATTACTGGGGAGCCTTGATGTTCAACATGAAAAATGAGTTGGATATTACAAAGGAGAAGGTTTTTAAAGTGAAAGTTTTTGTCCCTCAGCCTCCAGAAGAAGTTGAAAATATAAAGGTAGAATTATGCCTTAGGGTAAATCAAAAACTGAAAAAACAATTGAAGAAAAAAGTCTTTATCACCACTTTCAATGAGTGGGTGGAGGTGAGTTTTGATTTTAAAGATGAAGAACCTCAAACCAGAAACTTCAATTCAATTTGTTTGGCTTTTGATCCGTCCTCTTCCACTAAAAAAGGAACTAAACTTTATATAAAGGATTTTATGGGGCCAAGAAAAAGAAATTTGTGAATGAAGAATGTCCTTTTTGATGGATACCGTTGTATTGCAACGTCCTCACAAACCACAACAAGGACCATTTTTCCTCAAACCGTTAATTTCTATTCAAAACGAATATCAAGTATGAGTTACACCTCATCAAGAGTACTGTAAACATACTTTAAACTAGAAAAGGGAATCAGTTCCTGTTCAAGTTTTAAAATCTATTTTTTAGAAAACGTAAAAAGACACAAAAGATGAAAGATTTTTTTACTTATATCAAAATACTCAGCTTTACACTCTGTGTAATAATGGGGATACAAGTACAGGCACAAGCCCAGTACCCGTATCTGCAGACTTCAAATAAAAGCATAGGATCTCTGACCGCAATTACGGGTGGAGGTTTATATGACGGGGCAGGAGATCCTAAGGGAACACTTTGTCATAATCTATATCAATTTACAAGAAACGATCAGGTAAACGCCACTTTAGGGATAGCACTAGACGGTACGATCGACTTATCATCATCTCAGGAGGTTACATTAAATATGTTGGTGAGAATACCTGATGAAACATTGGAGGCAACGACATTAATGTGTGCTTTGCGTAAAGATGGTGATGAAGCCACTCAAGTAACGGCCACTACAACAATTGAAAAATTTGACGAGTGGGTGGATTATACTTTCGACTTTTCAGCAGTAGATCCATCAGCACAATTCAACCAAGTGATTTTCTATCTTATCCCTGATACTCAAAACCAGGAAGCAGATAAAGTACAATTTTTAATTAATGAGGTAAAAGGACCTAAAGTAATTCAGGATTATATTTCTACTACTGCTAAAACTTCTGCAGATGGTAAAATCGTAACAATTGATTTTAATGGTCACGAAGCCATTGATCAGTTTTTTAATCCTTTATTTAAGGTGTTCAATGAGGCAGGGACAGAGTTGTCCGTAAGTCAAACATTAATCAACGGTACTAGCATCGATTTATACCTTACTGCTCCAGTAGCATACGGTGAAAATGTGACCTACAGTTATGTGAGCGGTACAATTTCAGATGTAAATGGACTTGCATTAAACAGTTTTGAAGGAAAGGAAGTAATCAATAACTCCACTTATATTTCAGGTGCTGAATTATTGTACAGTTTTGGAGAGCAGTCTTTATTTACGAATGTCAACCCTGTGAATATGTCTTTGGACAAAAATGCTCAAGACCCTGTAAACGCATCAGTGAAAGCAGGAAAGTTTGTAAGGAATGAAACACACTGGGCTAATATTGAATGGGATTTACCAAAGTCATATTCATTTGATTTTACAGCAACAAAAACTTTTTCAATTGATGTGTATTTGGAAGATATTGGTGAAATAGATCAAAATAAAGATATTACACTTGGCTTTAAAAGATATGATGAAAATGGTGAATACATCAACGAGTTCAGAGTTGCCAACCAATCGGTAACATGCTATGGAAAGTGGAACACTTATACTTTTGATCTTTCGGATCAAACTGCAGAAACATTAGAGGCCATCAGGAATGTACAGCTTTATGTTGCTCCTGCTGATGTAGAATACAAGGGAACGGGTGTTACGGGTTATGTAAATAATCTTAGAGGTCCAAAAATTATTGCCGATCAGATTGTAAGTACAATTGCCACAAATGAAGAAGCTAATACAATTTACGTAGATATTCATTCCTTCGGTGCCCTTCAAACAGTAGAAACAACAGGTTTTACAGTGAAGAGCGATGGTGTAGATCAAGTTATCTCAACGGTTTCTAACACAGAAAAGCAAATTGTTTTAGCCTTAGAAACACCTTTAGATTTCTCAAAAACAGTAACAGTATCTTATGATGACACACAAGGAACTATTAATGATGAAGATGGCTTAACATTAGCCTCATTTGCTGATATTGTTTTAGAGCTTCCACAAGAAGAAGTAGAACTTCCCGAATACAAAATGGGAGTCACTTACTACTATGATGGAACAGAAAACCCTCACTTTACGGTACAGGATAGGAACAATACTTTTGAAGTGGTAGACAATCCTTATTTGACAGATGAAGTGACAGATCCTAAAGTCACAAAAGTTACAAGATTGAATGCACACAGAGGTATCACTGCATATGATATTACAGCAAGCAACGGTGTGATTTATGGCAATAGAAATTTAAAGTTCAAGTTTAAAGTATATCAAGTTTCAACAGACCCGGCATTAGAGCAGAATGTAATTCAGTTAAGGTTGTTTGGTCAAATGGAGGGCAATGATTCTAAGCATTTCATTACGAAGAGAATCAATGTCACTACAATGGATCAATGGGTGGAATATGAATTTGATTTCACTGGCGTAGAATTCAATGACGGTGTATCTACCCTTAAAGTAGCTGACGCAACGTATAATCAATATGAACTTACATTTGGTGAAGATATTCCTCAAGGTGGAGGTGCAGGTGCTGTAGATGAGGCATTCTATTATGTAACTAACTTTGAAGGGCCAGAAGTAGTGGTTCCAACAGATGCATCATTAGTAGCACTTTATGCTGGAGGCAAACTGATGAAAGATTTCACTTCTGATATGCTAGCATTTGAAGTGCCAATTCCTTATGGTGAAACTCAAATACCAGAAATTGAAGCTATCGCTACTCACAAAGACGCTGTAATTTCTATTGATCAGGCTACACTTCCGACAGAAACGACAACAATCACTGTCACTGCCCCTGATGCAACAACAACCGCTACTTATGAGGTGACTTATAAAGAAGGAGATCCATCAACTGTGACTGCAATAAATGGGATAACAGTCAATGGTTACCCATTAGGAAATTTCGATCCAGCTCAAAAGGAGTACACTTTCACTTACCCTTATGGCACTTCGGCTATACCAAAAGTGGAAGCAGACAAAACAGATGAGCATTCAACAGTGGTCATTACCCCTCCAACTGAATTGCCAGGTGATGCAAAAATTGAAATTACAGCACAGGATGGAGTAACAAAAGAAGAATATACTTTAAAATTTGCTTGGTCCACTCCATCGAATATCAACTTTCTGAGTGAATTGACAGTTGACGGTTTGAACGAAAACTTTGACAAAGAATTACTAGATTATACCGTAAACTTACCTTTTGGTACTGTAGCTATTCCTCATGTAACCGCTGACACTGAAGATGAATCATCAACGATGATCATTAACCAAGCACAGGAGTTACCAGGAGAAGCAACAATTATCGTCACCGCTCAGAGTGGTGAGGCTAGAACTTACACCGTAAAATTCATTATCGATGCCCCTTCTACAGATGCTTCATTCAAAAGCATTACAGTCAACGGCTTAACGTTTGAAGACTACGAAGAAGGAAAAGAAGGTTATACTATTGGACTTCGTTTTGGTACGGTAGACATCCCAACCATCGAAGTAGAAAAGTCATCAGACCTAGCCACTTTAAACATCACTCACGCACCGACATTGGATGATATAACTAAAATTGAAATCATCGCTCAAGACGGTATTCATAAAACAGTGATCAATTTCTCCTTTGAGATTCTGCCAAAACAATCTGAAGACGCAAGCTTGCAGTGGATTGCTTTAGACGGTGTAAACCTAGAGAATTTCGACCCCGAGGTATTCGAGTACGATGTAGTATTGGAATTAGGCACCACAGAAGTACCCGTATTCTCAGCACAAGTAAATGATGAAAAGGCTACTATGGAAATCGAAACCGCTTCTTCTGTCTATGGCAAAACCGTTATCTCAGTACAAGCCGAAGACCCATACGTTCCAGCGGCAGTATACACAGTCAACCTAACGGTCCGCCTACCCTCAACAAACACTAATATCGCTTCCCTGACCATTGACGGAGAACTGTTTGATGCCTTCAAAAATGATTCAACAGATTATATACTAGAAGGCTATACCTCCGTTCCAAAACTAGAAGTAACATTAGAAGATGATAGAGGCACTGTCAATATATTACAAGCAGAAAGACTAGGCGCACCAGCCATCATCACCGTAACCGCAGAAGATGGAATTTCATCAGAAACTTTCACCTTCTTAGTAATGAAAGTAGAAACACCTACAGCAGTAGTACCTGATATTTTCTCAGGGATCACATTACAAAAATTAGGAAATAACACACTGAACATCACATCAGAAAAATTCCTTTCAAACTGCACAGTAGTGATCAACGATATTCAAGGAAAAGTAGTTTACCAAGGAACAATGAACGGCACACAAAAGTCAATTCAGTACCTACCAAATACTTTCCTTATTATCAGAATTATAAACCAAGAAGGACAGTGGTTTAAGAAAATCAAACTCTAAAAAATCCCTAACTTGTAAATAAAGTACCCCACATGTTCGGAAGAGCATGTGGGGTTTCTGTTTTTAGTAAGTAATCAGTATCAGTACTGTTAAACCTGCGGATAAACACATTTTTTAATGCCGTAACGTTTTTTTTGTAAGATTTATTAGAATAATTAAAGCTAGAGCTTGAATATTTAAATTAACTATTTAATTTACAGGGAGAAAACTAATTAATTAATGGATAAACGCTATGGTGTATTAATAAAATATAATGTGACATGGTGGTGTTTATTAAATGTTTTAGCCAATAAAGTACTCAATAATGATAATTGATGTAATTACTATTCTTTCTACATTCATTGCAACTCTGATTGGGATAATTGGAAATACTTGGGATAGCAAGAAAGAAGGATTATCAAAGCTCACAGTTACTGGTAGAATAGCAGTAGTAATAGCAATAATAGCAATAATCCTTGCTGGTATTCAAATAAAAGAAAAAAACAGGAAAGCAATATCTACACAGCAACTCCAGTCAATAGCTTTAAATGAGATTAACTCAGAGTTATATGAATTAATTTTCACTTTATATATCTTAGCGGATGCTGCAGACACTTCTAACAGACCTGATATTCTCTTTAATGAGTTTAACTTAAATAGAAACGCTAAGAGTATTAATGTTTTCATTGACTCATGTATAGTTCAAAATGAATGTCTTGATACTTTACATCTTACATTCTATCCAGAAAATGTAGGATTAAAATATCAAAATTATCAAATGTGGCAATTAATGGAGAAAACTTATCTAGAAACTAGAAACAATTCTTATCAAATAATTAGTATTTACAAAGAATATATTCCGCTTGAAATATTAGTTGGTTTGAATGATTTATTTTCTGATGACTTCTATAAACTTATCACATTAAATATCCCACTATTTGCAAGAAGTATTGAGGGGGTAAGAGGTAAAAGAACATACAATCCAATGACTACTGAACATATAAAGCTTCTATTAACTGATCGTTCAAATTATGATACTTTTATTGATAAATACAATACTGTGGTAAAGTGTATAAAAAATAACACCTTAAATACAAAACAAAGATGAAAAAGATAATTTTGTTAATGCTTCTTGCGAACTTAACAACAATACATGCTCAAGACTTAGTTTTTAAAAAACATTCAATCGCACACCAGCTTCTTGAATTAGAGGAAAAAGCGTTTGAACATCAAAATATTGACTATAAAAACATGTACTCCATTATTGATTCAGTAATAAAAATTAGCTCAATAAAAATTACGGCAATTTTGAATAACGATTCATTGATTGATGAGAAGACGGCTATTAAAATTTTTGAGGCAATAGACGAGACTCTAATAGAACTAGATTTCATAACTTTTATTAGAATTGAAAGACTAAATCAAGCATTATTGAAAACAATAATACCTAAAGAATCACTTAAATTTTACAAACAGAAAGACAGAAGAGTTGGTAATCAGACCTACTATTATTTTACCATTTTTGATGGTGGTGCAATTTGTATGACGGAAAAAAGATTAAATCATTTTCAATCTTCAAATTCTAACAGTTACTACAGAATCGATTGCGATTTAGGAGCTTATCTTTATTTGGCAGTGGCAGAGGTAAATGATTTGCCAATTTATTTAGTTGAAGTTCCTGGTCATAATTTTCTTAGGTTCCAGCTTAATTCGAATGAATACGTTAACTGGGATAATAATGTGGCCAATACATTTTCAAATGATGATTATAAAAATGGTATGTCCCCAACTGTAAGTGAAGAATTCCTTGATATGGAAGCCAGTCTAAATCATTACTTGGAAAATATGAATAATGATGAAGTTATTGGATATCATCTAGAAAATGTTGCCAGATACTCAATTGAAAACTCAGAATTAGCTCAAGCTGAAAAGCAATTGATTAAATCAATTCAACTTAGACCATATTCTGCTTCAGCTAGGAATGAGCTTGCTTGGATGTACTTAACTGAAAAAGAATTTCGCAATAAAGAATATGCTAAGATGGCCTTAAGTTTAGCGACTGAGACTGATTCTATCAACCCTTCAAATCCAGATTACAAAGATACTTATGCTTGTGCTTGTGCAGCTAATAAAGACTATAAAAAAGCAATCGAATTAGAAAAGCAGGGTTATAATGATGAGAAACGAATCAACGCATATAAAAAAAGAAAAAACTGCTACTCACTTGAAAAAATAAAAGAGGCACAGTAATTAGGGCTTCGTTTGGTCTTCACACCTAAAAATTAAGCCCTAGTTGAACAAAGGCGGTGAAAGTTTTCATACACTCATTTGTATAGAAATAGGGAAAGACTTTTCGATTACTCGGGAAGTCTTTTTTCGTTGAGTCCTTTTTTAAATACCACTTCATTTTTCTCTAAAAGAGCCTACTTTGTATTATCAACATTTCAATTGCTTCAAAAGCAAATGTCTGTTAGACTTGGAAAAGTATGCCCACTTGAAAACACTTTCGAAAGTTAGTTGAAGAAATCTATCGGTAAGCCATATGAGGGAAAACTTCACGTAGTACGGTTTGATGAAGGGGGACCGATAGTTTACTGAAATTGATTACTTTTGTAATTATTAATTTGAGTGTGCTATCAGGCTCTACTATACTCCTTCAATTAAAAATGTCAAACAATAGATTCGTATTCACCATTTTGTTTTTGATAGGTTTTTTCCTATTTCCAGACATTGTCTATGGTCAAATCAAGAAGAAGCATATAAATAAGATCCCTAAAAGGTTCTCAGATGAATACATTATTACTCAGGAAGTTTCTGTAGGTCAAAGATTAAGCTACAAGGTGTTTAAGAATGGTGTTTTCCAATCAGCAAGCAATTTAGAAGTCGAAAACTATATGAACACAATACTTTTAGGAACGGCAACGGAATTATTTGATCATTTGAAAAATACGGACCCAAACTTCGAACCTACAGTTGTTAAAGCAAATGGGATGACTTCAACTACTTTTTATATTAGTTACTCATATTCCAAAGGCGAGATATTCATTATACGTTCTATGAGTTCTGGGAAACTCATATTGGATCCATTAGCTGCTGAAAATCCAAAAAATTATTCTTTACTTTTTGCTTTTAATTTTGAAAATGAAAAGGATAAAAATCAAATTGAAAATTTTATCAAGGACTACACTTCCAAAAACAATATTGAATTTATTGTCACAACAAAATAAATGTAGGAGCATAATACATACTAAAACGGCATTTAAACACAGTTTAGCATTTACGTAATCAATAAAGAGATATGAGAATAAAATCATTAATTATACTTTTATTACTAGCAATTATAGGCCAATCATGTGATGATATACCTTCTCTACCAATTGAAAGTCATGAAACTATTTATATAGATGTCAACCAAGGAGAAGTTATTGAGTATGATACATCAATTGACAACTTTTTAGGAGCGGTTGCAATCACAGATTCCACAAAACATCACATATTAAGCAGGTTATTTTCAGATTCTACAGGCTTCAACATTTATCATAGATACCAATCTCTTAAAAACTATCAAGGTACTGATACATTGAAATTAAGGAGTGAACGAATTAATGATATATCAGATGAAGTAATTAGTATCAAGAACATTACAATAGTTTTAACGGTAAAGTAAAATGAACATAATATTTAGCGGATTTACAATAGAAAATTGGCCAAATAATTTAGCATTGTTCAACTTTTAAAAACATACCCACTTATGAAAGCTCAATGAAGAATTCTATCGGTAAGCCGTTGGAGTGAAAACTTCACGTACGGTTTGATGAGGGAGTTCTGATAGTTTTCTCAAAATGATTACATTTATAGTTATAATATTGAGAGAGCTATCAGGTTCTACTCTACTAAACCATAAAACTATACTTTAATGCAAACATCAAAAAAACTATTATTTTTAGCATTACTTTTTTCATTTTTTTCTCTGAATTCATTTTCAAAAAAATCAAAAGATCCCAACTTATCTAAGATCCATGTAAATGATATTCAAAACTTTTATCTAGCATTTGACGAAGCATTGAAAGATACTCTAAATGCGACAAAAATTTTTAAAGAATTCTATTTTGATAAAGGTTCAAAGGGCCTGAAAGATTTTTATAAAACAAAAATTAAAAGTGTAGATAAATTCACGAAGTTCGTTCTTAAACACCAAGAATTTTATTTATCTATAAAATCAGACCTTACCAACCTGGATGATCTCGAAGAAAAGATAAGAACCTATTTTTTAGATTTCAAAGCAATATATCCTAATGCTACTTTTCCAGATATTTATTTTGTAATTGGAAAATTTAGCTCAAACGGAACAGTATCCAAAAATGGAATAATAATAGGAACTGAGATTCTTTGTAGGACACCAGAGTCAAATACAAAAAATTGGAATAAAGATATTTTAAGAATAAGCATGTTAAGAAAGCATATTCCTGTGACTGTAATTCATGAATTAATTCATTTTAATCAGAATCATATGAAAAAGGGAAATACAATTTTAGTAAGTAGCATGCGTGAAGGATCTGCTGAATTTATTGCTGAATTAATTTGTGGAGAAACCGATGGAAATTATTCATCTTTTATTGGGAAAGAAAAAGAAATTTGGAATGATTTCAAAATTCATAAGGATGATAAAAGTACTTGGAGTTCTTGGAATTCATGGGTAAGACAAAGTGAAACAAGGCCTAGAAATGCAGGGTATTGGACTAGTTATTTAATTTGTAAATCATATTATGAACAAAATGAATTTGATAAGCAAAAGGTAGTAGATGATATTTTGAATATTAAAAATTATGAAGATTTTTATGTTAGAAGTAAAATAGAGGAGTACATTAAAGTCAACTACTCTAAATAAATTACGTCTTAAAACACTAGTAATCTCCATTCATCGGTAGACACACCCGCTTTTTGTAGTTTATCCATTACTTATAACTTTCTAAGCATAGAGAAATATATTTGATTAGAAAAATTGGTATTAAAGAGAATTCAATTTGTGGAATATATGAACAAAAAAATAATACGTATTATAAATGCAGAAGATAAATGACTTCAGGGCTTTAGTAAAACCTTTGTTCGATGATTTCGGATACAATCTGATTCCAGCTAATGACCTTGAATTAGAAACATTTAAAGCAACATTAATAAAATATAATATTCCTGTAAAAGTTATAAGTGAGCTGGGAAATTTTTATAGAGTAAGTAATGGAATTCCTTGTCTCGACATAGATTTTCATGATTGCTTAAGTGAATGCATTTTTGATTTTTGGGAAGAAGAAAAATCATTATGGCTTGGACAGCGTGATTCAGATACACTAAGATGGATTGATAACAAATTTTGTATAGGTACTTCGAGTGAAATAAGTTATTCTAAAGATTATGAATTTCAGAGTTTATATGAAATGTTAGACAAAGTGATAAACGAATTTAAAGAGTAAAAAAACTCTTACAACGATAGCTAAAACTCCAAGTATAGGGTGACGCACTCTCGCTCGTAGTTTAGCATTTCCGTTGTAGGCGATTTAAGCAAACAACACAATAAACAAACAATTATGACGAAAGTAATTTTTCAAATAACTATTTTTTTGACACTCTTTCAACCTTGTAAAGGGCAAACAAATAATAGTGTTTCGCAAAAGACGAATTTCATTGACAGCATTCAGAATGCACAACAGCTTACAGAGCTGATTTCAAAGATTGACGACAGATACAAAGAATTTGAGGTAAATGATAAATTGGAGTTTAGTGACAAAAAATGTCAAAACCTGAGTGACAGTTTGAAAGTACAATCTTGGAAGAAAGTAGACTTTGACAACAACGGATTAACAGATATTATGGTTATCGGAAATTGGTATGACTATTCTGTTATTTGCATCTTAGACAAAGGCGGAAAATATGAAATCAAACCAATAACAAGACGGGTTTTTCAAGATTGCACTTTCCCTGTAGTTGATAACGGAAAGGTTAAATACTATTATTGGAGTGATATCGAACAAGGAAAGTGGAATGAACCACGAGAATTGAAACAAATCACATTGGTATATAAGTTTGGAGACTTCATTGAAGAGAATCAAACACCTGCAAACCACAAAATTGAAAAAATTGAATATTCAACTACAAGTTGTTATGGAAGTTGTCCTGTTTTTAGAATAACGATTAATTCTGACAAATCTGCAATTTGGAAAGCAGAAATGTATAACGAAATAAACAATAAAGAAGTAAAAGGTAGTTTCAATTCTGTTCTAAAAGAAGATAAATATAACGACATTGTGAACTTACTTAACTACATTGATTTTGAAAATTTACAAGACAATTACGCAGTTAATTGGACAGATGACCAAACATCAACATTGGAAATTACTTACGACAATGGAAAGGTGAAATCAATTCGAGACTATGGTTTAATAGGAACATTTGGACTTGATAGAGTTTATCAATTACTATTTGAATTAAGAGAAAGTCAAAAGTGGAAGAAATAAAAATGCCTAAAAAAATTGCTATCCTCCATCCACTGATCGACACGTTTGTCGGCCGTAGTTTTAGTCATTACTTTGTGTGGTATTTATATGGGAAGATAGTTTACCTAAATTGATTACATTTATAATTATTAATTTGAGTAGACGATAAGGCTTTAATCTACGACGTAATACAAAAAAACATTGAGAAACGGCATAAAATCATTTTTGATAATAATATTGGCATTACAATATAGTTGTAAGCAACCTGAAGGTTTGAAATTTAAGGTTTCGACTAACTATCTGGATGGAAAGAGTCATTTAACAAAAACGAAAATGATTGCAAATCCAAATTCAGAAATCAATGTTTATTTTTTCAAAAAGCATTTTGCTCAATTTTATGGTTTGCCAAATAAGTTGACCAATGAAAAGCTTAAAAACCAAGAGATAACCGAATGGAAATTTGAAGACAGGCCAAAAGAATTATCTGAAAATTGGTCAGAAACGTTTAAGTATGATCCGAACGGAAACTTAATTGAGTATAAATATTCTGGTTGTACGTTTTGCTCTCAATTCCCTTGGGGTTACAAATTGTTTTACAATAAAAATAATGATATCGTTGAACAGCAAATTTACTACTTGAGACAAAAAAATATTTCTGAAGGAAACGGACTGAAACTTAAATTCGAACTACAAGAGGTAATGGATAGAAAAGTTATGTTGACTTACGATAAAAATCGGAACATTGTTAAACTCAAAAAAGTCGGAACAAATGGACTTGAAGAGTTAATAGAACTTGTAGAATAAAAAATACAAAAACACTCTACAATAATTAAGGATCAGTTAAGTCTTCAGAATCCAAAAATAAGCATTAGTTGAAAAAGACGGTAGAAGTTTTCATGCCCCTAGTTGAATGAAAATTTATAAGGATTTACAGAATTGAACGAAATTAAATAAAGTGAATTGGCTTAAAAGGCAAAAAGAAAAACCAGTTTTGATGTTCCTTCTATTTTCAACCTCTTGCCAAGGTTCACTTTGAGGAATAATGAAATAATTTGGAGTAATTTAAAACAGAAAACAAAGCTTAAAAGATAGAATGCCTCAAAAAATAGCAACGGAGTTAGAAGTTATTGGTCATTCACCTCATCAAACCATGAATATTAAAAAAGGAGAAAAAGTATTAAAAAGAAAGGTCAATACACCTTTATTTGTCAGTTGCATTACTGCTTTTATTTTCACGCTAATTATTTTTGAGAATACAGAGAATATGAGTTTTGTTTTAATGTTTATATCGGCTTCTTTAATTTTTATTTATTTTCTAAAAAAAGAATTAAGGAAACGGTATTTTTGGAAAGTACTTCAACAACAACAAGAGCCTTTTCTTTTTTATAAGAAGCACTTATACACTAAGGGAGATTCATTAGATATAATGTATCATGATACATTGAAAAAGGAACAAAAAGAATTTTTAAAAAAGTATAATCAGGTTAAAAATAAATTAGCTTTTGAAGATCCATCTGTTTCTGATAACTTGATTATATATGCGAGGAAATCTCCTCTAATTTTCGCTACTATTTTCTTTTCATTCCTGTTGATACCATTACTCATTTATCAAGAAATCTACTTTGGTATCTTCTCTTTTCTAAACTTGATTATCATTATTTATTTGGTGATAAAAAGGAAAAAAAGTTATATGAAAATGACAACCAAAGAGCTGCAAGTTCATAATACACACCTAATAGCTTGGGATGATATCTATGAACTGAAAATTGGCGAAAAAGGAAATGGTAGAAATTTTCAATCATATTTGAATGTGACATTACTTAATGGTGATGCTGAAACGATTAATATCTCAAAGTATAGCATTAGTCCATATGAATTGGGGTGGATAGTGAACGTTTATAAGGGTAAGAGTAAATTAAAAAAAGCAATCTAAGTAAGTTTCATATATCCGTTCATTTTTAGAGTAAAGGAAACTCTATCTTTTATTAGAAAATGCACTAATGTATTTTAGTCCTTTGATTTAAGTGATTAAGTCTTTGGGGAGCTATATTTACTGTCAGAATGCAAACGTCTAAAATTTCATGAATATGACAGAGATCGGTGAAGAGAAAAAGAAATCATATACTTTTGAAATATTATTCATAGGAATTCCAACAATAATATTCTTCGCTTTTCTTTTTGGCTTACGTAATGAACGTATTACCAAAATAGAAATAAAAGAAAATGGGCTTGAAACAATTGGAAGAGTTGTAAAAAATGGAATAAGTTTATCTTGTGAAAGTATCGTAGATGGAGAATATATAAAGTTATCCTTTGCTCATAAAAGCGAGAGTGATGATCATATTTCTAAAAAAGAATTTTATGTAGTGAAATATAATCCAGAAGATTTTTCTGAAAGGGTAGTTGATTATTCACAACCAATAGTACCTCAATCAATAGACTCTTTATACAAAGAGGCACAAGCTAAAATAATAAAAACAATAAAAGATGAAGGCAGTTTTTTCTTACCAGGCACCACATATTTTGCGAAATATGAATATGAAATAAATGGGAGGAAATACTTACGTTCACAACAGATATCAAAGTTAAAGTATGAGAACTTAAACTCAGGAAATAATAGAGAGCTATACTATCCAACCGTAAAGTATTTCAAGACTAAACCTAGAATAAGCCATATATTTTACATTGACGATTCAAAATTTCAAGATAAATCGATAATGAACGTAAGGTAATTTATACGTGTGAACATCAGCCTAATTAAATGTATTTTATTGAAGATTTTTTTAAACTTAGCTTAAACTATAAATGACAAAAAAACAGCAATTAATCCTTAGCATTATTGCATTTACCCCGTTGATCATCTTATTAATTGTTTCTGAATATCAGAACCATAAACTGTGGAAAAATATGGTTTACGCAGATTTATGTTATAATGTGGAGTTTAGTGGAAAAGTAGCGAAAGTAGATTTTGAAAATGGAGTTCGAAGACAGATTGTAACTTATGAAAATGGTGAAACACAGCGTTTTTCATCTTACGATATTCGTTTTGAAGAAGATTTTTATATCGGAGACTCTATTGTAAAACTGCCAGGAACATATGAACTCAGAATTTATCCAAATTCGGAAAAATACAAATCTTTAGAGGGGAAGTATATTACGATCGATTTTTGTAAAGATACAATGGTTTACTATAACCAGTACCATTGACAGTATTTTAATATGAAATACACTAACTTTGCTTCAATTAAAATTTACTCATCGTTAAAGCAAACGTTTATGGGTTTGTTATCACTTTATCACGAAATTTAAAATGAAAAGTTGGGTTCTCATAGTACTTCTATTTTTTTCTGTAAAAGGGTTTGGTCAATTAAAGGAAGTAAAATTGGTAGATGAAAATGTGTATGAAAAAAGTGGAGCTACCAACTTGAGAAAAGTGCAAAATATTGAGAAAGCAAAAGAACTTGCAATATTTGACATCAACCAAGGAGAACCATTTATTCTACTTCAAGGAAGTATTGCTCCATCTGTAAGCATGTCTGATTTTGAGTATGAAGAAACATTCGGAGTTAATTATTTTAGACAAGGGTGTTCAGGAATTGATCTTAAAATAGCAGAAGCTTATAATTTCGAAATTTTTAATTTCCTAACATCAAGATTCAAAAATAGTTGGATAAGGGAAATTAGGATGGATGCAGTCGGATTAAAAAAGTGGAAAGAAAATTAATTGGAATGGTTTAATAGTAGAGCTGTATTCAATTACAATTAGTATATAGTAGTAAAGTATTTTTGATAAACTGAACCAGTATGAAAGTCTACATTTTTGGAAATGGAAATATTAAATACTCTGATTTTGAAGAGTTATATCTTAAATCAATAAAAAGATTAGCGGAAGCAAATGCCGAATTTATAGTATGTGATTTTCGAGGAGTTGATACTTTGGTGATGGAATTTTTAAAGTCTGAATCTCAAAACGTAAATGTCATCCATATTGGAGAAAAACCAAGGTATTTACCGGATAAGTACAGAACGAAAGTAAGTCAATGGAAAATTAAGGGAGGGTTTGAAGATGATAAATCAAGAGATCATTATGCAATTAATTTGTGTACTCATTTTATTGCAACCGATTTTAATTCAAACGAGAAAAGAAAAAGTGGTACACAACAAAACATTGAATTGTGTACATCCTTAGGTAAAATTAGAGTAGAATAAGCAGTGGTGCTACAAGCTGATTTATGCATCACCAAAAAATAAACAATCAAAAAATGAAATTAAGCAACGCCTTTAGTGGCGCATTAAGAACATTCGCCTACTTTATGGCAAGCGGTTCACATTATTATATCTGCCATTTAGATTATTTAGAATTATATGGAGAAGAACCTTCTGTAATTGAACAAGTATTTGCCATTTATGCGAATGTTATCGAGTTAGATGAAGATGGAGAAGTATTAAACGGAAGATATGCCCAAGAGAGAGCATGTCAGTATATAAGACATTATATGGAGAAAGATTATGTGGTTGAACCTCCTTATGAAGAATGGGAATTAAGCCTTTGGTATCCACCTTCTTTAGAAGATAAAATAGGTCCTAATCATAATGGTTAATTGAATGGAATTTGAAGTACTATTAAAGTAGAGAAGTGATGTTTTTGAAGTATTATTTATACTAAAAAGGCTATCATCTATTCAATCATTACCTAAAACTTCGGTATATCGTTTGACATACCTACAGGAAGAGTTAGTTTTTAACTTAAACGAATTATTGTTATTCATTGAGATGATAAATAAAAGAAATATATTGTTCGGGTTACTAATTATCAGTATTGTTTCCTGCATAGGATATCAATCAACAAATAAGCCTATTTATATAGGAAACTTCAAGGAGAAACAATATGATTTTTTTGAGTCAATTCGACATGAACATCTGATAGATTACTATTACAAATTACCTTTTGAATTAAAATTTGGAGGAATAAAGCCCTTCCCCTATGATTCCATTGGAATGAAAGATTACTCTTGGTTAAGAAATCCGGAGAACTTGAAAATAGCTTTTAATGCATTTTCAACCGTCGGATTAGATAAATTTATCTCTAAAGAAAAGTATTTTGAGAGGAATAACGATTGGTGTTGCAATACCGATTGGGAAAACAAATCATTGCATGAGATTGTCACCGGATTTATCAATTCAGACACCACAACTAATGGAAGTAATTATTATTCAAAGTTTTGGAAACGTAGGAAGCTTGAAAATACTCATATAACAACATATGAGATCTTTACACAGATTGATAGATTCTACAATCAAAATGACCATGATTTGATCTACAAAAATCAGGATACTATCTTGCTTGGACTTCTTGATTTTGACTCAAAGTTGGCTTTGTCAGATTCTATTAAATATCAGGATACAGCCATTGAATGTTTTAATTTTCTTAAATCTGTGGAACTTGAATATTCCGCTTACAAACTGATTTGCAATAACCCTCGACTTAATCTCGATAAGAACCTTAGAGATAGTTTAATCATGACAATGAATTATGATACATTGACCGTTGGCACATGGGAGAAGTTAGACGACAATAGAAATGGTTGGATAACGAGTGGGTATTATCGAGATACCAATAGGTATTATGGGCCTTAAAAAATACACTAAGTATCAGCGTTATAAAGTGCATTAAGATGCTTGATTCTATGAACAGTAAACTCCAATATGTAAAATTGAAGAATATATATATAATAATTGTCTTGAGCCTTTGGTCGTGTTCTAAAAAAGGTGAATCAATTCAAAAAGAGAAATCTGTAGGTGATATAATTATTATTTCAGATCATAGTAACGGAATTGATGAATTAGAAGAAGTGGATTATACAATATTAAGTTGTGATTCAACAGAAATTAATGGGAAGAAATATATGGGTTATCGTCAATCCACTGAAAGTTACTTTTATGTTGTAAATGAAAATATGGATACCATATATAAACATGATAAATGGGTAGATTCAATTGAGTTTATAGATTTCAATAATGATGGAGAAAGTGATATACTTTTTAACTATGTGACAAACATACCTATGGTAAAGGATGTTGCACTTTTTAATTCTAAAACCAACAAGTTTACTTTAGTTGAGAATTTTTCAAAATTTCCTGACCCAAAACAAGTATCAAAAACTGGATATTATTATTCATATCAGAGAGCTGGATGTGCTGATCATAATTGGGTGAGTGATTTATTTATCATAAAAGATTATCAAGTACTGACATATGGAAGAATACATGGTATTGGTTGTGAAACTGTTGATCATAAAACAGGTGTATTTATTTATAAATTGGTTGATGGGGAATCACAACTAATAGATTCAATACCTTTGGATCATGGATATAATGATGAGAAATGTGATTTTATCGAAAAGTATTGGACTAATAACTACAAAAAATTTATATAGAAACATGATACTATTATCAATAGAGGTTGGGTTGATTGAAAATACTTAACTTTCAAGCTGTATTTTGATTACCTTTTACTCAATTTTGTTTAATATCTTTCATTCGAAGTTTTACAATAAAGACACCTTCCAATCATTATTTAGAGTGTATAAAAAATTGCGTTTGGCTTTAAATCGTGGCAATTGGGGAGTTTTAAGCATTGAGTACAGTAACTGAAATTGCACGAAAAGAGCAACCCATCTAGTACTATACAAAATTTCAAAAATTGTCACTTTGTTTTTTAAAGCTCCTTTTCAGAACTTTATCATCTCAAACAAAGATTTTTAGACTAACAAACAAATTAAAAAATTTCATTTTACTTATGGATATATATTATCTCTACTATCTCATTGCGGGTGCTTTCTCTGGCTTACTTGCAGGCTTGTTTGGCATTGGTGGCGGAATAGTCATTGTGCCCATCTTGATCTACATTTTTACTGCTCAAGGTGTACCTGAAGTTGCACTTACACATATTTGTATTGGTACTTCTCTAGCTACTATTATAGTGACTTCTATTGGTTCGCTTCGTGCACACCATAGTAAAAATGCGGTAAATTGGCAAGTATGGAAACATATGGCTCCAGGATTGATTATTGGCTCGTTGATAGGTGCAGGCGTTGCCTCTATGATTCATGGAAAACCACTTCAGGCAATAATTGGTATATGGGTGTTTTTAGTCGGGTTGAAAATGTTGTTTATGAAAAACAAAACGGTAGAAGAAAATGACTTCAGCAAGCTACCATCGCCTGTTGGGCAAACGGCCGTAGGAGGACTTATTGGAATGATCTCTGCCATTTTTGGTGTAGGAGGAGGTACTTTAACCGTTCCATTTTTAAGTAATTATGGTTTGAAAATTCAGAATGCAGTGGGTACTTCGGCCGCCTGTGGCTTACCTATTGCTGTGGCAGGTGTTATTGGGTTTCTTGTCTTCGGGCAATTTATTGATGCCAATGTAAAAGAGGCATTACCCAATGGCGTATTGGGTTTTGTACACATTTATGCATTTATAAGTTTAAGCATAGCGAGTTTTTTCACAGCCCGTATCGGAGCCAAACTTGCACATAAATTACCAGCAGCCACTTTGAAAAAAGCATTTGCAGTATTGTTGCTTATTGGGGGAATCAAGCTAGTAGTGAATTCTGATATATTTTTAGTTTAAAAATTGTTCCTATAGATTTATGCTCTGCTAATCTGCCTCGCTTATCATAAAAATCTTAACCTAAAATTATCCTTTTTCATCTGTCTTGGTACTAATAGTAATAAAACAGATACTCTACCCGATGATTTTTAGATAGTTCATCCTAAAATGAGAAATCATATTTGTAAAGTCTTTGAAATCAACACTTTTAATCATCTCTCTCACTTTATTAAGTCCTCTTCTGAATACACT